>PBNV01000002.1 GCA_002723345.1 Rhodospirillaceae bacterium
TCCCTAAGACCCGTCGCCGTGTCTTTCAGTTGCTGGATCTCGTCTGCAGAACGTTGAACCGCCTGCTGAACCGCAGCATCTTTCTCAAAAATTGCTTTCTCCAGTGCGGCTCTAACCGACACGACAGTTTCCCTAAGGTGACGATTTTCTATTCCCAAATCTGTATTCAAAGTCACTTACTCCAGACTAAAGTCGAACCTAAAAATCTTTACCTCTATCGTTAAATCGTCATCAGTTGGGTGAATGCACAGTTTCTAGTTAAGAAGCAGACTAGATCTACATTCAGCTTATCCAAGCATGAAAAATTCTCTCAAATTTTGTGCTCGAGAGTTTTCTTACTTAGTTGTTGCTATGAATACACCATCCCAATTTTCTGGAGGCGGAGAAACCTCATACTGACTGATTCTAGACTCATAAAGCTCGCACAAAACGTCTAACCTAAATCGATCGCTGGAGGCAGCTTTGACAGCTAAAAGTGGCCCCACTTCCTGACCCGCAGCAGATTCCGCCTCCTCACGAACCCTTTGGATTAATTTTTTTGCCCCATCCAAATCCTGACTTCGGTAGACTCTGATCATTTCTGAAACTGTATTTTTTATTGAAATAAACGCGGGATCCTTGGCTATTTCCTCATCACCCAACAAAGCATAAATTTGCAGACCAACTGTTTTCCCTTTAACTTGGATTAAATCCAGTTCAATAGTAGCGAATTCTTGAACTTGTTCGTACGTGTTAGGCCCGATTACAATGTCGACACCATAGGTCTTGGATTGGCCCTCAAGCCTGGCAGCGGTATTTACCGTATCTCCCAAAACTGAATAATCCATGCGCTGGGAGGTGCCCATATTGCCAACAACGGCCTCTCCCGAATTCAAACCCAAACCGACCTTAAGGTCCAAGTGTTTTCGCCCTTCCTCTTTTGCTTCCTGCTCTAATCTAGCATTTAGCGGAGCCATCGCCTGCACCATTGCAAGCGCCGACCGGCAGCCATCCTCGGCATGCTTTATGTCGTCCAAAGGCGCATTCCAAAAGGCCATAATGCAATCTCCCATGTATTTATCGATGGTTCCATTGCGTTCCAATATGATATCCGTCAGTGGGGTAAGAAGCTTGTTTATTAATACTGTTAAACCTTCCGCATCAAAGAGTTCAGAGATACTTGTAAAGCCCCTTACATCGCAGAAAAGCAGCGTCATTTCTCGCTTAGAGCCACCGAGGGTCAGAAGTGACGGATCTTCTACTACGCTCTCAACCATCGCCGGGGACAAATATTTACTAAAAGCATCCCGTGTTTGGCGTCGCTGAGCCTCTTCGGAAGAATAGCCCAGATATGTCAATGTTCCATAAATTATCAGTATCGCGGTAATACCAAATGCCGCGTCGATTAGAACCTTCTCCTCTGAGAACAAAAACCACGACGTAGCACCTGCAGATATGCTAACGACTGCGAAAAATAGGAGCGACCACTTGGCCCCTAAACTTGGGACCAACACTATCATTATTAGGCCTGCGATCAGTGCCAGAGCCATCTCAGCTACATCTGCATACGCTGGTCGCGTAAGAAACTGTTGTGTAAGAACAGACTCGATAAGTTGAGCGTGTATTTCCACACCGGGAATAAAACGTTCAGTCGGCACTGTTTTGATATCGAGAAGTCCAGCCGCGGATGTTCCAATTAGCGCTATTTTACCCCGCATTTTTGCTGGATCCACGGATCCTGACAAGACGTCTTTGGCAGAAACATATTTTGACGCGTCTGATTTGCTAAAATAGGGCCACATTCGCCCATTACGATCTGTTTTTGCACCCACAGCCGCCATCGTGAGTAACGCGATTTTATCAGGGTCAAAAGGTGCTTTAGGCTTGAACTTCTTTATACGGTATTTTTTGCTGACTTTTGCAAGGGATCCACGGTGAATAAGCTTTTTTTCCCCCTGGCCCGCATCAATCTCCAGGAAAAGTAGGCGGTTATACCCGGGGTTATATGGAAGTTTTGGGACACTGGCGTCATCGAGTATTGCTCGTGGTATTGTGTATCTTCGCCTAGGCCCAATTTTTACTTGCTCAATGCCGGCGACCCCTCCCTGAGCGACAACGCCCCGCCTGCCAGTAGCAAGGCGCATAACCTCGATGCCCAGAGCCGGATATAAACGATCACTGTGCTTAAAAAAGGAGGGCACACGCCGTACGATGCCATCCACCTCTGGTTCAAGTGCCAAAAGACCGTGCCCCGCCGCCATACGCTCGATTTCCGGCACATTCCTAAGAATACCGCCAACCTCCGTCACCCATTCCTGGGGTTTCGGTGCTCCCTTGGCCTGACGCTCAAAAACTCTATTTTTGAGAGGCTTCCGGTCCTGATATACTCTCTCGATTGGAAGAACAGTTTGGCCAACTACTATCCTTTTCGCGCTTTTGATTGTCTTGCCAAAAATTGAGTCGTTTTTTGGAATCGACCTCAGTTTCGCAATGGTCTCCGGATCAAGACCAACCAGGCTTTTCACCACGTTGTCACCATTCATTCGATCGGGTTCAGCAAAAATTATGTCGAACCCAAGCACCGCGGTTCCCAACTTAAAAGCGTTTGAGACTATTTGTGCTACCTGATTTCGAGGCCAAGGCCATTGACCTACTTCCCTGAGGCTATCTTCATCTAGATCAATGATAACGATGGGGCTGTCTTTAGGAATTTCACGAGGCTTAATATTCTGATAATAATCGAAAACTTTCAATCGGACGGTCTCCAGAGGGCCCGGGTCAAAAACCCTAACAGCCATAAAAAACGAAAGTAGAGCGAGTCCAATCCAGCGAGCTTTTCCGATCTTAAATTTCCGCTGCTTTTTGTTCTCTGGCGAACCCCGCCCCTGGGTGCCGAAAACCCCGAATATTTTTTGTATCGATAGACCCAGTATTTGGTCCAAAAGTGATAATTTTTTCGAAGGTTTTACCATCAAAATTCATCCAGGAAAAAGTTGAACCCTAATTGATCTTCACTCAAAAGATTGCCACCGCAAGCTTTGGCGTCAGCTTGACCTAAACACCCCGAGAGCGCAATATGAAGTTAAATTATTCTAATCTATTTGTTGTCGGAACTTTGACCTTCGAGACTTTGTCCGGATCGTGAGCGCGTTACATAAAAATAGGCTATGTCTCTGACAACGAACAATTAAAATTTCAATAGTTGGGCAGTCAACTCTTAACGAAATATTTCTGATTTATACATACACTCAGAGCTTAGCTTCTATGGTTATGAGGACGTAATTAATGTCGATTGGTACCCTTGTAGGATTTTTTGCAGGCATTGGCTTGTTTGTGGGTGCTATTTTTATGAGCACCGATAACTATGGCGTGTTTGTAAGTCTCTCTAGCTTTATTATCGTGGTTGGTGGCGCACTAGCGGCCTCTTTTGTGTCATATGAACTACGTTACGTCATGTTAGCCCTCAAAATGACTTACAAAATCCATGGAGCCCCGACCATTGGCCGTAATCTGATAAAAGGTGAAGTCGGCAGAATAATCAGGTGGGCTTACGTCGTTCAGAAGAGTGGTATCCCTGCGCTTGAGAGCGAGGTAAAAAAAGGCAAGGTCGACTCTTTCTTGGCATTTGGTGCAGACCTCGTCATTTCTGGTTACTCTGGAGACGACGTCAGGGAAATACTCTCAAATACGATTGAGACGACCTACGGAAGAAATACGGTGCAGGCAAAAATACTCAGTAATATTGGTGCTTGCTGCCCCGCTTTTGGTATGATCGGAACTTTGGTCGGTTTGGTAATTATGTTGGGCAACCTGAATGATCCAACAACCCTGGGTCCCAGCCTATCGATTGCCCTGATCACCACACTTTATGGCGTTCTGTTCCAACGCCTTATATTTGTTCCGACCGCAGACAAGGTCCAGCAAAGAGAGGAAATACTGCGTTTTCGTAATTACCTTGTTGCAGAGGGACTTGTGCTACTCGCTGATCAAAAAGGCCCACGCTATATCCAGGACAAAATGAATGGATACTTGGATCCAGCGATACATTTTAACATAGATAAAGACATCAAAAAATAATCATTTCACAGGTAAATCAATGGCAGCCCCCCCGTCACCTCCGCCCGAGCCACCCGATGAAAGTTGGATGGCCACTTATGCGGATGCAATAACATTGCTAATGGCATTTTTTGTCCTGCTAGTTTCTTTTTCAAAAGTTGACCTAGATATGCTGGATAAGGTGGCTAACGGAGTTGCGGAGAACTTCTCAGACACACCAACTGAGTCAAAACAGAACGTTTTACAGGACGCAATCAAAGAAACCGTGATAAACGAGGGTGCTGATGATGTTGCCAAAGTGGCTACAGACGCTGTCGGAAGCATAACTCTTGAATTGGATAGTGGAGCTTTCTTTCGGCCGGGATCAGCAGAGCTTGTGGAGCAGGCCATTCCATTTCTTGAGCAAGTATACGATGAAATTGCAACGCCTCTTTACAAGGATTTTAATATTACGGTTGAGGGCCACACTGACGACGAACCAATTAGCACGGACCGCTTTCCCTCCAACTGGGAACTGTCTGGTAACAGGGCGGCAACGGTCGTCCGATTCTTTTTATCTGCCACCTCTCAAGATGACAGAACGGATATAAACAAACAGCCTTACGGCGTCGCTAAAAATCGCCTCAGGGCTGTAGGATACGCTGACACCCAACCGAAGATGCCTAATCGGGACGAAGAAGGGTTCGCCATTGTTGAAAATCAACGCGCAAATCGAAGAGTTATAATACGCATAAACCGACAACCGATTTATGAAGAATTAAAGATCCCAAAATTCAGGCGAAAATCCCGAGAGTTACGAAGAGAGTCCGTAAAAATTGAGTCATAACGGCTTGAACATAAAAATGCCTGTGGTGCTCAGAGAAGTAAATCCATATTTTCCTGAATTACAAACGACTTGTCCCAAACTGCGGCAGCTTGCAAAGCAACGTTATCCATAAAGTCGTCGTCATGCTCTGGATCATGGTGGAAAATACCAAGACGTTTGACCTCGGACGCTTTGCAAAGTCTTATTCCCTCCTGCCAAGTTGAATGCCCCCACCCAATTTTTGAGGAAAACTCGTCGTCTGTGTACGTGCTATCATAGATGACAAGATCTGCCCCTTCTATGAGTGAGAGTATGTTTCGGTCCAAACTACCGGGTGTATGTTCTGTATCTGTGATCAAACAGAACGCCTTGCCCTCGCACTCAATTCTGTAACCAGTTGCACCATTAGGATGATTTAGCGGCGCGGTCAAAACCCTCACCTTTGCTGTTTTGCCGATATCAAGGACATCTCCCGCGCTAAAATCGTTGAAACTTAGTCGTGCCTTCATCGCGTCCAAGGGCACAGGAAACATTGGATTGTCCATTTGGCTCTCCATAACATTCTGCACCCCCCCCTTATCCATAAGGTGACCAGCGTAAACATCGAACTGGTACGCGGGATTAAATGCGGGCGCGAAAAAAGGGAAACCGTTAATATGATCCCAATGTGTGTGTGTTAATAGTATATCGCAATGCTCAAAATCCGTAGTTGTCAGATGTTGGCCTAAATTGCGAATGCCTGTTCCACAATCCAATATGAACTTTTGATTGCCTGCATCCACCTCGAGACAGGTGGTATTGCCCCCATATTTCAAATGTGTCGGGGCTGGACAAGCAATGCTCCCGCGACAACCCCAAATTTTTACTCTGATTGACATAGGCTTAAATCTGTCCTCAGCCCAGCGAAAAACCATGGCATCTTTGGTCGCTATCAAACATTCTACAGTTTGTCAGTCTCTCACAAACCATATTTTCTCCCTCATCAAAGATACATTTAAGCCATCCAGGCCCTGGCACAAACAAGCCATTAGAATATCAGGGCTTCGTCTTACAACACCAACCTCCCGATCTTTTTAATACCGAGACAGAAGGCTATCAAAACGCCACGAGAGAACTGTAGATCACACCTACTCGCTCATGACAACGAAATCAATTGTGGTTATTAGATATCTCCCTCAGGTACCAGTCTCTCCGACTATTGGCGTTAAACAATAAATTAACCGCCCATGACAACAAATTTCGGGAGCTAGCTTCGATCTCCCTCGGATTGACCTCTGTGGGGTCCTCCGAATACAGGCTCGATCTCAGATCAATCCCTTTATCAAATAGTTTGGGTAGCCCTCTAATTTCACCTGAATTTTCTCTGGGCCTCACCAAATCCTTGATTTTCTTGACCTTTGCCCATCACTACTGAAAACTACATGCCCTCTACTTCTTACACACCAATTTCAATAACTAAGATGAAAAACGCTTCAAATGCGTGACGACCTGCTATCAATCCAGTATGCTTTGTTGTTGCAAATACCCGTTAGCAGGGCTTAACGGTCTTGGCCTCTGGTTGATTAGTTATCCGTTGAACGGGTGGGGCCTAAAGTGGCTCTGCCTTGGCGGGTATCTTGACCTCCAAAACCTGGAGAGATCATCAGAACAATGGCGGAGCGCCGAATCGGTGCTGGCCTTCAACTGCACAGCACGGATAACAACGGTGCGGTTTAAGAACGGATATTGGCACCCCCTTGCAGGGGAATTCTGCAAAGGGTTGACAGGCGAAAGATTAGCAACAACTGAACGTGGAATATGTTTAAAAGCGGATTACCAGGTCAGCAGGGTCTTTATGATCCTGCGAATGAGCACGATAACTGTGGTATTGGTTTTGTTGCCGATATTAAGAATCGCAAGAGCCATGATATCGTCAAGAACGGATTGACCATTCTCGACAACCTAACCCATCGGGGAGCTGCTGGAGCTGACCCCTTGACTGGGGATGGATCGGGCATCCTTATCCAGATCCCAGATCGATTTTACCGAGAGGAATGTAGCGCCCTGGGTTTTGATTTGCCTGAAGTGGGTTCGTACGGCGTGGGCATGATTTATCTCCCACAAGGAGAAAAAGCTCGAACGGAGTGTGAGTGTCTGATCGAGCAACTCGTTGCGGAAGAAGGACAGACGCTATTGGGTTGGCGCGACACGCCCACAGACAATTCCGTGCTTAGCGAGGCTGTGCGAGAGATCGAACCCTTTGTCCGTCAAGTTTTTATCGGTCGCGGGAACAACTGCAAAGATACCAACGCCTTTGAACGCAAGCTGTTCATAATTAGAAAACAGACGCACATTAGAGTGCGAGAGTGCAACCTGGCCGGAGAGGAGAGTTTCTATATCCCAACTCTGTCGGCACGAACCATTTGCTTCAAGGGAATGATGCTATCGGACAGGGTGTCCGCCTACTTTACGGATTTGAACGACTCTCGGGTAGAGTCGGCGTTAGCCCTTGTCCACCAGAGATTTTCCACAAATACATTTCCGTCTTGGGAATTGGCTCAGCCCTTCCGATATTTATGTCACAACGGTGAAATAAATACGGTCCGCGGTAATATTAATTGGATGGCCGCTCGTCGCCACAATATGAGTTCAACGTTACTCGGCGACGACCTCGACAAGTTGTGGCCGCTGATAGGCGACGGCAACTCGGACTCCGCGACGTTTGATAACGCCCTGGAGCTGTTGGTGGCTGGCGGATATTCATTATCCCACGCAATGATGTTAATGATACCCGAGGCCTGGAACGACAACCCGCTTATGGATCAGGAACGTCGAGCGTTTTACGAGTACAACGCTGCCCTGATGGAGCCTTGGGACGGCCCGGCAGCTGTAGCTTTCACTGATGGTCGGCAGATAGGGGCCACACTTGACCGTAATGGTCTTCGGCCAGCACGCTACATTAGAACGTCTGATGATCTAGTGGTAATGGGCTCTGAGGTTGGGGCGCTTCGAATCCCAGACGACAAAATTGTTGAAAAGTGGCGCCTGCAGCCAGGAAAGATGTTTCTAATTGATCTCGAAGAGGGCCGGATTATCGATGACGAAGAGCTCAAGGCGAGCTTGTCGAGGGCACATCCTTATCAAAGCTGGCTCAACGCCACGCAAATAGTTCTCGAGGACCTTCCGGTTGAAGCCGAAGTTAAAGCACCAGACGAACAAACTTTGCTCGACCGTCAACAGGCATTTGGCTACACCCAGGAAGACATCAAATTTTTCCTCCTACCGATGGCGAGTAGCGGACAGGACCCCGTGGGATCGATGGGGCGGGATATCCCGCACGCTGTCCTCTCAGACCGACCGAAGTTACTGTACGATTACTTCAAGCAAAGCTTTGCCCAGGTGACGAATCCGCCCATTGATCCTATCCGGGAAGAATTGGTGATGTCGCTGGTTTCATTGATCGGACCTCGGCCTAATCTACTGGACATTGATTCCGGGGGATCACATATGAGGTTGGAAGTCCGTCAGCCGATCCTCACCAACGAAGATCTTGAAAAAATCCGGCACATCGATAGCCGAGGAAAAACGTTTAAATCCATCACACTTGACATGAGCTACTCGGTTTCCAAGGGTGCTGTCGGAATGAAGCCGGCTTTAGAGCAACTTTGCGCAGACGCGCAGAGAGCGGTGTTGGACGGTTACAATATTCTCATCATTTCAGACCGCGCAATTGATGACGGAAAAGTTGCTATCCCGGCGCTTTTGGCGACCGGCGCGGTTCATCATCATCTCATTCGCGAGGGGCTTCGGACCGAATCGGGGCTTGTCGTTGAGACAGGTGAAGCCCGCCAAGTCCACGATTTCTGCTTGCTTGCCGGCTATGGCGCGGAAGCGATCAACCCCTATCTCGCTTTTGACTCGATTACCGATGTGCGCGATCAGCTTCCTGATGACGTGTCTATTGCGGATGCCCATACCCGCTATATCAAGGCCATTGACAAGGGGATGCTGAAGGTCATGTCTAAAATGGGTATATCGACCTATCAGTCCTATTGTGGCGCTCAGATATTCGATGCGGTCGGTTTATCTTCACAGTTTATTGCCTCTTATTTCACTAATACAGCATCCGCCATCGAAGGCGTCGGACTGGAGGAGATTGCGCAGGAAACCGTCAACCGACACCAGGCCGCCTTTGGTGATGATCCCGTGCTTCGGGACCACTTGGATGTTGGCGGAGAACTCTCCTACCGTATTCGCGGTGAGGCGCATATGTGGTCACCAGACACAATCTCTAAACTTCAGCATTCAGCGCGACTGAATTCCCAAGAAATTTACGACCAGTACGCGGCTGAGATGAACGACCAAAGCCGCAAACTGAAAAATCTCCGGGGACTACTTGATTTTAAATTTGACGGAAACACCGTCCCACTGGATGAAGTGGAACCGGCCTCAGAAATCGTTAAACGGTTCGTTTCCGGGGCGATGTCATTTGGTTCAATCTCTTTTGAAGCGCACACGAATCTCGCCATCGCAATGAATCGGATCGGGGGTAAGTCGAACACTGGAGAGGGGGGCGAGCAACCGGAGCGGTTTGAGGTGCTGGCGAACGGCGACACGATGCGGTCTGCTATCAAACAGGTGGCATCTGGCCGCTTCGGCGTGACGACGGAATATCTCCGCAATTCAGATGAAATTCAGATAAAAATGGCTCAAGGCGCGAAACCCGGTGAAGGTGGCCAGTTACCGGGACATAAGGTCGACGAAACTATAGCGCGTGTGCGGCATTCGACGCCCGGCGTCGGATTAATCTCTCCGCCCCCGCATCATGACATCTATTCAATTGAAGATTTGGCCCAACTGATCCACGATCTGAAGAACGTGAACCCGAAAGCACGTATAAGCGTCAAACTAGTGTCAATCATCGGTGTCGGAACGATTGCCGCTGGGGTTGCCAAAGCCCACGCCGACCATGTTCTTATTTCCGGCGCAGACGGTGGCACCGGGGCAAGCCCAATCACCTCGATCATGCAAGCCGGCGCACCCTGGGAAATCGGTTTGGCAGAAACTCATCAAACATTGGTCATGAATAAATTACGGAACAGGATTTGCGTGCAAACCGATGGTGGTATCCGCACAGGCCGCGATGTAGCCATGGCCGCTATTTTGGGTGCAGACGAATACGGTATCGCAACAGCCTCATTGATCGCCTCCGGCTGCATCATGATGCGCAAGTGCCACCTGAACACCTGTCCCGTTGGGGTCGCCACTCAGGATCCGGAGCTTCGTAAACGATTTAAAGGTCAGCCTGAACACGTCATCAACTATATGTTCTTCGTCGCTGAAGAATTGCGGTCGATTATGGCCAAACTCGGCTTCAAGACGATTAATGACATGATTGGGCGAACGGATGTCTTGGAAGCCACCGCCGCCATCGATCACTGGAAAGCCAGCGGCGTTGACCTCTCTAGGCTATTATATAAGCCCGAGATGGGCTCTGATATTACCCTGTACCATAATGAAAAACAGGATCATGGCCTTGAAAAAGCGCTCGACAACATTCTGATCGAACAATCCAGATCCGCGTTGGAAGAGGGCAAACCGGTCCAGATTGAAACGCCAATTTTAAACATCAATCGTGCCTTCGGCGCCATGCTTTCGGGCGAGGTAGCTGAGCGATATGGGCACGCTGGCCTGCCAAATGATACGATTCACATAAAGGCTAGTGGTTCAGGCGGACAGAGCTTTGGTGCGTTTTTATCAAAGGGTATTACCATTGAATTGGAGGGCGACTCCAATGACTACATCGGCAAAGGTTTGTCTGGTGGCCATTTGATTGTTTACCCACCAGAAGTGACCCCTATTGTCCCTGAGGATAATATTGTTATTGGTAATGTGGCCCTTTATGGAGCGATTTCCGGAGAATGTTACTTCCGGGGGGTGGCAGGCGAACGCTTTGCCGTCAGGAACTCAGGCGCTACAGCTGTCGTGGAGGGCGTCGGGGATCATTGCTGCGAATATATGACAGGTGGCGTCATCGTTGTCCTCGGCCCAACCGGCAGAAACTTCGCTGCCGGCATGAGCGGCGGAATTGCATATGTACTCGATGAGTCAGATGACTTCGACATTCGATGTAACATGTCCATGGTCGAACTCGAACCAATACCGGAGGAAGACCGCGTTCATGAGGATACCCACCAAAAAGGTGATTTGGAGACCCACGGACTTGTTGATCTCATGCACGACATGAATGGATTCGACGAGCTCCGGCTGCGTAAATTAGTCGAAAACCATCGGCACTTCACAGGAAGCGAACGCGCTCGACACATACTGAGCAACTGGGATAATTATCTTCCCAAGTTTGTCAAAGTAATGCCGGTGGATTACCGACGTGCTCTGATGGAAATGCAAGCCCGTAGCAAAGAAGGTGAAAAGACGACCATTGAAGTAGCGGTAGGAGGCTGATCATGGGTAATCCAACAGGTTTTATGGAGTATAAGCTTGTCGAACGTTCCTACCGCCCGGTGGACGAACGTGTCAAAAATTATAGAGAATTCGTCGAGCCCCTGCCGGAGCGAGAGCTTGGGCGGCAAGGCGCACGGTGCATGGATTGTGGCATCCCTTATTGCCACCAGGGTTGCCCAGTGAACAATATCATCCCCGATTGGAACGACCTTGTGTACAAAGGGGACTTTAAGAAAGCTGTGGAAGTTCTCCACTCGACCAATAACTTTCCCGAGTTTACTGGTCGAATATGTCCGGCGCCATGTATGGAATCTTGCACACTTAACATAGACGACGCGCCAGTTGCCATTAAAACGATCGAATGTGCCATCATTGACCGTGCCTGGGAGGAGGGATGGGTTTACCCGGAGATCAACAAAGAAAAAACAGGAAAATCAATCGCTGTCATCGGATCTGGTCCGGCTGGCATGGCCTGTGCGCAACAGTTGGCCAGAGTGGGCCATTCTGTAACATTGTTCGAGAAGAACGCGAAAATTGGTGGCCTTTTGCGGTACGGAATCCCAGATTTTAAAATGGAGAAGCACCTAATCGACCGCCGGGTTGCGCAGATGGAAGCTGAGGGTGTAACGATGAAGACCGGCGTCAACGTGGGCGTGGACATTACCACGGAAGAATTGAAAAATAGCTATGACTCTATTGTCCTATCCGGTGGATCGGAAACGCCGAGAGATCTTCCCGTTCCGGGCCGCGAAGCCGACGGCGTCCATTTCGCGATGGACTTCCTTACGCAGCAGAATCGCAGAAATGCCGGTGAAAATGGAATCGATTGTCCTGAAATACTCGCCACAGATAAGCATGTAATCGTGATTGGCGGTGGGGATACAGGCTCTGACTGCGTCGGCACTTCGTTTAGGCACGGCGCGAAAAGCGTGACGCAATTGGAAATCATGCCGCAACCGCCGGCCAAAGTCGACAAAGCGGTAACGTGGCCTAATTGACCGTTAAAGCTCAGGACGTCCTCCAGCCATGAGGAGGGTGCTCATCGCGATTGGGCCATCACAACAACCGAGGCTGTAGTGGAAGACGGCAAGGTAACGGCTCTTAAGACAAAACGGGTCGCATGGGAAAAAGGGAAAGACGGCCAAATGTCCCTGGCAGAAGAGAAAGGTTCGGAGAGAGACATCCCAGCGGACCTGGTACTGCTTGCCATGGGTTTCGTTCATCCAGCTCACGAGGGCATGGTAGAGGATTTTGGTGTTGAATTAGATCCACGAGGCAATGTTAAAGCGGACACGTCAGATTACCAGACATCTGTGCCCGGCGTCTTTACGGCTGGCGATATGCGCCGGGGGCAATCCTTAGTCGTCTGGGCGATCCGGGAGGGCCGTCAATGCGCTCGGTCGGTCGACGAATATCTCATGGGGCGTTCCCTGCTTCCAAATTGATCCAACTCTTAGCCGTGGCTTAATTGCTAGGCTCGCTTCTCAGTCTGCAATTCTAAGCCGTGCATGCATCCCGAAGCTAAAGCCGGGCCCATCGCCGGGTTCATGTTCGTTAACCTGATACCAACGATAGGGGACCATGCCAGTGCGAGATGTGGAAATCATCTGCGGGCGGATTAATTCATCAGTTTATTGAAAATAATTTATCAGGGTAAATATTAAAAAAAACATCTTTAGTCGAGAAGATAAATATTTAAGTAAAGTTAAATATTTATTAGATAAAATAAATGTATGCATAAAATTCAATTATTTAATTACCGGTTTACAACAACGATTCTGATAAAATTACTGCTATGAAAGCCATGAGTTTTGCACATCTTTTTATTTTCCCTCCCAAAGTAAGTGACGGTGAAAAGATTTTCTTTAATTTAGATGCTCTACATTTTTATCAACAGAATCAAATAGTTACACGTCATCATTGACTCTGACTATTGACCCCTACCCGGAACAGGGGCTTATCCGGTACAAAGCGTAAAAATTATAAACAGAGTTATCCACAAGACAAAAACGTGCATCTATCATCTGGGACATATATATAAGGGTAACGCTGTTTTGCTTAAATATAAGAATTCTCAAGCATTTCACGTGACGCCCTAAAACCGCAAAAAAATGATTGTTCAAAACACTCTTTTCTTCGCACATGACATTTATGCTGCAACACATCGAGGTTGATCATGGCAAATTTATCCTGGCTAAGATCAGCATAACGGCTGTAGCAGACAGCCCGACTGCTATCATATTGCCCGGCAAGCCTGTCGAGGATGGGTCCGTCACAAGCCTGGCGGAAATGTTAATTGATCACGGTTTTGCTTGCTGCCTGCCATCAACTAAGGTGGAAGTCCAAGAAGCGAAAAAGCACCCTTCCCGAAACATCAATCGTCCCAATAATTCATGGGAGCTTAATGAATTAGACCAAGCAATGCGATTCATCAGGTCCACGCCGGGCTCCAATGGTAAGGTTGCCGTGATTGGTTTCGGACACGGGGGCCAGCAAGCCTACCTCGCGGCCTGCCGGCTAAAACCGGACGCCGCCATCATCTACCATGGCACACACATTGACGACTTTCTGGAAGAAGGTCGGCATATTGATTGTGAGACAGTCTTTCACTTGGGTAACGATGATCCGTATATGACAGACGAGGCAGATCGTAAAATACACGCGGCCCTCATAGGAAAGTTCAACATCGCCATTTACAAATATCACGCTGGTGACGCCTTTACGAACGAAGATGACCCTGTAAATTATGTGAGAGAGGCCGCCCTGCTAGCACACACAAGAACGCTCGATGTACTTTGCAAACTAAAATAACCGCGTCTGAAATAATGAACGAGGAATTGCCTCATGACAGGACCACTTGGTGGGATCAAAATATTCGATTTAACCCGCGTCTTAGCAGGCCCTAGTTGCGTGCAAATTTTGGGCGATCTTGGTGCCGATGTGATAAAGATCGAGCGTCCCAATGCCGGTGATGATACGCGCAAATCTGGCCCCCCATTTGTCAAAGACATGAATGGTAATGAGACAAGTGAGTCGGCTTATTATCTTGCTGCCAACCGAAACAAACAGTCCGTTACCTTGGACCTCACGAGCAAAGAAGGACAGGCTCTTGCGCGGCGTATGATCGCAAAATGTGACGTGCTGGTGGAAAACTTCAAGGTTGGCAATCTGGCTAAATATAGGCTCAGCTATAACGACCTCAAAGACGACTTTCCGAACCTTATTTATTGCTCCATCACAGGTTTTGGACAAACCGGCCCCCTAGCGAAACAGCCAGGATATGACTTTATGGCCCAGGGGATGGGAGGATTGATGAGCATTACAGGGCCCACGGACGGAGAACCCCACCGGGTGGGCGTACCCATTGCCGACCTGACTGCGGGTCTATGGGCAGCAATCGCGATTAATGCAGCACTTCGTCACCAGTCAGTCACAGGTCAGGGTCAACACCTAGACATATCACTTCTGGACACTCAGGTGGCAACGTTATCCATCCAGGGCCTCAACTATCTTTCCTCAGGAGAAACACCAGGACTTTTGGGCAATGCCCATCCAAATATCGTTCCTTACCAAGTTTTCCCCACCTCTGACGGTAACATTATTGTCGCCGTCGGTAACGATGCCCAGTTTAAGCGTTTCGCGGCTTTCATTGGTACCCCAGAATTAGCCGAAAAAAAGGAATTTGCTACAAACGAGCATCGCGTCCGAAACCGGGAAAGGCTAACCATTATCCTCAACGAAATCATGGCAGAGAAAACATCCCAGCATTGGCTGGAAGGATTAGAGAGCATCAAGGTTAGCTGTGGCCCGATCAACCAAATCGATCAAGTCTTTGAAAATGAACAGGTGCTGGCGAGAGATATGAAAATCCAAATGGATCACCCGCTCTCTGCCGAGCCAGTAGACTTGATCGGCAATCCCATCAAAATGTCCGCGACACCCCCAACCTATCGCCGGCCGCCCCCTACCATGGGTGAACATACAGATGATATACTCAGCGACCTGCTGGGTCTCTCGGACAACGATCTGGCGGGTCTTAAAGAGCGCGGTGTAATCTAAAACAAAGGTAACGAGACAAGATTTTTTATCCCGTCGACTGGGGGGCGTAATTATTTCTGCCCTTGGAGGGGGCGTTATTTTTTATCGCTGCCTTTTTTGACGACTTCCAAAACATCATCCTGCTTGCGACTCAAGTAGCGAAACTTATGGGCGGGCAATTCATAAACCCATTTTTGCGTAATCTCATTGATTTGGGCCGCTTCTTTTTTGACCGTAGCCGTAGCGCCAGGGGCAGCCGTTGCATTAAACCGGCCCCAAAATTTAGTGTCTTTATCCTCGAACGACTCGACGGTTACCAGCAAGCCATCAAATGTCCGAATAGTGGTTTTGATAGTCTTATCTTTTGGAAACTGAATCTTGCCTGCAGCTCGCACATCTTCGAGTTCCAGCTTGTCTAAACCATCCCCCATGTTGTCGATGTCAGATTGATACTCAACCTTCCGATCAGCAGGCATATTTTGTATGAGAAACCTCTTACCAGATTTGTTCTCGCGCTTCACGTCCATCATGTGACCGTCGGGATGCACAACATTAACAGCCGCAATCCGCTTATTGGGAACATCGAGAAACTGGGGCGTGACCCAATCCTTCACGGCTGCCGGCACTCGCAGCCGACCTTCCGCCAGCCACGACTGTGTTTCGCCTGGTTTCCGAATATAGCGCCCCACATCCGAGGCGCCAGCAATTTGGTCTGTCTCTCTGCCAACAATCAGGGAAGCAAGGACAGTACCGTCCTTCCTTCTCACTGTGAGAAGGCGTGATTTCGCATCTTTCTCCGTTACGTCTTCGACACTGAGTTTGGCATAGAGGGCCCTTTTTTCCGTCTTACCCTCTTTCAGGCGAAGTTCAGACAAGCCAACCAAAACGTCCCGCACGGCTTCGGCGGAGGCGGGATAGGCACTCCGGTTGGACACCAGCCACGTACCCCCTGCGCGCTTTATCGTCAGTGTCTTATCCTTATCCTGTACCGCAATTTCACCGATGTCCTCAAACTGACCAGCGAGCCCTGCAAACACACTCTCTTCGGCAACGCCGCTCGTGGCAGCGCCATATCGCGCACTGATGGAAACCCCGGCCGCGATCACCACAACAGCGGTCACCCCCCCGAACCCTAGGAATGTTTTTGGGCTCATTGCAGAATACCTCCCTTTGTGCCCGTCATTAACCCTGTATTTGGGGCTGGTTATAACGCCGCCGCCGGATGAAGGCCATGACAATTGCGATGACTGCGACAACAATCGGCACCGTCCAGATGTTCAATATCTTCAGGACCGTATCCAGTTCCTCGATGTCCTTCCGGAGATTGTGCTGTACCTCGCGCAATTGTTTTCGGACGTCGAGCATTTCACTCCTAAATTTCTGGAACGCTTTAGTCTGTTCCGTCGTTAAAATCGGTGCTTTCGCGCCGGGCTTTTCTTCCATATTTAGGCCGCTCAGCTTCTTCTGAAGATCTTTCAGTTTTGCTGTCAGCTGTTGCTCCGTTGAGCGATATTTTTCTTCAGCGGCGGTCGCCAAATCCCGGATTCGATAGAAGGGCCGCACCGACAATCCTCGGCTCCGGAGGCTAATCAGATCCTGGCTGCCGGATAAGTTATCCAAGGAATTCACCAGAAAATCTGCATTATTAGACACCGGAACTTGGATATTTTGGCCGAAAAAGTCCTGTTGGCGAACCCAAAACCGGGAGGTCAAGAGATCCGTATCAGCAAAGACGATCATGTTAAGATCGGATTTAGATTGATTGATGTGAGGCGGCAGCGGTTTTTGTATCTTGTCCGCATCCGGTTTTTTGTTGCTCTTCTTTTCCGGCGGCGGCGGGCCTTCTGGATAGGCACTCTTCACAGGGCCGGAGAAGCGGGCCGCGATGGTGAAGGACCGGTTATCCGATTTATACTGGTTGAGGATTTTCTGCGGATCAATCTCTCCCCGCACTAAACTGGCATCAATATGCTGCGCCTGTGTGCTCGTCGTAACGAGCGGTGTCATCTCGAGCTTTGACCCTTCAGCCAATGCCAAATGGCCTGCGCTCGCAACTTGAAGCGTGTTTAATTGCGCCGTCACGACATCGTCCTGGTTTAACCGACGCCCCTGAAAAACATTATAGGACAAATAATCCGCTATAACGTCGCGGCCCTGCACTTTCGCGCTGACCCGCACTGCCGCCGTCCGGTCGCCCACGAACTTATCAGGTTCAAAGTCGATTCCCCAAGTCTTAAACAGCTTCCCAAGATCGGACGATCCAGCACCAGGGGGCGCTTGCGGCGTCATCCGCGCGGACTCATTTTGAGGATCCAGGAAAGCCAATACCCGGCCACCTCGCATGACAAACTGGTCAATCGCATAGGCGAAGTTTTCCCGATTGACCCTTGGGTGGATAATCAAGAGAACATCAATGTCATCTGGAATTTGATTGACTTCGCTGCCAATGCTTTGGACCTCGAAGAATTGAGTAATCTGGGCCATGATCGGCCAGGGCTTGTATTGAAGCAAGGGATCGGCCTCTAGAAGCAGACCCGTGATTAGTCCGATTTTCTTTTTCTTGGGCGACGCCAGTTCAAACACCAAACGGGTTAGGTCATATTCTAAGAACTGTTCCCGTTGAGGATTAAAAAATGTAATATTTTTCCGGTCATCGGTGGAATTATTAGCTGCCAGCCCGAAATACCCCATCTCTGCTGACTGATCGAGCGGGATCCCCTGGATACCCATTTTAACGGCTTCATCTTCCTCAATGGAAAACGGTTCTGGGTTGATGATTTTCACTTTCACCTTACCATCAGAGACAAGGGCAATCTGCTCCAGCATTTCTTGAACGCGCTTGGAATAATTACCATGCAGCGGGCTGATTTCCCCAAATTTATTAGAATAGTAAAACCTGAACGTCAGCGGCTCATCGATGGTCCTTAGGATTTCCTTCGTACCGTCTGACAAGGTAAATAGCTTGTCCTGGGTCAGGTCCAACTGCGCCGTTTTGATCTCACCGGTCGCCAAAATGTTTAAAAAAAAGAAAAAAACGGCCGCCATCACCATCCCTGCAATCGCCAGCTTTTTTCGTTCCATGCCTAATAATCCGCTCATGGCACTGTCCTCAAGATCCTCTGGTTAAATCAATAACGGCTGCATTGGCGTACAGGAACACACCTATAATGGAGCCGAAGTAAATGAGGTCCCTGAGATCAATCACTCCCCGGACGATGCCGTTGAAATGAGTCAGAAAGCTCATAGATTGAATGGCATCCAGAACAAACAGAGGTGCCCAGGGCTGGAAAAACGCCTGGACAATCTCAACGCCGCTCATCAGGAAAATAAAACACACGACGGCGGCGAGGATAAACGCGATCACCTGGTTCTTTGTAAAGGCCGAGATGCAGGAACCGATGGCAAGGTAACCACCCGCCATCACGAGGCTGCCAATATAACTGGCCACAATCACCCCATTATCAGGATCCCCTAACCAATTGACTGTGATCCACAGAGGAAACGTAAGCGCCAGCGCGATGGCAACGAAGATCCATGCCGCCATGTACTTACCTATCACGATTTGCCACGTAGGCATAGGAAGGGTCAGAAGCAGTTCCACCGTTCCGGTTTTACGTTCCTCCGACCAGAGGCGCATGGCAACCGCCGGGATAAGGAACAGATAAATCCATGGATGGAAGGAAAAGAAGGAATTCAAATCCGCCTGACCGCGATCAAAAAACGCCCCCATAAAAAATGTCAGGGCGCCAGATAACGCGAGAAAAATCACAATAAACACGTATGCCAGGGGCGTCGAAAAATAGGCGCCGAGTTCCCGTTTAGTAATCACCCATGTGTTACCCATTTTCCCAAACTCCCCGCCAACATTACTGGGCGTTGGTGAGTTCGCGGAAGACTTGGTCCAAATGACCCCGTTCCACATACAACTCATCAACTTCGATATTTTTATCCCGAACAAACAGGCTAACATCTTCAATGATGGAGCCTCCCGACGCGGGCACCAACATAAGGGCACCCTCGCTCCCTACGGTTTCAACCCGATCAACCCCTTGAATTGACCCCAGACCTGTTCGTAAACCGCCGTCGACGGTGCCGGAAATTTTAACGATCACGGCGTTATGCGTGCTCGACTTGGCCGCAAATTCGACCGGCGATCCGTCAAAGACGATTTTTCCTTGCGCGATAACGACAGCACGAGTGCAGACCGCGCTCACCTCTTCCAGGAGATGTGTGGAAATCACAATGGCTTTGTCCTGCGCCATGTCTTTAATCAACGTGCGCACCTGATGTTTCTGATTGGGGTCCAAGCCGTCGGTTGGCTCATCCAAGATGAGCACGTCCGGATCATGCAGGATCGCCTGTGCCAGGCCAACACGACGTTTAAACCCCTTTGAGAGCGTCTCAATGGGCTTATTGATCACACTTTGGAGTTCCAGTCGGTCAACGGCATAATCAACACGCTGTTTGATCTCGGACCCTCTGAAGCCTCTGATCTCGGCCACAAAGTTCAAAAATGCCAGGCCAGACATATCCCCATACAAAGGGGCTCCCTCAGGCAGGTAGCCAATCCTTCTCCGAGCTTCCAAACTCTCGCCAACAACGTCGAAGCCGCAGACAGCGGCTCTGCCGTCAGTAATTGGCAGATAACCAGTGAGCATTTTCATGGTGGTGGACTTACCCGCACCATTAGGCCCCAGAAAACCCAAAACTTCGCCCTTTTCAACGGAAAAGGATATCTTGTCCACCGCTGCAAATGACCCGAACCGTTTCGTGAGTCCGGTGATAGTTATCATGTTTCCCACGGTTAACCTCTTAGCCTGATTCTCCACCCAACATGTAATTCTGATCGAGCCTGCCTAATTGAGTGAAGACAATTCGTAAGTACTTGACCCGTAACTTTTTTCGTCTTTTTTGCCAGAAACGAGCGAGAGCCGGATGACATTAACAACAATGTCTTCCGGCCCTCCTCAGATTGAATTAAAGGGCTGCTACATCATGCCGCCCATGCCGCCCATGCCGCCCATGTCAGGTGGCATTGCCGGAGCCGCTGGTTTATCTTCAGGTTTCTCAGCCACCATGGCTTCAGTGGTGATAAGAAGACTTGCAATGCTGGCTGCATCCTGCAGGGCCGTGCGAACCACTTTGGTCGGGTCCACGATGCCGGCCTTGACTAGGTCAGTATATTTCTCGGACTGCGCATCAAAGCCAAACGAGCCGCCTTTGCCTTCCATCAGCTTGCCTGCAACAACGGCGCCATCAACACCGGCATTTTCTGCAATCTGACGCACTGGCGCTTCAAGCGCCCGGCGCACGATGCCCACACCGACGCTCTGATCGTTGTTTTCACCCTCAATTTTACCAAGAGCCTTAGCGGCATAGAGAAGCGCAACACCGCCCCCAGGCACAATGCCTTCTTCGACAGCCGCCCGTGTGGCGTTGAGAGCGTCGTCGACGCGGTCTTTCTTCTCTTTCACCTCAACTTCTGTGGCCCCACCAATGTTTAGCACGGCAACACCGCCTGCTAACTTGGCAAGACGCTCTTGAAGCTTCTCACGGTCATAGTCAGAGCTAGTCTCATCAATCTGTGCCCGGATCTGATTGCACCGGCCTTCGATCTCTTTCTTCTTGCCCGTGCCTTCAACGATCGTCGTCTCTTCCTTGGTGATGTTGACCCGCTTTGCAGAACCCATCATATCAAGAGACACATTCTCGAGCTTAATCCCAAGATCTTCGCTGATAACTTGGCCAGAGGTCAGGATTGCAATGTCTTCCAGCATCGCCTTCCGACGGTCACCAAAACCAGGTGCCTTCACCGCCGCGACCTTCAGGCCGCCACGGAGTTTGTTCACCACCAACGTCGCAAGGGCCTCCCCTTCGATATCTTCGGCAATGATTAGAAGCGGACGGCCAGACTGAACAACAGCTTCTAGAACCGGCAGCATGGGCTGCAAGCTCGACAGTTTTTTCTCATGGATCAGAATATATGGTGTCTCAAGATCACAGGTCATCTTCTCTGCATTGGTCACGAAGTATGGCGACGTGTAGCCGCGATCAAACTGCATACCTTCAACAACATCCAGATCACTATGAAGGCTCTTCGCCTCCTCAACTGTGATCACACCCTCGTTGCCAACCTTCGACATTGCGTCAGAAATCATGGCGCCAACATCTGCGTCACCATTCGCCGAAATCGTGCCAACTTGGGCTATCTCTTCCGACGTGTTAACCCGCTTCGACTGCTTCGATAAATTCGCAACAACCGCTTCAACCGCAAGGTCAATGCCCCGCTTCAGGTCCATCGGATTCATTCCAGCGGCAACCGCCTTCGAACCTTCCCGGACGATTGACTGCGCTAGAACCGTCGCCGTCGTTGTGCCGTCGCCCGCTTCGTCATTCGTCTTGCTCGCGACTTCACGCACCATTTGTGCGCCCATATTCTCAAGCTTATCCGAAAGCTCTATCTCTTTAGCGACCGTAACACCGTCTTTCGTGATGCGTGGAGCCCCAAAAGACTTGTCCAAAACAACATTCCGTCCCTTCGGGCCCAAAGTTACCTTCACCGCATCCGCCAATACGTCCACACCCGCCAACATTCGGGCACGCGCATCCGCTCCAAACTTTACTTCCTTCGCTGCCATCGTCTTTTTCTCCTAGCAACAGTAATTAAAAACATTTCCCCCAAGCCAAACAGGCTTAAGCAGATTTTTTGGTTTTCTTCTTACCCTCGACAACACCAAGGATGTCAGATTCGCGGAGGATTAAGAGATCCTCCCCATCTACCTTGACATCGGTCCCGCCAAATTTTCCAAATAGTACCCGGTCGCCGGCCTTGACGTCCAGCTCACGAACGCTACCGTCGTCAGCACGTACGCCCGAACCAACGGAAACCACGATTCCCTCTGACGGCTTTTCTTGAGCCGTATCCGGAATAATGATTCCCCCGGCAGACTTTTCTTCCTCTCCGACGCGGCGTAGAAGCACGCGATCATGCAATGGCTTAAATCCCATTGTATCCTCCAAACACGATTTAGTTAAACTGCCGCACATCCAATACCGTCCGCGGACCTTCGTAAACGACATATCGCGTAATTTACGTTTTCTGCCGGCGTTGTTTTTACGATTGGCACTCGACATACGAGACTGCCAGAATGTAGTTATCGTTTCTCCTGCGTCAAGCCCTTCAGGTAAAAAAACCGAGGTATCACAAGTATTCTTTTTACATCTGCCGAAAATTTATTCTCTCGTTGATGATTCCATGGCTTTTGCGCCGGCTTAACACATCGATCGGACTCTCTTGTCTCAATTTATGACAGTCATTAATTAGACCGGGGATCTCTCGAGGGGGACTATTCAAGTCCGCCATTGAGCTCCTGGCCTTGGCGATATCGTCGGTAGAGATATACTCCCAAGGCCGCGGATAGCACGAATAGCAGAACGCTCGATGTGATTCGAAAGGCAGGGTCCAGATTTATGCCGCTGCCCAGAAGTGCAAAGATGATCGTCTGTGGGATATAGCCTAGCACCGATCCCGCTAAGAACCCGAGCGCACTGGCACTGGAAACGCCGGCAACCAGGTTGGTCACGAGGTTGCTACCCAGGGGCAAGAGGCGGATCAAAAGAGCCATTGCAAACGAGTTATACCGCAGAAAGCCGTTGGCCTTTTTTAACCGGGTTGGAAATCGCGCGGAGACGAGCTCACGGCCCATGAAACGGGCGAATGTGAACGATATAACGCAGCCCAAGCTGGTTGCCACGAGGGCTAAACCGGTGCCGAGTAACAAACCGAAAGCATAACCTCCCAGAAAAGAAATGATCTGACGAGGCAGGCCCAACGCTATTACCAAGCCGGCGCCGAATACAAAGATTAAATTTCCTTTTATGCCAGCACCTCTGACATTGTCATCAACCCAGTCCTGATTAAAAACGCCGCCAAGGCCGCCGCTTTGGACGGAAAAACCGAGAACCGATAGCAGAATAATGAGGCAGATGCCCCGCAAGATCGTTTTGATCAGGGGCGACATTTACTCGACGGACTCCTGGTCTTCCGACGACATCGTCTCGATCTCCGCGCGTAATGTCCGTCGAATGAGCCAGGCAACACCGAATAAATCACTGATGCCCACCCACAGACGATCGAACACGCCGTAGTTTGACACCCCCTGTTGGCGGGGACGATGTGCCACATCAGCGGATATGACTCGCCCGCCGGTCCTGATCATGAGTGCAGGCAAAAATCTATGCATGTGGTTAAAAGCTGGAAAAGAGAGATAATCCGCCCGTCGAAAGACTTTTAGTCCACATCCTGTATCCGGTGTATTATCGCCTAGCATGGCAGACCGAACACCATTTGCGATTTTTGATGCCACTTTTTTGCTCCAGCCGTCCCTCCGCCCTGTGCGCCAACCCGTGACCATCAGCTTCCCGTCCGGGGCCCAATCACGCAAATAGATGTGTATCAGGTCTGGGATGTTGGCAGGCACGTTCTGGCCGTCGCCGTCTAATGTCGCAATTAGGGGGAATGAGGCTGCTCCCACGCCTGTCCAGATGGCCGCGGATTGTCCTGCCCGTTTTTGATGACGGATAAAGTGCAACTCAGAGACGGTTTTTGTAAGGTCTGCTAGCAAGTTTGGCGTCTCGTCCGTGCTGCCGTCATCGACGTAAATGATCTCGAAGTCCTCTAAAGTTGAGAGTGCTTCGATTATCTCGTTTACCAACGGTAAGATATTACCAGCTTCATTTAAGACTGGTACGACGACGCTCACCGCCGGCAAAGGTGCCGCCTGTGTCCCCGGGCTCTTGCGTAACGATAGTTCAGACATCATACTGTGACCGGCTTCATACACGTCTCTCCCCATTTAGCAAAGTATCTTTCAATTTAGCCGGCTAGCCGCAAACGCTTGAGTCGCGTATCATATTGTTTCTGATCCAGGTTTATGGCATCTTAGAAATCCTAAGACCAGATCTGAAACTCAGCGAGAACCGTTGCCATGTCCGAGGATGGCGCCAGACATTACGCCGGCGATGTGACACCCGAGGAAGCATGGGATATCCTAAAAACAGATAAATCTGCCGTACTTATTGATTGTCGGACAGATGCGGAATGGTCTTATGTGGGTCAAACTGACCTATCCGGTCTTCGCAAGGAACAGCTGAACATTGCATGGAAAGATTTTCCGACCATGGAGATAAATCCTGCCTTTGCCGAAGAGATCGCAGCAGCATGTCCGGACAAGCAGACCAAGCTTCTGATGATGTGCCGGTCGGGTGCGCGCTCTATTGATGCTGCTATTGCCGCAACTGAGGCAGGCTATGGCCGAGCTTATAACATCCTGGAGGGATTTGAAGGCGAAAAGGATGTTAATGGCCACAGAGGTAATACTGGCGGATGGAAGCACCGAGGCCTTCCCTGGAAACAGGGATAATGAGATGGTTTCTGCGTTTTGTCGAATACCAGCGCATCTTGGTCCGTATTTGTGATAGATAATGGCTGCGTGGCTATCATTCACCAAAGGGCAATTCCGGATTATCATCCGATTGGGCATCTACGACGGCAATTGCCGTCATGTTGAGAATGCCCCTGGTTGTCACCGAATCCTGAAGAATATGGGCGGTTTTCCTGAGGCCCAGCAGCATGGGTCCCACGGACACGCCACCGGAAAGCACGCGAAGCAAGTTGTAGGAGATATTGGCCGCGTCTAGGGAAGGCATGATTAGCAGGTTGGCACTACCTGTGAGATTGCTGCTACCAACTAGAGGCTCGCGGAGCTCCTCGCGGAGCGCCACGTCCGCATGCATTTCTCCCTCCACTTCAAAACTCGGGTCAAGTTCGCGGACCAATTCAACGGCTTCGCGCATTTTCGAAGCGCGCGGGCTGGAAGAAGAGCCAAAGTTAGAATGAGACAACATGGCAGCTTTGGGCTCAATTCCAAACCGCCGAACCGTTTCTGCCGCCAAAACCGTAATCTGGGCAATTTGTTCTGCACTTGGCCCTGGATTGACATACGGATCGCAGATAAAAAACGTTCCTTTTTCCATGATCAGCATACTCATGGCGGCTGAACGTTCCACATTTTCTCGCAGTTCGATGATGTTAAACACATGTTCCAGATGATCCGTGTAACGGCTTTGAGCACCACACAACATGCCGTCGGCTTCGCCCCGCTGCACCATGAGGGCTGCAATCACAGTGTTGTTCGTGCGCACGAGCCGCCGGGCTTCGTTTACGGAGACGCCCTCGCGCCGCATAATGGTATGATAGTATTCCCAGTAATCTCGGTATCGGTCATCCTGCTGCGGGTCGCAAAGCTCAAAATCGTCATCCATTCGGAGGCGCAGACCTAGTTGTTCTAGCCGGAGGGCTACCACATTTCGGCGTCCAATCATAATGGGTTTAACGATGCCCTCATCCACTGCGTTCTGCACCGCCCGAAGCACCCTCGACGACTCTCCCTCCGCATACACGATACGTTTGGGATTAAGGCGCGCCCGGTCAAACAAAGGCCGCATTGCATGGCCGGATTGAAAAGTAAACTCTGACAACCTCTGGCGATAGGCGTCAAAGTCCTTAATGGGGCGTGTGGCAACGCCCGAATCCATAGCTGCTTTTGCCACAGCCGGGGCGAGTTGGGCAAGCAACCGCGGGTCGAAGGGTTTCGGTATCACATAGTCTGGCCCAAACTTCATTTCCGTCCCGTAGGCCTGCACCACGGTCTCGTCTGCTTCCGCTTTAGCCAGCGCCGCCAGTGCATGTGTGCACGCCGCTTTCATTTCGTCGTTGATGGTTGTCGCGCCAACGTCGAGCGCGCCCCGGAACATGAAGGGGAAACAGAGCACATTGTTCACTTGGTTGGGATAGTCGCTCCGGCCGGTTGCGATGATGGAATTCGGACTTACCTCTTTGACGAGTTCCGGCCTGATTTCCGGATCTGGATTGGCGAGTGCCATAATGATCGGATTAGGCGCCATTGATTTGATCATGTCCTGGGTCACGGTGTCGGCAACCGATACGCCTAAAAAAATATCCCGCCCAACCATAGCGTCCGCGAGGGAGCGCGCCTCAGTCTTCGCAGCGTAGCGGGCCTTGTACTGATTGCCGAGACCCTCACGTTCCACATGCACGACACCCTTGGAATCAACCATCAGTATATTTTTTTTCTTCAAGCCAAGAGTGAGTAAAAGATCAAGGCAGGCTAAGGCCGCCGCACCCGCTCCGTTGCATACCATCGTTACGTCTTCAATGTTGCGTCCAGTAATTTCCATCGCGTTCATGACAGCTGCGCCGGTGATGATGGCGGTGCCATGCTGGTCGTCGTGCATAACCGGTATATCGATACGTGCCTTGACCTTTTCCTCCACCTCAAAACATTCCGGCGCCTTTATATCTTCCAAGTTTATGCCACCGAAGGTGGGCTCAAGTGCAACGATGATGTCAACCAGCTTATCGGGATCGGTCTCGTTAATCTCTATGTCGAAGACATCAATGCCAGCAAACTTTTTAAACAGTCCACCCTTTCCCTCCATGACTGGTTTGGAGGCCAGCGCGCCGATATTGCCGAGGCCAAGCACCGCGGTGCCATTGGAGATGACGGCCACAAGGTTCCCGCGCGCCGTCACATTTGCCACTTCATCCGGCTGTTCCTCTATCAGGCTCGAAATGTATGCCACACCGGGCGAATAGGCTAGGGACAGATCCCGTTGATTAGCGAGCGGCACAGTGGTGTTGACAGAGATTTTCCCGGCGGTTGGAAACCGGTGATATTCAATGGCGTCTTCTCGTAGCTTTGCGGCCGCATCGCTGAGCTTTTTCGTCATACGGCCCCCCCAGGCATTTGGCGATGTTTTTTTTCCAGTTAACGTGGATGGCTTGATTAAACCTTAGGATAGATTTTCCCGCTCGGCTAGAGAAACTGCAGGAGTTATTTCGAGAGACATAAAAAAAACCCCGGCTCGTGTTCACAAGGCCGGGGTTTTATGAATTTTAACTGTGTCAGTTGGACAGCACGTCCTTCGCAAGGGTTGAGAACTCTTCCTCAGTCATCAGACGTTTGTGCTCCAGACCCCACATTTTAACAGCCATCAGTACTTCCATGGCTTGTTCCTCGGAGGCCTCTATCTGGAATTTTGCCAGCCAGTGCTTGCAGTTATCAATACCCGAGCCTTTGCCCATCACTGCTTCAGGTTCGGCTTGCCCGACTAAGCTGGGGCGGAAAGGCACGACTTCCGTCTGATCTTCGTAGCCGCAGTTTAAAAGCCATGTGGCGATGATCCCGCTCTCAACTTTGAACAACTTATCGCCTACGATCGGCCGGTTGCTCGGGATTTGGATTTTTGAGATTTCCGCCACCATATCCGCGAGCCACTTTAGTTTTTCAGTCTTGATGCCGATGTCGATGTTGTAAAGCGTTAACAATGCCATCACCGTTTCTTCCATGGGCACGTTGCCGGCGCGTTCACCGACACCTAGGACAGTGGACTGGATTACCTCTACACCCTCGGAGAGCGCCATAATCGTGTTGGCAACACCCATACCAAAGTCCATGTGGAAATGAGCTTCTAGGGGAATGTCAGGGAAACGGTTTTTCATGGTACGAACAAAGAATTGCATGGCGTGAATCGACGTCGCGCCCATCGTGTCCACCAGGGCGAGGCCGTCCATATGGCCTTCATTTCCAACCCGTTCGATAAGGTCGCATACCCAATGCAGATCAGAGCGTGTAAAGTCGATGGGGAAGAAAACAACTTCCAGTCCCTGCTCATGGGCGAATTTTGTCGACTCGATGGAGAGGTCAATGGCCCGATCTAGTTCCCAACGGTAGCCTTTCTCGATCAGGTGCGGTGAAGCGGGCACTTCCATTATCACGCCATTCACACCAGCATCGACGGCACGTTTTACATCATCCACCATGCAGCGGGCGAAGGAATATACCTTGGGACCAAAGTCCCGCTTGGCGAGCTCGGCAACGACTTTTGCGTCATCCGGGGAGACGACTGGCATGCCAGCTTCGATCCGGTGCACGCCGACCTCGGCGAGCCCTTCCGCAATGCGAATTTTGTCATCATAGTTATAGGCGAGACCGGCTTGCTGCTCACCGTCTCGCAGGGTAACGTCATGAATACGAATATTTTCGGGGAACTTCCATTCCTTGGTTACTTCGGGAGCAAAGTTCCTGGGGCTAGTATGCCAGCCGTCTGTTTTCCACGGTGTATCGGTCATAAAACTCTCCTCCATTAAATTCGCCCCTGAACGTTCAGCTTTGTAGCGTTCATAACGCGATGAAAAATCTCTTATATAAGAGTAGCCTTCAACGGCCGCGAACATAGAAAAAGGACCCTGCCAAGTCAATGTGCCGTAGGCCGTGTCGAGTCACTCCCTCGACCCGGGTTGCTGGATCCAGTGTTTCGGAATGACGCGGCCATTAGACCGCCGTGTAACCACCATCAATCAGGAGATCCGTTCCTGTGACAAAGGACGCTTCGTCGCTTGCCAAAAATACTGCGCCCGCTGCCATCTCAGATGGATCACCAAGACGCCCAAAGAGGGTGGACGCATTGGCGTGCGCTTCTTCCTCGCTCGGCCATTGGCTGAAGAAACGATCATCAGCAGTCGGTCCAGGCGAGATAGTGTTAGCGCGGATTTTATCTTTGGCGTGATCGACAGCGAGGGCCTTTACTAGACTGATGAGAGCACCTTTTTGGGTAACATACCATGCTCGGCCCGGCTTTGGGGCAAATGCCAATTGCGACGCCATTAGAGTAATTGAGCCGCCGCCACCAACGGCCATCGCCGGAATCGCATTTTTGAGCAACAAAAAAATGCCGGTGAGGTTCACATCGATTGATCCCTGCCACTCTTCCAGCGGTAGCTCTGTGACGGGAAGGTAGGGCACATCCCGGATATGACTGCAAACAACAGACGTGAGCCCACCCCACTCGGACTGCACCGCTGAAACCAAATCCTTGGAATGTCCCTCCTGCGAGATATCGCCCACAGCAGCTTTCGCCCTGCCACCGGCATTTGTTATGGTAGCAACGGTGGCATTGACCCGCTCCTCGTTGATGTCCGCGCAGAGCACCGCGGCGCCTTGTTGCGCAAGGGCTTCTGAAACAGCCCGCCCGATTCCGCCGCCGGCACCGGTCACGATTGCTTTTTTTGTCTCCAGGCGCATGGTTATCCTCCGTAATGTGTCGTTTTGTTGACCTGATTGATATACCTGAGGACCAGAAGATCAAGGAGCATCAACTGGGCGTGAAGCGAAATGACTGCGTTGCCAGATACCGGATAGCGATTTGGGCGCGTCGCGGGGTCAGTCAGTTTCCGATGACAGGACGGGCATTTAAAGAGCATAATGGCAGAAAATAAAATCGAGGACATCTTTAAATGACGACAATGCAAGCTGTGCAGATCAGTAAATTTGGCGGCCCGGAGGTTCTTCAGACAGCCGACGTCCCTGTTCCTGTGCCTGGGCCAGATCAGGTGCTTGTAAAACTCGACGTGGCGGGCGTCAATTACTCAGATACTAATTGGCGGGACGGTCTCCGGGGAGGGCGCCCTCCGATGATCAATGGGGCAGAGGGTGCGGGGATTGTTGCCGGTCTCGGTGCCAAGGTGCGGGGCATTCGCGAGGGTGATCGGATCGCCTATTGGAATCCGGCAATCGGGTCTTATGCCACTTATGCTGTCTGTCCTGCTTTTCGAATTGTTCAGTTACCAGATGATATGGATTTTGAGATTGGCGCCGCCTTGATGCTGCAAGGCCTGACCGCCCACTATCTTATCCGCTCCACTTTCGAGGTCAGTGATGGGCATTCCATTCTGTTCCACGCGGGCGCCGGCGGGGTTGGGCAGGTTGCAATCCAGCTTGCCAAGGCACAGGGCGCTCGCGTTTTGGTTACCGTCGGCAGCGACGAAAAGGCTGCTTTTGCCACTGGCATCGGGGCCGACGCAGCAATCCTGTATGACCAAGTTAACTTTGCTGATGCAGCGCGCGAAGTTACCGGGGGCGAGGGTGTTCATGTTGTCTATGATTCTGTCGGCGCCGCCACCTGGGAGGGATCGCTCAGAGCCCTCCGGACACGCGGGATGGCTGTATATTATGGCAATGCCTCCGGTCCCATTCCGGAAGTGGACCTGTCCATGCTTGCTCAAATGGGTTCTCTCTCCGTCGCCCGCACTGCGCTTAAGGATCATGTGCGAGACGCGGCTGAAATCGAGTGGCGGTCAAGGGAACTGTTTGACCTCTGGCGTGACGGCAAAATGAAGATTTCTATCGGTAAGATCTATCCGCTCTCACAGGCAGGGCGAGCCCATGCTGATCTCCAGGCCCGCCGCACAATGGGAAAATTGTTACTGAAGCCTGGGAGTTAGAATTAGCGAGACGCGAATTGGTCAGGCCTGCAACTTTCAAATTTGGCTCCTACTTTTGTCGGTCTCCAGGCGATAACCGACAATATCCTCTTAATGTGTAAAGATGGTGGCCAGCTCCGCAGGATCAATGACACCCTCCATCCGGTTGAAGGGAGCGTCTCGTGAAATGATCTGTTTTTTGCGCTTGGCTGCTGAAGAATTTATAAACATCCTTTACTCGTCGATTTTCGATAGAGTAAACCGTGGCCTTGCTGGTGGCGGAAGAACTATGGGCGATGGCGATTTATTGGTCTAAATCCGGAAATGTCGGCATTCCGAGGCTCACGGACCCAGACCTCACGGTTGGGATGAAGGCCGCCGCCTCGGGTTGCAGGTACAGCAGTGTGGCGTGCTCTGTGAAGCAGGCGTGTATCGGCCGTGCCGCAATTGGGGTGTGTGCCGCTATTATCGGCGACTGCATTCTTCCAGCTGGCCATCCGGGCTTCACGAATTGTGCTGTCATCTAGGGTCGGACAATTCAACTCATTTCTGTTTAGGTCGACGATTATCTGGTCGCCGTCTTGAAGGAGCGCAATCGGCCCGCCGAGGGCCGCTTCAGGCCCCACATGTCCGATCACGAGCCCGACCGAGCCGCCGGAAAACCGCGCATCCGTCATCAGGGCAATGACAATGTCCCGCTCCCGGCAGAGCGCGGTGATTCGTGAGGTGGGATCAAGCATCTCCGGCATACCCGGTGCGCCACTCGGCCCCTCGTAGCGAACGATGACCATGTCATGATCCTGAAAACTGCCGGGATTCTTATCGAGCGCTGTTAAGAGATCTGCCTCGCCTTCAAATATCCGGGCGTTGCCTCGGAAATAATTATCTTCCAAACCGCCCTCGACACCGGCAAGCTTCAAGATGGCGGAGAAATCTGGCGACAGGTTGCCGCCCAGGACTCGCAGTCCACCCGTTAGTTTATACGGTGCTTGCACGGGATAGATGACGTCGCCATCCGGTTCGGGCGTGTTAAGATCCGCTACTTGTTCACCGAGGGTACGCCCAGTACAGGTAATTACGTCGCCGTTCAAAAGCCCGGTCTCCAGCAATTCACGCACAATCACTTGGACACCGCCCACCCGATCAATGTCGACCATGGAATAAGCGCCGTAAGGTCGGGCATTGGTCAGTACCGGTACCACATTACTCGAAAGATGGTTAAATTCTTCTGGTGTCATAACGTCGCGCCAAAAATCCTCAAAACCGGCGGCCCGCGCTATTTCAGGGGTGTGCAGCACCACATTTGTGGAACCGCCCACGGCCATGGCAACGATGACAGCATTACGGATGGAGTCCCGGCTGACAATATCTCGGGGTTTGAGACCAGTTTCCATCATATTGGCGAGATGGTCTACGAGTTCGACCGGGAATTCGTTAAGCCGCCGGGGGTCGTCTGACGCTGGCGCCACCATATGCAGGGGTTGTAGGCCTACTACCCCGATAAAAGTCTGCATGGTATTGTAGGTAAACATGCCGCCGCAACTGCCGATGCCAGGGCACGCGTTGCATGCAATGCGAAAACGCAGGTCAGGATCTTCATTGCCGGCTACCTGGTAGGCGCTGACAATGTCGAGGGACTCACCCGTTTCCGGATCCCGCCCTGGGCGGATCGTGCCATCCGACATGATGATGGCTGGCTCGTTATGTTCCAAGATGGCGGCAAGTGCACCCACCGGTGGTTTATCACAAGCGACGACGGCGATGGTACCGGCTAGTCCTGAAGCTTCCAGATGTTCACATAACGCATCGTGGGTAACTTCGCGGCCGAGCAAGGAATAGCGCATTTCTCGCGTACCATTGCGAATGCCATCCGATGTGGCAATGGTAAATTCCGGTTGAACAAGCCGATATTTTAACTGATCGTTTGCGGCGCCGATGCGGGATTTGAGATGCTCGTGGATCACGTCCACTTTATGTGCAACACCAAGATAACACTGGCTATCGCCCTTTGTGCCGACAACGCCGACAGAGGGTTCGTGAATCAAGGCGGGATCTGTGCCGAGTTCGTTGGCCACACCGATTGTTTGCGCGGACCGGCCAGGATGCCGGTCTATCAGAACAATATTAGATTTCGTCATTATCTCTTCCTCATCAACTGGTCGTAATGGCGGGCGACCCCGAATTGCAGCGCAGATTTTCCAACTGGGCATGTTTGTACTCCCTTGGGTCTGCGGTTTCCACCTCTTGCTAATGTTTTCCGTCCCCCGCTGATACCAGCGGCAGGCCCTACCGGCACCTTTCAAGGCCTTGACCCAAGGCGGGGGCTGTCTTATCTCCCCACACTATGGCTATATTACCTATCATTATCGCCCCCGACCCCCGGCTCAAAATGGTTTGTGCCGAAGTCAACGATATTACGCCCGAGATTGTCGGGATGATGGATGACATGCTAGACACGATGTATGCGGCTCCTGGCATAGGCTTGGCTGCGCCGCAGGTCGGGGTTACAAGGCGGATCATTGTTGCGGATGTGTGCAAGGAAGAAAACAAGCGTGAGCCCTGCCGTCTAATCAATCCTGAAATAGAATGGAAGTCCGAAGACTTGTTCGCCTATGAGGAAGGCTGTCTGTCCCTCCCAGAGCAATATTCAGATGTGGCCCGTCCCAAGAGCGTAGGGATCAGATATCTGGATGAAACGGGTAAGAGACGGGAGCTTGAAGCAGAGGGCCTTCTAGCCGTGTGCCTGCAGCATGAAATAGATCACCTCGACGGCATCCTCTTTGTGGACCATATTTCAAGCCTGAAACGAAATGTTATCATGCGAAAACTCAAGAAGTTAAAAAAAGTCGAAAATGCGGGCTAAATTCCAGACTTAATGACCATCAGCATGACCGGTTATGTGTTTTTTTAAAACAGTTCGTGGAGCGGTGCCATGACCTCACAGCTCCGTGTTGCCTTTATGGGCACGCCAGATTTTTCCGTTCCTATTCTCACAGCATTGGTCGAGAATGGCCACGACATTGCGGCGGTTTACTGCCAGCCGGCCCGAGCCGCAGGGCGCGGTCAAAAGAAACAGCTCTCGCCCGTTCATAAATTGGCACTCTCGCTTGATATAGAGGTTAGGACGCCGGTAACGCTAAAGCCGGAGGATGCTCAAAAGGACTTTGTCGGCTTGGACCTGGATGTGGCCGTTGTGGCGGCCTACGGGCTCATCCTGCCCGCAGCCATTCTGATGTCGCCGAAGTACGGATGTTTGAATGTGCATGCTTCTCTCTTGCCTCGCTGGCGGGGCGCCGCGCCTATCCAGCGTGCAATTCTGGCTGGCGATGCGGAAAGTGGCGTCACCATTATGCAGATGGATGAGGGGCTGGATACCGGCGATATGCTAAATAGGGCGCCGGTGCCAATAACCTCAGATACTACTAGCGAAACGCTTCACGATGACTTGTCCCGTCTCGGGGCCCGGCTGATTGTTGAGACGTTAGCCGGAATTTCTAGTGCCTCCCTCTTGCCCGTTCCTCAGCCCGAAGCAGGCGTGACTTATGCTCCTAAGTTAGCGCGCGAGGAGGGGAAAATCGATTGGCATAAGAGTGCGGCAGAAATCGACCGTCAGATCCGGGCGTTCTCACCCTGGCCTGGCGCCTGGTTTGAACACGGCGGAGATCGCTTTAAAATTCTATCTGCTACCCCGGCGCGCGACGCTGGCGTGCCGGGTTCTTCTGGCGCTGCGGGTGTCGTGTTGGATAGATTGAATGTTGTCTGCGGACAGGGCAGCCTGCAGATTAAGACGATCCAGCGTGCTGGCAAAGGGCCCATGATAGTCGACGATTTCCTCAATGGATACGATCTTCCTCCTGGCACTCTTCTGGGCTCGATTCAGGATTAGGCTGCTACGATGGCCCGCTTTAAGCTAACGATCGAATATCACGGACGCCCTTTTGTTGGCTGGCAAAGACAGACCAATGGCATGTCCGTGCAACAAGCCTTGGAGGAGGCCATCAAGGAGTTTTCGGGTGAAAAAGTTATCCTTCATGCGGCCGGTCGGACTGACACAGGGGTCCATGCGACGGGCCAGGTCTGTCATGTAGATCTGGAAAAAGAGACCGATGCCAGCACAGTCAGGGATGCAATAAATTTTCACGTCAGACCCTATACTGTGTCCGTTCTTCATGCGGAGGAAGTTGCTCAAGAATTTCATGCCCGGCTCTCAGCTACTCAACGGGTGTATCTATATCGAGTTACCAATCGGCGTGGTCCACTCGCTATCGGGCGGGGGTTAAGTTGGCATATTGTTCCCGAGTTGGATACGGATGCTATGCATGCAGCCGCCCAACTGCTGTTGGGCAAGCATGACTTTACCACGTTCCGAGCGGCCCGCTGTCAGGCGGACAGCCCAACGAAGACTTTGGATCTGCTGGACGTGGTTCGAGATGGGGAAAATATACTCATCAATGCAAGAGCCCGGTCGTTTCTCTATCACCAGGTGCGCAACATGGTGGGAACTCTCAAGCTGGTCGGGGAGGGGAAGTGGTCTCCTCAGGATGTAGCGGATGCTCTGGAAGCTAAAGATAGATCTGCGGGTGGCCCCACCGCACCTCCGGAGGGCCTCTATTTGAGGGAAATCATTTATTAGTGTGTATTTTAACGCCCTTGTTTGGGCGTAAAAATCATCCAGATAATGCTGGCTCTCCGGTCGAAAGGCCATCCCTGAGGGATGCCATGCGAGCATTCATTGGTCTTATAGAGGAGAAACGCTTTATCTCCCCTGTGCCGTGGGGTAAGCCATGCCACAGTTTAAACCATGCGGCGGTAAGGCATGACCTTCCTAAAATCTCCATCGAAACTTATTTTTGGTACTGCTTTTCTGGCCAGCTTATCGCTTGTTTTAACGCCAACCCCAGAGGGGTTGGACGCCGACGTCATGACAAGTGCTGCCGTCGTTCTTCTGGCCATCGCTCTTTGGTCAACCGCAGTTATACCCTCCGTTATGGGCTCTCTTGTTTTCCTGCTCGTGGCCGTCGTGCTCGCGGTGGCGCCGGCAGAGGTTGTATTCTCGGGGTTCCATGCTGGCGCTATCTGGCTCGTTTTTGGGGGTGTGGTCATTGGTCTCGGAGTAAAGAGGTCGGGCTTGGACACCCGCTTAGTAAACCGGTTTCTGGCACGCATCCCGGCCACTTATCTGGGGGTGGTTTATAGCATCTTTTTCGCGGCGTTCATGCTGGCGTGGATAGTGCCGTCGGCGTCTGCGCGGGTTGCGCTTCTCGTTCCCATTATGATCGCTTTGAGCGAGGGCCTCGGGTTCAAGAAAGGGTCAAAAGGCCAAACCGGCCTTGTGTTGGCGAGCGCCATGGGAACCATGACCCCGGCGTTTGGTATCCTTCCAGCGAATGTTCCTAATATGGCTTTGTTTGGCGCCATCGAGAGCATACACGGTATTCGTCTCACCTACGGTGAATATCTTTTGTTAAATTTTCCCGTTTTGGGCATTGGGGCTCTTGTCCTCTACCCGCTGGTGATTGGGGTCCTCTTCAAAGACCAAGCCGAGGCGGCCGCCCCTCAAGAGGTGCCGCGTAAGTGGAGCATCAGCGAGAGGAAGCTGCTGGCTATCCTTGTGGCGGCTCTGGCGCTCTGGATAACGGACACTTGGCACGGTGTTTCACCCGCTTGGGTGGCGCTCGGCGCGGCCCTTTTGTGTCTCTTCCCAAAAATTGGTTTGCTGCAGCCCAAGACACTGGGTGCTGACATTGACCTTAGCCCGGTGATATTCTTGGCAGGTGTGATAGGGCTGGGCGCGGTGGCTACGCATTCTGGTCTGGGTGCTTTTATTGCTGAAAAGCTACTTGCCGTTGTCGAACTGGAACCCGGGGCCGATCAACGGAATTATTCCTTGCTGGTGTTGGTTGGAAGCGTGATCGGGCTCATCACCACGATGCCTGCGCAACCGTCAATTATGGTACCAATGGCGGAAGCCATGGCTTCAGCGTCGGGATGGTCGCTTATGAGCGCGTTCATGGCACCCGTAGTTACCTGGTCAATGTTCCCGTTTTTTTACCAGGCGCCGCCTGTCGTTCTTGCCGTGGCACTGGGAGATCTCCGGATATCTTGGGTTATTAAAATGCTGCTAGCCTATATGGTGGTGAGCACAATTCTGCTTCTGCCGCTCCACTTCCTCTGGGGGCAGTATCTTGGATTCTTTGTGGGGACCTAATCTAATTGCCTGCGCTAGGGCGGTCCTTGATCTCGGCTCGCCATCGGGCGAGGTTTGAGAGACGTTCTGGTGGTTCCAAGCCAGCTGCCGCGCCAAACTCCAGGCTAATAAAGGCGGTGATGTCGGCGATGGTGAACGTGTCTCCGGCTATAAAACCACTCTCAGAGCAGCGAGCTTCTAGCATATCATGGAAAATGGTAATGCGTTTTTTCCCCCGTTCCGCCAACGCTGGGATTTGCTCAAAGTTAGATGTTCCAGTCAGGCCTCGACCCTTCATTCGGTCAACAGTGTTCCTGAGCATTTCTGCAACAGCGAGGAATCCATCCCACTCCATGCGGTGTTCCCACATTGCAATAACTGCTTTTTCTTTAGGGTTACGCCCCATCAAAGGCGGTTCCGGGTGGGCTTCTTCTAGATAACGGCAGCAGGCGATGGCCTCGCTAATACAAGTGCCGTCGTCGAGCTCAAGGACGGGTATTGTTGCCCAAGGATTGAGGGCCAGGAAGTTTGTTTCCAGATGTTGCCCTTTCGTCGTATCGACAAGCACTTCCTCTACCGAAAGCCCCTTTTCAGCCAAAAACATTCGGACTCGCTTAGGGCTTGGAGATGTCGGGTTGGCATAAAATTTCATAGGCCTTACTCCACAACGTTTTCGATGGCGCCGATTGGGGAGATATCGACACGGACGACATCCCCTTTTTTCAGAAAAACCGGTGGTTTAAATCCAATTCCCACGCCCACAGGGGTGCCTGTCACAATGATATCTCCCGGCAACAGAGTTATACCGGTGGAGATGGTTTCGATTAGGGTTGGAATATCGAATATCAATGCCGAGCAGCTCGAATCCTGGCGGATTTCTCCATTGACCTCTGTTTTCAGATGGAACGTATCCGGATGGCCGGCCTCATCGGCCGTAAGTAAAACCGGCCCCATAGGACAATAGCCATCCAGTCCTTTGCCAATGAACCACTGTTTGTGCTGATGTTGCAGGGTTCGCGCAGTGACATCGTTGGAGGTGGTATAGCCATAGACATAATCGAAAGCATCCGCCCTGGAAATACCACGGCCTCCGGTGCCGATGATCACAGCAAGTTCTCCCTCGTAGTCAGTGGAGTTGGTAGGGTCGAGATACGCCGGGATCGGGTCAAATGGTCCACTTACGCTTGTCGTGGCTTTTGTGAAAATGATGGGATCGTCCGGCACCGCCGTCGCCCCAGAAGTCGCGTCAAAGCCGGATTCGTGAAATTCCTGGGCGTGTTCATGGTAGTTCCGCCCCACCGCCATCACGTCCCGCCGGGGCTCGGGGATAGGTGCTTTTAAAACCACATCATCAGCGCTCAGACGGGCCTTCTCAACAGCACTATCAATGGCCGCCTGGGCCTGACTAAGACCATCATGCCCTCTCTCAATCAACGCCTGCATTGTAGATGGAAGAGAAGGGTCTGCTGCTTTTAAATCCGTGATAGTGTTCGATTTGGCGTTCAATGCTCCGATCTTGTCGGCGCCGTTATGGGTAAATGTAACCAGTCGCATGTCCGGATCTATCTTCTTACCATGATGAAATAATTAACGCGCGAGTTTTTCAGGCGTCAGAACATGCGCCTCGATTTTTGCCTTAATGTCTTCTGGGAGTGGCGCGGATGTGCGGCGGTTCATGTCAAATGCAACCTCAACGGTTGTTTGGATGGCACAGAGTGTGCCGCTGTCAGCCTCAAACATCCGTTGTTCATGGGTAAGGCTTTTGCCGCCCACGCGGATCCATGCGCCGCGAATCTCCATGAGTTGACCGGCCATAATCTCGTGGATGAAGTCGATGGAAATATTGGCAACCACGATCCCCATTCCATCACGTGTGAGTTCCGATTGCTTAACTCCGGCGGCTTGCCACATTTGAAATCCGCCATCGTCAAAATGTTCGGCATAAAAACGAACATTCATATGACCGTAATGGTCACAATGCTTGGGCAGGACAATACTACGATAGGTAATTGCCCAATCCGTTCTCGAATCGGTCATGAAATACACCCACTATTAAATCGTTATAGAGACTATCCATCAATGGCGGTTGCGCAAGGACTTATAGGCTCGGTCAATAAGCGGAATACCGATCACATGACATGTTCTTCCTGTGACAGATGTTAGGTTGCCGATCTTAAAAATGACTCGGTGATGGCCGTGAGGGCAACCCACAGGCCAACATCTAGAATAATGATGCCTCCGGCCATTGCTCCGCTGATATCCAATGCGGACTTTGCTACAAACCAAGTGTAGGCTAACACTAGTCCCAGCAAAAACAAGTTCAGCAGTCCAGCGGCCTCACCGGGTATTAAGCCGAGCTGAAACAGGATGGCGAACGGCAGGTAAAAGCCGTTCTGTAAAACTGCGGCCCAATTGTAGGCAATTATGAAACCCGCATACCGCTCCTGCTTTCCCAGGGTCTCGACGAGATAAAAAGCGACGAGCGGAAATAATACCCAGCCAATTACATAGGCGATGGTTTCGATGGTATAAAACCGGACGGCGCTGGCGCCGATATCATCGACATTAAAACGAATGATCAGGAGGATCAGGAATAAGGGGGCAATCAGGACGGCCGCGTAAAAAGATCTCCAAAACCCAGCATTGCTATTATCAAAGTAAGACAGGCCGTTTGTATCCGCGCGTGCAAGCCTATAGGCACCGTACAGCGCATTCGTCACATATTGGCCAAAGATCATCCAAAAATATCCAAACTTTCTTGCGCACTGCCGTCAGGGCCCTATGTCCTAACCAGCGCCGGCATGGCGTTAGGCGAAGAAGTTGTCCATCGTCTTCAGATAGATTTTGCTGAGTGCATCAATGTCCGCCACCTCAATGCATTCATTGGTCTGGTGCATCGTCCGCCCGACCATACCGAATTCTGCCACTGGGCAGTAATCTTTAATGAACCGGGCATCAGATGTCCCACCTGAGGTGCTGAGTTCTGGGACTTTTCCGGTGACCTCTTGCACAGCAGCGCTCAGAACCTCACTCAAGGGACCAGGCGGTGTCAGAAATGATTCGCCGGTGACGCGGACCTCTAAGTCGTAATCACCCCCGACGCTATCCAACTTTTCTCGGACCCAGGATCTTATTTCTTCGGCCCGGTGAAGGTCGTTAAATCGGATGTTGAACACCACCTGTGCCTTAGCAGGGATTACATTTGTTGCCGTATTCCCGACATCCATGGTCGATACCTGAAGTGTTGATGGCTGGAAATGATCAGAGCCTTGATCCAATTCTGTTGCAGTGAGGGCTGTGACCATAGCGGCGGCCCGATGGACGGGGTTATCTGCCAAATGGGGGTATGCTGTATGCCCCTGAGTTCCTGAGACAGTAAGGTAGCCGTTCAAGCTCCCGCGACGGCCGATCTTGATCATATCGCCAAGCTGCTGAGGGTTGGTTGGTTCTCCGACGATACAGGCGTCGAGGGTTTCTCCTTGATCTGTAATCCAATCTAAGAGTTTCTGTGTGCCGTTGATGGCGGGTCCTTCTTCGTCGCCAGTGATCAAGAAGGATAGTGAGCCCTTGAAATTTTCTTCCCGGGTCTCGAGGAATTGGGATGCTGCGGCTGCAAAGCACGCGATCGCGGCTTTCATATCCGAAGCTCCTCGACCATAGAGTAGTCCGTCCCGGACTGTTGCCTCAAACGGTTGGTCTATCCAAGCGTCCGTGTCGCCCACCGGCACGACGTCCGTGTGGCCTGCAAAGCATAGGTTTGGTGACTGATTGCCAATGCGTGCATATAGATTCGTTACATCAGGCGTGTCTGCATCGCTGAATGTCATACTATGGCATGTAAAGCCAATCGACTCGAGGGCTTCCCGCAATACTCGTTGCGATCCACCGTCTTCCGGCGTCACGCTGGGACACTGGATAAGGGCTTTAGATAATTCGAGGGCGTTAATGGTCATAGTTGGTGTCTGTCCTACTCAGTCCCGCAGCAAGTCATTTATGGAAGTTTTGGACCGTGTGCCTTCGTCCACACGTTTTACAATTACTGCACAGTAGAGGCTGGGGCCGGGAGACCCGTCAGGCAAGTTTTTGCCAGGCAACGAGCCGGGAACGACAACGGAATAGGCCGGTACCCGACCCATGAAGGTCTCACCCGTTGCGCGGTCAACAATCTTGGTTGAGGCACCGATGAACACACCCATCGCCAGAACGGCACCTTCCTCGACGATTACACCTTCCGCAACCTCCGAGCGCGCACCGATGAAGCAATTGTCTTCGATGATTACTGGATCTGCTTGCAGCGGTTCCAGCACACCGCCAATGCCGACGCCGCCTGAAATATGGCAGTCCTTGCCAATTTGGGCGCATGAACCCACGGTGGCCCAGGTGTCCACCATGGTCCCGGTATCAACATAGGCGCCTAAATTAACAAAAGACGGCATCAAAACCACGCCCGGCGCGATGAAGGCGGAGCGCCTAACTACGCAATTCGGAACAGCTCGGAATCCGGCGGATTCAAACTCCACAGAACCCCAGCCGGCAAACTTTGATGGAACTTTGTCCCACCAGTTGCCATCGCCCGGGCTGTTGTTGATAGGGGCCATGTCGTTCAACTTAAACCCCAGGAGGACGGCTTTTTTAAGCCATTGGTTTACCGTCCAGCCACCGTTTCCTTTTTCAGCCACGCGTGCATGTCCAGAATCTAGCAAAGTCAGCGCTTTTTCGATTGCATCGCGATGGAGACCTTTAGTTTGAGGAGTGATTTCGTCACGCACTTCCCATGCGTCGTCCACGGCGTTTTTTAAATCGGTAGTGCTCACGGTAATGATCCCTTCTTACGGAAAACCTCTGATCGCAAAAACCGGAACATGGTGCACAGCGGCCACCCTGTCAATGGGCCACTGGCGCAAGCCCTACGACCTCCGCAAGCCAGGCTGAAAGATTGGTTGTTGTGAAGTCGGGAGTGACAGTTTCAGCCTCTGCATGGGCCCAAGGTCGGTCAGTTTTGACCCATACTGTCTTCATGCCCCGGTCGCTCGCCGGCCGCAAATTCCGGGCAATATCTTCAACCATAACAGCAGATTTTGGGTCGATCCCAAACCGGCGGATTACTAAGTCATAGGGTGAAGGCTCTGGTTTAGGTATGAAGCCGGCGTCGGCAATATCAAACACACCGCTGAAATGATGGCGGATACCCAATTGTTCCAGAACATTTAAGGCATAGTTTGTGGCAGCGTTTGTGAAAACAACTTTTTGTCCGGGCAACTGATGGAGTACCGCATTCATTTGAGTGTCTTTCTTGAGCGCAGAAAGATCGATGTCATGAACATCGTCGAGATATGGCCCGGGATCCATGCCATGATTATCCATCATCCCCCGCAACGACGTTCCATGTTCTCGGAAGTACCTTTTCTGAACCCTATAGGCTTCCGCATGGCTGAGTCCCAAATAATCAGCGATATAGGCGCACATTTTTTTGTCGATTTGGTCGAACAAATTAGCGGACACGGGATAGAGCGTGTTGTCCAGATCAAAGACCCAATGATCAATGTCGCGAAGGTCTTGAGGTTTAATTAGAGTATTCATGTGACGCCCTAACATGCTTTTACAGATCTGCGGCTCGATATCCAAGTTCGCCCTTATCCAATAGGTTATTGATATGGTCTTCAAGTTGAGGCAACCGATATCAACATAATTTTTCGCCTCGTATGTTGATGAAAAATTGCGACAATTTCTGATCAAACCATCCAAAAAGCCGGCGAGGAATTATCAACTAAAACGCTGATATCGAAACGGGATATTATGGTCGACATGATCGCTGAGATGCTCAGTGTATTATGTCCCAGTGCCGATCAAAGTGCCCATGCCGTCATCTGTAAATAGTTCCAACAGGATGGCATGGGGTACCCGGCCATCAAGGATGACGGAAGAGTTTACGCCGTTTTCATTGGCGTTCAGGCAGGTCTCAACTTTGGGAATCATCCCACCACCAATTGTGCCGTCCGCGATCATTTTTATCGCTGTACCAGCGTCGACCTTTTCAATGATATCGCCCTCTCCATTGAGAACGCCGGCAACGTCGGTCAGCAGCAGAAACCGCTTTGCGTCCATCGCGGCGGCAATCGCGCCGGCGGCCGTATCGGCATTGATATTTAACGTCTCTCCGTTTGGACCAATTCCGATGGGGGCAATCACTGGAATCATGTCAGACCCCTGGAAGACGTCCAAAGCATGCGTATTGATCCTAGCGGGCTCACCCACGAAACCCAGGTCTAGGATTTTTTCGATGTTGGAGTCCGGATCCTTTTGAGTGCGACGAAGTTTCGACGCTTGAATGAGATTACCGTCTTTGCCAGACAGGCCGACGGCCACTCCCCCCGCGCTGTTAATGGCAGCGGACACCTGTTTGTTAATGGTTCCGGCCAGGACCATTTCCACTACTTCGACAGTTTCCGAGTCGGTTACCCTCAGCCCGTCCACGAAAGAGGAACTAATCTTCATCTTTTCCAGCATTTCGCCGATCTGTGGCCCCCCGCCATGTACGACAATGGGGTGAATGCCGACCTGTTTCAACAGGACGATGTCGGTGGCAAATAAGCGTGCTAGATCGTCATTTCCCATGGCGTGGCCGCCATATTTAATAACCACTGTTTCCCCCGCGTATCGTTTCATGAACGGAAGAGCCTCGGAGAGTATCCGGGCCTTTTCGACAGCTTTTTCCGTCATATGTCTGTTTTCTTTTGTCATGGCGCGGGACACTACCTCAATTGATCGCAATCTGCCAGCATAGCGAGGGCCGCTCTCAACTCTTCGATACCACTACCCATTGTTGAACTAGTCTGCAGAATATCGGGATGAGCGGCGACATGTTTGGCCAATTCATTCCCGGTCTTGTTGATAAGTGTATTCAACGCTTCCGGTTTGACCTTGTCGCATTTTGTGAGCACGACCTGATACGTTACGGCGGCCTCATCCATGAGCGTTATCATTTCTATGTCGATCGGTTTAAATCCATGGCGGGCGTCAATCAACAGACAAACCCGGCGCAGGGTGACACGGCCCCGAAGATAGTTGCGTATCAACTCTGTCCATTGATCTACGGTTTTTTTGGGAGCCCGGGCGTAGCCATACCCGGGCAGATCAGTAACCATGAGTCTGCGGCGCAAGGTAAAAAAGTTGATTTGCTGGGTTCGGCCCGGGGTGTTGGAAGTCCGGGCGAGCGATTTTCGGCCCATCAGAGCATTAATAAGGCTTGATTTCCCAACATTGGACCGGCCTGCAAACGAGACTTCGCTCAGATCTTCAGCGGGCATACGGTCCATAGAGACAGCGCCCATGAGAAAAGTACATTCTTGGGAAAATAACAGGCGCCCCGCTTCCATTTCAGCCGGAGAAAAGCGGACGTGCGTTGATTGTACCTGGGGCTTACTCATGGGGAATTCCGATTACAGAAATGATGCCGCCTCAGCCCCCAGAGTTAAAAATGGAGTGCTTTGGACTTAGGACTTGGGCTGGACCCTACCACCTCCGATTGGCACCCCAGCCTGACGCATAATGACATATTGTTGCAGGATGGACAGAAGGTTGTTCCAAGCCCAATAAATGACAAGGCCTGACGGAAAGCGCGCTAACATAATGGTAAAGACAAATGGCAATATCATGAAAATTTTTGCTTGCATGGGGTCCGGTGGTGGGGGGTTCAGCTTTTGCTGGAAATACATGGTCGCCCCCATGATGATCGGCCAAATACCGATCACCGCAAATTCCGGCGGTGTCCAGGGGATCAGTCCAAAAAGGTTCACGAATGTCAGTGGATCGGCGGCCGATAGGTCTTGTATCCAGCCGTAAAAAGGTGCGTGCCGTAATTCGATGGTAACAAATACCACTTTGTAAAGCGCGAAGAACACAGGAATTTGAGGCAGGATGGGTAGGCAGCCTGATGCTGGATTGGCTTTCTCTTTTTTATAGAGAGCCATCATCTCCTGATTCATGCGCATTCGGTCCTCCCCAAACCGTTCGCGAATTTTCAACATTTCTGGCTGCAGTGCCTTCATTTTCGCCATGGCCCGATACGACTTATTGGCGAGCGGGAAAAAAATCAGCTTGATGATCACGGTCAATAGCAGGATCGCAAGGCCCATGTTGCCGAGGAAGTCTGTAAAATACACCAATACGAAGAAAATGGGTTTGGTCAGCCACTCAAACCAACCCCAATCAATTGCCAGATCAAACCGGCTGATGTTAAGGTTATCTCGGTACTCCACGATGCGCTTAGCTTCCTTGGCACCAGCGAATAGCCGATTGGTGACAGTATTCTGAGCGCCGGCTTCGACGGCCATTTTTGCTCCGCGAAAGTCGACCTGATAATGATCAACACCCGATCGGACAGCGTCTGAGAAACGCGAGTCTGCGGCGGTGTTCTGATCCGGGATCAGAGCAGCGAGCCAGTATTTATCTGTGATGCCAATCCATCCGCCCGTGGACTTCTCATTCGCAATCACCTTAGTGTCGGAATCCTGGAGATCATCGTAATCGACTTCTCTCAAGACGCCGTTGAAAACCCCCAATAGGCCCTCGTGGAGAATGTAAAAATCCAGCACATCTGGAGTGCCGCGCCGGACGACTTGACCGAATGGGAAAACGTTGGCCGCTTTGTTGGAGCCATTGGTTACGCGCTGTTGAACGGTAAACATGTAATGTTCATCAAGTGCAATGATTTGCTGGAAGACCACGCCATCTTTGTTGGTCCAACTGAGCGTGACCGGAGAGCCAGGGCCCAACTCTTCTCGGTCCGCTGTCCATCTGGCATCTTGGGGTGGGACCTGGGTATCAGTCGATACCCAGCCGTAATAAGCGTAATACGCATTATCTGTACCGAAAGGTTTTAGCAACGTGACTTTCTCGCTGTCCGGCTCGATGGATTCCCGGTAGTCCTCCAATGTCAAATCATCGAAGCGGGCTCCCACAAGCGAGAGGGACCCTGTGACGCGGGGGGAGATAATTTTGACCCGGGGCAAAGCTTGTGCTGCCTGCCGGTTGACCTGTTCGATAAGTTGACTGGGCAGTTTGGTGGCTTGGTCCGGTGTGCCGGGAGCCGGCGGTGTCAAGGCTGAGCCAGTGCTCCCTCCCGCACTGTTTCCAGGGGCGACGGGGGATCCAGTCTGTTCAGCCGTTTTATCTGACGGCGGAGGTGTTGTCTGTTCAATGTAAAATTGCCAGCCAAGCATGATGGCGACAGACAGAACGATGGCCATTAAAAGATTTTTTTGTTCCATGATATCCCGTCTGATGTTCCTGTCGGCTGCTAAACATTAGCCGAGTTTTTTCCCGTGCTCGTGATGCGGCAGAGTTCGACGCCCGGATATAGCTGTGCCGGTGCCATGGTGCAATACACTTAACATCCTTCTGAGCGGAATTCCGATTATTTTTTTCCCCCTATTTTTGCTTTTCTTGCGGGAACCGGGTCAAATCCCGATGATCCCCAGGGATGACATCGGGCAATACGCCTGACCGCCAGCCAGCTGCCTTTGAACGGCCCGTGCAGATCGATGGCATCCAGGGCATATTGGGAGCAAGTGGGTTGATAGCGGCATGATCCCACTGAAACTGGAGATATGACCAGCTGGTAGGTCCTGATAAGTCCCGCCAGCAGATTACCTATTATCTGAGCAAGAATCTTGATTTTCATCCTAAATCGGCTCTTTCGTCCAGTTTCCTGAGCGCCCATTTGAGATCCGAGGTAAGCGATTGGAAGGGCCTCTCCAGAGCTTGCTTGCGACCGATTAGAACATAGTCATTTCCTGCAGAGGCGTGCGATGGAACCACTTCCGCCGCCGCTGCTCTTAGCCGCCGCTTCACTTTGTTACGAACGACTGCGTTACCCACCCTTTTTGTGACAGTAAATCCAACACGCGGCGACCCGAGAACTTGGTCATCCCGTGTGGCTGATCTAATGGCACCTCGGACACTTAGTTGCAGGACGAAACCGGGGGTGACCCACTTCCTATGGCTCGCCGCAACTTGCAAAAATTGTCGGCGTTTTTTTAGGATGTCTAGAGGCTGGCCCATGAACTAGCCGTTCCCAAGTTTTCGGGGTCTAAGCTCAGGCTGACAGGCGCTTGCGTCCCTTGGCCCTGCGTTTTGCCAGTATCTTGCGACCGTTTGCCGTTGCCATACGGCTACGGAAACCATGCCGGCGCTTCCTTACAAGGTTGCTCGGCTGAAATGTACGTTTCACTGATCTTCTCCGAAAAAGTCGGCTATGACTGAGAGGTCTGAGGTGTATAAGGATTGTCTGTGGTGAAGTCAACGCCCAGCTCCAAGAGCCACCGACGCAGCCGCGTCCTCGGTTGCCACAACCAATTGGGAAGCCCTGCCCTGCGTCGTTTACCCAATTTGCTCACCCGATAGTTCTGATCGCTAATTAGTGCAGAGATTATGTCCGTTTAAAAAATCTTCAAATACGCCATTTAGTCGCCGGCGGCAAAGCCCTCTCGTCTTGGGTCAACGCCGCCTTCCAGGCCAGTCTTGGAAATTTTTATTACGTGCAATCCGCTTGTCATCGCCCGCACTCGGACCGTATGACCCAGCCTTTCCAGGTCTTCCCGGAGATCCGTGATCTGCGTTCCCTTCTCCAAATCCGTCGGTCCGTTTCGGTTGATAAAATGGGGTGTTTCCACCGCCTCTTGGGCGTTCATTTTCCAATCAAGAACGGCGATGATGGTTTTCGCTACATAGCCGATGATGCTCGAGCCGCCGGGAGATCCCAAGGCCAAGACCGGTTTTCCGTCATTGCCAAAGACAATGATGGGCGCCATTGAAGAACGCGGCCTCTTGCCGGGCCAAGCAGCGTTGGCCACAAGTTTACCTTCTTTGATCGGGCTAAAAGAAAAATCGGTGAGTTCGTTATTCAATAGAAAACCACGCACCATGAGGCGAGACCCGAACGCATTTTCAATGGTCGTGGTCATGGAAACCACGTTGCCATTCTCGTCCACGATAGACACGTGCGAGGTGGAAAGGCCTTTTTCCGATGAGTCCGGGGCAAAGTTATATGCACTCTCTGGCGCCAGTTTGCCGGGCCGGGCCCGCTTTATCGCCGTTGCCGGATTGATTTGAGTGGCGCGTTTGGCCAGGTATCCCGGGTCAAGAAGTTTACCAACGGGGACGTTGATGAAATCCGGATCAGCGAGATAGTGATTGCGGTCGGCAAATGCCATTTTGCTGGCTTCTGAGATCAAGTGTATTGGTTCGAGCGAGTCCGTCCTAAGTTTTGCCAGATCCTGGAGACTCAACATGCTCAGTATTTGAAGCGTTGTAACGCCTCCCGATGTTGGCGGCGGCATGCCGCAAACAAACCAAGATCGGTAGGGCACGCAAACGGGTTCCCGACGCTTTGCCCGATAAGACTCCATATCCTTCAGCGATATCCGACCGGGGTTCAGGTGCGAATTTCTGACAGCCCGAACGATATCTTTTGCGATAGCGCCTCGATAGAAAACATCCGCTCCTCCCGCAGCGATACGGCGAAGGGTATCTGCAAACGCTGGGTTGCGCAGATTGGAGCCGATGGCCCTCGCCCGACCTTCCCTCGTCAAAAAATATTCCGACGACGACGTAAATTTTCCCAAATGCCGGTCACCATCTGCAAGCCGGTGAAGGCGGGGTGATATTTCAAAACCGTTTTCAGCGATTTCGATGGCCGGCTGAAACAGTCTTTTCCACGGAAGCTTACCGTGTGTTCGATGGGCCATCTCGAGCATTCTTAGCACGCCAGGAACGCCGACGGATAATCCACCAGGAACGGCTTCATGGAATTTCATGCGCGACCCATCCGATTTTAAAAACATATCCGGTGTGGCACCGGTTGGTGCAGTCTCTCGACCATCATAGGCATCTATGGCGCCCGAAGCCGCCGCAAAATGCAGCAGGAAGGCGCCGCCTCCGATACCTGAGGATTGGGGTTCAACCACGTTCAGCACTAATTGGGTTGCAATTGCGGCATCCACCGCACTGCCGCCTGCCCGTAAAATGTCGAGGCCGGCGTTGGCAGCATGGGGGTTAGCCGCAACAACCATGTGCTTATTAGCACGGACCAACGGTTTGGTTGGCCGTTTCTTGGCTGATGGTGTGGACCCTTCCGGTTGGGCCTGAGAATCATCGAGGCCCTGCTGTAGTTGACTGCTGGGCCGAGGTTTTTGTCTGGGGAGCTCCTGAGCCACAGGCGTAGCCTCAGAGGATGTTGTTGCTGGGCCCACTGCATCCAATGACATGTTCTGGCATCCCGATAGCGATAACCCAAAACTGATGGCCGCAATCATGGATTTTCGGGCATTCCAATAAGCTTCGCGCATTATCCCTCCGGAACCCTTTGTTTCCTGCCAACACTTAATTCTCTAGTATATCATCAATCGGGCAATACCCGTGTCTGGCGGACAATCATACAATATGCTATGTCAGCGCCCCTCAGAGACCATATAAACTGGCTATCTGCAATTTGTTCAAGGGGTAATACTCGTGAGTACGGCGAAAAAAGTAAATGGCCGAGTAACAATTCCGGACATTGCCGCCCGAAAAGGTGGCAAGCCTGTCGTCAGCTTGACGGCATATACCTATCCCATGGCCCGCATTCTTGACCCCCACGTGGATTTTCTCTTGGTGGGTGATTCTATGGGGGTGGTGCTATACGGCCTGGAGACTACTCATGGGGTAACGCTAGAGATGACGATCGCTCACGGCGCATCGGTTGTTCGTGGAACAGAGCATGCTTGCGTGATTGTCGACATGCCGTTTGGCAGCTACCAGGAATCGCCAGAACAGGCCTTTCGAAATGCGGCGCGGATTATCTCGGAAACCGGGTGTTCTGGCATCAAAATTGAGGGGGGGGAAGAAATGGCGGAAACCGTCCGATTTCTGATTAAGCGCGGCATTCCCGTAATGGGCCACATTGGTCTAAAGCCTCAGTCGGTCAATGTTGCCGGCGGCTATCGGTCTCAGGGACGCGATGATAATGGGGCAAAGCAAATTATGGAGGATGCCAGGGCGATATCAGATGCTGGAGCTTTTGCCATTGTGATTGAGGCCGTCGTTGAACCATTGGCGCGGGCGATTACAGAGGCCATTCCGACGGTTACCATCGGCATCGGCGCGTCCCCGGCATGTGACGGTCAGGTGCTTGTGACCGAGGATGCTATCGGTATGTTTGCTGACTTTACGCCCAAATTCGTTAAACGGTTTGCTGAGGTAGGAGAGGGTATTGGGCAAGCGGCGGCTGATTACGCGGCGCAAGTGACAGCAGGTACCTTCCCAGCACCGGAGCACTGTTATCATAAGAAATAAGGCTTCCACGGGTTGACTGAGACGGTCATCGGCCAAGGGCGATCATGATACAAAACTTTACTACCGTTCGAACTGTATCAGAATTGAGGCAGGTCATAGGCGAATGGCGCCGGGCTGGACTTTCTGTCGGCTTGGTACCAACAATGGGCGCCCTACACGAGGGGCATTTCTCGCTTGTCGACCGCTCCGTGATGGAAAATGACCGGACTTGCGTCAGTTTGTTTGTAAACCCAAAACAGTTCAGTCCGACTGAAGATTTTGATCTTTACCCTCGCAATGAGGCAGCAGATGCTCAAGCGCTCCAATGTCGGGGGGCAAACGTCCTATTTGCACCTTTGGTGGAAGAGATGTATCCAGCGGATGCCGCTACGTCCGTATCGGTTCCAGGACTTGGGGATGTTTTGGAGGGAGAGTTTAGGGATGGTTTCTTTACTGGCGTGGCCACGGTAGTTTCCAAATTACTCATCCAGTCTATGGCAGACCGGGCCTATTTTGGCGACAAAGATTATCAACAGCTCCGGGTGATTAGGCGACTGACGGCTGACCTGAATATTCCTGTGCAGATCATTGGATGTCCGATCATACGCGAAGAGGACGGCTTGGCTCTGTCTTCCCGAAACGCCTATTTGACAACGGAAGAGCGAGCCATCGCGCCGGCCTTGTATACCGTCCTGTTGAAGATGGTCGCGGCAATCCAGAGCGGCGCGGATAGCGCCAGCGCCGTGCAAGACGGGACCCAGCACCTCCTGTCTGTCGGGTTCATGAAGGTTGATTATCTGGCGGTAGTCGATCCTGAGACGCTACTGCCGCTCTCCTCGGCAACGGGGCCTTGCCGTGTTTTGGGCGCCGCCTGGCTCGGTAAAACACGCCTTATCGATAATGTGGGTGTTTGACGGCTCAAAATGCGTTAGTCGGAATATGTTTTCGCAGATTTGTTGGGTTTCAGGACAAGCACGATAGCAGTGCAGATCAGCAGAAGCGAGGCAATCTCCCGCCAGCCGATGGCTTCCCCGAGAACCAGAACCGAACTTCCGACACCCAGCGCCGGAACGGCCAAAATGGACACCGTTGAGACTGCGACAGGAACTTGATCCACGATTGTAAACCAAGCGAACCAACACAGGATAATCGGATACACCAGGACAAAAATAGTTGAAAATACAGCCGCGGTGGAGACTGGTTCCCAGCTTCCAGCATCAATAAAAAATGCAGTAATGGTGATTGGCAAACCGCCAATGAGAAGTTGCCAACCGACCAATGAAACTGGAGATATTTTCCATTTGACTTTTTTCTGCAGGGTCGTGCCGGCGCCCCATGCACAGGCAGCGGTCAACATAAATAGGGCTCCCAGGGGACTGGACGCGAGGATGCCGACCTCTCCCGACACGAGCACGGCGAGACCTGCCATGCCAACACCAAGCCCCGCCATTCTAGCAAGTGTTAGGGTTTCGCCGATTAGCCACGTGCTGAACAGGACGGCCCAAAGGGGCATGGTATAAGCGATAATCGAGGCCTGTCCTCCGCCCAACAGTTTAATCCCAAACGCACTGAAAATGTGCCAAAATGTAATGTTCAGCAGAGCGGCGAGGGAAATTTCTCGCCACTGACCTGTTGGTCTGCCAAGGTCATATTTGAGTAGGGCGCCAATGCCGAATACAAGAATGGCAGCCGCAGGTGCGATCAGGCCCCGGAATGTCCATGGCGGAATTTCGGTGAGAGCAATTTTTAGGAACGGCCAAGAAATACCCCAGCCAACTACGGTGATGAGCAACAGCATGTGCCCTCTGGTGTCGAGAGATGACCGAGGTGGGTGCATGAGAGGTTATTCGGATTCTACTTGCACGTGTAGACCGGCGTGCTTGCGATAAAGCTCGCTCGTAACATCTAGTAGGTGAGCAATTCTGCTAATTCAAGTAAAGATGAACTTCGGTGCTTGTAGCCCGTCCGGTTCGTTCGGATATGGCGACCCGCTGTATCGGCAGTCCCATCCGCTGCAGTGAGCGAAGAACATTTTCTGCATTCCGGCGAGCCTTATTTCTGTTAAGGGCGATCTTGGCCGCGCCACCTGTGTTGGGTGCTACCGCCACAAGGGTAAATGTGGCACCAGGCCTGCTCTCAAGGGTTCGGCTTACAGCATTATAAATTGCCTGATCATAGGCGACATCTTTACGATCAAAGCGAACGACGACCAAGGGCCGGCGGCCCAATGTTGACCCCAAAACCCTCGATGCTGTTGCACCAACACCAGAGGTGGCGGCTGTTAGGGCTCGGTTGGTCAGGCTGGCACCCATTATCTCACCGGTCTTAATAGAAGCTGATAGAGTGTTCATGTTGCTCCGCTCGATCGCAACGAAATTGGTCTGCCGCTGAATGTCTTCGCTGAGTTCTTTCAAAAGGCGATCGACCAGCACCACCGTCCTATTAACCTCATCTTCCAACATGGCGAGCCCGGCATGGTCTTCATCGAGCGCGCCTGACAGCCGGAAAGCTGCCCGGGTGTTTTCGGATAGAAAAGCGGCCAAAGTCGAGTCGGTGGTTACCTGCGTCGTCAGTTTGTTCATCGAGCTGATATCAGCGCTAATTTTGTTCAACAAAGCAAGGGCAGTGTTAAACTGTTTGACCAGGATTGGGTTGCCTGGCGTGGTGCCAACTTGTAGCCGAGAGTTAACGTCTGCTACAGTACGTTGATAATTGGCCGCTTTTTGCACGCTTGAGGAGCGCAACTGCTGCAGATCGGAGTTGTTCTTGGATACGTTTTCTTGAAGCCGGAGCAGTTCCTGGCGGAGCTCGGAGACTTTGCCGCTGACAAATGTGCTGGCAGCCGCCGCACCACCAGCCATCTGCGAGGACCGTTCAGTCCCCACTATTGGCGTGGGTGTCGGCCGAGCAGCAGGGCGGGATACAGGTGTCGGCGCCACGCGGGGGGCAGGCGCTTGGACAGTTTGAGCGGGCGCGGTTGATGGCCCCGCAGGATCTTCGCCTGTCAAAGTTGGAAGCAAAGACTCAGAAGAGAACGAACAGCCAGTCATTATGACTGCCGTACTTAAAATTAACGGCCGATATTTTTTTAAGACCATCCCGCCGATATCCCTATCGATAAATCAATTGTTGAACGTGATCCTACACCCTAAACAAAAGGACTAGCACGTATTTCTTTAGAATTACAATTAATTCCTTAACCATCCATGAAACGCTAATCAAGAGATAAACGCTAAAATCATTCGCCAGCAATGGTTTTACTGAACCCTGACTTGTATTCAATCGTTCATTTGAATAGGATTTTGGATAAGAAAGCGCCCGTAGCTCAATTGGATAGAGCGTCTGACTACGGATCAGGAGGTTGAGGGTTCGAGTCCTTCCGGGCGCGCCATATTTTCTGTAAGAGTCAAATTCACATTCGCCCGAGGATCTTAGGGATCTGAGCGTCGGAGCCTCAATAAGGAGCCTCGCGCAGCGTCGGTGAGAAGATAAAGCATGCCGTCGGGTCCTTGGCGGACGTCTCGGATACGGCCGACGCTGTTTTTTAAAAGCCTCTCTTCTGAGACTATTTTGGTGCCATCAAGTTTAAGCCGCACGAGCATGGCGCCTCGGAGCGCGCCCACGAAAAGATTTCCCCGCCATTTCGGAAATTGATCGCCATCATAGTGGGCGAGTCCAGACGGCGCGATGGATGGATCCCAGAACCATTTGGGCTGCTCCATGCCTGGATAGTGCGTGCCGATACCAATCTTAGCGCCGTTGTAATGGGTTCCATAGGAGATTATTGGCCAACCGTAATTTTTACCCGGCGCTGGGGTGTTTATTTCATCGCCTCCGGCAGCCCCATGTTCCACAGACCAGAGAGTTCCGGTTTGCCGATTTAACGCCGCACCCTGGGGGTTGCGATGGCCGATGGACCAAATCTCGGGCGCGCCTCTCGCGCCCGCTACGAAAGGGTTGTCGGCTGGAATTGAGCCGTCTGTTTTGATGCGGAGCATGCTGCCAGCGTGATCAAAGGGGTCCTGGGCGCGGTTCGATTGGCCGCGGTCGCCGATGGTGAAGATCAGCATGTTATCCGATGCTAGGACAAGCCTCGAACCAAAATGGATTTTCGATTTTGTCGGATTATTTTGTCGGAATAAAACGCGCACCTTGTCCAATCGAGGGGGTGTTCCCCGCTCAAACCGAGCCTTGGCGACAGATGTTCCGGTGGTGCCGTTCCATCGGGGTTCCGAATAGCTCATGTAAATGGACCTATTCAATTCAAAGTTGGGGTCGAGCGCGATGTCTAACAATCCCCCTTGGCCGCCAGCAGCGACGTCCGGAACATTGTCCACCAGAATCTTTCGCCCACTCGCGTCAATCCATTGAAGGGTTCCGCGCCGTTCCGTTACCAGCATGGTACCATCCGGCAGGAAAGCTAGCCCCCATGGGTGCACCAACCCCTGAGCGACGGTGTCGACCGTGATACGATATTCCGGCGTGCTCTCCGCCTTCGCCCGAGCCGAAAAGAGGGGCAAGGTTATGATCACCAAGAGCAGGGCGGTCCTTTTAACCCGAGAGGCACTCAACGAAAATAACTTAGCTGGATCCATCAAAAAGTTCCTAAATACCTCTTTTATTAATTTATTATGCATATCCCTGCTACTGTTTGGATGGCTCGGCCCACTGGTAAGACGGAGCGGCTCCCAACCCTCGGACGGTTTAGCCAGAATTAAGCCGATGCTGGGTTAATAATCAGCAAATCAGTCGCAAAACGGCATAACAACAAACACAGTGTGTACTGCCATTAGACGACCCGCAAGGTCCGTCGCTGGTAGAGCTTGACCCGCCAAAGACGTTGGCCCACGGTGGTATTCACATGACAAAGACGACAGGGAAATTAGAAAATGGGGACAAGGATCGAGAATGATGCCAACGAAAATTTCATTCCCGTCCATCTTGTTGGTAGCATTCCGTTAGCATCTGCCGATGATGTTTTTGACCTCTTGGGCAGGACGTTGGGTAATTGCTGCCGTCGTTTTCCTGATGGTGAGACTGGAGAGCGTAAAAACTGGATCGGCTGGCAACTTGGAGTGTTCGCAGGACAACGGGCTCTCATCCAATCGGAAAGAAAGGACCGCGATTATCAACTCCATCCGCCTTTTACGTTTCGACCGAATTACGGGCCCGATGATCTGAGTTTCAAAGATCTAGGTTTTGCGAGGGAAGCCAGTTCGTCCTTCACTGTGTTTGGGAAAAAACAAACAGCAGGTGTTTTGCCCGAGAACGCTAGATTCCTTGTTGCTTTGCCGACCCCTTTTGCGCCCGTCTATTCCTTCACAACCTACACCATCCAAGATCAAGTGTTTCAAGTGTATGAGTCGGCCATCTTGTCTGAACTTGGGGCAATATGTGAGATGATACCGCCTGAAAAACTCTCCATCCAATGGGATGTGGCAACTGAAATGAGTATCTTCGAGGGTGTCTACCCAGCACCTATCGTAGATCCATGGGTAACTCTGATGGCTCGACTGTCCCGTCTGGGGAATGCCGTTCCGGAGAGGGTGGATATGGGGTACCACCTTTGTTACGGCAGCATGAACAATCAGCATTGGAAAGAGCCCGATGATCTCGGTATGTGCATCAAAGTTGCCAATGAACTGAAAAAAACGGTCTCACGGCAAATTAATTTTCTCCACATGCCGGTTCCAGTGGATCGTGTCGATGATGATTATTATGAACCTCTGATAGATATAGAAATGGACCCTGCAACAGAGGTTTTTCTGGGTTTGCTGCATGATACCGATAGTGCGAATGGAAACGTGGATCGGTTATCCGTCGCTTCCAAATATTTAAGGGAATTCGGGATCGCTTCGGAGTGCGGTCTCGGCAGAAGAGAGCCCAAGGATATGGTAAAAATCATTGAACATCATGCAGAGGTGTCCCGGCAGGTGCATAAAACCCTGACCCGTTGACACGATATGTTGGTCTCCATATAGTTTTTAAATCACAAACGTTGTTTCATATTATAAACGTTTGTCTGGTGTTGACGACGAATTACTCAACATCCATGGGGGATTGCAAACTGCACGATTGCTAGCGACTTGGTGTGGTGACGGCTTCATTGGATATTGCCGTGCCGACCGTAGCTACGCAAAAAATTCCAAGCGTTTGTTTAACACTGATACAGACATTACAGAGAGGATTTATAACGATGAAAAAAGTTCTTTTAGGCTCAACGATGGTTGTTGCCATGTCTTTTGCCGTATTCAACACTACTCACGTGGCTGCTAAGGAGGTGACTATAAAACTCGTCTCAATGCTCCCTAAAAAGCACCCTATTGGAAAATCATTTAATGGCTTCATTAATCGGATGAATGCAAAATTAAAGGGCGAGTTTCAGATCGATTGGCGTGGTGGTCCAGAGGTAGTCCCCCAGTTCAAGCAACCAAATGCAGTTCGATTGGGATCAGTAGACGCGACCTTGACGAGTCCTAGTTACGTGAACGGCATCCTTAACGTTTCAGGTTCAGCTAACTATTCCAATCGCCCTTATAATGAGATCAAGGCGACAGGTTACCATGCTTTAATGGAAAAACTTCATGAGCCAAAAGGTCTGGTTTATGTTGGGGAGCTACCTGTTTCCCAACTTCGTTTTCATATTTTCTTGAAAGATCCAATTCAAAAGTTAGACGATTTCAAAGGAATGAAGATACGGGTTTTCCCAGCCATCGCACCGGCCGTAAAAGCGCTCGGCGCGAACCCCGTTGTGTTGCCAATGCCACAAATATACACGGCTATGGAAAGGGGCGTCGTGAGGGGTTTCGCTACAGGTGTTTCCGGCGTTGCCAAAAAATACAAAGGTTTGATTGGCGCCTATACTACTCCTGGGTTTTATCGAGCAACATTCCATTTTCTGATGAACCCAAAAACTTGGGCCAAGGTGCCAGCCCAGACCCGAAAAAATGTTATAAATTTTGTGCGTAATACGGACCCAGCGGCTTACGAGGCGAGTTGGGACGCGAGCCTAAACGATGGTTATGCTCAATTAGCCAAAGATGGCGTGAAAGCCGTAAAATTCTCCGCTGCCGAAGAGGCAAAATTCAGTAAAATGGTGCTTGAGGCTGCGTGGGCCGCTGTGAAAGCAAAAGACGGAGCGAACGGACCCGCTCTTCAAAAAATGCTTATGAAATAA
>PBNV01000003.1 GCA_002723345.1 Rhodospirillaceae bacterium
TATCAGAATTGAAGTTGCCAGGGCGGGACCAATCCCAAAAGCAAACAAAATAGTGCCAACGCCTGCTACACCACCCAATAACCAGCCAAGAGTGACAGCGGTAACTTCAATAATCCCTCTCACCCAAGCTATGGGTGATTTGGTAATTCGCATAAGTCCAGTCATCAACCCATCCCTTGGCCCCGGACCAAGATTGGCAATTAGGTAAATCGCGCCACCAAAACCTGTAATAAAAACACCTGCCGCAGCCATCAAAATCCTTAAGATGTTTGACTCAAAATGTGGCAAATACGGGACGCTAATATCCAATACTAAAGCTACAATAATAATGTTGAGAATTGTTCCCAGGCCAGGCTTTTGCTTCAATGGGAGCCATAGGAACAATACGAACGAACTAATAAAAAAAGTGGAGGTGCCCACGGACCAGCCAAGAATTTCTGACACACCTTGAGCTAAAACTGTCCATGGACTAACTCCAACGCCCGCGGCAATGAGAAATGCTTCGCCTAACCCAAACATTGCTAAACCAATTACGAGCATCACAAAGGAGATAGGGTTTGGCCGCAGAGTATATGTTTTTACAGAGGTCCAAAATAATTTGGGAATAGACTTTATTGTAAAAATGTCGGAAATAATTTTTTGGTTTTTAGCCATAAAGGGTGAGCAATTATACAAGCTTCTGACGGTTTTATTCTTAGCAGTTGGAACTGTTGGAGGTAGTGAGTTGCAGGTTTTGTCAAAACTAGACTTGGACATGGTCGCAGGGTTCCAAAAAACGAGGCTAGTAGTAAAGTTGCGAAGCTATTAGAGCAGCCAGCAAAAGGGAAGTGTCTTGGTAGGTTGGTTTTGTTAAATCAGGCGCATAGGGTTATAAAAGGGGGCTCTAGTTTGCGTTCTCTTTTCCCATACAGTTAACGTTGTGAAAGTACTAATCACGCTAAACGGGACAACAAAATATTATATGACAGTAACCATCTATCATAACCCTAAATGCAGCAAATCCCGCCAGACATTAGCTTTGCTTGAAGAAAGAGGGGTCAAGCTTAAGGTCATAAAGTATCTTCACACCCCTCCGGATTTTGACACCCTGGATGATACGCTGATCAAGCTCAATTTGGAGCCCCGCCAAATTATGCGGCGTAAAGAGACACTGTACACCGAACTTAAATTGAACAACGAAACCCTAGATAGGGCAGCTCTAATTCAGGCTATGGTTGACAACCCTTTACTCATTGAACGACCCATCGTCGTGGCCAATGATCAGGCACGCCTAGGCCGCCCGCCAGAGTCAGTGCTCGAGATTCTGGGTTAACACAAAATAATCGGCGCGGTCTTGAACGCATGTTCCTACGGCGTCTTCAGTTTATCAGATACGCCTTGAGTTCTTTTTGGTTACATTAAAACCCTAAATTTTTGAATTTACGGCTTCTTTATAATTGACGTTGTCGCTGAGAGAATGGTCGGAGATAGCCAAGTCGGGGTCTTGTCTAAGCATATCAACACTTGAAGCTGCTAAGTTTTTAGAAATTACACCTGCTGTCGCTGACAGCTTCTTCTTTAAAATACCTTTCAAGGTCATTGCCATAAACTTTCCAACCAGGTTTTTATACTTAATATCACTGAAGCGCGAATTTACTTCAGTCCCTTTGTCAACTGGTTTGAAGTCAGTGGTTTCTAAAATGGACATGTTGAATGGCAACCTGTAGATGAACGTTAAGTACTCACCCGGATGCCAGTCAATGATCTCATATTTAACTACTTCATTCCCGTGATGACAGTGGAATTGTGAACCAGGTTCAATCAAACCCCCTTTGCCATTAAAAGAGTCAATGTTATCGGCCTCCACAAGCTGTGCGCGGAGATCGGGCCGAGAATACATGACAAAAGCGGCATCCGCAGAAACAGGTAAGCTAGTGGTTACCTGATCAAAAAGTAAGTCATCGTCATTGGAAACATAAATTTTTTCTGCTTCATAATTCTGCTCCCAGATTTTTTTTAGGTCATGGACAATAAATTCAATTTTCCCAATATGTTCATATGTTTCGCTATGTTGCTTATCCTTTTCAAAGTAGCTTCTGAGTTCCATTTTATCTAAAGCGGCATTTGTGATTAACGCATAAGCATGAATTCCAGTGTTTTCGACAACGTTATTTTTCATAAGCCTAAACAAAGTATTGACATCAGTGCCTGCCAACTCGTCTTTGCCTTGAGAGTTCTGGAAAATAAATTCACCGTGATGTAAAAATACTTTTAAATCTAGCTCGTCCATATTTTTGCAAGCAGCACAGGTACAGTTCGTATTAATCTTAATTCTATTTTTTTTATCTTGGAATGCCGCATAAATCTTGTGACACATATCCAGAATAAACTGCTTTGACGTAAGGCTTGAGTCTATCACGTACGCAAATACGGCATCACCCAACAGTCCTGATATTTGAACTGGCGAATTTATTGCGGGGAGAATTGCTCCAAAAAGATCCTCAAGAATACCCTTGGCATGCTCCAGCTCGGAGTCAGCCATAAATTTGGTATACCCAGAAATGTCTGCAACAAATAAGTACCCTGTTTTAACATCTCCACTCATCACTTTTCCCCCACTAATAGCTTCAATCTCTCGCCAGCACACCACTATTAAAAAATTAATCTGAAGCACAACAAAAAATCATTTCACCATGCCGTCCACTAAACCACCCTCTGTGCGTTTCGGGCGAATTTCCTCAACTAATATAGCAAACACTCCAGCTAATGCCGCGAGTACAATTGAAAGGAGCCAGATCCAACTGTATTTTGCGGTCAGGTCAAACATCCAGCCGCCAATCGAAACACCTACAGCCGCACCTAGCGAATGCCCTCCAAAAAGTAGGCCCAGTGTCAGGCCTAAAATACGGACACCAAGGTGTGTGGCCACAATATTTGCTATCACAGGAAAAGTTGCAAAGTTAAGGGTACCGAATATTACAGCGAACATAAACATTAAGCCAATATCAGCTTCGATGAATAATAACAGTACGAAAGTTAATGCGCGCAAAAAAAACATGCTGGCCAGTAGGCGTGGCCGATGCACATGATCTGCCATCCACGAGAACAGAACGACGCCCGCTAGGTTGCCCAGGCCATGAAAGCCATAAGCGGTAGAGCCTTCGACCAAGGTGAAACCGCAGGAAATTGCGTATGGAATAAAATAGACATCAATAACCCCGGCCGTCGTAAAACCGCAGAGGGTAAAGGCTCCCAGCAACAAAAGGAACGTCCGGTTCACCATCAGAAACTTGATACGTTCGGTCAGGGTATCTAAATCATCGACCCTAGAAGGCTGGGAACTTCGACTTTCGCCCCGTGGTGGTTTAAACCAAAACAGCACCAATATCGCCAAGGCGGCAACTATTAAAGCTAAGAACTGATAAGATGCGCGCCAGCCGATAGCCGCAATTAGGATACCGAGACCCGACAATATAGGGAGCTGTCCCCCTGATGCGCCAGAGACCGCTATACCGATGGCCAGGCCCCGCATACGCTCGAAATAACCAGACACCGCGGCTGTAATCATGGGAATCGATACAAACGCCCAGCCCACGCCACCAACTACGCCGAACAACAGGTAATAGTACACTGGATCAGTAACAAAAGAAGTTGCGCCGATGCCGGAAGCGAGCGCTGTTAATCCTATGACGATTACCAACCGCGCGTTGTAACGGTCCATAAGGTTACCGGCCACAGGGGACAATAAAGCCATCATGATCAACACGATAGACGCTCCTCTAGCCGCTTGTGATCCTGAGCAATCCAACTCTTCCTGCCATATTGGTAGCAACATGCTAACAGACGACCGGGCGCCAAATGTAAATGCCATTACCCCAAAACAGATCGCAACGACGATCCACCCGCGATTCCTGTTCGCCTTACCAAGATTGGTCACTGATCGTCTCCTCTCCTCGTATCTAGTCTAATGACTTCTTCATTCCTCCAAGTTTTTCTGACGGAAACTACACATAGCGGGATCGCCATATCCTATCTTTTGTAACAATTAGCTCAGGCTTCACTTAATTATTAGATGGCCGAGAGATAACTAGAGTTGCACTAATCTTTACAGCAACCGTCTAGCAGGTTGTTGACGTGAAAAATGTGGTTCCGATATAGCCCCCAAGAAACCGCCCCGACAAAACGAGCTTTACCGCCAGCGCCCCGCTATTCTGATAACAATTACGCTAATATGCCGATCCGACAACGCGTGACCAGGGGTTTTTTTTGTTTGTCTATTGTGAGACGTAATGGGGATAAATTAATCTGACCGGGTGAGTTCGACCTATGAACCAAAGAACGGGTTAGCAGCTAATACAAACGTCGTCGCGGGTTTTTTAATAAATCTAAGGCTCATAACCCAAATCGGCAATTAGGCCGGTGGATTCCGGCAGTTTGCCCTCAAGAGCCTTCTCATATCTTTGCCAGCGGCCACTAGCTCGGGTGTATAGCTGGGAGGTCACATCCCTGTAACTCGGCGTAGAAATAAATCGGTTAGCCGCTTGTTCCCGGTAACGCTCGATGTCTTCAGACCAACCAAGTCCGATGAAATCGACAATACGTTTTGTCGTATGACGGAAATCCTCAACTAAATCCTCATATCGGTATTCCAGAAACGGCAGGGTAAGAACTTTTTTATAATGAACCCAAAGACCCATGACTCGCGCATAGGCTGTATCTGTGGTCTTTATGTCGAGAAAATTGGCCATGGCGTCACTCGCCCCAAAATTCTGCATAAAGCAACTGAGGCAAACGTCTCTTGGATCTCGCAAAGCGACCACGACTTTGGCATCGGAAAATAATAAATTGGCCAAACCCAGATCAACTATGTTCAGCGGCAGCTTATCGACCAAAACGGCATGCGTCGCCAAGTCAACAAGGCGCGCCGCATCTTGCCAAAAAAGGTCCCTGGCCTCCTGCAAGTGCGCAGCAGATAGCTCATCAAGAAAGTCTGGGAAGGGTCGTTTTGAGCCGAAACGTCTGGTGAGGTGCTGGCGGACATGCTGCAGTGGCGACCTCTCGGCGGTTGTAACAACATCTGGATGGGCCGCGAGAATTTGTTCCATCAACGTAGTACCAGAGCGCGGAAATCCAACAAAAAAGACTGGCACTACTGATTGGTCATCAGATGGAAGAGACCGTGCTCGGATGAAATCGCGGGTGAACCAGTCTCGGCATGCCTTCACACTATCCAGATATCGGCGGCCATCCCGCTGTTTGAATTCCGGCGTGCCAGATGCAAGCTTGTTAGCCTCTGTAAAGGCATAAAAAGCGGCCTGGGGCTCGGACAATTGGTCGAGCGTAAGGCCATAGCCATACATGGCATCTACTTTTTCCGGCGGAGGTATCGTAGCTTGCAACAAGCTCTCATAGGCAACCCGTGCCTCTGAGAGTTTTCCCTCCCGGCGCAACAAATGACAATGCACCAACCTTGCCGAGATCAGGCCGGAATTCTTGGCTAACGATCTCACAACCATCTGACGGGCCTCTGCAAGCTCGTTCAGCATTTCCAACGCACGCGCCAGGTTTGAGAAGACTTCAGCTGTTGCATTTGGATCTTGTGCCGCGGTTCTAAAAACAGTGAGTGCCTCGGACGGCCGGTCCGTTCTCGCCAAGATAACCCCGAGATTATTTAACGCTTCATAATGATGAGGTTCGATTGTCACTATTTTCCGAAACAGATCTTCCGCTTCTTCAAGCCGCCCCAGAGTAAATAAAAGTCGTCCGGCTCCCGACAGCGACTCAATATGTTTCGGATTGAGATCAAGAGCAGACGCAAACGTATCGAGCGCTTTTTCTAGCTGATCGCTCGCTACCAGAACGTTTGCAAGGTTGTTAAAGTAGTTTGGGTCATCTTTTCTGTAGGCCAGCGCTAACCGAATTTCTTGCTCGGCACGCGGCAGATCTCCTCGCTGGAACAAGGCAACACCTAATAGATGATGCGCATCAGGATCATGGGGCTTTTGGACCAGCATATCGCGATAGATCGTCATCGCGTCATCCAACCGTCCGTTTTTATGAAGGGTGCGGGCCCGATTCAAGTTAGAATCTCGTTGAGACATATAAAAAACTCTTGAATGTTATTAGATGTTAGACGTCTATCAAGGAGAGAACAGGTTGTATAGCCGTGGCCTGAAGATCACTGGTCGTTTGGTCCGCGCAGCCTAATCTAGATGCCAAGCATCATAACCAGGAGGTAGGTCAGTAAGCTTCGCTCTCCAACTGATCAAGAAATGAGCGACTATCATTCTCAATATCGATTTTTTTTCTGTCATCCATTCGGTCATATGAACGGTACATCATGCTCATGCGGGGCGACGTGCTAAGACGGGCTCGGTTCCTGGCCATAAAATCCCAATAAAGATAGTTAAAGGGACAGGCGTCAGTTCCTATTTTCTCGTGAACGGAGTAGCGGCATTCCTGACAGTAATTTGACATCTTATTGATATAACTGCCGCTAGCCGCGTAGGGTTTACTCGCCATGTAGCCGCCATCGGCAAAGAGCGCCATTCCCTGTACATTGGGTAGCTCCACCCACTCATAAGCATCGGCATAAACGCTTAAGAACCAGTCCTGAACTTGCCTCGGATCAATACCAGCTAAAAGGGAAAAATTTCCCAGTACCATTAGTCTCTGAATGTGATGTGCGTAGCTGTTTCGGTGCGTTTCAAGCACGGACTGGCGCAGGCAGTTCATGTTGGTCTCCCCAGACCAGTAAAACGACGGCAAATTCCGCCCAGCCCGCAAATAGTTTTCTTGCGCATAAGCAGGCATTTTCAGCCAATAGATGCCCCGGACAAACTCGCGCCAGCCGGCAATCTGTCGAATAAAGCCCTCTACTGAATTAAGGGGCACAATATTTCCATGATAAGCCTTCTCGGCTGCTTGCACACACTCGAGGGGCAGGAGAAGTCCACAGTTGAGATAAAAGCTGAGATGCGCATGAAACATCCATGGCTCGCCCTCCACCATGGCGTCTTGAAAATCGCCAAATTGGTTGAGCCGGTGGTCAATAAAATTTTTAAGAGCATTCAGCGCCTGCTGCCGGTTGACCGCAAACGGAAACGGGTCGAGATCGCCAAAGTGATCTGAGAAACGTTGGCCAACCAGTTCCAATACTTCTCGCGTGATGTTGTCGATTGGCACTCTGAACGGTGCGGGTATATCCATCCCCTTCTTCGGTGGCTTTCTATTATCGGCATCAAAATTCCACTGGCCGCCCACTGGCTCGTTATCCGCCATCAACAGGTTATATTTCCGACGTATATTTCGGTAAAAGGTCTCCATGCGAAGGCTACGGCGATCTTTCGCCCATTCGGCGAAGTCTTCGGGCGTAACTAGGAACCGGTTATCATCGCGTATCTCGACTGGTAAATTAAATCGGGAGGGCCATTTGCCGACTTCGTTAGCCAGACGATATTCTCCCGGGTGAGTGACAATAATGCAGTCGATGTCATGCTCGCCAATAGCACGAGCAACTTCCCCAGCAATTGTTCCCGTGTTGGCTTCGTCATCCAGTTTGACATATTGAACATGATGCCCCTTGGCGCGGAGTTCTTCCTCGAAATGCCGCATGGCCGAGAATAAGAACGCGATTTTCTTTTTATGATGTTTGACATAGGTTGCCTCTTCCAAGACCTCGCACATCAAAATCACATCTTTTTCCGGGTCACAGCCTTCCAGACTGGAAATGGTCTGGTTCAACTGATCTCCAAGGACGAGGCGCAAACTTCCCATCACGCACCCTGTGATAGGGCTTTAAAAGCAGCTAGGGCGCGCTCCCGGGAGGCTTTTATGTTAATAATGGGTTTTGGATACGTCACTCCGAGCTCGACGTTTGCCTCCCGCAACAAATCTGCCGGTGCCTCCCAGGGATTAAATATATATTTATTGGGCAAAGCGGATAACTCCGGCACATATCGCCTCACATAATCACCGTCGGGATCAAATTTTTGACCCTGTGTCACAGGATTAAAAATACGAAAATATGGGGCCGCGTCCGCGCCGCACCCCGCTACCCACTGCCAGCTTGCACTATTGCTGGCGGGATCAGCATCCACCAATGTATCCCAAAACCAGCGTTCCCCATGACGCCAATCGAGAAGCAGGTTTTTGATCAGAAATGAGCCGGTTATCATACGGACCCGGTTATGCATGAAGCCAGTCTGCCAAAGCTCCCGCATGCCGGCATCGACCATTGGCACGCCGGTATCCCCTTTTTGCCAGGCGGTCAAAGCAGCTAAGTCACCGGACCAGGGAAATCCGTCAAACTTCTTTTGCAGATTAACTGTGGCCAGATCGGGATTGTGATACAACAGACTATAGGAAAATTCACGCCAGCCCAGCTCGCTGCAGAAATGATCAATGTCCTTGCCATCGCCCTGGGACGTTGCAGCATACCACACCTGATTTGGAGAGATTTCCCCAAAACGAAGATGAGGCGACAGGCGAGATACAAAAGGTTTAGCGGGCAAATTGCGGCCTTCTTTGTAATGCGCCAAACCACTATGAATGAAATTCTCCAATCGGCGATGTGCACCCTCCTCACCGATCGTCCAATGCGGCGCCAGCGTCTCATCCCAATTGAATTTGGGCTTTAAATCTAGAGCGTCCACAGAGAGCATTGTATCTTCGTCCTGCAACAAGGACATCTCTTTGGGAGACCCAAGCGGTTTACGCGGTGCGGCGGCGTTTAGACAGCCTTTCCGGTAAAATGGTGTAAATACTTTATGGGGGTGCCGTCATCCTTTTTGATATCCCAGGGTTCCCATAAAAGCGAGCCGTTGTGGCTTTCGACCTGTATGCCCATTTGGATTAAAATGGTTTTAATTTTGGTATCTCGCTCCATGCTCCATGGCTCATAACAGCGGTTCCAATGCACCGCTGTCACGGGCAGCCTCTGAACGATATCAGCCAAAATCTGCTTAGGGTTCCCCTCGTAAACCGATAGCTTTCCTCCAAGCGATTGGTTGAGGGCGTGCAGCGAGCAATGCAACCACCAATGGCTTGCCGCTCCGGGCACAAATGTTCCCGGACTTTTGGTATCCAGAATGTAAACTGGCAGGACATGCTGATGTGATGCCGCAGCTGACAAGGCCGGGTTATCCGAGAGCCTCATATCCTGACGGAACCAACAGACAGCTACATCTTCCATCACGGCTTAATCTCCTGGCCATCCCAAGCGAAACACAAACCACTCTGGGACGGCGATAAACGAGTAAGGACATGGCATAGTTTCTCAGCAGCGTCATTCGGAGTGAACAGCTTGCCGTCGGGAACATTGCTCTGGAATGGTTTTGATAGAGCACTGTCCACCGTTCCCGGATGTAAACCCACGATGGTCGCTCCCTTATTGCGCCGGGCGGCCTCGATCGCCAGGTTTTTTATGACCATATTAAGCGCGGCTTTGGATGCACGGTAGGCATACCATCCCCCCAAATGGTTGTCTGATATGCTGCCAACCCGAGCAGAAAGAGCGGCAAAGATAGCCGGGGTGTCTGTGTTGAGTCTGGGAATAAAATGTTTCGCCACAATGGCCGGCGTCACCGTATTCACGCTGAAGAGCTTGAGAAATTTCTCGCCAGAGAGATCGCGTAAAGATTTTTCTGGCATCGTTTCATCGTCATGTAATAAACCAGAGGCAACGATTACCAAATCCAATGGGCCTCTCTCCGCCGCCAATACAGCAGCAGACGCTATCTCAGTCTCGTTTTCATAATCAAGAATTCGGGAATTAATGCGGGGATCAGCAAATGTCGTTTGACTACGAGAGAAGGCCGTCAGCATTGCGCCGGGGTGCAAGTACGCCAGATGCTCGATCAAAGCACCACCAATGGCCCCCGATGCGCCGATAACAGCAATGTTATACATGGCTCTCCCCTAACGCTGGATTGTCCGCCGGTGCTCTGTCTGGTAATCCGAGCACCCGCAGAATCTCAGTGGCAAGTGATTGACCGCTCGCAAAAGCCGCTTCCACGCGGCCTTGGATGCACCAGTCCCCGCAAGCGGCAATTTGGGCATTAGCATCGAGATAAAAGGTTGGTCCGACCTGCTTCTCGAGATTGGCAAAATGCCAGCCGTGCACGGCCTGATGTGCGGCATTTGAGACGTCATAACCGATGGTCTCACTCGTCTGCTGGCAAAGATATGCCAGGACCGTCTCCCGCGCGTCGTGAAGATGCTCATTCGCCCATAAATTGGTTGAGTGGACCAGAAGGCTAAAATCGTTAGACCGACCCGGTTTGGAACTGTCGACAGAGATCCAGCTGATGTCTGCGCCAGCAACATGCGCTGCATCAAAAGCCAGAGGCAATGCCTCCTCGAAACCCAGCATTAAGGAAAAGCAGGCGTTCATCTTAATTGTCTCAATCTCTGGATAAAAACTTACCGACGGCGGAAGGATGTCGATAGACTGGCTGGCCGGTACAGTCGATATCACCCAATCAAATTCTCCTACATTTTGGCCGTGATCATCCCACAAGCACCATTTATCGATATGCTCGATCCCTGCAATGCGCGTGCCCAGGACAAATTTTAAGCCGTCACTTATATATTTACCGACCGCGTTCATAGCCGGAGTACCCACATAATGGGGAAGCTGATCGTCCCATACGCGCTGAGAGATGATTTTTCCGTTATCGATCTCGGCGAACCGTGCACCCCAGTGTTGAATGATACCGACGGCCTCCAATGGGGCCAAGAATTCCTGAAAGGCGGGCGTTTTAGCCGTAAAAAATTGAGCTCCATGGTCAAAGCTGTAGGGCTCGGCCCTCCGCGTGGCCATGCGACCACCTACGCCGCGTGACTTTTCGAATAGAGAAACATCTGCCACGTCATTGAGCTGTCGGGCCGCCGTCAACGCCGCGATTCCAGATCCGATAATTGCAATGCTAGTCACACTATTAACCCCAAGAATATGAGAGACAACACGACAATACCGGTGACCCCCGCGCGGGTTTTAAAGTAGTGCTTGTCAATCAACCCAGAAATCACCAAACGGTGATCAATTGCCAAAAAGATGAGGAAGATAAATGATAATGCGAGGAAGAAAGCCTCCGGCGCCAGCGCCAAGAACACAGTCCACAGGCTGATAGCCATAACATTACTGGAGAGCGCCAGAAACAACGACAATCCTGCGTTTTGGTTTAAATGTAATTGCCAATGAGTGCCCGAGAGGAACGAGGCAATGACGAGACCATAGGCCCCCACCACATCTACCGTCGCACCTAAAAAGGGCACAGATCTGATATCCAGTGCTAGACAAACCGCTCCCATTACAAACGGGATGGCCCCACCGTAGGTCAGAATGGGATAGAGCGACGTCAGGTCACTTCGAAGGAGAGATTTGACCATGATCGATTTTTCTCGCCAAAGCCTGCGCGGCGGGCCGGACCAGCAGAAACAGGCGGTAAGCAGCCTCAGCGAACGGAAGCACGATACGATGACTAGTGATCACTCCCAAGAGTCGCCAATGTGGAAGGTTCAGCCACAAGTGAGCAAATCCTGCTGCCCCACTCAGCAACGTCCCCTCAGCTGTTCTAACATGAAACCGCTTAAGAGCGGCCTCTCGAGGGAGGCCAATGGTGGGATAACTGGCTGGTGAGGAGGCCACGTCATACCAGGCTATATTACCCGCTCCCGCCATGTTCCGATAAAATTTTATTTCGCGATAACAAAGTGGACACGATCCATCATAATAAATTGTGGGCCCGTCTTTGCCATGCGGACCATGAGTTCCCAGATCTTTCTGGTGTGCCAAATCATTGTTAAAACTACGCTTGCGATTAACCACTAACCACCCCAGACATCGTCATATCGCGCACACCCGTCAGTTGGGTCTCGGAATTTGTTACGATAATCCCGGTTTTGCTGACCCCGAGCGAGCCTGAAAACGTCGGCGGTAAAAAATATGGCTACGATAACTGCCGTATGACCAACTATCATTGGCCACAAAGAAAACATTGATCCGATCCAAATAGAGAATACCGCGGACCACATGTAGGAAAGGATCAGCATAAATCGGAAACGGACGACTTTCGGCAGTCCATTAAATGGGTTACGCTCATCGTCCATGATTAATTTGTAAGTACGTTGAATCATAGTTTACCTCCGCAAATACGACGTGGGGTGCCAGAAAATTTTAGGGTAAGGATTTGAGATAACTGATTAAATCATCCCGATCTTTTCGATTTTTCAGCTTCAGCACCATCGAAGTCCTCTTGTCCGCTTTTTTCTTCACAAATTTTTTTGGTTTTGTGAGAAAATGGTCTAACGTTTTCTCGGTCCATGTCCAATCCGCACCTTAAAGTCCACGATACCTCTTAAATCCTGCTACGGTCCCAGCCTTTTTGCCGATGACCTGGTAAAGGGACGGGCCAATTTTATGTTTTCCCTCCCTGAGTGCGTGACATGGTTTGCATTTGTTAAAAACCTTCTTTCCTCGAATTGGGTCGCCTGCAGCCAAAGGGGAACAATCAGAGATGAATGTCAGCATCATGGTGAAAAGTAAGATCTGCATGATGCATTTTCCCCTGAATGGACCAAATTTTCTATTGCCCCCCGGGTAACTGCAATAACCAGGTTAATTTTGTGCTCTCTGCCTATTTGGGAAAACTGTCTTCGCGAGTGGATAGCTTAAGCAGATCTACAAAGCTCTATTAGCCCGCGGCTTATATACCGATGAGCGGCTGTAACATACGAGGTACCAACCCTGAAAATTGCAATGGGGCGTCGGTTACGACGAGGCAAATACAGGGCCCATCAGCTCCGGCAACAGGCTGGTGGGTGGTTGTTTCATCCACATCTTCCAAATCTCCTGGCCCGAAGTGCCCCGCTTCGTCTGTGAAACTGCCAGATAAAACGAGTGTAAGTTCACGACCGCTATGAGTATGCTCGGGAACCGGTTGACTTGGCGGAATCTTTAGCAACCTGACCTGACTGTCATCAGATGTCGGGATTAAATACTGCTGCGCACCGCCACCAATGGGTTTCCACGGGGTCTCCTCTAATCCGCCCCCAAGATAGTTCCGAAGAGGCTGGGGGATCGTCATATCCTGGGACGTTGTCAAAACGGGTGCAACAGCTGATTCGACGATCGGATCTGGCCGTGATGGTTTATTGATTTTTTCCAACACTGCTTCGAAAGAGCCAGGCGACAATAATGCCGGCGCTTCATCATCTAAGAGAGCGCCACCAAGCTCATCTGCATCCTTAACGCTAGACCGACATGTTGGACAGAAAGCAAGATGCGTGGCGACGGCTAAACTCCAGCCCTCGCCCAACGCGCCAGCGCTGTAACTCAGTAGTAAATCTTCCTCGGGGTGATGGTAACTCATATTAGCTTCCTCAGCATTGGCCGCAGTTTTTGAAAGGAAAGACGCAATCGGGACTTGACCGTACCCAACGGAATTTCCAAACGCTCTGCGATCTCTGGATGCGCAAGTCCTTCGATGTAGGACAAACGTACAACTTCTCTCTGGTCCTCGGGTAGTGATTGTAGGCACTTGCGGACCAGTTTTTCTCGATCCTTAGTCTCTAACGCGGCGTCGGCCTGTTGCTCGGCTTCTGGTATCAGCGCGGGATCGTTTGGGTCTAGCTCTGGCCGGTTCTCTTTTCGGAACCGATCTATCCGAAGGTTTCTAGCGATTGTAAATATCCAGGTCGATGGTCCCGCTTTAGTCGGGTCGAAAAGATGACTTTTACGCCATACCATAAGAAGCGTTTCTTGCGACAACTCTTCCGCCATCACCTCGTCTGCACCTTGCCTGCGCATCACTGACTTTATACGAGGTGCGTACCAAGCAAACAGGGCCTGAAACGCGTCGGTGTCCTGTTTCGCAGCAACTGCCTGTAGCAATCCTGCATGATCGCTCGCAGAAGCGGGTCCAGTTGTACTGTTCATTGAGCGGCGACTCCTAGGCAGTACCGACGCTGTCTTTAAAGCAGCCGGTGCTGCCGTGCTGTCCCAATCGATGGCTGTCGTTGATGCAACATTCATACTGGTAATACGGCTGGCTTGCTACTACGGATCACCTAATAAAAAAGTTTGATCCGCCCTATCGTTTCGGGCGTAATCCAAACAATAGTTGGCAGTCGCCACGTAGACAATCGAATAAACCTCTCTAAAAGGAAGCATTCATGAATTTCGCCACCGACGCCGAAGCCGGCGGAGGACATTCTGCGGGCAGACCATGCCAAGACATAGCTGTCGTGGGCAGCGGCATAGCGGGCATGTCAGCTGCTTGGCTGTTGAGCCAGACCCATTCGGTCACCGTTTTTGAACGAAATACCAGAATCGGCGGACATTCGAACACCGTGGTTGTTGAAAATGCCGGCATCAGGACACCTGTTGATACCGGTTTCATCGTCTACAACGACGAAACCTACCCAAATTTGGTGGCCTTGTTCTCACATTTAAAAGTACCAACCGAGACAAGTGACATGTCCTTTGCCGTTTCCATCGATAATGGTTCTTTTGAATATGGCAGTGGATCGCTAAACGCAATGCTTGGACAACGCGAGAATATCTTCACCCCTCGTTACTGGCGGATGATATTGGATATCAAGCGTTTCTTTCAACAAGCAACCCAGTTTCTGAACCAGAAAACCCCAGACGAAACCCTGAACCTCGGCGATTTTCTTGCCCGGCATGGGTTTAAGGGGGATATGACGGACCGATTCATTCTGCCTATGGGCGGCGCCATCTGGTCCACAAAACCAGCAGAAATGAAGGAGCAGCCGGCCATCACCTTTCTGAGATTTCTGGAAAGTCACGGTTTACTGCAGTTTACTGGTCAATATCCCTGGCGGACTGTGACCGGCGGTAGCCAAGCTTACGTTGACCGGCTAACAGCTGATTATATCGACAGAGTAAACGTCGGGCGCGGGGTGACAGAAATCAAACGGCTCGACAACGGGGTCGCAATTACCGATGAATCTGGTCGCACCACACAACATGACGCCGTCGTAATTGCCACTCACGCAAATGAAGCGCTTACCTTGCTCTCAGACCCAGACCCAACAGAAAAGAGGCTATTGCAAGCATTTCAATACACTGACAACCGGGTTATTCTCCACTCTGATCCTTCCCTTATGCCACATCGAAAACGTGTCTGGTCCAGCTGGAATTTCATGGGTCAAGACGATGCGGGGGTCAGTGTGACCTACTGGATGAACAAACTGCAATCGCTGGATAACCGGCAACCGCTATTCGTCTCGGTGAACCCTGTCCGCGAGCCCATCACAAACGCGGTTTTTAGGTCATTCAACTATCAACATCCTTTTTTCGACCTTGCCTCATGGCAGGCGCAAAAAGACTTGTGGCAACTGCAAGGAAGTAGAAACACTTGGTTCTGCGGTAGCTACTTCGGGGCGGGATTCCACGAGGACGCCCTTCAATCCGGTCTTGCCGTTGCCGAGGAACTAGGCGGGGTCAAGCGGCCATGGCAGGTGAAGAATGACTCGGCCCGCATTTATCGGGGAGTTAACAAAAAGGTCATGGCCGCGTGAGCATAACGAGAACAGGCATCTACTCAGGACGAGTAGTTCATGAACGGCTTCGGCCGCGGCACCATCGTCTCTCTTATGGGGTATTTTCTCTGCTAGTCGACCTGGATGACCTCCAAGAAATAACCCGCCACCTGAAATGGCTATCCTACAACACAGGGGGTTTTTACGCCATTCATGACAAGGATCACGGCGACGGCCAGGGTATACGGTCATGGGTCAATGAAGAGCTCACTCACGCTGGCCTGTCAAACGCGGCGCACAGGGTCAGTATGCTTTGCTATCCGCGCATATTGGGTTACGTCTTCAACCCACTGACTGTTTTCTTTTGTTATGACGCGGCGGATAAACTCGGCGCGATCATCTACGAGGTGCACAACACTTTTAAAGAGCGGCACGCTTATGTACTTCCGGTCACTGGGAATCACAAGAAAGTCATCAAACAGACTTGCCCCAAAAGTTTTTTTGTCTCGCCTTTCGTGCCCATGACGTGTCACTATGACTTCCGTCTCCAGCCGCCCGGGGACAAGATTAGAATTGTTATCAGGGAAGAAGACGACGACGGCCTTCTTCTGGCGGCGGCGTTTCATGGGGATCATCTTCCCCTGAGCGATTCAGTTTTGATCAGAATGGCATTGAAATTTCCTCTCATGACCCTCAAAGTAATAGCCGGTATTCACATCGAGGCTGTTCGGCTTTGGCTCAAAAAAACCCCATATTTTCCTCACAGAGCAGGAGAAGATGTGGAAAAACAACGCCCGGCCTAACTGCGGCCACTGCAAGAACATAGGTAGTAAAATGTCCATTGCTCTTCGTCCGATTTCTGCCATTTTGGACCGTTCTCCTGGAAAAGTCGCCCATGCCCTCCGGACGGCCCTGCTGAGTTACATCTCCTCAAAATTAACCCGCTCAATTAGAAAAGGCCGCGTCACCTTTGTGCTGAAAGGCGGACGGCAGATCGTCCGCGATTCGGGTCATCCGGGACCTGATGCCACAATCTATCTTAACAGTTTAAAAGCTATCAGCCGGATGGTCAGCGGAGGGTATTTGGGTCTGGCAGAGGGTTATCTTGCCGAAGACTGGAGCACGCCGTCGCTGAGGGATGTCTTTGACTTCGGGACCGCAAATGCCGGTCCGCTTGATACAAATTTGTCTGGCAACCTTTTTGTCCGGGCGTTGAGTGCCCTGCAACATGGCCGGCGACGGAACAGTCGGGACGGGAGCAAGAGAAATATCGCGGAGCATTATGATCTAGGAAATCGCTTCTTCGAGATCTGGCTTGACCCGTCGATCACCTACTCTTCTGGGCTCTTTGAGGGCGAGAATATCACGCTGGCAGAAGCCCAGGCAGGCAAATATCAACGCATTCTGGATAAACTTGAGGTTCAACCTCATCATCACGTGATTGAAATCGGATGCGGCTGGGGCGGTTTTGCTGAGTACGCAGCCCGTAACACCGGCGCGCGAGTATCCGCTATTACGATCTCCCGTGAGCAGTATGATTGCGCGCAGGCACGTATGAGAAAAGCGGGACTGTCCGATCTCGTCGACATACAGCTCAAAGACTATCGAGATCTCACAGACCAAGCCGATCGTGTTGTGTCCATTGAAATGCTTGAGGCTGTCGGAGAGGATTATTGGCCGGGATATTTTAAAACCGTGTCCCAATGTCTCCGGCGTGGAGGCGCCGCAATGATCCAGGTAATCACCGTGCCGGACGAGGAATTTGCAGCATATCGGACAACAGTTGATTTCATTCAACGTTATATCTTCCCGGGCGGCATGCTTTTATGCCCGGAGCAAATGGCTCAATTAAGTAAAGGCGCCGGGTTGACGCTCGACGAACAATTTTTGTTTGGCACCGATTACGCCCGCACACTCGAACTGTGGCAGGTTGAATTCCAACGCCACTGGCCTACCATACAATCCCTTGGGTTTGATGAACGTTTTAAACGGATGTGGGAATATTATCTCGATTATACTTCTGCAGGATTCCGGTCAGGTGCTACCAATGTTGGGCAGTTTTTGCTGCGTAAACCGTAGATGAAGCAACGGACCGGCACGGAAGTCGGGCGAGATATTCGCTACGGCGTGGCGGCCTTTGCGCTCGGCATGCCGACAATCCCTTTGCTAATCCATTTGCCACCGGTCTACGCCGAGGACCTTGGCTTGGGTCTGAGTTTCACAGGAGTAGCTCTATTCACGGCGCGATTGTTGGATGTCATAACAGATCCGATCATTGGCGCCGCATCTGACCGTTTGAAAGGCCCGTTCGGCCGCCGTAAGCCGCTTATCGCCCTGGGCGCCATCGTCGGCGCGGCAGGCGTCTTGTTACTGCTAAACCCATTGGAGGATCCAGGTGCCCTTTATCTGGCGGTCTGGACGTCCGTTCTTTATCTTGGTTGGACCTTGATTAACATCCCCTACTTGGCGTGGGGCGCAGACCTCCATACCGTGTATGACAAAAGAGCCCGATTAACCGGTGTACGCGAGAGTTTCATGCTTGTCGGTATTCTAGTCGCGGGTGTAATCCCGGCTGCTGCTACTGCGACGGGAGCTGGCAGCATTAGTGCCCTGGCCATTACAGGGTGGGGAATTGTAGTGGCGGGTGCCGTTGTATTCCCTCTTCTACTTTTGACAGTCGCAGAACCCGCCCCCCGTCCCCTGCAGGGACGAGATCCCCTTTTAGCATCAATTAGAGATCTGACCAGTAATGGCCCGTTCAACCGCCTACTTTTAAGTTGGTTCGTCAACAGTCTCGCCAACGGGATCCCGTCGGTGCTGTTCATCCTGTTTATGAAGCATGTTATCGGCGCGAATGAAATCACCCAGGGCCTTTTCACCTTGCTCTACTTTTTAGCCGGCATCGTGGGTATGCCTTTGTGGATATGGTTGAGCCGCCGCCATAGCAAGCATCGGATCTGGTGCGTGGCGATGGTTTTGGCATCAGCGGCCTTTGCAACTGTGCCTGCCTTGGAAGCGGGTGATATTCTCCTTTTTGGGATCATTGTGCTGTTAACCGGATTCTGCCTGGGCGCCGACCTCGCACTGCCACCAGCCATGCAGGCTGACGTCGCCGAATATGAGTATTTTAGAAAAGGGCGGGACCGGACGGGCATAATGTTTGCAGCTTGGAGTATGTCGACGAAGCTGGCATTGGCCGCGTCAGTAGGCATTGCTCTCCCGATGCTAGACTGGCTGGGAACCCCAGAGCAAGGCAGTATAGAAAAATACGATTCGATGACCCTTGCGCTGATCTACGCAGGTCTACCGGTCGTACTAAAGGTGAGCGTTACTCTACTGATTTGGGGGTATCCTCTCAATAAGGCGAAATTAGCAATCATTCAGCGGCGGCTTGGTACCAGGATTAAAGACCCTTCAGGCTAAAATGAAACGCAAGTTTGGAAACATAGCAACGACGGTACTGGTCCTGTTGGGCCTAACGGGATGCACGGCGATGACATCAGACGATTTTACCAATAGAACCCCCACGCTTGTGTTGGAAAAATATTTTCATGGCAAGACCCGCGCATGGGGCCTATTTGAAGACAGGTTTGGTACCGTACGGCGCCAGTTTGTAGTTGATATCCATGGGGATTGGGATGGCAAAACGTTGACATTGGACGAAAATTTTCTGTTTGATGACGGGGAAAAGGATTTTCGCCAATGGCGCATAAGAAAGTTGAATGACGGGACATATGAGGGCCGGGCAGACGATGTCATCGGCGCCGCCAGGGGAGTCGCGTCCGGCAATTCACTCCATTGGACTTATGTACTCGATTTAAAACGGGATAGTGGAAGTAGCATCAAAGTAAAATTAGACGATTGGATGTTTTTGCAGCCTGGTGGTGTCCTCCTTAACAGAGCACGCATGAGCAAATTTGGTATTGAGCTCGGGCAGATCACGATTTCCTTCCAAAAGATCGAGGAGGAGGCTGCTAAGACGCAATCCGAGCGCGAAGCATACGCAGTAGCGGCCCAATGATTGGAAATTTCTCATAAAGCTGGGACGCCGCGTCCCAATACTCACAGTGAGAAACAACCTTCCCGTCTGTGCACAATTCGAGCAGCGTGACACCCTCTATGGTCCATTGTTTACGCCGCAACGTGCCAGCCAGGATCCACCGGAAAAAATAAAAGCTGCCTCGGCTGCCAGTTTCCCGCACCCTAAAACTGATGCCTTGGACGGTGCCGAATAATTTGGAAAATATAGCTGCCATTTCTGCAACCCCTTTCACATCATGAAATGGATCGCTAAACCGTACATCCGGTGAAACGTAATCGCCGAGGCGCGAAATATCCTGAGCTGTCAAGTTTTCAAGGTAATCTAGATAGGCATCAAATGCATCGTCATGCGTCATTTCTGGACCATCCGTCGAGTGAGCCAGAAATATAAACCATCTGGAAGGCAACGGATGCCTCTCATCAGCCACGCGAAGCGAGTCGGAAACGTGATATCGAATTTTCGCTTGTTTAATCCGTCGATCAACCGCCGCGCAGCGTCATCAGCGGACATCAAGAAAGGCATCGGAAATTCATTTTGATCGGTTAGCGGCGTCCGCACAAACCCAGGATGAACGACGGACAACCCTACCCCGTTCAGATCACACTCAGGTTTAAGAGCTTCGCACATATTGGTTATTGCAGCCTTTGACGCTCCATAGGCAGATGCCATGGGAAGGCCTCGGTGGGCGCTTAACGAGGATACAACGGCAATCTGCCCCCGGCGACGGTTTTTCATCCTTTTCAGCACGGGGCTGAGACAATTTACCGTTCCATTTACATTAATCTCCATCTGGTGAGCAAACCGCTCGGCAGAGAAGTCTTCTAAGCCGAAGCGGAGATAGGTGCCGGCATTCAGTATTGCGAGGTCAAGCGGGCCGATCTCATCTTCGATCTTTTCTACGAGTCCGTCTATGGAATCCCGTTCAATGATATCAGCCGGAGAAGGATGAACAGAGCCGACAAAGTGTTGGGCGTCAGCTGCAAGAGAATTCAGGTCTTCTGCCGTCCGCGAGGTGGCAGCAACGCACCAGCCAGCCTCCGCAAGTTGCAGCGAAATTTGCCGCCCAAGTCCCTTTCCAGCGCCGGTGACCCATACGACCCTAGTCATTCGCCGCCAGTCCGCATTCAATACAATAGTACTCCATGTCGGACCCTTCTCCAGCTTCGAATGCCATTTTAACCCATCTACCGGCATGATCATACCACACCGTAGTATTGATATCCCCGGTGTAACGATATGGAGTAGCGTTCACCGAGCGGCCCTGGGCCCTAATGCGTTCAACTTCTCCAGGCGTGATCGTCACATCCGTGATTTTACCAGTCAATGTGTCCAAAACCTCTGTCTGCTTGATCACACCAAAATGCCAGTGATCGGTTGGATAGAGTGGTTTTTGGGATTGCACTCGGGCCTTTGGTCCTGTTATGGTCCAAGTTTGACCCTGACGAACCGCACGCACACGCGATACGTCCCCGTCATCATCTTGTTCCGCCATCAAACGAATCATTTGGCCATCCTGCCATGCGGTCTCTGAGATATATCGATACCGATAGACGGGGATTGAGAGAAGCGTGACCGAGACAGTCATCATCGAATTGACTTGAAATTTAGTCTTCCCGATCTTTTTGAAGGCCAGCGTGTGGCGACCAACACGGTCACCATTTCTTTTGACATCGAACGTCAGTCCTTTTGGGTAAAGTTCCCACGGCGCCAATTTTTCCGCTCCGTACAATGGCGTAGCGATAACAGAGAGGAGCAGACAGCCCAAAAAACATGAGCCATTACCGATGCTAAAAAGTCGAATGTTTAGTTTCATGCGGGTATTCTTGTGTATTTCGTAGCTAACGATTTTTATATCGCGGCACAATATTTACCAGTATTTTGACCGGTTTAAAGAAAATCATATTATGAAACAACGTTTCAACTATCGAGACATTGAAATAAAAAAATTAACTGGATTTGATTGAATTCACCTATCGCGCGCGAACCTATTGGGTCCATAGACTGCTCAAAATACGCACGACGTTTTTCTAGGTTTCGACAGACATATCCGCGTTATGATCAGTATACTTCTTCTCCTCATATACTTGAGATTGCCCGAACCAGCGCTTACTGCTACTTCTCAATAAACTAAACCTTTTGGGGAACTGGGGGATGCCGGCACCTGATATATTTGCAAAGGTAAATGTGTTGGTACCGTGGCCAGCATCAAAAACGGTTCGAACGAGAGGCTGAGCATTTATGAAACTTGGAATGTTCCTGCAACCGGCCACCAAACCGGGCCGACCATTGTCAGAAACCATCGACTGGAACCTGGATGTCATCCGCCATGCCGACGCTTGCGGATTTGCTGAGGTTTGGATCGGACAGCATATCACATCGCCTTGGGAACCCCTGCCGGCGCCCCAGCAAATCATCGCTCGCGCGATTGGGGAAACTTCACATATAAAACTCGGCACTGGCGTCGAAGTGCTGTATCAAAGCCATCCAGTACGTCTGGCAACAGAGCTCGCCCAGCTCGATCATATGGCACACGGGCGCCTGTTATTCGGGTTCGGCGGCGGCGGCACCCCGACTGACGCGCAGCTCTATGGAGTGGATTTTGCATCTGGTCAGCATCAGGAAATGTCTCGGGAGGCGTTGGACATCATCTTGAGTTGTTGGCAGAAGGATGGGCCTTCTGACTACGCCGGGAAATATTGGTCTATAAACGCCCCTGCCTACAATGATCGCTATTATTGGCATGTGAAACCCTACGCCCCACCGGAACCTAGAATAGGGTTCGCAGGATTTATGCCCAAGTCCGGCTCTCTAGCCTTGGCGGGAGAGCGCGGTTATATTCCGCTAAGTTTTAACGTCGCGCCGGAGCATGTAAGCGTCCATTGGGATGTAGTCGACCAATCGGCAAAGCGCATGGGCCGCAAGGCAGACCGGAGTAACTGGCGGCACATCCGAGAAGTTTATGTAGCAGATACGGCAAAAGACGCCCGCAATGCCGTGCTGAACGGGTTTGCTGCGGAATTTTGGGATACGTATTTCCAGATTATCGTGGAACGGCTGGACATAGGTCATTTATTCCGCCGGTCCGGCGCGCCTACCGATACGCCGGTAAACGCCCAGTTTCTTGTCGATAATGGAACCTGGTTTGTCGGAGACCCCGATCAGGTTGTGGAGCAAATCGTCGAACAGAGCAACCTCTCTGGCGGCTTCGGCGTCCTGCTGCAAATGGGGTTCGACTATGCAGATCCTGGCGCGCGAGAGGGTTGGATGCGGTCCATGGAGTTATTATCTACGGAAGTTATGCCGCGCGTGAATAGGGCCTTGGGTCAACCCGGATAACGCTCAGCTCAATAGCCCACGATAACCTGACCCGCATTGGGACTGATCACCTGACCTGTGACCATATCTGTATCTGACGATGCCAGCCAGGCAACGGTGTGCGAAATGTCTTGTGGCTTGCACAAACGGCCTAGAGGCATCGTAGACTCCAGCGCTGCTATCTTATCAGGAGGGGTTGATGCTCTCGTCATCTCCGTTTCGACAAACCCTGGTGCCACGGCATTAACCGTGATGTTCCAGGGGGCAAACTCCCTAGCCCAAGATTTGGTAAATCCCGAAATCGCTGACTTCGCGGCTGCATAATGGCTCGCCTCATAGTGCCCCCCCATGGCAAAAATTGATGATGTATTGATAATTTTACCCGCGTTCCGCGCCTTCATCTGAGGCAAAATGGCCTGCGTGGCAAAAAAGCTGCCCCGGACATGGACATTGAACATCTCGTCGAAAATCTCGGCCGTAATTTCCTCGATTTTCCTGCCCAATCCCCCAACACCCGCATTATTGACAAGAATATCAATTTGACCAATCTCAGAGAGCCCACTGCAAAAAGTGTCGAGATCTACGATGTCGGAAACGAGGACGTTAGCCTGCCGGCCCGTCGCCAAAACCTGTTGGGCCGTCTCAGCGGCGCGTTCTGAATTAACATCCTGGACAATGATGTCCGCCCCACGTTTCGCCATCAAGACGGCGTGGCTACGTCCCAACCCTCCGCCGGCGCCGGTAATCAGCACTCGTTTATTTTCTAACGTTTGTCTCGTATCCAGAGAATTCATCAGTGTATGTCTCCCCATCCTACCTCGAGCCACATTTTCAAAAGCCAGTGTACCTGAATCAAACTTATCTCACGACCCGAGCTTTTGGTCACCACCACTAAGACCAGAGGCGGCATTTGCGCCAAAAATTTGCCATAATTTCGCCGATCCCGCGCCGAAAGGTCTCAAGTTCCTGCAATCACGTGATTAAGAACTCCCTGATTTATCATGGCACTCTTAGATGTGCACAAACCGCCCCATGTGAAACTCCCGAGACTGGCGAGGCTTGTTTTTGACCTAGTTCTGAGACCAAATCCGACACCTGGCCCCATAGCTAATTTCTATCTAATACTAGTTTGGTTTATATATGTGAATGAATTACCATTTTAAAATCAGGAACCAGTATATATGGCACCGTCGATTATAGTCCCAAACCGTTCAGTAAACGGCGTGCGTATACCAACCGTCGGATACGGGACCATGCTGTTTCCAGAACCTCAACGCGCCGCTGAACTGATCCAAGGAGCACTAGAATGCGGTTACAGGCACATAGATACGGCCCGTAAATATGGCTCAGAGGAATGGGTTGGCGCAGGTATCCGCGCCTCTGGTCTAGCCAGAAAAGACATCTGGGTAACGACAAAAGTGACCGAAGAGAACGCAAAGGCTGACGATTTTAAGCGTTCGGTCGACACCAGTTTGAAGACAATGGGCCTCGATTATGTCGATTTGCTTTTAATCCACTGGCCGCAGCCCAAGATACCTATGGAAGAAACGCTCGGTGCACTCGCCCAAGCAAAAAAGGACGGGTTAGCTAAAAATATCGGTGTGTCAAACTTTACCGTCGCATTACTTGACGAGGCCGTGGCCAAATGCTCTGAACCTCTGCTAACCAACCAAATCGAATATCATGCCTACATCCGCCAGGATAAGGTCATGGCGGCCTGCCGAAAACATGGTCTCCTGGTTTCTTGCCATGTGCCCCTTGCCCGCGGTGCCGTAGTGAAAGACCCCGTACTTCGGGAGATCGCCAAATCACACAATAAAACAACTGCACAAATTGCGCTAAAGTGGCTCATCCAGCAAGCAGATACAGTGGTTGTTCCGCGCGCGCTCTCCATGTCGCAGATAAGAGAAAATATTGATCTCTATGGGTTCGAGCTCAGTCCGGCCGAGATGAAACGGGTTTCTGGCCTACGCGAACGCAATCTCCGCATTGTAGACCCAAGCGTGCGCCGCCCGGTCTGGGATGAGGGATAATTTATTAGCTTTGGAAATCCCCCGTTAACGCCCGTTTAACTCTTCGGGATAATCCGGTTGAACTTGAGGACGTGAGTCGAAAAACTCGGGATGGCTCATGCAAGTCTCAAAGATTCGAGAAAGATGGGGATAATGAGAAACATCGAAACCAAACATTTGTGCAGCGCCGACTTGTGGAATTAGGCATAAATCAGCCAAGGAGACAGTATCGCCCTCACAATAAATACCGTCAGGATTATTTTGTTCGATATGAGCCTCCATTGCTGCAAGTCCCAAATTTGTCCAGTTTTCGATCCATTGGTTAAGAGCTGCTTCGTCTAGTCCTACCTTGTCGGTCATATATTTCCGGACCCGTGGCACCACAAGAGGATGGATGTCAGCCACAGCCATCATGCACAAAGCCCTAACCCGCGCCCGCGCCATAGCATTCTGTGGCATTAAGGGCGGATCTGGGTAAACCTCGTCAAGATATTCAAGCAACGCCATGGACTGATAGAGAATTGAGCCGTCATCTAATACGAGCGATGGCACCATGGCCTGTGGGTTAATCAAGTTAAAATCAGATTTGAATTGGTCACCGGCAAGAAGATCCGTGGAAACAACATCAAAGTCTCTCCTCTTGAGTTTCAGAGCAATTCTTACTCGAAAGGATGCAAGTGATCTCCAAAAACTATATAATTTCATTTAAAATCTCCCTCCAAATTATACTGCGTACGTTTTGTTCCAAATTACTGCCCCAGCACTCACTGGGATTAGCCTCCTCGCTCGAACCCACTGTCCTGCAAAAAATCATGACCAATTGGCATGCCCACGTGCCATCACGCCTGTGCTCCTCTTTGCTCGACAGTCTGCACCTCTGGCCGAACGCCGATGTTGTTTCGCGATATATAAAATTTTAATCCGGTTAGGGCAGCGGCGCAAAGATCAAAACTGTACCGATGATCACTAATCCAATCCGCACCCAGACATGTCTCGGAGAAATGATACCGAAGGATATGGCTCCGAGGCCAGCTCCGATTTTAACTAATGCCCAACTAGCCTGAAGAGGCGCTTCCGCCAAATCAATTAGACTCGGATTTACGATCATCCCAAGCGGCACCAAATAAAGCCCTACACCGAGCATCATGGCGTATCCTGCAACCCGAAGCCAATTCTCTTCAACCATGCCGGCAGCGATGAAGACCGCACCACATACCGGCGGCGTGATAGTCGAGAGAAGTGCAAACCAAAAAACAAAAAGATGGGCCTGCAAAGGAGGTAAGCCAAGTTGGTGCAAGGCGGGCCCCGCGACCGAAATACAAATTACGTAGGCGGCAGTGGTGGGCACCTCCATGCCGAGTATAAGGCAGGCAATTGCCGTTAGCATTAGAGCTGGCCATAGCATATCGCCGGAAACAGAGAGAATAAGTGAGGTGATTTTAACGCCCAGGCCAGTTTGGCCGAGCACACCAATGACTATGCTGGCGCATACGATAATAGCGGCAATCATCGAGATCTGCTTGCCCGCATTGACACATACTGCCTCAATCCGGGAACGCGTGCGCGTGACCGATAATGTGAGCCGGGCGTCAATGAGCAACATCACAAACGAAATCAAGATGGCAACGCTGGCTGCGTATTGGGGTGTAAAACCACCAAGGAACATGCGTTCTAGAAGAACCGCGAAAGGCACCGCAAAAAATAACACCGTAACCACAACGTCGCGCGTCGTTGGACAGTCATCAGGCGCCAGGCCGGCTAAGTCATAGCGGCTGGCAAACGCGTTGATGCCAATCCAAACGGCAACAAAATAGAGAATTGCGGGAAACAGTGCGGCAAGAATGATTGCCGTGTACGGAATGCCAGTCAGTTCAACCATCACAAAGGCACCAGCTCCCATCAATGGGGGAAGGATTTGTCCGCCAGAGGATGCCACTGCCTCCACCGCTCCGGCCAGGGCTGGCGGATACCCGAGGCGACGCATAGCTGGCAAGGTGATGGCACCGGTAGAAGCTACGTTGGCTGATGCAGAGCCCGAGATGGAACCAAAAAAAGCCGATGAGAGGACCGAGACTTTAGCCGCACCCCCGCGTAAGTGCCCCGCGGCCGCACTGGCCAGGTTCATAAAGCCCTGTCCGGCCTCACCAGCATTCAACACGGCGCCCATGATGACAAAAACAGCAACGACGTTAACCGAAATGCCAGTGAGACTCCCCCAGATGCCTCCTTCGGCAATTGTTAATGTGCCCAGAAAACTCTCTATGGGCATACCGGGATAGCCAAACTCGCCCGGCAGATACTGGCCGAAAAGTCCATAAACGATGGCGACTAACGCTACCATCGGCAAGGGCCATCCAATTGCACGACGCGCCATCTCCAGCACCACCGCTAGTAACGTTATGGCCAACAAAAGTTGCCCATTGCCCTCGAGAGAGCCGTATTGATCGGAAAGTTGCACTTCGTTTAGCACAACATAAAGGCACGCGAGTTCCCCAGCCACACAGAGAATTACGCCGCTCATTAGGGTACTTCGTGAACCAGCTCTTAATAAGAAGATCCAAGGCAGCGCAAGCATCAGGTGCAAGGGACGCGCTACTAAGTTTGGCACAAGACCTGAAAAAATTAACCCGATATGAAAAAAAATGGAAGCGGCACCCAGTGCCGTAAAGATTAGGCGTTCGGGTGCCGTTATCACAATCGTGTTCCCTGAAGCAGTCTACATCACCTCAGCGATTAGCTGCCGGTATGGAAATTCCAGCTTCCGAATAGTATTTGAGCGCGCCAGGGTGTAGCTTGCCGTAGACATTGGTCAAAAGTTCGCCTGAAACACCATTCCACCAGGCATGGTTGGCTCCCATATTTTTCTTCTGAGACCAATAGGTTTTTGTCAGTTGGTACGCTGTCTCATTGCTCATAGATTTAGTCGTATAGGCAACTACAGGTAGAGAGGTGGTGACGGTATCTCCACCGACGCCAGCATAGGTCCCGCCCGGTATTACTAGGCGCGTCCGCTTGGTTTTCTTAACCTGGTCATCGCTCAAACTTAGCACGTGGACACCCGTCGAGGCAGCCGCTTCGATAACGTTGGGCGCGGGGTAAGAGCCAGCAGTAACAAAACCGTCAATCTGCCGATTTTTGAGTGCACTAACGGCCGCGTTGAGCTCGACATTGGCGAGTTTTACCTTACCCTCGAGACCGAATAGCTTCAGATATTTAGCCCCTTCCTTGGCTCCAAACGAACCTTTGCCGATTAGAATGGTTTTACCGGCTAAGTCACCGAACGCCTTGATGCCTGTATCCTTGCGCACCACAAAATGCATGGTCAGCGATGGGATTGGGAACAGCGCACGGATATCACCGTATTTAGGATTGGCCTTGCCTTTGAACATTGCGAGGCCCTTCTGTGCTAACTTTATCAGCACAGGGGGCGTAGTAAAAACATAGTTCCCCGTGCGCTTGGCCGCCTCCTTGACATTCTGCACCGAGCCCTGGCTTTCCTCCACGGTCACGATAATAGCACCGTTTGACCCCTTCTTCATGGCTTCTGCAATCTGCACTGCCATCTGGTAATATGATGAGGTTGTTTTTGCCGATTTGTAAGTAACGCGGGTCTCTGCATTTACCATGGGCGCCGACATGGCGATGGCCATGATAACAGCGCTAAGTACTATCCAATTTTTCACTTCGCTCTCCCTATTTTATGCAAATCGAAAATAACAGTTTGTTAGTTTAAAAACGTCACAAGATTAACAGGCCAACACTGGTCTGCAACTGTCGAGTACCGAACCAGTCTCGTTCCGTCAAATCGCGGAGTAATTTCAGCGACTAGGGGAGATCTAGAGAGGTACAACGGCTAGATCAACTTCGAGGATAGTAAATTTCATATCGAAAAATGTGTCCGTTACACCCCCCACGTTATTGGGCTGGTTTAGGGGGAGAGCGTAGCCAATTTTTCTATACAGGCTTCATGGTATCGATAGCGAAAAGGGGTTTTACATGTTGATAGATGACTTTTCCGACAAAGCCCTAGTCTCGAGGTTGACGACACGGTGGCGTGCCGTGAGCGATCAGGTCATGGGTGGGCTCTCTGAACCTTCAATCTCTCACACTATTATCGATGGCCACACCTGCATGCGCATGATTGGTGATGTTCGTCTAGAGAATAGTGGCGGTTTCATACAAGCTTCACTTGATCTCGACCCGTCGGGGCAGACTTTTGATGCGTCCAACTTCAGTGGTGTGCGCCTTATGGTTTACGGGAATGCAGAACAATACTCGGTTCATCTCCGTACCTCAGATAATGTCCGACCTTGGCAGTCCTACCGGGCTCATTTCACTGCGGAGCGGAAATGGGAGACCATTCAACTACCGTTCAAAAAATTTTTACCCCATCGGCTCGACACCCCGTTAGCAACGGGGCGGCTTCGCCGAGCAGGGCTGGTCGCCATTGGACGACCGTTCCAAGCCGACCTAGCTGTTTCCGAACTCGCCTTTTATACCTAGGTAACGTTTAACAACCAGATGGAAACATTGAGTGCTATTGCAAAGACGACCCAGGCCGCATAAGGCACTAACAGGAGGGTTGCTAGGCGTTCAATGCGCCAAAACACAATCATGTTAGCAACAATCGCCACGAAAAGTATGACAATGTCGATCAAGGCTAAGTCAATCCGCTGAAAGCCAAAGAACAGAACAGACCATGCAAAGTTGAGAAAAAGCTGCAGGCCAAATAGGGCAAGAGCTCCGCGCGTTGCCAGCGAGGCGCGTCGGCGCCAGATCCGCCAACCGGAGACACCCATCAGGAAATAAAGAGTAGTCCAAACAGGGGCAAACACCCAGTCAGGCGGATTGAACGACGGTTTCGCCAGGGCTTGATACCATGTATCAACGCTTGTTGCGGTGACCATACCCCCGGCAGCGGACACCAAAAGGCACAGTGTCACGAAAACAAACAAACCAAAAAGATCCAGTCTTCTGGTCAGTGGCATCACATCAGACGGCCTTGGATTCCGTTAACCATTTAGCTCAACCGGTGGCGTAATCGGATAAAAATGTCAAGATTTCTGTAAGCCGGTTTACGACTAGGCAAGGCAATTTAAAGGCGGCACAATAATCAACATGCCGTCAGTCGAAACCATACTTCTCGTCAGTGTCGTCTTCCTAATCGCTGGTTTTGTCAAAGGCGTGATCGGTCTGGGTTTGCCGACCGTCTCCCTAGCGCTTCTGGCGGCAACGATCGGATTAAAACCTGCCGTTGCAGTGTTGATACTGCCAGCACTAGCCACCAATGCCATTCAAGCCATGACAGGTAGTAGCTTACTTGAAATCGTCCGCCGGACCTGGACATTCATCCTCGTTGCTTTTGTCTGCACCTGGCTGGGCGCAAGCATTCTCGCGGGATCCACCTCACCGGCCTTTGCTGCCCTGCTGGGCTTGGTGACGGCCGCGTATGCCGGGTTTAGTTTGGCCGCGCCGCAAATTTTTATGCCCAAAAATTGGGAACCGGTACTCAGCCCTGCTTTAGGTGGTATCTCCGGAATGGTGACCGGCCTTACCGGCACGTTCGTGGTCCCCGGGGTCATGTATTTGCATTCTCTAGGTTTTTCCAAAGATAAACTTATTCAAGGGATGGGCATCCTGTTTACCATGTCCTCGCTCGCCCTTGGCATCAGCTTCGGCAGCCATGGACTGATTTCCAACAATCTTATTGTCGTGTCCGCCATAGCGTTAATACCAGCCTTTTTCGGCATGTTTGTGGGCGTTAAATTCCGTAATCGGCTGAATAACAAACAATTTCGAAGGGTCTTCTTTGTGTCCTTACTGTTCTTGGGGATTTACATCATGGCCCGCTCGCTATCCGTAAACCTACTGTGATAACCTTAACGCTGCCCTTTCTGGCATAGTCAGCAGGCGGTTTAGCGAAGACACTTTAATGCGCTTTACCCCGTGCTCCTCTCTGGCTTGCCTTTACGGGCGCCAGGCATATCGTTCCTAAGCAAATAAGGTTTAGAGTCGGTTATTTTTAATTACGGATATAAAAATTATTTATTGGTATTCCCTAATCCATAAAGAGGCTTTGCTCATTTTAAGAGAGTTATATTGAAGCCACCTAAGCTATGCATTGATAATTATCGGGAAATTCGTGGAGAAAATTCGTGAGGGAAATACCTATTATCATCACGGGAGGGGGCTCTGTCGGTTTAACCTTAGCCGCAGAGCTAGGTTGGCGCAGGATCAGTTGTTTTGTGGCGGAAAAATCATCGGTTTTAAACTCACATCCGCGCGCCAATGCCGTCGCCAATCGCACGATGGAATATTACCGCCGCTGGGGGATTGATAAAGCAATCACTAACGCCGGAGTTCCGCCCGATCATCTCGCAGATTACTACTGGGTATCAAGCCTGCACGGAAGAGAATTGCACCGCATTTCTCTCCCTCCTTATAAGAAAATCAAGGAAGTCCATGATACGTCGGGCTATGTCAAAGAAGAGCATACCTGGTCACCCTATTTGAAAACGATTACCGGCCAGAATGAGGTGGAACGGGTATTATTAGATTACGTGCAAACACTCGAAGATGTTGATTTTAGATTTAATTACGAACTCATAGATCATGAGCAAGATGATAAGGGTGTTATCTGTGAACTGAAGGATCTTAACACAAACGAGACGACCGAAATGAGGTGCGAATATTTGTTGGCCTGTGATGGTGGGCGCTCACAAGTCCGTGAAAAATTGGGTATTAAGTTAAGTGGCCGCGCCAACCTGGCCAGGTTTGTCTCAATCTACTTTAAGGCTCCCCATTTTATGGAATGCCATAAATTCGGTGCAGCCAATATTTATTTTCCTCTCCATAAAAATTATGCGGGTTTTATTCTAAACTGGGATAGTGGAACGACCTTCACCTACCACTTAATGCTTCAAGATCAACAGGAATGGGATGCGGTGGATCCTGTGGCAGCAATCGAAGCCGTCCTCGGGACCTCAACTCCCATCGAAATTATTTCGACTCAACCCTGGACAGCCCATGCTTTGGTTGCCGATCAGTACCATAAAGATCGTATCTTTCTTGTTGGAGACGCTGCTCATTTATTTACACCCACAGGAGGGTTTGGAATGAACACGGGCGTTTCGGATGCGATTGATCTAGCCTGGAAGGTGCAAGCTATGCTCGAGGGTTGGGGAGGAAACAAACTCTTGGAGAGGTATTCTTCAGAACGTCATCCTGTAGGTGTAAGAAATACCGCAGAAGCAGCAGATTGTTTTGACCGCCTTAATTCGGTCATGAAATATGGAGATGAACTTGACGAAGAAGGGTCAAAAGGTAGGGCGTTTAGAGAAAAATTAGGCGTCGAATTGAAGGAGCAAGAAAAACTCATATCTTCTTCAGGAACGTTATTGGGTTACCGTTATGAAGGTTCTCCAATTGTTATCCCGGATGGGACAGAAGAGCCGGCCGACGACCCGCGGACTTATGTATCTATTGCAAGACCAGGTCACCGGGCCCCTCATATTTGGTTGGAAGAAGGAGTGTCTCTCTTCGACAAACTGGGACCTGGTTTTAACCTACTAATATTTGGAGTTATGGAAGCGAGTATAGGACCAATACATGAAGCCGCAAAAAATATTGGTTTGCCCCTGGATATCATCCAAATCAATGATCCTTATGCGATCACGTTGTACGAGAATAAATATGTAATTATCCGACCAGACTTAATGGTGGCTTGGAGATCAAATAGCTTTCCCGAAACTCCGACGGACATCTTGAATATTCTGCGTGGCGAAAAGACAGATTAAGCTGCATATATTTGTCCGATAAAGATCGGTGGGGCATACAGAAACCACAGAGGGTTCCAGAAGAACGGTTTTTGATCAGCCTGTTGGATGGATGGAATATTTAGGTGCGGCATGAAGGTTACACAGTCAACCCGAACAGCATTAACAGTTAGTACTATCTGGTGTGTTATTGTAGTAGTTGTTGCAATGATAGGTCTGATATCGGGAAGGCAATTAATTGAACAGACACTGGTTATCGGATTAATTGTTATATGGTTAGCAAAGATTTTTCTGGCTTGGGCAAAGAGATAACCTAAGTCAATCATTCAAGTATCATACGCTGGCAGTCTTGGAGCATGCCCACTTTCTTATTCGTAGTGGAGGTTTTGCTATGCATAAACGCTACAATAAACCACTTTATCGCTTTGCTTTGCGCCATCCCGCCTTTTCTGCTGCTTCCTCTGTGCAAAAATAGCGCTCTGATTTGGCAACGTTAATTTTAGTTTGTGCGTAGAAACGACTACCTGGCAGATGATAAATTCGCTCGCCTGAACGATTAATATTACCTTTTATAAGGCAATCTTTATCCGTGATTTCCTTTTTGTGTCCGAGCCGTTTTCCTCTTCGCCATTCCCAAGGGGGAGTAAATTTACCCGCCCACATTCCTCGCTGCACGCTCTTGGAGATCCCTTCCATCGGCACGTACTCACTCGAATATTGCCGATATGCGAGTGCCAACCCCTGGACCACCATCATCTCGCCCAAGTTATTACCATTCGAAAAACACCGACCAACAACCCGGCCATACCGGTCCTGGTCTAGTTTCTCACAACTTACCTCTGACCCCATTACGAGACTTCGCATCAGTTTGGTGGCCTCGACACCGCATTTCCAACTGATGTTCTCTTTTATACATACCTGATTTTTTTCAGGTGCATCGATGCCGTGGATTCGAATGGGTATTTGACCGATTTTTAGTGTGTCCCCATCTATAACCGTCGCCCGTCCGCTAAGCCATGCTAGCTCTCGCTGTTCAGCTCTAACAGTTGTGCTGATATTAGAGAGAAGCAGCACTGCTGCCATAAAATATCGGATCATTGTTTCCGCTTGACCGTGATGTCATCCAAAATTGCTATGATTGATGGAGCTACAAACAAGATCAGTAGGGTTGTACCCATCAAACCAAACACGATGGTAACCGCCATAGGAATAAGAAATTGTGCTTGGAGGCTAGTTTCAAAAAGCAAAGGTGTTAAACTGCCAATAGTGGTAACAGACGTCAGGATGACAGCGCGCAAACGGTCTCGAGTTCCATCTATAATGGCATCATAAATTTCTTGTCCATTTTTAATCCGATTGTCGATGGTTCGGACTAGTATAATCGAGTCGTTAACGACGATACCGGATAATCCAACCAGAGCAATTAGGCTCAAAATTGTAAGATCATAACCCAACAGCGCGTGCCCGATCACGGCTCCAACTAACCCAAAGGGGATAATTACCATAACAGCAAAGGGCCGCGTGTAACTCCCGAAAATCCATGCTAAAATTATATAAATGCTGCTGAGCGCTATTAACGCACCGAGTTGCATATCTGCCAACGTAGTTCGTTGCTCCTCTGCACGTCCCGCGAAACTCGCACTTAGGTCATAACGTTCTGCAATTTCATTTAAGCCGTCCCGCTGAAGTGCTGAGAGTATTTTGTTGTTATTGGTAATCGCTTTGTTTGTCTCAGCGGTAATCGCAACCTCTCGTCTTCCATTTTCTCTGGTAATACTCGAGAAACCCTGTTGTTCACGTATAGTCACAACCTCATCTAATAATACCTCCGACTTGCCAGAATCCTGTAGCCGAAAAGTCGCAAGACTTTTTGATGAGGTACTATTTTCGGGGTATTTTACCCTAACCGAGACCTCTTCGCCATTGCGTTGGAAACGCTTTGCTATCGCACCCTCAAGAGCATCACGAATTTCACGGCCAACATTTTGTGTTGAAAACCCTAACGACTGACCTCTCGGCGTGAGGTTGATAATGGCTTCTTTTTGACCAAACTGTAGATTGTCATCTATATCCAAAACCCCTGGATACCGTGCGAGTAAATTTCTTACCTCAAGGGCTGCCTGCTTCAATTTCCTCAAGTCATTACCAGAAAGTCGTATGTCAATATCACGTCCGGGTGGACCGCCTTGAGCTGCCTTGATTGTAAAAATATTTGTCCCAGGTTTTGGGATAACTCTCTCGCGCCAAGCTGCTATAAAATCCGAAGTTCTGATATCACGATCATCCGAAGCCACTAATTCGACTTCAATACCTCCGAGATTATCTGATTTGGATACTGGTGCGTCTGCACGAGCCACACTCGTCCCTATTTTTAAGAGTTCAAATTTCAATAGCCCTCCCTTGCCATTGGTGAGGTCTTTTTCTGCAGCGTACATCGCTCTCTCTAACTCACGGACCATTTGCAGTGTTTGGCCACGGGGGGTTCCGGCCTCCATCTGAACCGCGGCAAATATTTTATCCGCCTCTGGAGCAGGAAAAAAAGTGAAATTTATTCGGCCACCTGCGATGACGCCGATACAAATAATCAAGGTGGCAAGCGTTGTAGCAATGGTTGTGTATCGCCACTTTACGGCAATTTTAACCCAACTCGCGAAAAGGCCATCGCGAAAACGGTTAAAAGCTTCATTAAAACGCTTCTTATACTCACTTATTTCTCGAATATTTACAGCCATTGCACCGCGCAAATGGCCAGGCAGCACCAAAAAACACTCAATGAGACTAGCGATGATCATCGCAACAACAACAAGTGGGATGCCGCGAATAATTTGGCCAATGATATCTGAAATCACAAATAATGGCGTAAAAGCGGCTATGGTTGTGAGAGATGATGCAAAAACTGGCGCCGCCATATCCATTGCACCTTTGTCAGAGGCATCAATTGGACTCAGCCCGTTCCTGTATTGTTGGTCAGCATGTTCCCCAACGACAATTGCATCATCCACCACAATCCCCAAGGCCATGATTATTCCAAATAGGCTTATCATGTTTATGGTCTGGCCACTCGCCATCATCACCGCTAGCGTTGCTAAAATGGCGACGGGAATTCCAACAGCAACCCAGAATGCAACTGGTGCACTGAGAAATATGAAGAGGATAATCATGACGAGCACTAATCCGCTCAATCCATTCTCCAGTAGTAATGCGATACGACTCCGAATTAGATCTGATTGGACATCAAAAGTTTCAACACTGATACTGGGTGGCAATCCTGGCCGAAGTTTTTTCAAATATGCATCTACTTTATCAGCTACTTCCAGGGCATCGGCAGATGTCGCCCGCTGGACATGAAGTTCAATAGCTTTGAGGCTTTTCCTCTCTAGCTCAGGTTGGTTTGTAGAAAATTGATCGGTGACCTTAGCTAATTCTCGCAAAGAGACCTTTTGGCCATTATTCAGCGATAAGATCTCAATTCCTCCGATGCCTTGTGCAGTTTTCTCCAGACCGAGTGACCGAATGGATTTTTTTACGTCTGCGCTTAAGTCACCTGACGGAAAATCTTGTGAGGTTCGGCTGATCTTAGTTGCGATATCTGATATTGTTAGATCAAGTTGAAGCAGTAATTCTGGCGGCACCTCGACCCATATTTCTTCGTCACGAGCACCAGTTATTTCAACCTTATCAACACCATTATCTAGGAGATCATCTCGAATTTCCAAAGCTAACCTCTTCAACGAAATTTCTGGTAATCGACCGGACACAACGATCTTGCTGATAGTGTCGTACCGAAAAATACGTTGGACAGTTGGTTTTTCACTGTCTTCAGGTAACGTATCTACCCGATCAACTGCCGTCTCGACGTTTCCCAGTGCAGCTTGCATATCGGTTCCAGGGAGGAATTCCACTACAACATTTGCCAGTCCTTGGACTGAGGTTGAGCGAACTCTCTTAATCCCATCTAGAAACCGCACCTGGGCCTCGATTGACTGCACGATATTATTATCAATATCCTCCGCGCTTGCGCCTGGCCACTCCACTTTTACACTCACCCAATCAATCCCAAAATCTGGAAAAAATTGCGTATTTGTCTGTCGCAAGGAAATGAGGCCGGCAATGATCATTATGATCATAAGCAAGTTTGCTGCTGTCGGATGGCGAACAAAAAAGGAAATAAAATTTAGGTTCTTCACTTGCGCACAGTGACCTTTATCCCCGGGCCGATGCCATTGAATGTATTCGTTACAATTTGATCTTCTGGCGAAAACGTACCCGAGATAATCAACTTATCATCAATAAGCGCCTTAATTTTTACAGGATGTCTTTTCAGCCTTTCATTTGATACGGTATAGACAAACCCGTCGTGAACCGCCGTTTCCGGTATCTTGATAACAGACTGAAAGGCTTGCCCTTCGAGAAAAACTTCTACAAAAGCACCAGCGCGTAATTTAGTTCTTAGGTCTAGATCATTAATCTGCGCAAACAAGCTCACTCCTCCCTTTGAAGCGTCTATGACGCTCTCTATCCGGCTGACAATACCTTCGTAGACCACGCGTTGGTTGCCCCTCCACTTTATCTTTATAGGTTTACCTATCAGGCCCTGGTCATCAAAAATTTGACCAAACTGGGATGTACCTAATTGAAATTTTACCTCCAATTTGTCTGCTTGGATTAGTCGGGCTAGCTTTTCACCCTTGATAACATAACGACCCTCGGCAGCCGAAACATCGGTTAGGAAACCGTCAAATGGCGCGTTGTGTGTAGTATCTGACAGATCCCTTTTTGCGGTTTCTACGGCCAATTCCCCTCGCGTTATCGCAGCAATTTGTCTCTTAATATTAGCCCCAAGCTTTTTGACGTCTCGGGATCCTGTTGTAACTCTCTGTTGAGTGTCATTGAGGAGTAACCTGGCTTCATCGAGGCTCTTCTCTGGTATCGTATTCCGTCTAAATAATTTTTCCCTTCGCGTTAATTCTCTTTTCCGAATTGCGAGCTGCTCTTTATTTTGGGCAAGGAGGCTTTTTGAACTGCTCTGTTCTATCCGTAATTCAGCGAGACGCTCTTTAGCCTCAACCAATTCAGCGTCTCTCTCACCGAGGCGAGTGAGAAAAGAAAAAGGGTCGATACGAAAGAGAAGTGCGCCCTTGTTTACTTTACCGCCATCAAGAAAATTTTTGTTAACCTCCAAAATTCGGCCTGTAACCTCCGCCCTAATCTCGATTTCTCCTGCAGGTATGATCGTCCCATAGTATTTTCGCGTAGGAACGATCTTGGTCAGAGTTGCGGGTATTACGGAGACAGGCCAAGCTCTCTCAGAGGGCGGTGCGGGTTTAATTCCGGGTTGGGTTAATTTGAATATCCAAGCTATCAGTAAGGCAAATCCTAGTACACTTAGGGGCACTGCTTTTTTTGCGTTACGGGCTTCAAATATTGGGCTCAGTTTTTTTAATAGTCTCATATTAAAAAATTTACCTACATGCGCGTATCGTACTCTTCTATACGTGTTTGCCCTCTAATAGACCAGTAGCATTGTACCCGCTATCACAAGTAGGCAATGGGCAACTTTCTTGAACCATACGGCTGGCATATAATTAAATAGGAACTGTCCCAAACGCGCTCCGATCATGAAGACAGGGCTAAGCAGTAATACAGTGAGAATTAATGTGGGGCTGTAAATGTTATTTGCAGCCAATCCAACTATTATACAAAAACTAAACACACTACCTGTTGTTAGAATGTTTGCTCTTTGTATCGCTGGCGCAGTTTTAGCAGCAAGATAATACATTACCATAATGGGTGCGCCTGGAATTCCCGTGCCCCCTGAGATTCCCCCTGTAAATATTCCGGCCACTGCACTCGTCAAAATGTTCCTGGGGCCAGTATACTTTTTTCCTAAAATCATAATCCCGGTTGTGAATAATATGAAAAACCCCATTATTTTCTTCACAACAATTGGATCGGCAGTAATTAAAAACGATAAACCCAAAAAAACTGCGATTGAACCAGCTATTGAGACAGGTAATACCTCTTTCCAATCGACATTTTCTATAGCACTTGGCAGTATTGTCGTAGCCCCGAGAATATAGACGGGTGTAATTATTCCAATCGCAACGACTGGCCCAAACAATATCACTAATATTGGAACCGAAATTGTGCCACCACCAAAGCCTGTATAACCTTGGATCAGGCCGCCTATGAATAGTACCAGGGCGGATACTAAAAAATTTCTGATGGAGATATCTAAGGATATCTGAGAGAGATATTCTGTAAAAAAATCCAAGGCTATGGCCTGCTACGTCATTTTTTGTTTATTTGAATGCAGTGAGGAGCGGGCTTTGTCGTATCATTTAATAAGTTAGTTTTACTGACTGCACGGGTAGGGCCATATCCGTTGCGTGCTCGGTGGTACCAAAGCACCATCAGTTTTTGCATAAGGAACGGGTACGCCCTTTTGTCCTTCCGGCAATTTCACAATAGAATGTGAATCAAATGGAGGATCCATTTTGTAAAATGCATTCGGATCCATCCAATAACCGTCTTTGGGAGCTACAAAACGACCATTATTAGACCAGGCAGATTGTTTACTATACAGGATAGCAAAGTGGAGAGCATCTCTTCGAAGCCGCCGCCCCATTTTCCCGCTATTACTCGTTTTACCAACCTCTTGACCGATCTTTACTGACTGACCAATTGTTAATGGAGACATACTTAGTAAGTGGGTATATTGAGAGTAAGTCCAAAATGGTAGTCCAGTTTGTTTGGGACTGTGCCTAATCATTACCTCAATCCCTTTTCTATTCCCTTTGTTTTTAAATTTTCCAACCACTCTTCCCGAGGCGACAGCCAAAATCGGCGTTCCATGTCTTTGAGGAATATCAATGCCTTTATGCAAGGCTGGCCAAGGACGCTTATGAGAATAATCAATTGCCCATGTTTCACTATCTATTTCAGGACAATCAGCCCCGCCAATAAATTTGGGAGACAAACCAGTCTCAACGACGCCTCTTGACTTTTGGATCTCTACTGCTTTCCATTTATCGAAGATGAGAGACTTGCCCACCATGGCTTGGACAACGCTGGAAATGGCACTCATGGGAACAAAGCCTTCCATCGTTTTGCAGATCTCACATGATCTAGGGCGTCTTTGAGCTCTATCTTCAATATTAAACGTTTTTTTACTTTGCCTACCTCGCCTTCGTTCTCTTTTGTCTCGATGATAGCGAGCAAGTTCCCGATCATTATCCGAAGATACTTTATTAGTTCCCATATATCCTTTACTTGCCGATTTAATCCCCAACTCTATTTTTACTTGGGATAAACCAACCGTCGAAAATAGTAAAGAAAACAATGTAAATAAAAAAGACGTTAAATAATTGAAGCGTTTTTTTGATGCCCACATCGAAATCATCCAATTGAAATTTTATTTTTTGCTTCTTCCAACACGAATTTAGCTTTGGGCGGAATGACGGTTGGCGGAGGGAGAGGGATTCGAACCCTCGATAGAGCTTTAAACCCTATACCGGTTTAGCAAACCGGCGCCTTCAGCCACTCGGCCACCCATCCGCTTTCAGGCTTTTTGTTTTATACAAGTTTTAGGCGACATACAAATGCATGTGTCACTTGTAAATCATCCAGAGAAAATACTCACCCCGCCACAGACAAAAAGTGTCTGACCCGTCACAAAACCACTTTTGGGATCAGCAAAAAATAGGATCGCATTGGCGACATCCTCAGGTTCGCCCAATCGTCCAACAGGTACTTTAGCAGCATATGCGTGCTGCTCCGGGCTGTCCTTTTCGACCAAGTCCCAAAAATTATCCGTGAGAATAGGACCTGGCGCAAGCACGTTAACGGTGATGCCATGGGGCGCCAATTCCAATGCCCAGGTGCGGGCCATGCCAACTAAGCCAGCTTTGCTATAAGAGTACGCAGTCCGGGATTGCAACCCCAGCAAGGCTCGGGAAGAATTAAAGATGATCCTCCCAAAATTACGCTCTTTCATACCCGGCGCTAGGGCCTGGGTGAAAATCAATGCCGCCGCCGAATGCAGCTGGGTTAGGTCGTGTAAATCCGCCACCGTAACATCTTCCAAAGGTTTCTGGCGGATCATACCGGCATTATGCACAAAATGGGTGACTGCATGGTTTTCTGCAAGTTGCGCCGCGAGGGACACGGTTGCCTCCTCATCCACTAAATCGCAATTCAGGCTGGTAAAACGGTCATGAGCCCAATCTGGTTCATGCAAGCCAACGGAGATCACCTCGTAACCGGCGGCTAACATCATTTTGGAGGTAGCTTCGCCTATCCCTGAACCACCGCCGGTTATGATAGCTGTTAGGTTGTTACTCATTACTAGATGATGAGCTGCATGTTGTGATGGGCAGCGTCGCAATTGACCAGCTCAACCCGTTTCATTTTTATTTTCAAACCATCCTTCTCCATCGTCAGGTTGTGATCCATCCAACCAGCATACATCTCCTTCTCATCCATGCGGGATTCGATAAACTGGAACGGCGTGTGTACATGGAACACATTGGCGGCTTCGTCCATTGAGTCAACCGCTGGGAGTTGCAAGATATGAACGCCGCGGCTCTTGGGCTGCTGTGAGTAAGTAAGTTTGCCAGTCAACCGACGCACTCGGGTGGTTAGTAGGATCATGTCTTCATAAAGCAAAGACGTGACAAGTTTCTCTTCTGTCTGACCCGGCTCCAACGGCATCCAATATCGACCATCTGAAGTAAAAAGCTCCAACCAATCTTCATACCGCTCCTCATCCAAAAGCCGTGCTTCTCGGACGACAAAATCAATCAATTCTTGTTCGGTTACACTCATCCGTCGGTCCCCGTTGCGGATTGGGTGGCCGCAGCCTGGATCGAGCCCGCTGCTGTTGCCATGTATTTGAGCCAAGCATGGAACTGATTGCGGAACTGAACCTCACTGTTACCCGAATGCACTTCTTCCGGCTGGGTGCATTCGTCATGAAGCTGCAAACGCTGGATATTAACCCACTCGTTGCGTTCGGCACGTAGGCCCTGCTGGGCACGTTCGTACATCTCCGTATCGTCGTGACCAACCATGGAAGTAGGTGCATTAATCAGTCGATTATACATCGCGGTCCGCTCTAGCAAATAGTCGGGTGCTCCCACGAGCCGGAATATCCATGATTCGATAAGGGTCTCATTTGCCGATATGGGCTTAAAAAGGCGCAACTTCTGGATGGGCCCCTTCACCATCAGGTTTGGAAAATAAACGGTATTATGACGCACTTCACCGAGAATTTCCTGGGCCCGTTCTGCGCCGTAGGCTTCGCGCATGGCATTAAAATATTCATCCTCTTCTGTGTAATCTGAGTGAATGGAATTATGCACACCGGTATGGCCGTGCCCATTAGGCCAGACACGGATGCCCATGCCATCATAAAAGTTATATGGCATCGTAAAAGGAACGATAGCTTCAACCACCATAGGCGTTGGGCCCTCGTGCTTGTCCTTTACTTCCTCCCAGAGCGTCTTGGCGGTCATTGCTGAGGAGGCGTGAACGGTCATGGGGTGGAAAGTATCGGTCTGATTTTCAATCAGCATCTTCCAGTTGCACCGATTAACGTAACGTAGCGGTGCACCAACCACTTCTAGTCTACCAGCGGGCGAACGATCGACAAAATTATCGATTGTTGACAGTGAACCGCCAAAAAACGTCTCAAAATCTTCGCCCTTCTCTGCAAGACGGCAAAAAACCCATTCACGATGAACATGCATCGCCGCGACGGCGGTCATTCCTCGGGCGGCGTGTGACGATTCGAAACCAGTATTATCGTATCCCTCTCGCTCTGGTATACGCCGTAAACTGCCATCTGTGTTAAACGTCCACGCGTGGTATGGACATCGAAGGGACGTCCCCGCACACCCATGGACATCTCTGACGATCTCAGCACCACGGTGCGGGCATCGGTTATACAGCACCTTAATAGTATTGTCCTGATGACGGATCATGACAATCGGCTGATCTGCCACCGTAGTCGTGAAATAATCCCCAGGATTCGGAGTTTGGCTTGCATGGCCAACATAAACCCAGGTGTTCCGGAACAAGTGTTGGATTTCCAGATCGAAAACGGCCTCACTCGTGTATAGGTCCCGGTGGACTTCGCCCTCCCGGACCAAATCAAGCACCGAACCCGGATTGTTAAGATAGGTCATGCGGTCACCTCCCTGATAGCGTCTTTTATTTATTTCAATCGTGTCACGACAAGATTTAACAAGCTAACCAAAGTCTTGAATTCTTGTGGGCCCAATTTGTCTTGGAACCGGCACTCGACGGCGCGTGCACGGTCCGCAAGAATGGTCGCTTGCTCCTGGCCTTTGTGCGTCAAAGTGATGTTGACAGTTCGCCGGTCTGCCGCAGCGGTTTGACGTTTCAGAAGACCATTTTTTACCATGCCCTCAACTACCCGGCTAAGAGTGGGTTGCTTGACCATCATGATCTCCGCCAGTTCGTTGAGCGTATGTCCTTGTCGCCGGCCAGTGTCACTGATCAAGCTCAAAATCGTTTTGGTCTCATTGCGGGACATGCCGACGGACTTCGCCAGTGCGTCAATTTGCAAAGACGCGAGCGCCGAGGCTTGCGCCAGCAAGTACGGCAAATTAGACGCTAGATCGAGATCAAGTGACGGTGCGGGTGCATCCATGGTACCGACAACTCCCTCGTCAGAGTTTAAAAAATTATATTTTATATGTAAATACAACTATTGCATGTTCATATATTTTTGCGCATCGGAAAAGCTGACTGAACCGTCAGCCGCACCCACATACTACCCGAATTCGAGGTGAATCCTGGTTGACAGTTGGCGCTGGAGAAATAAGGTTTATCAGAGTTTTCCAATACGAAAATAAGAGGGTTGCCGTGGAATTCAGTTTTACAGAGGAGCAGGAGGTACTCCGGAGCCAAGTTCGGAAATTGCTCGAGGATGTCTGCCCACCAGAATACGCTGCTAAATGTGATGTAGATGCCGTTCCACCGCGTGAGGCTTATAATGCCATGGCAGAGCAGGGATGGTTACGCCTGATATTGCCCGAGGAATACGGCGGTGTTGGCGGATCTCCAATCGATTTGGCTATTCTCTTGGAAGAAGCCGGGCGGGCCTATGAGGAGCTCGGCATTTGGATGTTCCGGTCCATGGTTTGGGGAGGCTATGCTATTTTAACCCATGGAACAGAGGCCCAAAAGTCCGACATCATCCCCAAGATGGCAACGGGCGAGTATAGTTTTTGCTTTGGCCTTTCAGAGCCGGAGTCTGGATCAGACGCGGCGGCCCTCAAGACATCTGCGACCCTGAAAGGGTCAGACTATGTCATTAATGGTCAAAAGGTATGGACCTCGGGCATGGACATCGCAAAATACTGTTTGCTGGTGGCGCGGACAACCCAGGGAGGGAAAAAACAGCAGGGTATCACGAACTTTTTGGTTGATACTAGTCTTCCGGGTATCGAGATCCAGAAAATTGATACCTTGGGTCACCGCGGTATCGGGACCACACAGGTCTTTTACAGTGACGTTCATGTGCCCGCGGAGATGACATTGGGGGAGGTGGATAATGGCTGGGCCAACACCGATGCCTATCTTTGGTACGAGAGGCTGTGTTTATCGGCCGCCCGCTATGGCGCTGCCACATCAGCATTCGACTATGCGCTCCAATACGCCAAAGAACGCACCCAATTTGGCCGTCCCATTGGCAAATTCCAAGCGATATCACATAAACTTGCAGAAATGAAAGTGATGCTCGAGACCACGAGACTTCTTGTATACCAATTTGCCTGGAAAATGGCTCAAGGTGCGGCGACACGTCATGACGCCGCTATAGTAAAATTGTATTCGGGCGAAACTTACAAAAACGTCTCCGATATGGGATTGCAGATCCTCGGGGGCTATGGCTTCGCGAATGAATATCCCATGCAACGGTTTTTCCGTGACTCGCGGCTGGCCGTTATCGGAGGTGGTACCTCGGAAATTCAGAAAAACATCATTGCGAAGAATCTTGGCCTCTGAGACAGGAATAAAGCGCCCACTGGACGGGGTCCGCGTCCTCGAATTAGGTCAAATTATTGCCGGCACCTATGGAGGACAAATGCTCACCGATCTAGGGGCGGAAGTGATCAAGGTGGAAGCGCCCGTAGGCGATCTTGGTCGGCTCCCCTCTGTGGCTCCCTACAAACATTTAAGCGGGCTTTTTCTCACTTTTAATCGGAATAAAAAATCCATTGTCATCGACCTAAAAACAGAGGACGGTTTGGCTGTCTTTTACGACCTGGTTAAAACTGCAGATATCGTTGTCGATAATTTCAGACCCGGCGTGCTAGCCAAGCTCAACGTGGATTATGATGACCTCAAGGTGATCAATCCCCGGATTATCCAATGCTCCGTCACCGGCTTTGGCTTGGAGGGCGAGTATAAAGACCTTCCCGCCCTAGACATTATTATCCAATCTATCAGCGGCTTGCTGTCGATCACCGGCGAAAAGGACGGCCCGCCAGCCCGGGTGGGAATTCCAATATCCGATCTGGGTGGCGGCATATTTTCCGCGCAAGGACTTTTGGCTGCCCTTTATGAACGTGAGAAAACGGGCGTTGGCCGACGGCTTGAAGTGTCCATGTTCGACGCCATGCTAAGCCTGTCTAGCTATGTGGGAACCCTCTGGCTCACCAATGGTGAATTGGCCGAACCTATGGGAACGGCGCACGAATACACCGTTCCCTGGGAGGCTTTTGAGACCAAGGAAGGCTACCTAGTGATTGCCACCCGGCAAGACAAGTTCTGGGTCAAATTCTGCGAAGCCCTTAACCGGCCCGACCTCGGCGAGGATGAGCGTTTCGCCACCAATCAAGGCCGGGTGACCCACCGGGACGTTTTAGTGCCAATGTTGGAGGAAATATTATCGGCACGGTCCGCCGCGGACTGGCTCAAGGATATGCGCAAATTTGATGTCCCGGCCGCACCAGTCAATAACATGAAACAGGTGTTTTCAGAACCGCCAGTGGCCGAACGGGAGATGATTGTGGAATATGACCATCCAGAAGTCGGCCGCGTCCGCGTACCTGGTAATCCGGTGAAACTAGACGGTGTGACTGAGACGCTCTCGACACCCGCTCCCATGTTAGGCGAGCATACAGACGCAATTTTGCAGAGTTTATTAAATAAATCAGATGATGACATCGCCGCGCTTCGGAAATCTGGAGCGGTGGCCTAAGGAGGGACCTATGGTTGGTTTGTATTGGGAAGAATGGGAAATCGGAGCGGAATTTATCACTGCTGGAAGAACAGTGACCGAGGCAGATATTGTTCATTTCGCTGGAATTTCTGGGGATTATAATCCTCTCCATATCAACGACGAGCATTGCAAAAAAACACAGTTTGGCGAGCGGATCGCCCATGGACCGCTGGTATATTCCATAGCCACAGGTCAAGTGTTTCAACTCCATCTCTATGACGACACCCTGATCGCATTCTTAGGCTTTGACAGTCTGAAGTTTACGAAACCGGTACTGATCGGCGATACCATTCACGCCCGCCTCACGGTCCTGGAAACTCGGGAAACCTCAAAACCCGACCGAGGCATCATGAAACGCAAGTTCGAAGTACTCAATCAACACGGCGATGTTGTTCAGGATGGGGTCCAAGTCTTCATGCTTAAAAAGAAACCGGAGGCGGCGTGATCCCATGACCTACCCCTTGATCACTCTCTATACTCCCGGTACGCGGCCGGAGCTCGCTCAGAAAGCCGAAAAGTACAACATCGATACAGTCATTGTAGACTTGGAAGATACCGTACCGCCAGATCTAAAGACAGAGACGCGTGGCATCATTTCCGATGTCATACCGACGCTGCCCTACCGGCCCATCGTTCGTGTGAATAACGAACCACATTTATTGGAAGATGACCTCAAGGCGGTCGTGACAGGACACACAACTGCGGTTTTTTTTCCAAAGGCAGAAACCATTGAACAACTGCAAGAAGTCGACAAAATCATGGCGTCCGCCGAAAAGGCGCTTGGACTCGAAACGGCGTCCGTAAAACTTATTCTACAGATCGAGTCCGCACTTGGCGTACACAGGTGTTTCGATCTTGCAACCGCAGCAGAGCGCGTTGAGAGTGTGTCTTTCGGTAGCGCCGAAGACGGCGATTTACAGAGGGATCTCGGCTGCGACTTTTCCCTGGACGGCACCGAGCTATTGTACGCGCGGTCCAAAGTTCTCCTGGAATGCCGCGCTGCCAAACTTCCGTATGTGCTGGATGGTGCCTTTTCGGACGTGGGTAATGTGGAGGCATTCCGGACCGACAGCACCTTGTCCCGCCGGCTCGGCTATGACGGGCGCACCTGCGTTCACCCGGGCCAAGTTGATCCAGCGCGGGAAATCTATTCCATCTCAGAGGTGCAAAAGGCCTACTATAAAAAGGTTGTGGCCGAATTCGAGGTGGCACTGGAAGAGGGTGGGGCTTCCATCAAAGTTGACGGCAAAATGGTTGATAACGCTATGTATGTTCAGGCCAAGGCCGTGCTTGATCGATTCGGGGTCTAAAAATCAGACATCTTCATCCTAAAAAATGGGCGACAGCCTCATACGGCCTTTGCAAAAAAGAGGCGCACCGGCAGGACGGGCGCCCTAGATATTCTGCTAAGGAACGATCTCGCGCCGCAAATCATGCCCGTCCGGCAATCCCTTCTCTAAGACATCCGCAATCCAATCGGCAATACCCGGGTAAATATCTGCAGCAACTTCGCCCATGGGATGGAAGACATCCTCGTACATCCATAATTCTTTCGGACCGTTGAGCCGGTCCAACCAGGCGTGAACATCCTCTGGCGGTGTAAGCTCGTCCATTTCACCGGCGACTAACAGATACGCGCATTTGAGAGCATCCCCAGATGCCATGAAATTTTCGTCCATGGCGTCGGCAAATTTGTCAAACTCGGCCTCGTCGGAGATATCGGTCATATACATATAGATGCGTTTAAAGTTCGGTTGAGCTTGATTAAAGATCACATCAGTTGGGCCCACATTGGCCATCTGACCCACGACCGCTTTTACCCGATCATCATAGGCTCCGATCTCAACGGAATAACGACTGCCCATGCTCGTGCCAAAGACAGCTATCTTATCCGAGTCCACATCATCCCGCTTGACCAGCTCATCAATGACCGCCTCTCCGGCGCGGGCATAGTTGCCAACTTCCTGCCATACTTCATTGATGTTGCATTCCCCTTGGCCCGGGCCGTCCATAACACAGATGTTCATTCCGCGCCGCGTGAATTCGTTGTTATAAGGGTTGGGGGAATCCTCTTTGATAGCGTCCATTCCGGGTAAATATAGAACCGTCGGCTTTGGTCCCTCACCGGCTGCTTTATGAAACAGCGCGTAGACATTTTTGCCATTTTCAAATGGGATCACCATCCGGGTGATCTCCCCACCCATCAAATCAATAAATTTGTCATAATTTTCCACCACGGCAGCGTGATAGGCATTTTTCTTGGCGTTTCCTTTAACCGGGATCAAGTGTTGGGCACGGCCATAATACAGTGCTGCTCGATGATAATGTTGTGCGGCTGTCACCTTATGGCCAGCCTTCATAGCCTCCTCAGCCAGTTCTTTTTGCCTATCAGCACCTTTGGCCCAGGCACGTGGGAAAGCGCGCCTGCCCGTGACTACACGGAAGATCCGCTCCATGTCACCATATTTGAACCCCCGCTCTAGACGAATACCCATTATGCCGGGGTGCAGAATATCCTCATTGTCTGTAAGCTGAATGAAGTTATCGAAAATCCAGTTTTGAGATGCTCGGGCTGCTTGGCGACGCATTGTTCCCTCCCTTAATACAGACAAAATTTATGGGGCGGCAGGCTGGTCTTTACCACCCATCTGATAGATGAACATGGCGCTCATAACCAACGCGCCAAGGGCATACATATGGTAATTAAAACCTTCTTCGGATCCTACAATCCAGGCAATGAGCTCGCCGGTTGGCATGAGCAAACATAGGGCGCAGAAAAGCCAAATGAGCCTCTCGAAGGGCACCGGCCGACCAATTCCCCAGCCATCCAAGAATTTAGCCCAGCAAAATACTCCAGCGGTAATCGCAGCCACTGAAATACTGATATCCAGAAGGGTACTATCCAGCAGTAGCGGGGTGTAGACGAACAGAAACGGCGTGATTAGAATCATGGAGGCTTGCTTAAGCGCCTGATTGCCCGTCTTTACAGGATCCGAGAGGGCAATTGAGCTTGCCGCATATGCTGCGAGCGCCACGGGCGGAGTTACTGCACTAACCACTGCCACCCAGTAGCTGATCATATGGGCAGCGATAGGAGGCACACCAAGTTCCGCGAGAGCACCGACCGCGAAAATCGCTAAGATCACATAACTCGCAACAATGGGTAAGCCCATCCCTACGATATAGCCGGCCACGATCACCCAAAAAATAGTTAATGGTAACAGGCCAAAGCTGGCATCTACCAGCAACTGAGATACCCGGCCCGGGAGATCAGATTGCGTGGCAGCAGAGAGCAAGATACCCAAAACACCGGCGATGCAACTGACAACTAGCGTATTTTTGGCGCCCGCTTCAAGAGACACCCAAATGGTTCGGACGAGTTCCTTGAATACATCCAGAAGGCCTATGATCTCTAATGCTGAATTATCGTAACCGACACCCGCATTTGTAATTTCTTTTCGGGCGTGCGCTGGATCATCGCTCCGTCCAATAAATAGGATTTCGCCGAGCTTCAAAAGGATAAAGGTCAACAGAACCCAGTAGCCTGCATCACCAATACCAATTCCCACATCAGCATAGACAAACCACATAAAAGGTGCGCCAACTTTTTCACCGAATAGGTAGACAAGCACGCCAACAAAGAGACTTATTATCAAGTACGGCCTCCAGGATATATTAGCGACCCGCGTCGGAATCATCACCAATAAGTCCGTAGTTTTTAGCATGATTATGAGAATGATAGTTTTGGCCGCCGCCAAGAACGCGGAATCTCCAATCACCAAAAAAAATATCATCGCGGGGATGGGCAGCAGCAGATGCAACCTCGGCAAAATGCCGTCCCAAGACGGTAGTTCCGATGCTGGAACCCCATGCAATTTGTCGCGCCTTGCCCGGAAATATACTATCAAACCCACTGAGAGATAGTATAAGAGGGCAGGGATAGCGGCAATTTTGACTATATCGAAATAACTGGTTTCCGTTAGCTCGGCCAACAGGAAGGCGCCGGCTCCCATAATCGGAGGCATATAAGCGCCTCCAGTCGACGCTGCAGCTTCCACGCCGCCAGCAAATTCAGGGCGGTAGCCGACCCGTTTCATCAGAGGAATAGTAAAAGTCCCGGTGGTCATAACATTTGCCACACCACTGCCGGAAATCATCCCAAAGAAGCCACTGCTGATAACAGCAGCAAGTCCAGGTCCACCTGTTTTCTGACCCGTTAGGCGATAAGTAGTATTGATAATCAAGGCGCCAAGACCGGTTTTCTCAAGGAAAGCACCCAGAATTACGAAGATAACGATAAAAGTGGCAAAAACCTCAACGATGAGCCCTAACATACCCTCTGTCGATAACATAAGGAATTCAAGAACCCGGGCCGTGCGATTGCCGGGGTGCTCCAAAATGCCAGGCAGGCTCTGGGCAATGGGTTCAAATGAATAAATAAAAAATAAAAATCCCAAAAGTGGAATGAGAGGTCCAACAATACGACGCGCAATCTCAAAGCTGACCCCAGCCATCATGGTGCCAAAAATAACCAGCTCCGCTGGCACCCGACCACCCATATTTGTCTGAAGTTCTACAAGATTGACCCCCCACCAGGTCACCGAAGCAATCGCCGCCGCAAGGTACACGACATCCGAGATCACTAATCCATCGCCTCGGCCACCCCGATATGCCTCAAAAAAGTAGAGCGCGCCTCCTATCACCCCGCCGATAATACCTACAGTCCAAACGGTGTCAGTTACATAACGCCGCCAAAAATACTCCTGACCGCCTACTGCCCAGTGAAACAGGACGGCGATAGCACCCATAAGCATGACCATGGAAACAAGAGCAAAAAATTCGTCCAGCCAGACGAAGCCCTCCCTCAAAGAGCTCTGCCGGCTTTTAAAGAGAAGCAAAGACATCACAGCGACGCCCATAAAAAACGTGCCCTTGAAGATCTCTGATACTGGCGGGCCGAAGACTGCGATATGCAGAAAGAAATATGAATATGCGACTGCCACGGTCGAAAAGAGAATTTTGGAAACTCTAGAGAGTTGTCTTGGCTTCGTCATTTCCTCACTGATGAAGCCGATTTTCATAAGGACGGCGACGGTTCCTGTGGCCATGGCAGTGATCCAGTTTAAAAAGCTAAATAATATTGAAAGTGAACACAGAAGGAGCGCGAGAAGATGGTCTCTCCTCGCGCCCCAACTCTCTGCGTCAAATCAGGCACTTCTCAAAATGCCCGCCGGATTAATATCCTTTAACGAGACCATCCGGCATCTTATAGCCGCGGGTTTTCCAATATTTAGCAGCAGCCGGATGAACCGGGATTTTCACTGTTTTTAGGTTTGAAAAATCACCGTTCAACGTCCTCCAATAGCCAGCAGTAGCAGCAAGTTTCTTGAGGTTTGCCGGCTTTGCCGCAACTTCGAGCATTGCTTTAATAGCAGCAGCTGACATTGATTTGTGAGCGAGCCAATAAACGTCATAACCAATTGACTTGGCTGGTTCTTTCATGCCGCGGACATCTTTCTGCACCGGTATTGTTACCGGAGAGTAAAATGGGTTCGCCTTAACTACGGCGGCTTGTTCCGCATCGGACATGCCCACGTAACGCACTGGCTTTGAAATCGAAAGCTGTGTGATAGCTGGGATCAGGAACGGCGCACCTGCAGAGCAATAAACGTCGATTTGACGGTCACCAAGCGCCCGCGCAGAGGCAGAAAAACCCAGGTTACGGACTTTTATCGAGTCCATGAGACCCGCGCCCTTCATTATATTATTGCAGTTAACGTTTGAGCCGGAACCTTTATTGAGAAGATTAACAACCTTCCCTTTCATATCCGAGAAGGTTTTGATGGGGCTGTCAGCTAGCACAACAATAAGCTGCGTTTGTTTTCTGACATTCCCGACGATACGAAAGTCTTTACTGGCTCCATCACGTTTAAAGAGCCCAATACCATTCCACGACTGAAACGCTTGACCAACATGACCCCACGCTGTGTGAAAGTCCCCCAACGAAACTCGGCGAACATTATCGACGGAACCATTGGATGGGGAATAATTAAACTTAAACTTACCGCCGAGTTCACTGTTTAGAAGTTGCGCTCCCGCGCTGACTGCTGGGTGCCATCCACCACCTGCAGGACCACCACCGATCCGATAGTTTTCAGCCGCCTGAACAGCCGTTGTCATGGCCATTGCCGCGCCAACGGCTATAATACCTTTTAACATGCTCATTCTAATCTCCCTGATACACAAATAGAAAAATTTTCCTTTTGGAAAATTAAGCTTACTATGATGCAATTTTACGAATCAAGCAAATCCGATATCTTGAGGTAAAGGGAATCCCCGATGACAGAAATCATTCAAAATCAAATTACTTCTGCGGATGCATGGATCGGGAGCGAAATGCAACGAACTGACGATTGGGTCTGGAATTTGACTGAGGAAGATCTTAGCGAAATTACGGAAGCTTTGTCCCATACAAAGAGAGCCGGAAGCGAGATTCCCTTCACCGCAGACGCCTTTCCACTTGGCTCTTTTCGGAAGAAATTAGATCAGATTGTTGACTCTGTTACCCATGGAACCGGTGTTGCTTTTATCAGGGGCATCTCCCGAAGCGACTATTCTGATCAAGATTGTGAGCTACTCTATTGGGGGTTAGGTGTCCACATTGGTCGTCCCGTCTCTCAAAATAGCCGAGGGCACCTTTTAGGTCACGTCACGGACGAAGGCAAAGATCTGAGCGATCCGAACGCCCGGGGATACCAAACGCGTAACCGGCTCGATTTTCATTGTGATCAACTGCCAACCGACATTATTGGTTTGTTTTGTCTGCGCGGCGCCAAATCTGGAGGCGCGAGTTATTTGGTTAGTGCGCCTGCCGTTCACAATGTCTTGCTTGAAGAGCGCCCAGATATGGTCACGCCACTTTATGAGATGTTCCATATAGACTGGCGGGGAGACCACCCAGACGGTGGCCAGCCTTGGTACGATATGCCAATGTATTCTGCATCAAGGGGAAAACTGAGCGCACGTTTTACCAACCGCGCTTTCATTGAATCGACAACGCGCTATGGAGATCATCTGGCAGCAACCGATGAACAGTGGGAGGCCTTGGATGTAGTGCAAGAAATTGCGAACCGTCCGGAACTTCGCCTAGAAATGGATTTTCAGGAGGGTGATATTCAACTCATCAACAACCTCACAGTTATGCACGCCCGCCAGAGTTATGAAGACTACGAGGAACCTGAGATGAAAAGGCATTTGCTTCGCATGTGGATAGGTCTGCCGGACGAAAAAAGGCGACCTCTCTCACCCTTATTAGATGAACGTTACGAATATGTTCGCAATGGTGGTATTCCGAAACAGGCAGCGGCTTAAAGACAATGTTCAAAATAGCAAAAATAGATACGTTTGGTGTTGGCCTTCCCTTGAAGGCACCCATCAAAATGTCCAGCGTGGTTATCGATATTGCCGAAAATATCATCGTTCGAATTGAAGATACCGACGGCACCGTCGGTTGGGGCGAGGCGACTGAGGCCCCCACCATGACCGGCGAGTCAGTACCTGGTATGCTGGCAGCAGTAAAATTTCTAAAGCCCCTGATGATCGGCCAGGAGATCGAAAATCTCCCTCACATACACGCAATGATGGATGACTTGATGTATGGCAACCACGGTGCCAAGTCAGCGATCGAAATTGCGTTGCTAGATTTAGCAGGTAAGCGGGATGACAAGCCGTTGTATGAGATTTTAGGGGGTAAAGTTAGGGACGAGGCACCCATCCTCACCATGCTAGCTGGCGGAGACCAAGACGCCGAGGTAGCAAATGCCAAAGAACAAGCTGACCAAGGTTTCGTTGCATTCAAAGTTAAAATTGGCGCACTTAGTCCCGAGAGAGACCTGGAACGGTCACGTGCTGCACGGGACGCTCTGGGCGACAAGGCTCGCATCTCCGCAGATGCCAACCAAGGATACTCCCAGGACAAAGCCCTTGTTTTTTCAAAGGGTGCCGCCGACGCTGGCCTAGATTTCATGGAGCAGTTGGTGGACTACCGAGACCTAGACGGGATGGCCGCTTGCGCACAAGCAAGCAAGGTACCGCTTGGCGCAGACGAAGGATTTCATGCCTTGAGCGACATCTATGCACACCAAGAAAAGGCAGCGGCCCATGGTGGCAGTCTAAAAACCATTAAACTTGGGGGGGCTTTCCCGGTTATGGAAGCTGGCCGGGTGATGGATGAGATGTCTATGCGTGTAAATCTAGCGGGTAAAGTTGCGGACTCAAGCATCGCAAGCGCTGCGATTGCCCATCTGGCACTGTGTTTGCCTCAGCTTGATTGGGATACGAGCATTACTAATCAATATTTAGCGGAGGATCTCGTCGAGAATCCCATTAAGATCATCGGCGGAGTAGTGCGTTTGTCGGACGCGCCAGGTCTGGGCGTGGAGCCATCCGACGCCTTACTGCAAAAATATAAAATTGCGTAGAAGATGCTGCTAAATCATACGCGATTCGGGATTGAGCCCACCATCGACTTTAAAAGCCCAAAATTAGACGGGTCCATCTCTATCTCACCCTCATTGATTTGACGGTCAATTTCTGTCACAGCCGCGTTGCAAATAACCTCGATGTCGAGTTCAGCACCCTTTGCTGCCACGAGACCATTGATCAGGTTCATCTCACTTTTTCGGCCTTTAACATCATCGTGGATGGGTGCAGTTACGCTCTCCTCTCCAGTGTGGGCTTGGAGGGTCTCCATTGCCTTAATCAGCGTGGCGTCATTGGCCTCGGCAAACTCTTCTGCGCTTAATCCGAACACCGGTTCGAGCTTGTAGCCGAGCGCGGCTCCGACGGCCATCGACTCTCGGCCGAGCCGAACCGCCAGCTCTCGCATACCTGGCAGGTCTTTGGCATCCCAATTCTTGAGACCCGTCAGCCCTATGGGACCCATAGTCATCGTGTTAGCGATTAGTTTGGTCCATTTGGCACCCTCAATATTATCCGTCTCCTCGCTCTTGTTCGGTAATGCCATCAGATAGATGGTTCCTGGCCCGCTGGCGGATAGGTTTGGACGTAAGCCAGTGATTATGGGCGTGCTAATCCTGTTTATAGCCTCATCCGGGGCTACCCTTTGGGCAACCAGCATCGAGGTGCTCGTCGTGCTCCGCTTTTTTCAAGGACTGGCCCAGTCGGGTGGACGTATCCTCGCCAATGCCATCGCCCGGGATTATTTTTAAAAAGAACGGCTCGACAAATCTTTCTTACGGCATAGAATTTCGGTGTTTAATCAACATTAAATCGCTTGAGCAGAAGTACAGGGAACACATCATGACAGACCGGAAAGTGACGCGGGACGACCTCTCGGCGGCAGCAGATAAGTTTAAGAACTGGGGCAAATGGGGCGATGATGACGAGATTGGAACGCTCAATTATACCTCTGAAGAAGACATCATTGCGGCGGCACAGCTGGTCAAGAAGGGTAAAGTCATCTCCATGGCCCTTAATTTTGACAATGCGGGACCGCAAGGTGCCAAATCCACTTACCCGTCAATGGGCCGTATCAACCCATTACACACTATGCTACGCACAGGCACAGACGCGTATTCCGGCGTGCTTGATCATCGTGGGATCCGCGCCGCTGACGACATGGTGGTAATGCCGTTACAATGCGGCACGCAGTGGGATGGCCTTGGCCACGTTTTTTATGAAGATCATATGTGGAACGGGTACGACTGCAGGGAAGTAACCTCCGCTGGGGCTCAAAAATGCGGCATCGAAAAAACCAAAAATAAAATGGTCGGTCGCGGCGTGCTGCTCGACGTGGCTCGCTTCAAAGACGTGGACACTCTCGAAGATGGCTACGCTATCACCTGCCAGGATTTGTACGAAACAGCAGACTCTCAGGAGATCACTGTTAATACCGGCGACTTTGTCATTGTCCGTACCGGACAAATGGAAGCCAAGCTTAGAGCCGGCACATGGGACGGTTACCCGGGTGGGGACGCGCCGGGTTTCTCCTTCGAGACCCTTGAATGGATCCAGGATACAGAACTTGCAGGTCTGGCCTCCGACACCTGGGGATGCGAGGTGCGGCCCAATGAGAGCGTGGAGGGCATCAATCAGCCTTGGCACTGGATCACCATTCCCATCATGGGCATGACCATGGGTGAGATTTTTTATCTGAAAGACATTGCCGAGGATTGTGCCGAAGATAAAGCCTATGAGTTCCTGTTTGTCGCACCTGCGCTGCCCATAACCGGCGCGGTAGGTTCTCCCATCAACCCACTCGCCATAAAATAAAAGACCAACTGGAGACACATTATGAACGCGAAAACAGGCGCCGTTTATCTCGCACGGCAACTGGAAGACTATGGCGTTACCCATGTCTTTATGGTTCCCGCCATCCTACGCCGGACACTGGTGGAGATGGAAATGCTGACCTCAATTAACCGGCTACATGTGCATTCCGAGAAGACCGCCGTCTACATGGCGGATGGGTTTGCCCGCGCCGCCGGCCGGCCGGCCATCTGCATGGCGCAGGTCATTGGGGCGCTCAATATCGCGGCGGGTCTCCGGGAACCCTTTCTCGCAAACTCGCCTGTAATCGCATTTACCGGCGGGCGCCTTCCCGAAACCAAATTTCGGCATGTCTACCAGGAGGTTGACGACGTGCCAACGTTTGAACCGGTCACAAAATTCAACGCCACAGTAGACGACGCGAACCGTTTCCCGGACATGCTTGAACAGGCTTACCGCCATGCCGTCTCCGGTTGCCCAGGCCCTGTGCATCTCCAATTTCAGGGCAATGAAGGTCAAGTGGATTTGGGTAAAACAGACTTGGAACAGCGAGCTGAGATGCGCTTTACGCACGTGCCGCCGTTCCGGCCCCAGGGCGACCCCGCGGACATCCGTCAGGCTTTGGACATCCTACAAAATGCTGAAAAACCAGTAATTGTTGCCGGCGGCGGCGTCCGGCACTCAGGCGCGCGCGCAGAACTAACCCGTCTGGCAGAAGGACTCAACATTCCCGTCGTGACTTCCCTCAACGGGAAGGACACGTTTTTGAGCACGCATCCGCTTTCTGCTGGCGTGGTTGGGAGTTATTCCCGGGCGTCAGCCAACAGGACCATTGGGGAAGCAGACTTGGTTTGTTTTGTTGGCTCCAAGACAGGTGGTATGACAACGCATTTCTGGCAGGTGCCGGCACCCGGCATTGATGCCATCCAAATCGATATTGAACCCGCCGAAATAGGGCGTAATTACCCCCTGAAAGCAGCGGTTCAGGGCGATGCCAAAACGGTGCTGTCTGCGATGGCGGAGATGATGGACAAAGAAACTGCTAATATACGCGATGCTTGGACGACGAGGATGCAGACAATTGCCAGCGAGTGGCAAACCGAGTACGAACCCCTGCTTACCTCTGACGATGTGCCCATCAGGCCAGAGCGCATGTGCCGTGACCTGACAGATTTCCTACCTTCAGACGCCTTCGTCGTAGTAGATACAGGTCATGCCGGAATGTGGATGGGCGGCATGTTTGACGTTTCTTCGCCGGATCAAGGATATGTTCGAAGTGCTGGGCATCTGGGCTGGGCTTTCCCGGCAGCCCTCGGCGCCAAATGTGCCCTGCCTGACCGTCCCGTGGTATGCTTCACAGGCGATGCTGGATTTTGGTACCATATCGGTGAGATCGAAACCATGGTACGCTGGAACATCAACGCCGTGATCGTCGTGAACAATAATAGTGCCGGTAACCAGTCCAAAACCGGTTTTGACCGGGCCTACGGCGGCAAGCAGACGAAAAAGGCACGCGAGATCTGGAACTTTACTCATGTTAACTTTGCTAACGTGGCCAATGAGATCGGCGCCTTGGGTATCCGTGTGGAAAAACCGGGTGACTTTAAGTCCGCGCTTGATCAGGGCCTTAGCGCAGGTCGACCTGTCGTTATTGACGTGGTCACAGACGTTGATGCAATTGCTCCCGTAGCAGTGATTTAGAGGGTGTCTACCTGACAGGCCCGAAAACACCAAAAATTGAAGGCTTGGCAACCTCTGCGCCACGAATACGCAACTCAATTAGCCGACTGTCCGGCGGGAAGTTAGAGGCCCAGCAGCGACACCCTCGTCCGGCCGCTCAAAATGCGATTAGAGCTCTGCGCCGGTTAGAAACACATCCGCAATGGCAGTGGACGTGCGGTCGAGACTGACATCATCCCCTACAAAGTATTGCGCGACGTTACACTGCGTTATCAGCATCAAGGCTGCAAGCTCACAGTCCAAGTCGGGCTTAAGATCGCCTGCCGACACCCCGCTCTCCAATAGCAGACGGAACAACTTGTCATATTCCCCAATAAGACGACCCAGCTCATGGCGGCGCTCGGCGGGTAAATAGCGGCGCTCCCGTTGGAAAGATTTAACGTAATTGGGGATAGTGCGTACTGGTTCGATATGAGCCCGGATGGCATCACGGATTTTATTCCGAGTCGCCCCTGTACCATCCATAATCGCTTGCAAACGCTCTAAGTATCCAGCTGTTCCGATGCGGCAAATTTCCTCGAGCGCTTCGTCCTTTGACGCGAAGTAATAGTATAAACTGGGCTGAGCGACCCCTAATTCGCCAGCTATGTCTGTGGTGGAGGCACCATGATATCCTTTGCGCGCGATCACAGCTGCAGCTGCATCAAGAACTTCCTGTTGGCGCCGCAGGTATTTTGTCTTTTTTTCCTTTTTCAGGAGCGGTAGATGGCCTCCTTCTGGCATCTGCCTAGATCTCCAATAGCGCCGCTAATTTACCTTTGATCACCTTGCGGGTTGGCGTCAAAGGCATGTCTTCGATTATCTCTAGTCTTTCAGGCCATTTGTTTTTGGAAACATTTTGCTTCGCAAGAAACGCTGTTATCTCGTCAAGGTCTATTGTTGCCCCTTTAACCGGCTGAATGAAACAGCAAGCCCGTTCACCCAATTTTTCGTCTTTCATAGGAACAATAGCCGTCATGGAAACCTTGGGATGGGTAAAAATTATTTCTTCAATGTCAGCGGGGTTATACTTTACTCCGCCACGGTTAATGATGTCTTTGCTGCGACCAGTGATGGTGAGATTTCCTTGGTCATCAATAGTGGCTAGGTCCCCGGTCCGGAACCAGCCCTCGCTGGTAAATGCCTCGGCATTGGCGTCGGGATTATTTAAGTAGCCCGGGAAAACTGATGCACCCCGAACCTGTAACTCGCCCTCTACATCTGCGGCGAGTGACGCTCCGGTCTCCGGCGAAACTACACGCACCTCATTGCCCGGCGCGGCAGGACCAGCGGAACGGGTTGCAATTTCGACACTCATTGTTGGGCGCGAAAACGTACCGGCAGCTAGCTCGGTCATTCCCCAAAGCTGGCATATCGTGCTACCTGTTTGTTCACCCCAATATCTCAGCACATCAGGAGGGCAATAGGCACCAGAAAATACGGAATATTTTACAGAAGAAAAATCATGTTTCTGGAGAATATCCGTACCCTTAAAAGCGGACGCATGGGCCGGTCCCATAAAGATCGCGGTAGGTTTTGTGGCATCCACCATGCGGGCCAGGTCGGGCGGCGAAAAAGCCGGCAGCATCACCATGGCAGCACCGGCAGCGAAGGCACAATTGATGTTATAAAGACCGTAAAGATGGCTAAGTGACGCGGCAGACAACACTCGGTCGTGTTCTGTCATCTCGAATTCAGGCGCACAAAGCCGGCCATGGCCCAGCATGTTCTGATAGGTAAGCGGCACACCCTTGGGATTTGAAGTGGTACCAGAAGTGTATAAAAGAAGATAAGGATCGGATCCGACCGGCGGATTACCGATGCTTGGTTTGCCCTCCTGCAAAAGGCTGCGGAAGGTCACTGCTCCCTCAGGGGCTTCCGAGCCTAGAACAATCACATCTTTCAACGTGGTGGAACTAGCTTTGAGCTCAGTCATCACCTGCGCTGTCGGAAACTCCTTAAACGCAGGCAGGCAGACAATTGCGCGGGCCCGGGAATGATTAAGAAAAAATTCAATATCCGTCTTACCATAAGGCATGTGGATGGTTTGCATAACACCACCTAATGCCGAAATCGCCACATGGGCGATCATAAATTCAGGAATATTGGGAAGCTGTACCGCCACTACATCACCTTTCATTATACCCAGCCCCATCAGGCCATTGGTGAGCTGATCGACCCTATCTTTGAAGTCGGCCCAGGTAATGATACCGGTCTCTGTAATTAAGGCGGGCCCGTCTGGGCGCACCGCCGCGTGGTCATCCAGCCACTGGATTAACGTGTCATTTTTCCAGTAGCCTTGTTCCAAGTAATGCTTAGCGCGTTCCGGATTAAAAGTCAGAGCCTCTCTTAACGCCATGTTTTCTTTCCTAATTTTTAGCCGTTCTGCGGGATGCTGATATTCGTCCGCTTTCCAGCGTTTACCGCCACCGAGATGAAAAAGCCTGCGATGTAAATCAATTCGGTGATATTTACGTTCAACAAAAACACGGACGACCCCCACCTGTTCCGGCAACAACCCAATTCGTGTGGCAATTTCATCATCTGTTAATCCGGTGGTTTCCCTTTGTTTTTCGATTTCGTCGAAATTAAGTTCCCTAACAGCATCACCTCTTCGGCTCTGCTTGTTGAGACTGAGCTTAAAGATGATCTCGCCATAAGTGTCGATCATTTGTTGGGTTACACCATAAGACATGGGTCAACTCTTCGGTCCAACGGAAGCGCCCTGCTCTGCGAGGGCCTGGGCTTCTGCCTCCATCACCTTTTGCCGCATACCACCCTTACGTGCGACCGCTGTTGCCATGACGGAAGATTGGGTGATCGGACAGACGCGCATGCACTCATAACAGAGACTGAGCAATTCTCCCGCTCCGATCGAGAGCTTGTACCAAATCATTTGATTTTCGGGAGAATGAACGGCCATGCCCCGCTCAATTGGATCTTTAGCATCCATCATGTCCAGCAGCACGTTGGGGATTGCCTCATATTGCTGGGACATGGCAGCGCAGGCATGCGAGTCATAATGCATTTCCGCCAGTTTGCCGTTCTCATCAACGGAACCAGAGAGGCAGTCCACCGGACAGAAACGCATACAGGGGGTCTGACCGGATTTTTCATAGAGTTTTACGCAAGACGGATGTGGACATGGATTTTCTGCCATTGGAGCATCAGGAGGTAGTTCCATCTCTGTAAAGACCGAAGCGTAGTACATCATTCCGAATTCCGGATGAAGCAAAATATCGCCGGCCATGGACCTCGCGCCGATCCCGGCCAGTTCAGCATGAAGCTTAAGACTTTGCATCGGCGTCCGGGCACCTTTTTCAGGATCCATGTCTGGAGGACAAAATATCGCTCGTTTCTGATATTTTTTTTCAATGAAAAAAGCCAAGCCATAGGCCGCCTTATAAGCTGCGGTCTCTGTGTCCCCGATATAAGCCAGCGTTCGAGCGTCGGCTGCCCAAGCGCCTTGGGTCCCGCCACCAACGCCAATGGAAATTACCGACTTAGCACGGGGAAAAATGTCCCGAGGGCCGTAGCCTGGCGGAGCAATCTTCTCAACCAGATCCACGTCTACAACACCAAACGCCAAAACACCCTTTTTCTGCGTGTAGGCACGCATGGCTTCCTTAGCTTCGCCAGGATCAATTGTTACACTCATAACCGCTTTCCTCCTAGGTGAAACGAATTATAAGCATCGAGGGTATATTTTCAATAAATCTATAGAATTTTAAAATTCCTAATGCCTTTGGGGCAAAAAACACAATATCTCTTGCTAAATGCTGGTTGAACTCGACTCACATTCCAAAATAATGGTCGACTATTGTAATCATGGTATGGCGGAATTAGCGGGAAAATATAATCAATACGTGGGCTCGATAGTAAATGCTCGTAACTGCTAAAGAGTTACTTTGATCTTTAACAGTTAGACGTTAGTCTCTTTAGATTCCCATTATTATGGGATCAAATAGTTCAGAGCATCTCCGGAAATGATTGATGATCGATGCCCTCAAAATTGAGCGGGAAAAAATTTTAATTGTCGGTGATAACACAGACGTCCGTGACCTAATCGCAACCTTATTTGGCGCGACGCATGTCATCCTGACTGCTCACTCCGGAAAAACGGGGCTCGCCATGGCGATCACGGAGACCCCGGATCTGATTTTATTAGATGTGAAAATGCCAGATATGGACGGGTTCGCAGTATGTGGCCAGCTTAAATCTTCTGCGGAAACAGAGAATATACCCGTCATTTTTCTCACCGAAAAAACAGGAGAAGAATACGAATTGGCCGGCCTGTGTGCGGGAGGAATTGATTATATTTCCGCATCTGTCGTTCCGCCGGTTGTGGAAGCTCGTATTCGCAATCACCTATCGCAAAAAAGCCTGTTAGATAAACTACAAATCATGTCAGCGGTCGATGCTGTTACAGGGATTCCCAACCGGCGGCGTTTTGATGAGTATATTGATCAGGAATGGCGCCGGGCACAACGGAATAAATATCCCCTATCATTGCTGATGATCGACATTGATCACTTTAAAAAATACAATGATAAATATGGCCACCAAAAAGGCGATGAATGCCTTAGGCTTGTTGCCCAAGAAATAAAACAACATCCGCGCCGCCCCTCAGATATGGTAGCTCGATACGGTGGCGAGGAATTTTCCATCATTCTACCGGACACACCCATGGAGGCCGCACTAACCCTCGCTGACCGCATTCGGTCTGGCGTCTCGGGTCTGAACCTTGAGCACCTAGGTTCCGATATATTTGGGCATATCACAATAAGTATAGGTGTGGCGACAAGAGCACCGGAAGATCACCATACAATGCTCTCTCTCATCGAAACCGCAGATAAGAATCTCTATACCGCCAAGCGCGGAGGCCGCAACAGTGTTACAGGTGGTCGGGCGGTCTAGCAGACCGATGATAAATTCAACCAACTTGGCCTTGTTGATTGCCTGCTTCGCCATCAGCCAGCGGCACCAGAGCGTGACAGGGCAGCATCATCTGCTCTATCCTTGGTCTTGATTGCTTTAGGAGGGCGCAAACTGATGATGACATTCCCGGTTCCCACGACAGCAGCAGAGGCACTTCTTATGCGTCTGAAGGTCAATGGTGTCGATTATCTCTTTGGCAATGCCGGCACCGACTTCGCGCCTGTTATCGAGGCTTACGCCAACGCCCCGCTCAAAAACATGCCAGTTCCGGAACCGCTCGTCATACCCCACGAATGCGCGGCCATTGGCATGGCCCACGGGTATTATCTGGCTACTGGACGTCCACAAGCGGCCATGGTCCATGTCAACGTGGGTTTGGCCAATTCCGTCATGGGGCTGATCAACATGGCCAGCGACAATATACCCCTTTTCATGATGGCAGGCCGCACCCCGCTTACCGAACATGAGCGCACGGGTGCACGCATGACACCGATCCAATATGGCCAAGAAATGCGTGACCAAACAGGATTGATCCGGGATTTGGTAAAATGGGATTACGAACTTCGATACCCGGAGCAAGTGGCCGGTCTGGTAGATCGCGGTATGGCCATCACCAAAAGCGCACCGGCGGGACCAGTATATCTAGGCTTACCGCGAGAGCCGCTCGCCGAGCCCTGGCCAGACGGGCTGGCCATCGACAACGCTCTCCAAGCCACTCCAACACGACCGGCGCCGGATCCGGAGGCTGTCCTTCAAGCCGCTAAGTGGTTGGGAAACGCGCACCATCCGCTCATCATCTGCCAGAGAGGAGATCCTGGAGGTCGGTTGTCTCAGGTTCTATCCGATCTTGCTGCCAAACAAGCCATCCCGGTCGTGGAGAATTTTTCGGTACAAAATTTACTGCCCTCTGCTCACCCCATGCAAAGCGGTTTTGACGCTGGCACCTGGCTTAAGGATGCAGACATTGTGCTGGCCATTGATACAGAAGTTCCATGGATACAGCGTCACCAGTCTCCTGGTAAAGGCGCCAAGATCATCCATCTGGGGGTTGACCCTCTGTTCACCCGAATGCCCGCCAGGAGTTATCAGAATGATCTCGCAATTATGTCGGACCCGATAACCGGCATTGAGGCGCTAGCAGCAGCCATGACCGGCACCCAAAACTCGGAACGATTTGATACCATCAAAGAAAAGAATAAGACCCGGCGTGATGAAGCGCGGGCACGTGCCCTCAAAGGCGACGGGTCACCCATGACGCCAGCCTATGTTGCCATATGCCTCTCAAATATTCTGGGCGTAGACGGCCGGGTATTTAACGAGCTTGGCGTGCCCGCCCCGTTTATGGATCTCAAGGGACCCAACCAAGTCATTTCAAATCCCTATTCAGGCGGGCTCGGCTGGGGCTTGCCGGCGGCCCTGGGGGCGTCATTGGCTGAACCCAGCCGACTAAACATCGCCTGTGTGGGTGATGGATCTTATATTTTTGCCAATCCCGTTGCCTGCCATCAGATTGCCGAAGCGCATAACTTGCCTGTTCTAATCATCGTAATGAATAACGGCATTTGGAACGCGGTTCGCCGGGCAGCTCGCAATGTATATCCTGAGGGTAGTGCAGATAAGATGAATATCATGCCGCTCACGTCTCTGCAGCCGATGCCAGACTTCTGTCGCATTGCGGAAGCCAGCCGCGGGTATGCAGAACGGGTCGAAACCGGTAATGAATTGCCTGGCGCGCTCGACCGGGCCCTAAACGTCATTCGAAAAGAAAAACGCCATGCCCTACTAGAGTTAAAGGTGGCCGCGCCAAACTAAATTATATTATAGAGCAACTATCCGCGATATGGTCGTAGGACGATTATTCGGCTCGATGTTAACGATTACCCGATCTTGGCGCTGACGTGCACATCGCGCCTGATGCAGCCTGACCACTCCCCAAAGACAAGACTGGCGGCTGGACGTAGGGATTGGGAGCCTCACTGGCCGCCATGTCAATTGCCGTTACCAATACGAGAAAGGCGATCGTGGCCCATGCTATGGATCTTTTAGTTCTCATGTCGACCTCTACGCCAGACCGAGACGTGGGCGCAGGCGTACCCCTAAAAAGGAACCTACAAACGCCGCCACTAGCCAAACCCAGCCATGCAGGCTTCCCGTCGAGATACCGCTGAAAAATGCTCCCACATTGCACCCAAACGCAAGCCGAGAGGAATAGCCCATCAATAACCCAGCAATGATCGCCGTCCCCCAACCGATCATCGGTAGTTTAATCCGGTCGCGTCCGAGATCGCCCCGCCAGGTAGCAATCGCAAAGGCGCCAAGGATCAGGCCGATATTTGTCAATGAGGTTACATCCGAGAAAATGGTTTGCGCTAGGCGAACCTGTTGCGCAGGTGCCGCCCAAAACATCGACCCCGTCAAGTCCATGGCAAAGAGCTGGGTCGCTTTGGCCGTCCATAATCCCAGGCCATAGACTACTCCCCACGGCTGACCAGATACTATTAGATGGAGAGCCGCCAAGGCTGCTACGGCCAACGCAGCAATCCACATGCGGCGGGGGATTTTACGGTGCTCAATTGGAGCCCATTTCAGAGCAATCAGAGCAATGAAAAATAAACTCAGCAGCGTGACGACGAGACCCCCTATCGGTCCAAACAATTCCGACATGGTAAGAATCGGCGTGGTCCCGAGCTCGATCCACCAATTCAGGTGATAGGCGCCCGCAAAACTGCCGATCGCAAAAAATGGCAATACCAACAAACCGACAGCATTGCCGCTACCCGCATTCACCAATGTTCCGGACCCGCACCCGAGCACAAGTTGCATGCTAAGGCCGAAAACGAATGCCCCGCCGACCATCGCCACACCAACAGGTGCATATGCCCCCACCAATTCAGCCGAGTTGGACGCGAGCAAGGGAGAGGCAATAATGGCTACGACGCCGATAGCCACCAACTGCGCGATGAATCCGGCCGGCTCGCGGCGCAAAATAATAGCACGCCACGGTCCCGCGAATCCAAAGCGCAACCCTTCGAGGGTCATGCCCAAAGCAAGTCCCACGGCTAGGATCAGACCAAAGCGGGCGCCAACAAACAACGAGATCGTGGCGACAACAACGAGGAGTAAGATCACCAAGTTGGTGCGCGCTAGCATTCGGCGCGCATCGACGGATGAGGCAGAGATGGGTGTCATAATCAAATTATGGCATCCTAGAACCGCTGTGTGACTAACGCGTGATCTTGTTCAATAGATTTTCTAAGAGGCCAGGGGTATTGGCCATTGGAAGTTTAGCATGAGACCACCCAACCATTGATTCTGGATAGAGTTTGACTGCTTTAATGCCGCCGAGTTCGCTTAAGGCAAACCAATTAGTCGCTGCCCAATGCCCCGTATTACAAAATGAGACGAGCGGGTCTTCCTTTTTGAATCGATTAGAAGTCGCAAGGGCTTGCGCCGCGGATTCGTCAATGATGGAGCCCCCCCCGTCAAACCATTTGGAATGAGCAAAATAGTCTGATCCGGGCAAGGTACCGGGGCGTGCAGCAGCCGGGTGCTGCTTTTTACCCCGATAAAATGCCTCGGGCCTGGCATCGATCAAACGAGCATCATCCTCCCCTTTCACAACGGCCAGAACGTTGTTCCGTGTTGCAAGCCATTTATTACTGAAGGTAACGGCAATCTTGCTCGGTTGGGGTGTTGCTGGAGTGGCGTTAACCGGCCGACTTGCATCTTTTGTCCAGGCGTTCATTCCTCCATTCAAAATGGCTAGGTGTTTGATACCGGCCGATTTGAGAGTCCAATAAACCCGGGCAGCGGCGCCAAAGTCGGTCTCATTTGTACCCTGATAGGTAATAACCGTCGGTTTGTCGGTTGCAAGACCCAATCTTTGAAAAAGATTGGTCAAGTGAGCGTCGGTGACCAATTGGCCAGGGTTCGTCGATGGACCGCGAAACTCCCTATAATTGACGCTGATTGCCCCGGGAATGTAGCCGTCTTTCACCGCCTTGCCGCGAATATCTAAAATGAAGGGGGCGTTTGCGTAACCAAAGTTTGCCAACTGATCGGCCGAAACGAGGGGCCCGAAACGGCTCTCGGCCGCATTACCCGAGGGAGCGACTGCTAGGGCCATTACACCCAGCAGTCCGATCAGAATTCTTTTCATAATGTGTGATCCTTTGTGGAAAGAATTTTTCTACTTATAATATTTGTATATTGGTATAATTATACATAAGTCAATATGTTTTTTCTATAATACGGTCCGATTTTGTAGTATAAAAGAGCGACCCCCCCACAGGAGACGGTCGGGCTGATGGACGGGATGCCGAAGGTGAGGCAATTTAATACGTTTTCAGGTTATTTAGTGTCATTTTCAATTCCGCATCGTTCTTGATTAGCCTATACTCCAGTCCGCCAGACGGTCGGATGGCCGCTCTTCTTGTGGAGAGAGGAAAGTCCGGGCTCCACGGAAACACGGTGCCGGGTAACACCCGGCGGGGGCGACCCCAGGGATAGTGCCACAGAAAGAAAACCGCCCGCCGCCGCTTTAGCGACGGCTGGTAAGGGTGAAAGGGTGTGGTAAGAGCGCACCGCGCCGGCGGCAACATCGGCGGCAAGGTAAACCCCACCGGGAGCAAAACCAAATAGGGACGGCACGTCTCAGGAAACTGAGACAGGCGAGTTTCCGAACCGTCGTCCGGGTAGGTTGCACGAGGCGTCCGGTGACGGACGCCCTAGATGAATGGTCATCGCCCTCGAGTTGAGGGGGAACAGAACCCGGCTTACAGGCCGTCTGGCATCTTACCGCTCACCGGGCATCAAGGTTACACTCGTCCCGCGCAGCTCTTAGGACACTCGAGTGATGCCATAATCCGAGTAATACTACCCCGAGAGATTTTTCGTCGCGGGTATTAATTGACTCTGTCCACCGGGCCTCTCATTCTGATGCCCATCAATTCATAGTAACGGGAGCAAAATTCATGGGACAAACCGTTCACCTCACGGCCGCCGACGGACATACTCTATCAGCCTATCGGGCCAACCCCGATGGCAGGCCTAAAGGCGGGCTCGTCGTAATTCAGGAAATTTTTGGTGTCAATGCCCACATTCAGGAGGTCTGTAATGGTTTCGCAGCAGACGGATATGTGGCTATTGCGCCGGCGCTTTTTGACCGCGCTGAGCGGGACGTAGACCTTGGCTATGAGGAAGAAGACCGGCAAAAGGGTATGGGTCTTCGGGCACAAACCGACTGGGGTGATAATGTCCAGGACGCCATCGCAGCACGGAACGCTATCAAAGACGCAGGTAAGGCAGGCATCGTCGGCTATTGTTTTGGCGGCACCGTTGCCTGGCTGGGCGCTTGTTCCGGGAGTTTTGATGCCGCATCAGGGTACTACGGCGGTTTCATTCACAACTTTCTGGACCGGAACGCCACCTGTCCGGTGCAGCTTCATTTCGGCGCCGATGACCAGGGCATTCCGATGGAGAACGTAGAAAAGACCCGGGATGCGAAACCGAATGTTGACATTTATATCTACGAGGATGCGGGACATGGTTTCATTTGTGATCATCGAGCCAGTTATCACGAGGACGCCACCCGACTGAGCCGCGAACGCACACTAGCCTTTTTCGGAGACCATTTGGGCTAGCTTTTGGCCACCCGATCCAGACCATGATATATTGTTCATTTGGCAACCCCAGGAGATTACTTTTAATTTGTTCAAAAAAATTTTTGTACCCAAGAGTTCGATGACTCAGGGGTTTCTCATGATGTAGATGAGCCGGTGGGTAAAAATTTCTACCCATAACCCGGGGGTCTCGGCAATCTCATTGCGATGTGCCGTTGTGGGAGGCCCAGTTTCTTGGTATTTTGTTAAGCTGGCCCATCGGCGCTTCAGAAAGCCCTTGCCGAAGGAACCCCTATATGGCTGACACCGCCAATCTTTTTATTGATGGCCGAGATAAAGGCGCCAAAGCGACGGCTTCGAACACCCAGGATTTCACCACTGGCATCTTGCCATCTCAGACTATACGTTTGCTAATAGACGCGGGAGATATCCAATCAAACACGCCTATCCCAGACGGGCAAATTCAGCCGGCCAGTATAGACCTCCGCCTTGGGAATGTCGCCTACCGCGTGCGCGGCAGTTTCCTTCCCGGCCCGCACGCTACCGTGCGCGGCCGGCTAAAGACCTTTACGATGCATCAGATTGATCTTACGGAGGGCGCTGTTCTAGAAAAGGGCTGTGTTTATCTGGTGCCGTTGCAGGAGAGGCTGCGTCTAAAAAAAGACATCTCTGGGATGGCCAACCCTAAAAGCTCAACCGGTCGGCTGGACATCTTTACCCGTGTGATTACCGATTATACTGGAGAGTTTGACCGCATACCCGCCGGGTACAAGGGCCCATTATACGCAGAAATTTCACCGCTCACGTTCAGCGTGAAAGTGCGCACCGGCACCCGGCTCAGCCAGCTACGCCTCCGTCGGGGCTCCCCGCCCTCCTTTGAAACGGTCATGCGTCGGCTCCATGAACGTACGCCGCTAGTGGCCGGCAAAGGTCTGGAGAAAGAAGCGGACATCACCAGCACCGGCGTCGCTTTCACTGTGGATCTTAAGGGAGACCCAGAGACAGGCATCATCGGCTACAAAGCCAAACGCCATGCGGACGTTATTGATGTGGAGAATATTGACCACTACGAGATCCACGACTTCTGGGACCCAATCCGCAACAGAGGTCATTCCAACCTCATCCTGGACACGGATGACTTTTACATCCTAGCCTCCAAGGAAGAAGTAAGTGTGCCGCCGGATTACGCGGCCGAGATGCGACCCTATGATACCTATGTTGGGGAGTTCCGTGTACATTACGCAGGCTTCTTTGATCCAGGGTTTGGCCATGATGATGCTGGCGGAGGTGGCAGCCGGGCCGTCCTCGAGGTTCGCTCTCATGATGTACCGTTTGTCCTGGAGGACGGCCAGGTTGTCGGCCGGCTAGTCTATGAACGTCTGACAGCTGTGCCCGACCAACTATACGGCCAGGGCATCGGATCCAACTATCAGCAGCAAGGGCTGAAGTTGTCCAAACATTTCAAGTAAGCCTTTCTAATTTACACAGAACTTTCAAAACTAATATCCGTAAAGTTCTGTTATAGAAATTAATTTCGATTATTCTTGTGTAAACGTAGGGTGAAATCTTGCGACGTAATTTCCGGTGGCGGATAATGTGAATTACTTTCGACCAACGGGAGCGGGACGCGCCCTCCTAATATACCCATGCTACTGATGACCCTATGGCGCCCCGCCACGAAATACCTCGAATTGGATGACGCGATCATTTATGGTGCCGCCATTAGTGGTTCATTGTGCGGCCAGGAGTTACGCAGATGGCGGATAAAGACGATATCAAAGACGGCAAAACGTTCTATGAGGACGTCCCAGCCAAGAACAAGCCTTTTTTCCTGAGAGGATCCGGCGCGCTTGATTGGGGCATGCAGAACCGTCTCTCTCGGATTTTCAACCCCAAGACAGGAAGAACCGTCATGCTGGCCTTTGATCACGGGTATTTTCAGGGCCCAACCACGGGTATTGAGCGCCTCGACATCAACATTGCCCCACTTATACCCTACGCGGATGTGTTGATGTGCACCCGAGGGGCGCTGCGCACGTCGATCCCACCGACGATTACCAAACCGATCGTTCTCCGCGCTAGCGCAGGACAAAGCATTTTGACGGAACTCTCCAACGAATTGGTGGCCGTCGGCATCGAAGACGCCATTCGGCTCGATGCGGCCGCTTTAGCGGCTCAGGTTTATATTGGTGCAGAATACGAACACAAATCCATCGGCAACGTTATCAAGTTAATCGACATGGGTGCCAAATATGGTATCCCCACCCTCGCCGTTACTGGCATCGGAGCGGACATGAGCAGGGATCAACGCTACTTTGGTCTCGCCACGCGCATATGTGCCGAGATCGGCGCGCACTATGTCAAAAGCTATTACTTTGAACCAGGGTTTGAGAAAGTGGTAGCGGGCTGCCCAGTGCCCATTGTGATCGCAGGAGGCAAAAAACTACCGGAGATAGAAGCATTGGATATGGCCTATCGGGCCATTGACCAGGGTGCTGCAGGCGTAGACATGGGCCGCAACATCTTCCAGTCAGACTGCCCAACTGGTATGATACAAGCTGTCGGCGCCGTCGTCCACGGGGGCGAAAAACCAGACCAGGCAATAAAGATTTATAAGGATGCGAAGGCCGCAGCATAAAGAAGCGTGCTCTGTGCCTGCCCTAACCGGCAGGCGCAGTCTGCCAATCCACACTCACTAAAATCTAGCGCAGTGCAGCTTCGATATTTCCGCCATCTACGGTGAGCACAGCCCCTGTAGTGCTCGGAGATAGAGCAAGATCCAAAAAAGCCTTTGCGACATCTTCAGCCGTTACTTCCCGGCCGAGAAGGTTTCCCGTCATATAATCTTTCCGCGATAATCCTCGGGCAAATGACCGTTCCACGATTATACCATCCGTCAGGAGGCCGGACCGGATACGGTCCGCATTAACCCCGTTAGCGCGGACACCGTCCTTGCCATGGTCGAGGGCATATTGCCGGACGAGAAAAAAGGTCCCAGCCTTCGGCAATCCGTATGGACCGAAATTCTTGCCCGGATTCACAGCCTGTTTTGAGGTATTGAACAACAGGCAGCCACCTCGGCGGCCCGCACTGTTCTGCGCTCGCATGACGCGGACCGCATTTTGCGCGACGGTTTGATGGGCAAAAAAATTGAGCTCGAAACTGTCCCTTAAGACACGGTCAGAGACAGTTCCGATCTCACCCTGCCAAGCGGCACCAGCGTTAGATATGACGATGTCGATCCCACCATAAACCTTAATAGCCGCCTCAAAGGCACGGCGAACAGAACGCCTATCGGTAACATCCGTCTGCAAGGCAAATCCGCCAAATTCCGCAGCAACCGTCTTCGCGGCCGAATCGTTTAGATCGGTAACAACATCCTCAGCACCGGCTAATCGAAACGTTCGCGCCGTCTCAGCACCAATTCCTGATCCACCGCCGGTAATAAGAACCACATGTCCCTCCAGCGAGCGCCGAGGAGCTGCCGTTAATTTTGCGACTTCCGGTGGCCAGTATTCGACGTCGAATATATCCGCCGCCGACGCAGGCACGAACCGACCGATTTTCTCGGCCAAGGTAATCACATCAATCGCCGTTTCTGCGAGATCCGCGGCAATCGCGGCAGACGGCGCCGTCTCCCCAATGCCATACAGGCCGCTCCCCGGAACGAGCGCCACACGAGGTGCCGGGTCTCGCATCGTCATTTTCGGGCCGCGGCGCCCATTAAATTTTTTAAAATGCCGCGCGTATGCGGCGGCGTAACCATCCACGGCCTGTCCAACATCGGCGTCAATATCAAGAATTAACGGTTTTGCCTTGGTCCATATCACATGGTCCGGCGTGACCGGTCCAGCCTGGCCGTAGCGGGAGAGATCCCTGCCATTCACAAATAAACGAACAGCCTTATTCGACCTGAAATCCAAAATGGCCCCACCTGGCATATGCCTGAGTAATGCTCCCCGCAGCACGGGGGCAAAATCGGTATGCCGCACAGCGAGTACAGTGCGAGCCGCCGGAAAGATATTCCTCCTCCCGCCACGAAGGTGACGTTCCGCGCCGTTTACCAGTTCTATCATATGTCCGTAAGCGTCTTTCGCTGTCTTGCCAAACGTAAAGACGCCATGCTTCATAACGACAATGGCCTTCGCCCCAGGCGATCTTCGCACAGCTGCCGCCGCTCTCTTCGCCAAGGCAAACCCAGACATAGCATAGGGCAGGACGATCACCTCATCGCCGCAAATCTTTTCCACGATAGATTTACCGTTCGATTGATTCGTGAGCGCCAGCACCGCGTTAGCATGGCTATGGAAAATATAAGGGGCGGGTAGAAAAGCGTGCAGCAAGGTCTCCACGGACGGTGCTGATTCTGATGGATGCAATTTCGCTCGCGTGAGGGCAGCCAGCATGTCGATGTCACTCAGGGCATTCAGCTGTTCAAGACGGCGCAATTGCGCGAGGTCCAGTGTGGTAAATCCGTTTGCCTCGATATCGGCCAGATCATGACCACTTGCCTTAACGTGGAGACCCTCGACCGACATCCCGGATAAATCGAAAACATGAGTTTTAACAGACGTATTACCGCCGCCGTGCAACACCAATTTCCGGTCGGCGCCCAGCAGCCGCGAGGCATAAATGCAGTCGGCCAACGGCTTTGGCACACCAGCACGACGGCCAGACCGTACTGCCGCGGCAGCTTTCTTATCTGACCACTGATTTTTCATCATTACAGTCTGCAAGATTTACCTGGAAATTTCCACGGGGTTTTATAGCAAGTACCCTCTCAAAGATTGCGCGGAGGATATACATAATCAATTATCCGGCAGAGCAGACCTACTGCACTACCCCAAAATTATTTAGACAACACGTTGTTCTTATTATTTGAGGCCCGTATTCTTGGGTGCAGCGGTCATCTCGGTCGAGCGCTGAGTGCCATAACCCCGTTTTTAAGCAAAATGATCGCTATTGAGAGCTATGTCCGTACAACGTGTAATATTTTTTGCAATAGAGTGGTTTTTACAAATGTTACCCACCCGACAAATCTTGGCACTCTCGTGGCCGCTCCTACTGCTAGCTGCCTGCACAGGCAACAGCTTCGCCGATCAGCCGTTTTTTAATCCAACGAAATACCACCACACAGTGGATGGTTTCAGGAATCCTCCTGGTAGCCCAGAAAACGTTCGCCGCCCGGCGCGTTTTTTTTCCTTTCTCTGGGGACGGATTACCGAAGACAACGGCCCCATCAAGCTGCCGGACAATCATATCTTGCCCTCTTCAGAAGCGATCAAACAATTCCATGGATCGCCCACCTGGTCTCGCATTACCTGGATTGGCCACGCTTCTTTTTTGATCGGTTGGAATGGCGTAAATATTCTGAGCGATCCTCATTTTTCCGAACGCTCATCACCTTTTTCCTTTGCTGGCCCGAAACGGTTTACGCCACCCGGGTTAGGTATAGAGGATCTGCCTAAAATCGACGTGATTATCATCTCTCATAATCATTATGACTCCTTTGACGAGAATTCCTTGCGGGCGCTTTCTAAACATAGCCCAGACGCCATAGTGCTCGCGCCGCTCGGTCTGGCTCAGACGATTAAACGTTGGGGACTCAAAAATGCTAGGGATATGGATTGGTACGACAAGCACTCTGTGGACGATATTACATTTATGTCGACGCCGGCGATCCACCGGGCCAACCGATGGCTTTTTGACGTCAACGAAACCTTATGGTCTGGGTTTACAATTGAATCCAACGGAAAAGTAATTTGGTTTGTCGGTGACACGGCGATGGGCCCCGTGTTCGAGCAGGAACTCGCCAAACGTATCGCACCGGTCGATATCACCCTGACCCCGGTTGGCGCCTTCCTTCCACGGGAGATAATGCAAGCCAGTCATACGACCCCAGAGGAGGCAGCATATCTCGCCAAAATGATGGGGTCCAAATCGGCAATTGGAATGCACTGGGGAACTTTTCCACTGGGCGAGGATCATCCGCTTGACGCCATTGAACGATTTAACAAAGCGCCGACACCGAATGTAACAAAAATCATGATGAAGATTGGCCAGACACTGGACTTGCGAGATCTGTGGTAGGCATTTTCAAAAATCCCTGTAACGGCCGGCGATCTAGAATATGCACGTGAATGATATTTAGATGCTGGGGCTAAAAAAATAGGAACAACAAATAGGGAGAAGAAATGATGGGGGAAGTGCTGCGAGCTGAGTGGTTTGATTTAGCGGAAGATACCCAAGACGAAATTTGGACTTGGCTACATAAAGAGTATCTTCCAGCGCTATGTGCAGCGGACGGCGTAGCCTGGATTGGCCATTATGAAATTATAGAGCAGCCCGACCAGCCCTATATTGATGGGGCACCAAACAAAAAGACGATAGACGACCCTAGCGTGCCTAAAGGATGGCGCGATGTGATCTTGACGGCCGCAGCATCTCCTGAGGTGTATTTTGGTCCCGGCAATCAAATTGATGCCATGGAAAATGCTTATAAAGTTGAGCTCTCCGCGCGGCTCAATTACCGCAACGCTGTCTTCATCGAAGAACAAGTGGTCAATTCACCAGAACAGCGGTCCCTCCCATACGGCATGGGTCCGCCACCCGCGATGCAACTAGGAAATTATAACTGCGACACGCCCGAGGATGAAATCGAACTTGCCAAATGGTATCGGGCGGAGCGATTTCCCAGGATCTCGGTGACTAAGGGAATGATTAGGGGGCGCAAACTATTATCAATATCAGGGTGGCCGAAGCACGGTGTGCTTTGGGAAGTCACAGATCTGCCGCCAGGAGACTTCAATGTTGAAGCCCGGTTTCTAGAGGCAGATCGGGATGACGAATGGAATGGCCGCCATGTACTCGAGTATGTCACTCATACATTCCAAGGACCTCATTGTGGCCGAAGAGTCTGGCCAGGGGTAAAAATGGTGGATGCGAGAAGTTAGCCAGAGACCTGAAACTTCTAACTAGCAATATTGAAATATTGTGGCTTCTTGCCACACCAAGTTTGACAAAAAATTAGACAACTTATGCTCGTTAGTCTTAGAGAACATACTCTTTCAATACATCCTCTGCGCGCGAAATAGCATCTGCCTGGTGAGGCAACAATTCATCAGTTTTATTTTGTGACGGCTGTAGATAAGGATCTATCACATCTGTTTGGACGCCAGATAATTCCTCCAGGACAGCCAGACAGTGAAACGGAACCGAGTGGGGCGAATAGCCGCCCTCATGTGTCATTACAATCTTTCCATCACAAATTGATTGAGACGCAGCTTTGATGCGTGCGGCAAGTAGTCGGAAGGAATGACTGGTCAACATCATTCTTCCTAGAGGGTCATGAAAACCTGCATCGAACCCACATGGAACGATAATCAATTGTGGTTTAAACACCGTAAGTGCGGGAAGCACCACTTTATCAAAAGCAGCTAGATAGGCAGACTCTCCGCACCCAGGCGGGAGTGGAATATTTAGATTTGTGCCAATGCCTTTGGCAGCGCCAATCTCGTTCGTCGAGCCGCTAGCCGGCGGAAAACAGTTGTCCTGATGAAGGGATATTGTTAGAGCCCGGGGATCTTCCCAAAAAATTTCCTGTGTGCCGTTACCATGATGAACATCCCAATCCACGAAGGCTATCCGATCCAATCCGCCCATATCAAGAGAATATAGCCCAGCTAATGCTGCATTCGCGAAAATACAAAAGCCCATTGCTTCATTGGGCCTAGCGTGGTGCCCAGGAGGGCGGATAAGGGCGTAGGCATTATCCACTTTTCCAGCTAGAACTGCTTTAGTGGCCGATATAGCTCCTCCTGCTGCCAATAAAGCAATATCAATACCTTTATTTCCAACCTGCGTAGAGCCGATGAGACCCAAATTTCCGCCGCCTTTATCACTCAATTCTTGAACTTCGTCCAAGTATTTTGTGGTGTGCACTCTGAGCACATCCTCAGTTGAAGCCGGTGAGCAGGAAAGGACGGATAATTTTTTAGTTAACCCAGAATGATCAAGCAGGTTTTTAATTCTCCGCTTACCATCAGCATTTTCTGGCGGCTGTATTGGCTCTATCCAAGGACTAATATCTGCAGGCCCAAAATACATTCCCGTATCATGCCACATCAATCGCTCTTCCCAGACCAAACCTGTTGTCATGTTATCCTCCTAGACCGTGACTAGAGCTTTGCCTGTGCCCCACTTGCCGATTATATCTATATCAGTTCCATATAAGATTGTGGTCTCGTAATCGGTGAACCGTTAAGTTCAACGCTCTCAAAAAATATTGCATGCTCTGAGCGAGGCATAACACTGGGCTATAAACTAGCCAACAATTCAAATGTCCGCTGCCAGGAGAGTTCTGCAGCATCTTCGAGATAAACGCCGGCCCTGGACGGAAACATATAACTGTGTTCACCACCAGAATAGATAAACACCTCAGCATCGTGCCGGTCTGCGCAAGCCGCCTGAACGACGCTTACGGCGCCTTCCATGGGCGCGACCGCATCATTATCACCATAGTGAAACTGCACCGGACAGGTAATCTGACCAAACTCACTCACGAATTTTTCCACATAAGAGCCATGATAAGAAAAGCCCGCGCTGATGTCTAAACGTGCAGACGCCTGGACCATAAAGGGCCCACCAAAACAATAGCCTTGCAATGCTATCTTCCCGTTACACCGAGGAGACGCGCGCAAGGTCTCTATTGCGGCTGCAATGTAGGCCACCCCGGCATCCCGGTTAACGCGGGCTGCCCGCGCCCGGCCCCTTTCGCTACCCTCAGGCGACACCGGCAGGACATCGGTATCCTCTGCATCCTCCCAGAACATGTTCGGAGCGATGGCTGGATATCCATTGGCAGCGAGCCTCTCGGTGATGGCTTTGATGTCGTCGTCCACACCGAAGATCGCACCGATGACCACCACGCCTGGTTTTCGACCATTTAGTGGTTCGGCAATGTAGCCTGGCAACAGCCTGCTGAGATAGGGAATATTAATCTCTTGTCCGCTCATGTTGTCTGTTCCTTGGTCATTATCTCGCTTCAGCATTCAATCACGGCCCTCCATCTGAGGGAAACACTCAGTGCACAAATTTAATGCTTCTTTTTAGATACGCCTGTTATCGATTGGAGTTCAAGGTGTACGGCTTTCGGCGGTTGTACTAAAGGTTCCAGATGTCGTATTCGATAGACGCCGAGACATTCGACTTCATCATTCGCGCCATGTTAGGCAACAAAATTTTCTGGGTTTATTCTGGGAGATCAAACTCGAGAATGGACATGTTGAAGTCATAAGAGACATCTCCGTCCTCGTCGTCTTTATACAAGACGCCGATAAATTCATCAGACAGGTATACCTCCACGGATCCATCCGATTGCGGCCGATCCTTGAGAATAATTTCTTGGTTTTCGAATTTTTCCCTAAGGTAACGCTGCACCCGCGCTATTTCTGTATCGTCCATAAATCAATCCTTGTTGCATCTTCTTTAATACATTTTCTAATCGGTGTTGCTGCCCTTATCCAAATCATAGACCCACGTCGCTAGTGTCCGTGAACATCAAGCCGCGTCCAATAGAGTTGAGGCATAGGTTTGCCGTTTACGCAAGTTTGCCCCGAATATCTCCCGAAATTCCGGCACAACCGACCCCTCAATTATATCACACTCCGCCAAGGCCTGGCGCCACGCATCCACTTCCGGAAACTCCGTCAAGAGGCCTGTCTTGCATAGTTCCTCCACTAGGGAAAAGCGCATTAGAAATGGGGCGTAAGCCGCATCGACAACAGATAATGTCTCTCCGTTGAAGAAAGGGCCTTTATTACTTCGTTCCCGCGTTAAGGCTTCTTCCACCCGGGCCAGGGCTTTTCGCGCGCCATCCATGGCTACCACTTGGTCAACCTTAGACTTAGCATAATTCACACCATTTATGGCTTTCGCAAAATCAGGCGTGAAGTCTGTCCAAGCTCGGTTGCGTGCACGTCTAACCGGGTCTTCCGGATGTAATCGAGGCGCCACGGTTTCGTCCAGAAATTCGGCAATGGCATTGGACTCAAATAAAATGTCGTCATCAACCCATAAAACCGGAACCTTGCCATGGGGTGAAATTTCCAGGAACCAGTCCGGTTTATCATCAGCAGTAATATGCGTTATCTCGAAATCAATCCCTTTTGCACGCAAAACGATCACGGCGCGCTGAACCCAAGGTCAGGTTTTGAAACTGATCAGGTGGTATTTTTGTGCCATATTAAAGACTCCAGATGCTATAACTTTAATCTTTGAATGGGGCAAATGCTGTCACAGGCCACGACTAGGATCAAACATCTTTGCATAATTCGTTAAAATAAGAGTAAAAGAGAAATCATGAAACAGATTGTGCAAAGTGCAAAGACGGGCAAGTTGTCCGTGCGTGACGTGCCCGTACCAACGGCGGCGGCAGGCGAACTCCTTGTACAGACCCGCGCATCGTTGATTTCAGCTGGAACCGAGAGGATGGTGGTTCGATTCGCGCGGAAATCTCTCGCCGCCAAGGCTAAGGATAGGCCCGATCTCGTACAGAAAGTCCTCACCAAGGCACGAACCGACGGCCTGAAGGCCACCGTGAATGCTGTCTTGTCTCGCCTGGATGAACCCTTGCCGCTGGGCTATAGCGCTGCCGGCATCGTCGTGGAGGTTGGCGCGGATTTGGAAGGAGTCTACCGCACCGGAGACCGTGTGGCGGTTGCTGGTGCCGGCGTCGCCAACCATGCCGAACTCAACGCCGTCCCGAAGAATTTGACCGCCCCCATCCCCCATGACGTGTCGGATGAAGACGCCTGCTACGGCACCTTAGCCGCCATCGCGCTTCACGCAGTCCGTAATCTCGATGCCAAACTTGGCGAGATTGTCGCGGTGCTTGGGCTGGGCCTTGTGGGCCAATTAGCAGCGCAGTTTCTGGCACTGTCAGGGGTCAGAGTGGCCGCCCTTGACTATGACCAGGGACGGCTTGATCTGGCTCAGGACTTGGGCTCTGAGAAAATCATTAATCTGGCGGATGCAGATGCAGTAAGCCAAGCAATGGCCCTCACATCTGGCCGCGGCTGTGACGGTATCCTCATTGCGGCCGCGGCAGCAACCTCGGAGCCTTTTGAGATGGCAGCCGAGATCGCCCGGGACAGAGCCAAAGTCTGCCTCGTTGGTCTGAGTGGCACGGCGTTCCCTTATGCGGCATTTATGAAGAAAGAACTGTCCATCATTGTCTCCCGGTCTTATGGCCCTGGACGCTACGACGAAGACTACGAAGACAGGGGCATAAAATACCCGGAGGGTTTCATACGCTGGACTGAGACTGAAAACTTAACGGAAAGCGTTAGACTGATGTCAGCAGGCCTGCCCAATCGCCTCAATGTAGCAGGCCTCACCACCCATTCCTTTGCCATAGAAAACGCAGACCAGGCGTATGCCCTCGTGATGGGGAAAACGGAACCTCACATGGGCGTTCTTCTCACATATCCGGATGTTAGGCCCGCACAGTATCCCGTCAATTTCCCTGCCCCCAGCACGGCCTCAGACGCATGCGTGATCGGCCTAATCGACGCGGGTCAGTTTGCCCGCTCTATTTTGCTCCCGGCACTAGTCCGCCAGCCTGATATCACTCTTCATACTCTAGTGTCGAAAGGTAGCGCGTCAGTTTCTCACAGTGGGGACAAGTTCGGGTTCGAGCACACGAGCACGGACGCTGACAGCATCCTTACCAATCCAGCCATTAACGCAGTTATTATTGCCAGTCGCCATGATCAACACGCAGCCCAGGCCGTTGCCGCCCTGAACGCCGGAAAATCAGTCTTAGTTGAAAAACCCCTGGGTCTAAACAGGTCAGAAATCGAGGCAATCCAGACGAGCCGGGCGGGTGCCACGGGATTTTTTCAGGTCGGCTTTAACCGGCGCTTCGCCCCCTTATCCATCGCAGCCAAAAAAAGATTATCTCCTCAAGTGGGTCCACGGTTCATGTCCTTCCGCATCAACGCCGGGGCTGTACCAGCAGAGTCCTGGCTCCATAACATGGACGAGGGTGGCGGGCGGATCATCGGCGAGATGTGCCATTTTATTGATCTCGCGCGGTATTTTGCGGGGTGCAACATTAAATCCGTGATGGCGGACGCCCCCGTTTCTAAGACGGGTGCCTGTGATGACGTTACCGCAACACTTCGATTTACCGATGGCAGCCTCGCTACCATTGCCTATACTGCTCTCGGCGATGGGGCCTATCCAAAGGAAATGATCGAAATATTTGCCGACGGCACGGTTGTCGCGATCAATAATTTCAGAACCCTAACAAGCACAGCGGGCGGGAAATCAACGAAACAAAACAACAGCCAGGACAAAGGGTTCAGCGCCGCAATCTCCGCATTTACGGCCGCCGTCCGGGAGGGCGGACCGGCGCCAGTCGACGAAAAGGAAATGATAGAGTCCAGTTTGGCCACCCTTGCCGTGCTGGAATCACTCCAGTCAGGAAATCGCATAGAATTACCGCTTGCTTGAAAGAATGTGACTTAAATGGACGATATCGGCAGCCTCATCACCTGTGTCGAAAAACTCAAAGACGGATATGTCCTATGCGTAGGCGACGTCATGCTGGATCGGTTTGTGTACGGCGACGTGGAGCGTATCTCACCGGAAGCGCCCATCCCGGTATTTCGGATCATATCGGAAAATGTCATGCTGGGTGGTGCCGGTAATGTCGCGCGTAATATCGCTGGACTAGGTGGACGGACACGGTTCGTTTCTATCGTCGGGAGCGATCAGGCGGGCCGGGATGTGACTGCACAGGTTGGCGAAATTGCTGACTTAGACGCCCGGCTTATAACCGACACATCCCGTAATACCACGATCAAGACACGCTACATTGCATCCGGACAGCAGATGATGCGGGCAGATTATGAAACCGTGGCGCCCCTCGATGGTGGAACTCGAAAATCACTATTGAACGCCGCCGCGCTCGGGATGGAAAACTGCTCAGCCTTGGTGCTCGCAGATTATGGCAAGGGTACTCTTTCCGAAGGCATTGCCGGGGAGCTTATTCAGATGGCACGTCTCAGATCCATTCCGGTGATCGTCGATCCCCAAGGCAATACCTATGATGCCTATATGGGGGCCACGCTCGTAACGCCGAACCGCAAAGAATTGACTGATGCAACTGGACTACCGACCGAGACGACCGATGAAATCATTATGGCCGCCGCGCACCTTGCCCGACAGTCAGGTATTGATGCCGTGCTGGCAACCCGGTCAGGTGACGGCATGACCCTTGTCCGGAATGCAGAAAATTATGCCCATTACCCGGCGGAAGCCAAAGAGGTGTTTGATGTCTCTGGCGCGGGTGACACCGTGGTTGCGTGCATCACAACGGCGGTGGCCGCCGGAATTTGCATTGAACAGGCCGTGGCCCTAGCCAATGTAGCGGCCGGTATCGTGGTTGGAAAACTCGGAACAGCGGTGGCCTATGCCGATGATTTGATCGACAGCCTGCATCAACAGGAACGCGCCACAGGTGAGGCCAAAGTTCTCAGCTTGACCGCTGCCCGGGACACCGCAGGTGTTTGGCGGAACCAGGGACATACGGTCGGATTTACAAACGGCTGTTTCGACCTTTTGCACCCCGGTCATCTTGCGGCCATCAGTCAGGCCAGAGCCGCCTGCGACAAGCTGATCGTGGGGCTGAACAGCGATAGCTCAACAAAACGGCTCAAGGGGGACGACCGGCCTGTGCAAACCGAGACGGCCCGAGCCGCGGTGCTAGCGTCACTAGAAGCAGTCGATCTCGTTGTCATCTTTGCAGAAGATACTCCCGCCAAAATTATCGAGGCATTGAAGCCGGAAGTGTTCGTCAAAGGTGCAGACTATACAGTCGAGCAAATCCCGGAAGCAAAAATCGTGCAGGGTTACGGCGGCAGAATTGTGTTGGCCGAACTTGCCGAGGGCCACAGCACCACAGCCACCATCGAACGGCTAACGCAGTAAGTGAGGGACCATCAGGCAGGCGCCTGATCCGGGCAAGGTGTGTGCCCAAAGACAACTACCCGCTGCCGAGTGTCCTAAAAAGCTTGTCCCAAAATGAGCGCGGGCCTACCACGGGTGGCGGAACAAACTGGTGTGGCTGACCTGGCTGATCGGCACCCGGCAGAGCCTTTGCTGGCAAGCCTTTATGAATGTCTGTCATAAGAGATCCCCAAATACGTGCTGGCATGCCGCCGCCGGTCACCCGTTTCATTGGCTGGCCCGCATCATTTCCGAGCCAGACTCCGGCGACATAATCCCGCGTATAGCCAATAAACCAGGCGTCGCGGAAAGCCTGGCTTGTGCCGGTCTTGCCCGCGGCCGGACGATCCAACCTCGCGGCCTTACCCGTGCCCCATGCAAGAACACCGGACAGCATTTCGTTCATCATCCGCACATGGTTCGGCTGGATGACCTGGCCCGCGCCGGATCCGCTGCGCCGGAACAGAATTTTACCCTTATTGTCCCTAATGTCCCGGATACCATACGCAAAGACACCACGGCCATTATTGGCAAACGGCGCGTAACCCGTGGTCAGGTCCATGAGACTAACCTCGCTCGCGCCCAAAGCAGTTGACAAGTCGGCTCGCAGCGGCGCGCTTACGCCGAGGCGCCGGGCCGTCGCCAAAACAGCCGCAACACCCGCCCTTTGTGCAACCTGCACGGCCACGCTGTTTGAAGAAAATGCGAGACCTTCCGCGAGTAAAACTGTGCCGAGGTATTTATCGCGATAATTTCGCGGAAGCCATGTACCGATCTTTATCGGTTTGTCCTGGAATTGGCTCGCGGGCCTCAAGCCGGCCTCCAGGCCCGCCAAATAGACGAATGGTTTAAAGACCGAACCAGGTTGCCGCCGGGCCTGGACGGCACGGTTGTATTGGCTTTTATCGTAATCTTTGCCGCCCACCAGCGCGCGCACGGCGCCGTGCGGCGTGAGCACCAATGCGGCCCCCTGGGAAATATTCAGGGAGGCGCCGTGGCGCTTCAGTGCGGCCTCGAGATGGGTTTCTGCCCGGCTCTGTATCTTGGCGTCTAGCGTTGTTCGGACCACCACATCACCAGCACCCGGGCCAATGAATCCAGGCAATTGCTCCATAATCCAGTCAGCGAAGTAGCGGCTCTGACGCGCCCGCGCCTTAGGAGATGAGAGCCGGAGAGGTGATTGGCGGGCGCGGGCGGCGCGCTTTTCGGTAATATGTCCAGCGGCCACCATGTTGGACAATACGACCCGCGCCCGTTTTAACGCCCCTTGCGGATTTCGCAGGGGGCTGAGCCGAGAGGGCGCTCTCAACAGGCCAGCAATGACTGCCGATTGGTGGAGCGTGAGAGAGCGGGCTGCTCGGTCGAAATATTTTCGTGCCGCGGCTTCGATGCCATAGCTGCCGGAGCCGAAATAAACCCGATTCAAATAGATCGTCAAGATTTGATCTTTGGTGAATGATTTTTCAAGCCAAAGCGCCAAAAGGAATTCCTGAATTTTTCGCTTAACGGTGCGCTCAGGCGTTAAAAAAAGATTTTTCGCCGCTTGTTGGGTTATGGTGCTGCCACCCTGCACGATGGTGCCAGCCCGGAGGTTTGTCAGAAGGGCACGTCCAATGCCAATCACATCGATCCCAAAATGATCGTAATACCGACGATCCTCCGTCGCCGTGATTGCTTGCGTGACGTACGCCGGCAGGTTTGCCACGCCCACGGCGTCACCTGAAACATCGCCGTTCCTGGCGAATTCGCGGTCACGCGAGTCTAACAAAACAACCGTTGGTCGGCGCGTCGCGGCCAAAGCATCATCAATGGACGGCAAGTCATGGGCATAGAAGATGACCACACCGCCCACAATAACAGCGCCCCAAATGGTTCCGACCGCGCCCCATTTCAGGGCAAATCGCGTGGCCCGAGCGGCCGATAGGCCGCCAGAGGTCCGCTGGCGCACGGTAGCCTTGCGGCCTGTGGGCTTTTTACCACCCTTCCCGGCCGCTTTTTTTTTCGCAGATCGGACTTTTTTTACCATGCGCGACTATCTGCTTGAGGCCGTTAGGAAACGGTTAACTCAGCTTGATTTTCAGATATTTCCGGCCCCAGGATCGGTGCTCGCTCTACAGGGCCGGATTGGATATCCGCCCCGCCGGTCCTAAACGTCCAGGTTCGCGACCTTTAGGGCGTTAGTCTGAATGAAGTCGCGACGAAGTTCCACCACATCCCCCATAAGAGTGGAAAAAACATCTTCCGCGTTATCGGCATGGCTGGCCTTAACCTGCAGAAGGGTCCGAACATCGGGATCNAGGGTAGTTTCCCACAGCTGATCCGGGTTCATTTCGCCCAAGCCCTTGTAGCGTTGCATGCCAACCCCTTTCCGACCCAGCTCAGTTACAGCATCCATGAGGGAAACTGGACCGGTGATAATAAACTCCATATCTTTCGAACTGAGGACACCGTGCCTCGAATATGTGCGTTGCAGCTCACCAGCGTGTTTATCAATAGCGTGTGCCTCTGCACTATGCATAACGGCGGCATCGATGCGATGAGGACCCTCCGGCACACCGCGCAACACCCGCATGAAGGACAGTCCACTGTCGGCCAACACCTCGCCTTGCCAGCCTCGATCGGTCTCGGACTCAAGGGCGTCCAGCCGTTTGGCAATATACGCCGCCGCCGCCGCCGCCTGTTCCTCATCCGACAGAATATCGGCATTCAAGGCCCCCAGAATTGCCGCTTGTTCAACTATCGTAAGCGGCACCCGCGTGGCTAGACCTTGTAACTGCATTTTGATGAGACGCGCCTGTTCCACGAGGCCTCTCAAATCTTGTCCCGCGATCTCGCTTTTGTCCGCCAGAGTAAAAACACAATCGCTGATCCCTGCATCAATCAGGTAATCCTCGAGTGCTTTGTCATCTTTCAGATATACCTCGGATTTGCCTTGCTTAGCTCGGTAGAGGGGTGGTTGAGCGATATAGAGATAACCGCGCTCAATGAGCTGAGGCATTTGGCGATAAAAGAACGTAAGCAAAAGTGTCCGTATATGACTACCATCTACGTCAGCGTCCGTCATGATGATGATTTTGTGGTAACGGATTTTATCGATATCGAAATCCTCGGGCCCGATGCCGGTCCCAAGCGCCGTAATCAACGTGCCGATTTCCGCCGAACTCAGCATTTTGTCAAACCGGGCCCGCTCGACATTGAGAATTTTACCCCGAAGCGGGAGAATAGCTTGACTAACTCTATTCCGACCCTGCTTAGCCGACCCGCCCGCGGAGTCACCCTCGACAATAAATAATTCACTGAACGCGGGATCTTTTTCCTGACAATCAGCCAGCTTACCGGGCAAAGCGGACACGTCCAGCGCCCCCTTACGACGGGTCAGTTCCCGGGCCTTGCGGGCGGCCTCACGCGCGGCAGCAGCCTCTATAATCTTTCCGATAATGCGTTTGGCATCCGCCGGGTGTTCTTCAAACCATTGGTTTAGCTTATCGCCTAAAACACTCTCAACCACAGTCCGAACTTCAGAAGACACAAGCTTTTCCTTGGTTTGGGAGGAAAATTTAGGATCCGGCACCTTCACAGATAGGACACATGTAATACCTTCTCGCGCGTCATCACCGGAGATGGTGACCTTTGCCTTTTTCGCACTATCGCCTGCACCATAAGCGTTAATGGTCCGGGTGACAGCGGCCCGGAAGCCAGCTAGATGTGTGCCGCCATCTCGTTGCGGGATATTGTTAGTGAAACACAGAGTAGATTCGTGATAGCTATCATTCCATTGCAACGCAGCTTCAACAACAACACCATCTTTTTCGCCGCTGACTGAAATCGTTGGATTAAGTGCCGTTTTGGACCGATCGAGATAAGAGACGAAGGCCTCGAGACCGCCGTCGTAATGGAGTTCCACCACATGGGTCTCAACATGGCGGGCATCGGTGATGACGAGCCGGACACCGGAATTTAGGAAAGCAAGTTCCCGCAACCGGTGCTCTAAAGTCGCGAAATCGTAATCCGTATTAGAAAAGATGCCCTTGGACGCCAGAAAAGTAACTTGGGAGCCAGTTTTGCCACAGGCGTCACCCACAACTTCCAACGATTGCTCGACCTCACCGTCCCTAAACTTCATCACATGTTCGGAGCCGTCCCGCCATATCCTTAGCTCCAAAGTATCTGACAGAGCATTTACCACGGACACCCCAACGCCGTGAAGACCGCCGGAAACCTTGTAGGAGTTTTGATCGAACTTTCCACCAGCATGAAGATGGGTCATGATAACCTCTGCTGCCGGCACGCCCTCCTCCTCATGGATGTCTACGGGAATACCCCGGCCATTGTCTCTCACGCTAACCGAGCCATTGCCATTTAGTGTAACGTCAACCCGATCGCAATAGCCGGCTAGGGCCTCGTCAATGGCGTTATCTACAACCTCATAAATCATGTGATGAAGGCCAGACCCATCATCCGTATCGCCAATATACATTCCTGGTCGTTTACGAACTGCGTCCAGGCCGCGCAGCACCTTGATGGACTGAGCGTCGTAATTTTCGCCGTCCGCTGAGCCGCCGGCATCGCTCGCAGCCAGATTTTTGATTTCTTCGCTGTCGGTCTCGTCGATCATATTTTCATACCTGATTATGGGACCATGAACTTCATATCGAATTGTAAAAGGCTTTATGGGTAACGGAAATTTTTTCAATCCGTGCGGCCGAAATATCAAAAAATTGCGCCCTTTCTCCCAGCGCCTGAAACATACTGTTATCGGTTCCGGTCATCCAAGCCTGTATTCTTAAACTACAAATAATATCGAATAGAGCAGCCCGGCGTTTGGCGTCCAGGTGGGCAGCGATTTCATCTAGCAGAAGAAGAGGCGGACGTCCCCGCTCCCGCGTCTGCAACTGTGCGGCCGCCAAAATTATTCGGATCAGCAATGCCTTTTGCTCCCCAGTAGAACACTGTGACGCCTTTTCCCCGTTTTTCCGGTGATGCACAAGCAGGTCACTGCGATGGGGCCCGATTGACGTTGCGCCCAACCCCCTGTCACTTTTCCGTTGCGCTGACAAAGCCTCACGAAATCGATCCTCTGCGTCCAGAGCGGACATATCGTCGAGCCACGACTCTAATCGTCCCTGCATTTCTAGTTCCGCGCCTGGAAACGGTCCATCATCTCCCGCCGCCAACTCTTGCAGACTATCGACGGTCTCGAGACGACGTGCCGCAACGGCAATGCCATAACGGGCCATAGAGTCCTCGACTGAGTCGAGCCAATCTCCATCCCGACAGCCCTCCTTAAGGAGCTTGTTTCGGCTCCGCATGCTATGATCATAGGCCGAAACCGGCCCACCATGATCAGGATGCAGACCTAGAATTAAGCGATCGACAAATCGGCGGCGGCCCGAAGCGCCCTCGAGGAACAACCGATCCATCTGCGGAGTCAGCCAAAGTGCGCTTGTCAGCAATCCGAGATCCTTCTGGCTTTTTCCCGTCTCTCCATCGATTTTTATAATCCGTCGCTCCCGCCGGGTTTCGTCCGTCGTCGGCTCTAACCCGGTACCAATATCCACTGTCGCGTCATCCCAGGCAAGTTGGGCAGCGACCGCCCAAGCGCGCGGGCCACAAGTCTCAGATGCCGAATGCTGCGCCCCATACCGCCGGCCAACCTCCCCCAGCCGGGCGGCTCTCAATCCCCGGCCCGGAGCCAAAAAAGAGACCGCTTCAAGCACATTGGTCTTACCAGCCCCGTTTGGCCCGGTAAGCACAATCGGTCGGGAATCCACTTCAAGGCGGGCAAAATCATAGCACCTAAAATTAGTCAGATTTAGACGTGTCAACGCCATTAGTCCGGTCTGAATATTTGCATCCGGAGCTTCAAACATTACCATATTGTGAGCGATCGTCAGACTCCACTCCTTAAAAGCCCCGGGGCCTTAAAGCCCGTTGTCGATCACCATTCGACATTAAACCAGACAGACCTCCGCACCCTGCAACCGTCACACCCGCATCGGCATAAGCACATAAAGCGCACTTCGATCGCTGGAGTCTTGGACCAACGTCGGAGATGCGGAATCAGCTAGCGTGAATTTTGCAGTATCGCCATCGATTTGTTGTGCAATATCTAGCAGATAGCGGGAGTTGAATCCAATTTCCATCTCTTCGGACGTGTAATCGACGGGCAATTCTTCGACCGCAGAGTCATTCTCTGCACTGTTGGCTGATAGCGTCAGATTGCCCGAGGACAGCACCAATTTAATGGCCCGTGATTTTTCAGTGGAAATGGCCGACACTCGGTCCACAGCATCAGAAAATGAATTCGTATTCACCTCCAAGACCTTATCGTTGCCCGCAGGAATGACCCGGTCATAGTCGGGAAAGGTACCGTCAATAAGCTTAGAGGTCAGCACTGCTCCGTCAAAAGAGAAACGGATTTTTGTATCAGACATAGCTACAAGAACGTCATCCACGGTCTCATCAATCAATTTGCGCAGCTCTGTTACTGTTTTTCGAGGGACGATCACACCTGGCATGCCGGCAGCCCCCTCGGGCAGCGGCACCTCGATACTGGCAAGCCGGTGCCCATCAGTGGCTACGGTGCGCAGCACGGTGGTCCCCTCATTATCGGCCTCGTGCAAGTAGATGCCATTGAGGTAATAGCGGGTTTCTTCCGTCGAAATGGCGAAGCGCGTCCGGTCAATGAGATTCCGGAGGCCACCTGCGCTCAAAGAAAACTTATGCGGCAAGTCACCACCGGACAAAACAGGAAAATCTTCCGTCGGCAAACAGGTGAGCGTGAACCGCGACCGACCCGCACTGAGAACGAGAGAATTATCTCCCCCTGTGCAGTCGAGCTCAACCTGAGCGCCATCTGGTAATTTCCGTACAATATCAAACAGGGTGTGGGCCGGCGCCGTCGTTGACCCCTGAGCCGCGACATCCGCTGGGACGGTTTCGACGATATCCAGATCCATATCGGTTGCATTGAGACTGAGATTGCCATCGGGCGCGTCAAACTTAACATTCGACAAAATAGGGATGGTGTTGCGTCGCTCGACAACACTTTGAATATGGGTCAGGACCTTTAGGAGAAGTCCACGCTCTATGGTTAACTTCATGGCGTTTTTCGCTCTTTCGTCTCGGTTTCAATCCATAGGTGCCGATCAGCATTGGCCAGACGGCACACATTGTTATGCTGCTCAAAAGAACCCGATCAGACGGCAAAAGTGCACCCGACCCCAGTCCATTAAAAAACAACTTTGATTATATCAGAAGGGCCGTATATCTGAAGAAATTTCGGCCTAAATGTAAGTATTTTACAGGCCTATTTTCGGCTTTAGATTCAGTATGTTAGGAAGGAGCCGGGACAGTTTAACCTTCCAGCATACGTCGCAAGAGCTCTACATCCTCTGCAAACGACGAATCAATATCTCGGAGCTCATCGACCTTTTTCACCGCGTGCATCACCGTTGTGTGGTCACGGCCCCCAAATTTACGTCCGATTTCTGGCAAGGACCTCGATGTAAGCTGTTTCGCCAGATACATCGCGACCTGACGCGGTCGCGCCACCGAACGGGCCCTGCGGGCAGAGTGCATATCGGCGATCCGAATGTTAAAATGCTCCGCCACACGTTTTTGAATTTCCTCGATGGTCACGCGGCGATCATTGGCCCGAAGTAGGTCATGCAAAACCTCGTGACAGGTCTCCAACGTGAGCTCCCGGCCCACAAGTTGAGTATGGGCAGCCACCCGATTGAGGGCACCCTCGAGTTCCCGCACATTCGCAGTTATTTTATGGGCCAAAAATTCCAGCACCTTGTTAGGTGCGTCCATGGCCATTTTTTCGGCCTTAGTCTCCAAAATCGCCAGACGTAATTCGTAAGTCGTCGCGTGAATATCAGCAACCAGTCCGCAATTAAGCCGAGACTTGAGGCGCTCCTCGACGCCCTCAAGATCAGACGGGGATTTATCAGCCGAAAGGATAATCTGCCGGCCCTGGTCGACTAACGCGTTGAAAGAGTGAAAAAATTCTTCCTGCGTAGCGTCCCGACCGCCGATAAACTGCACATCATCTATCATCAACACATCAACCGATCGGAATTGTTCCTTAAAATCAACCGTGTTCTGTTCCCGAAGCGCCCGAACAAACCGATACATAAACTTTTCCGCGGATAAATACATGACCGTCCGAGACGGATCACGCTCTAAAATTTCCCAAGCGATTGCATTCATTAGGTGGGTTTTTCCGAGCCCCACACCGCCGTACAAAAAGAGTGGATTGAAGGACACGGAGGATGCCTCCGCGACCCGTCGAGCAGCGGCGTACGCAAACTCATTTGGCTTGCCGACGACGAATTGATCAAACGTGAATTTTTGGTCAAGGGGTGCAGCAATGTTACCGTTTGACTGCCAAACACTTGGTTTGGCAACAGGAGCTGTTTTGGCAGCAGGAGTGGCCAAAACGCGTTCCTTCAACCCGTGCTCCTGATCTTTAACCATCTTGATAGGTTGAGTGGTTGGCTGAATTGAGAGAGCAACTGATTGCACCACCGCATTTTCGCCGTGCCACAACTCTCTTAACCGATCGAGATAATTGGCTAAAATCCAATCCCGCATAAATCTACTTGGCACGGCCAAGTTGACTTCACTGCCCTCTAACTGAGAGACCTTTAGCGGTTTGACCCAATTCTCATATGCTGAATCCCCGATTTCTGCTTTCAAGCGGCTGCACACACGGCACCATTGCGTTTCAAGCTTGTGTGTTTGAAGCTGGCGATCATCCATCCTGCTGCTCATCTCCTTGACGGCCCCCCGTCGATCCCAATCAGTTTCGCCAAAACGTCACCTGCCCGCGACACGCCACAAGCGCCTTAAGGGACGTCACTTTTCCTTTCGGAGACAAACTAAAATCCGATTTGCCCCCCCCTGCCTGACACGATTTGGTCCGGAGGCCAGATTACCAAATGTTGTATAGCCTAAGACCCGATTTTTATTTTATTTCCGCAACTAATTACTTAAACCGCACCCCACATTTGTTGGTTTTTTAAAACTATACAATCAAAACTCTGTGAAAGAATTCATGTTACCGAAAAAGTATAAAAAAGATTGCACCAAGGACATAATGGACGACTATATATTTTTGTGAGCTGAGAGGTTTCTTTAGGCCTAGTCACTAACTTCAAGATTGCACGACTGTAACCGTCGACTTTCTTTGATTCAAGAAGACCGAATAGAGAACGTCGCAAATAAATTCCTTGACAGAATTTGGATTCTGGAATCCTTGGACAATGGCTTGGCATAAAAAAACCGCAACGACACGCTGCGGCTTTATTACGTTACCCCACCCTTTACCTCAGAGTGCTTTTACCCTAGCCGCCAGCCTGGAAACTTTTCGGGACGCCGTATTCCGGTGCAAAACACCCAGTTGGGCGCTGCGCATGATGACTGGCTGTGCCTCCTCAAGAGCCTCCCTCGCGACGTCCGCATCACCAGCGTCAATCGCCAGCTCAACCTTTTTGATAAATGTCCGCACACGGCTCAGCCTGTTGCGATTAATTGTGCTACGACGTTCTGTTTGGCGGATACGTTTTTTCGCCGATGCATGGTTAGCCATATTTGCGGATCCGTAAGGGTATATAACTTTTGGACGCCGGGTTATACAGACCGTCTGGTCAAGCGTCAACCCTATGGCGGACGGTGTTTTTTAGTTTTTCCCAGCAAACTGGACGTTACCTTTGCTTGCGGGCGCAGAAATAAGTGCTCCGGCCAGACTGAACCAGACGCCCGATACCCCCGGTTTTGGCAACATCACAATCGCAGCCAGGACAGGGCTCTCTTTCCCGACCGTAAACTTTAAAACTATGTTGGAAGTAGCCCAATTCTCCGTCCGGCTGTTTATGATCACGAAGAGTAGAACCACCAGCCGCAATCGCTTCTAATAAAACAGCACGGATCGCCTGTGTCAGCCGCGCCGCCCTAACACCCTGCACAGTGGCAGCTTTCCGGCGTGGAGATAGACCTGCACGAAACAATGCCTCACACACGTATATGTTACCAAGGCCGGCTAGTGTTTTTTGATCGAGAAGCGCTGCCTTGATCGTCGTTTTTCGACCTTTCAACGCTACAGCCAAGACCGTCTCATTAAAATCATTGCCAAGGGGGTCCGGCCCCAGGTGGCGGATCAGTTTGTGATCTTCCAGGGACCCCTGATCGGTTAGCAACATTAGGCCGAATTTTCGCGGGTCCGCAAACCGAACGATGGGACCGGCAGCGGTCTCAAAATCAATATGGTCATGACGGCCTGGCGCGGACGCCTCGCGCGGGGTCTGATAAATGGTCATTCTGCCGGACATGCCCAAATGCCCGATCACAACATTGTCTTTCTCCATTTCGAGAAGAATATACTTGGCCCGCCGACGGACCGTCAGAATTTTTTGCCCGGCCAGCGCATCGCTGAATCTGGGCGGCACCGGAAACCGGAGCTTAGGCTGCCGCACGATGACATTGCGGAGAACTGCACCTTCGAGTACGGGCGCGAGCCCGCGGCAGACGGTCTCGACTTCAGGAAGTTCAGGCATGGGAACAAAGTAGCGGTTTAGGATCGATTACGCTATGGTCACGGCGAATTTTTAACCCTAGGGAAATTTTCAGGTGACCGACAAGGCCCCCCGTACAAACCCTGGAGACCGGACATATTTCGGTAACCGGAGCGTGACTGCAGACGAGAAAACGTCGTTGGTGCGGAATGTGTTTAATTCCGTTGCCCCTAAATACGACCTTATGAATGATCTCATGAGCGGTGGCATTCACCGATTATGGAAAGCAGACCTCATCCGTGCTATCCGACCGCGCAACGGCCTGGCGGTGCTGGATGTGGGGGGCGGCACGGGCGACATCGCCTTCGGTGTCCTGGCCAAGGCCGGATGTGATGTCACGGTCTGCGACATCAATGCCGAAATGCTGGCGGTCGGCAGGGATCGGGCCGTGGACCGGGGGCTACTCAGCGAGCCATTCTGGACCTGCGGCAACGCGGAACAACTGCCCGTGTCGGATGAAACCATGGACGTCTATGTCACGGCCTTTTGTATGCGAAATGTCACGCATCTCCCGACAGCCCTTCAGGAGGCCAAACGGGTCTTGAAACCAGGCGGACATTTTTTGTGTCTCGAGTTCAGCACGGTCGCGCTGCCCCTTTTGTCTGAAATATATGATCTCTATTCATTCCAGGTGCTGCCTATTTTGGGGCAGATGGTGGCGGGAGACCGGGACTCCTATCAATACCTTGCGGAGAGCATCCGGCGGTTCCCGAACCAAGCGGCTTTTGCCTCAAGGATCACGGACGCAGGCTTGGAGCAGGTGCGTCACCAGAATGTTAGCGGCGGCATTGCAGCCATTCATTCGGCCTGGCGGCTGTAAGTATTCGCCATGTTCACCTCAGCTAAGAATATCTATCGCTTGCTCCAGATTGCCCGCACCCTGGCCCGACATGACGCACTGTTTCCCTTGGAAGAATCCGGCATCGCGAGAGGGATGATCGCGACCGTCCGCTTACTGAGCCGGAAAGGCGGCAACGGTCGACCGGGCCAGCGACTGGCCGGCGCGCTCCAGGAATTGGGCCCAAGCTTTGTCAAACTGGGTCAGGCGCTCTCCACCCGGCAAGATCTTCTTGGCGAGGAAGTCGCGGCTGATCTGTCGGAGCTTCAGGATCATGTTCCAGCGTTTTCGTTTTCGGACGCCAAGAGGACCATTGAAACCGAGCTGGGATACACGCTCGATGATCTGTTCGACACATTTGATCCGGAGCCCTTGGCGGCCGCGTCAATCGCGCAAGTTCATTTGGCAGTCACCCGCGAAGGCGCGGAAGTCGCCGTGAAAGTCTTACGGCCCGGCGTGGAGGCCGCGTTCGAGACCGACTTTGCATTATTTCAGTGGCTCGCCGATCTGATGCAGCGCAGCCGACCGGAGTTTCGCCGCCTGAAACCAGTGGAGGTGATCGAGACCTTCCGCGAGACAACGAAGTTGGAAATGGACCTTCGGCTCGAAGCCGCCGCCGCCGAAGAGATTGAAAGAAATTTTGAAGGAGATTCAGATTTCAGGGTCCCCAGCGTGGATTTGCGCCGAACCTCGCGCCGAGTCATGACCTCAGAGCGCATCCATGGCATCCCCATTGATGAGCGGGAGACTCTGATTGAGAGGGGGCTAGAGCCGGATGTCGTTCTGGCCAAAGCAGCAACGGCGCTGTTCAAGCAGGTTTTTCGGGATGGCTTTTTTCACGCTGACCAACACCCGGGAAATCTATTTGTTGGAGAGGATGGCGAAATCATTGCCGTTGATTTCGGCATCATGGGGCGGCTCGACGGGCGAACACGTCGCTATTTGGGAGAAATGCTGTTGAGTTTTCTCAATCGGGATTACCGGCGCGTGGCGGAGGTCCATTTTGAGGCTAGCTATGTGCCGGCGCATAAATCCGTGCAAGCCTTCACCCAAGCCTGCCGGTCCATCGCAGAGCCCATCCTCGATAAACCCCAAAACGAAATATCCATTGCCCGACTGCTTGCGCACCTGTTCCAAATAACCGAAACGTTCGAGATGGAAACTCAGCCCCAATTGCTGCTGTTGCAAAAAACCATGCTGGTAGCCGAGGGTGTCGGCCGTAAGATTTCCCCGGACGCCAACTTCTGGTTTCTGGCACAACCCCTGATCGAGGATTGGGTGGGGAAAAATATGGGACCAGAGACGCTGATCATGGAAACTGTCGAAGACGTGACTGAGAGCCTCCGAAAAATTCCGAGAATGGTGCAGGACCTGGAGAAAAACGCAGCTGTTCTGGCCCGGGATGGCCTTAAACTACATCCGGATACCATTCACAGCATGGGATATGGCACGTCTGACTCGAAACCAGTCATGTCTCCCCGGTTTTATTTGATCCTCATCACCATCTTGCTGGTCCTGCTCTTCTTTGTCTGAGCCACAGATTTGTCTGAGCTGCGGAAAAGAGGGTCCGGCCTTGCAATTCGTCCCACCATCAGATAAAGATTTACACTACAAAATCGTAAATTATAATTGTTTCCCAAGGATTGCTGGATATTGCGTTGGAAATATCCTCGCAGAACACATTAGGTGAGGAATGACCGACCTGCGTCCTACCACCACACGGGTGTTGTTGATTATCTCCGGCGGCATTGCCGCCTATAAGTCGTTGGAACTGATCCGGCTGTTGACCGCACACGGTATTGCAGTGCGGTGCGTGCTCACCCGTGGAGGCGCTCAGTTTGTCACTCCCCTCTCTCTCGCCGCACTGAGCGGAGACACGGTTTATGAGGACCTGTTCTCCCTCACAGATGAGAGAACAATGGGTCATATTGAATTATCTCGTGACGCCGACTTATTGCTGGTAGCCCCCGCAACCGCCGATATTCTCGCCAAGATGCGGGCTGGATTGGCAGATGACCTTGCCACGACAGCACTTCTAGCCACTGACAAACCTGTGATGGCTGCACCAGCCATGAATGTCCGGATGTGGGATCATCCGGCCACTCAAGAGAACATCCAAGCCCTCCGTGACCGCTGTATCTCTATCATCGGGCCCGAAGAGGGAGACATGGCATGCGGGGAATATGGAATGGGACGGATGACGGAGCCGGGGGACATCTTAGCGGCGGTGCTGGACCGTTTAAAATTGGCGCCCATTAACGGCGAGGGCACTTCTCCGGGTCGCCTCGCGGGGAAAAAGGCCATCGTCACAAGTGGTCCAACACATGAGCCCCTCGATCCTGTGCGTTATATTACCAACCGTTCCTCAGGCCGCCAAGGTCACGCCATAGCCGCAGCTCTAGCCGCGGAAGGCGCGGAGACAATTCTTATTTCAGGGCCCACTGTGCTCGCCGACCCACTTGGTGTGACTGTCAGTAAAGTCGCGTCCGCACGAGATATGATGGAGGCTTGCACAGACGCGTTACCCGCAGACATCTTAGTCTGCGCGGCGGCGGTCGCTGACTGGCGGGCAGCAGATCCGGCAAGCGAAAAAATCAAAAAGAACGGTAAGCCGCCCCTTTTTGATCTAGTCGAGAATCCCGACATTCTAGCAAGTCTCAGCCAAGCGGGTGACAGCCGCCCCGCCTTGGTCGTCGGCTTCGCCGCCGAGACCGGGGCCGTGGTTGAAAAAGCTCAGGCAAAACGAGCGCGGAAAGGCTGCGACTGGATCATTGCCAACGATGTCTCCCCTGGTATCGATACCTTCGGCAGCATGACTAATACGGTCCATATGGTTGACGGAAAGACAGTGGAGAACTGGCCCACGATGACCAAGGAACAAGTTGGCGAACAACTGGCTGGCCGGATCGCGGACCATTTTAAATAATCAACAGAGCAGACCCTATTCCATGACCAAAATCGCAATTGATGTCCAACGACTGCCCCATGGCGAGGGATTACCGCTGCCCGAGCCCGCAACGGAACTGGCCGCCGGCGTCGATCTGATAGCGGCCATCGACGACACGATCACCCTTGCACCTGGTGAGCGGCAGATCATCCCGACCGGGGTCGCCATTGCGCTGCCGCCAGGCTATGAGGCGCAAATCCGACCCCGTTCCGGTCTCGCAGCGAGAAATGGGATAACGTTGGTTAACAGCCCAGGGACCATTGATGCGGACTACCGGGGTGAGATTGGCGCCATCCTGATCAATCACGGCGAAGAAACCTTCAACGTGGAACGCGGCATGCGGATTGCCCAAATGGTTGTCGCGCCCGTCACCGGATTTACCTGGAACGAGCAGGAAGAACTCGGCAAGACGGACCGGGGGGCCGGCGGGTTCGGCTCTACCGGCATAGAGGCCTAAGGCTTCGGATATGTTGCGACTTTCAAAAAAAATGATCTTTGCCATCGAAGCGGTTGTGGACATCGCTTATCATTCAAGCGGCCAACCCGTGCAAAGTCAGGAGATCACACGGCGCCAAAATATCCCCCGCCGCTATCTGGAGCAAGCGCTGCAAAAGCTCGTCCGCGCGCATGTTCTCACGGGTGTGCGTGGCCCCAGGGGCGGATATAACCTTGCCCGCGAAAGGCGGCGCATCAGCGTTGGGGACATCGTCCGCGTGGTCCAGGATCTTGAAACCGACACGGGCTTGGATAGTGGCAATCCTGGCTCTGAATTGACTGCCAAAGTCATCACGCCGATGTGGGAGGATCTTCAATTAAACATGATGGAAAAACTGGATGGCATTTCAATTGACGACCTGTGTACCCAAGCGAATTGCGCGGGTGTGGAAAGTGAGGGCCGCCAGAACTTAGATTTTTCTATTTAACAGAAATTCGGCGTAGGCCTTGAAACGGGATAGCGGTGGAATAGAATGGTAGACACGAGGTCGATCGGTGGTGACGAATTTCGCGGCCGCATCTATGACAATATTTTAGAGACAATCGGCGCCACACCTCTGATCCGCTTGCACCGGATGGCGGCGGAGGCTGGCTGCAAGGCGGACATTGTCGGGAAGTGCGAGTTTTTCAATCCGCTTTCATCAGTGAAGGACCGCATTGGCCTTGCCATGATCGAAGCGGCAGAACGGGACGGCCGCCTAAAACCGGGCGGAACAATCGTAGAGCCGACATCCGGCAACACCGGCATCGCGCTCGCCTTTGTTTGTGCCGCAAAGGGCTATAAGCTGATCCTCACCATGCCGGAGAGCATGTCCATGGAACGGCGTAAAATGCTCTATCTTCTGGACGCCAGAATCGAACTTACTCCGGCAGGGAAAGGCATGCCCGGCGCCATTTCGAAGGCGGAAGAAATTATCCAAACCCAGCCAGACGCCGTCATGCTTCAGCAATTCAGCAACCCCGCTAATCCTGAAATACATCGCCATACGACAGCGGAGGAAATCTGGAGGGATACCAACGGCCAAGTCGATGTTCTAATCGCGGGTGTTGGTACAGGCGGCACCATGACCGGTGTCGCTGAGGCACTGAAATCGCGTAAACCCGATGTGAGGACAATCGCCATCGAACCGGAAGACAGCCCTGTCATCTCAGGTGGCGTCCCTGGACCTCACAAAATTCAAGGGATTGGCGCTGGATTTATCCCGCAAAATCTCGACACATCATTAATCGACGAGGTCATTCAGATTGCCAACGAAACAGCCTTTACGACGGCACGGAGAGCGGCGGCTCAGGAGGGTTTACCAGTGGGCATCTCTTCCGGTGCCGCGGTAGCTGCGGCGCTGGAAGTTGGTCAGCGCCCGGGGATGGCGGGGAAACTGATCGTCACTGTGTTGCCCTCCTTCGCCGAGAGGTACCTTTCGACCGGCTTATTTGAGGGCCTGCCGAGCGCGGGCAGGTAACGCCATGGTGCTGACAGACGACCAACTCACGCGGTACGCTCGCCATATCCTGTTGCCAGAAATCGGTGGCGCGGGACAGGCTAAAATTATAGAAGCCAAGGTCCTAGTGGTGGGCGCAGGCGGCCTCGGGTCGCCAGTGATTTTATATTTGGCGGCGGCAGGTGTCGGGAACATCGGAATCGTTGACGACGACATCGTAGACCTATCAAATCTCCAACGCCAGATCGCTCATACCACGAACCGGGTTGGCAACACAAAAGCAGAGAGCGCCAAGGAGATAGTAGCAGCGCTCAATCCTGACATCACCGTTACTTTACACGAAGAGCGACTCACTGCCGAGAATGCTCGTGACATTATATCGGGATATGATTTTGTTGCCGATGGCAGCGATAATTTCGCGACCCGGTTTCTAATCAATGATGCCTGTTATTTTTTTGGAAAGACCCTCGTCTCTGCCGCCATCCTTCGGTTTGACGGACAGCTAAGCACTTTTAAAGCACATGGCCGGACGGACCGAGAGCAAGACCCCTGTTACCGTTGTCTGTTTCCTGCTGCTCCGCCACCTGACTCCGTTCCAACCTGCGCCGAGGCCGGGGTTTTGGGTGCACTTTGCGGGGTGCTGGGCTCCCTTCAAGCGACCGAGCTTCTCAAGGAAATTACTGGTGCTGGCGCCAGCATGTCGGGCGCTCTTCTCATTGTGGATGGTCTTAGCACGGAATTCCGCAAGGTAAAAATCAAACCGGATCCCGAGTGCGCCCTCTGCGGGCCGCAGGCAACGATCACAGATTTGACATCGCACGCGGGACAGGCGCCGACGGGGGTCTAAGCCTACCAGGGGACCATCTAACGCTGCGCCTGCCGGCCCAAATCTCATCCCGTGGCATCCGGCAGGAAAGGAGAAGCAAAGGAGCGCAAGTCAAACGCTGATCAATTGTCAGCCGATCGCCCGATTAGATGATGCGCGTAACCGTTACAGAAGGGTCGACAGCACCTTATCCGGCGGCGTGTGACCATCCACGAAACTTTTGGCGTTGACGATCACCTTTTC
>PBNV01000004.1 GCA_002723345.1 Rhodospirillaceae bacterium
CGAGCGCTTCATAATAGTTCTTGATTCTTTCCAGATAAGGGATTGCACTTCCGGGATTTCGCACAGAATTACCGTTTCTTTGTAGATGCAAGAGCAGGATCGTAGCGGGCCGGAGACGCCGGGTCCAGAGAGGCCCACGTCCTTGACAGCTTCGCCCCCCACGCCTTATATGCGCGCCTTCTATGCATTACACTGGTAGGGGCGATTAGCTCAGTGGGAGAGCACCGCGTTCACATCGCGGGGGTCACTGGTTCAAGTCCAGTATCGCCCACCATTGGGTTTAATGATTTACATACAAAACGCTCTTGTTGTCGAGGCAGCATGATGCTCACTGAAAAATAATTTTTGGAGTAAAAATTGGATAGCGATCTGAGTGAAAAGACAGCTTTTGTCACGGGCGGCAGTGCAGGCATTGGCGCAGCGACGGTGCGAATGCTGGCAGAGGCCGGTAGCACCGTCGTAGTCGGTTACAACAAAGGCGAGGGCCGTGCTACATCGCTTATCGAATCGTTACCGGGTGGCCCACATTCGACCCAACAGATTACCATGGAAGACAGTGCCTCAATCAAGCGGGCGGCGGACACGATCAAAAAACGCCACGATAAACTGGACATATTGGTAAACTCGGCCGGGTTTACCAAGCCCATCCCGCACAATGACCTTGATGCGCTCGACGATGAGTTCTTTGACCACATGCTACTTGCAAACGTGCGGGGACCATTCTCGGTGATCCGAGAGCTTCGCCCACTTCTACAAGTCGGCGGTGATAGCGTTATCGTAAACCTCTCATCGGTCTCCGGGTTCAAGGGTGCCGGCAGCAATATTGCTTACTGTGCTTGCAAAGCGGCAATAGATACGATGACCTTGTCACTTGCCCGGGCTCTGGGACCCGAGATACGGGTAAATACGGTGTCACCAGGCGCAGTCGCCACGGATTTCGTTGCTGGTCGCGACCGCGCAAAACTTGAAGAGTTGGCCAAGCTCTCGCCCCTCCAGGCAGTGGTAGAGCCCGAGGACGTTGCATTAGCCATCATGGCTTATGTCACTCACCTCAGAAAATCTACCGGGGCCCAGATGATCGTAGATAGCGGGCGGTTTCTTTAGGCCACTTTTATATCTCAAAACATCCATTTTTTTATAATTAAACTTAAATTAGATGATGTTGAAACCTAATCGGCTTTAATTACCACTTAAATTTAGGTCAATTCACTAATCGATCTTTGGTCGACTTGACTTCGAACTCCATCGCGCACTGCGACATATTTTGAAAGTACAATGCAATGCCAAACCTGACACTGCGGGAGCCTTGAACAGCGTTATGCAAGTGGCGGCCTGTCACACTGAGTTGAATTCGATTTTGGCTAATGGAGTCGACCAGAGACCCATTGATGTCCCTCAATACTATACGGGGACGCCGTGGCCGCCAAAGGTGACGCGTGTCAGCTCTCTGTATTGCGGATAAAAATCATCGACAGCAGTATGCTGCGTGGCCGTGTTATCCCAAACAGCCAAAGTGCCTTCATGCCACTTATGCCGCACCTGATTTTCCGGACGGGCAGGAAGGCAAAAGAGAAACTCCAAAATACCCTGGCTCTCCAACCGGGGCAGACCTACAATATGGTTGGTGAAAGTTGGATTCACATTTAGAATTTTTTTTCCTGTCCGCGGGTGTGTCCTGATCACGGGTTGCGGGATTGGCGGATTTTTGGACTTGTGATTTAGGAAGGCCTCTCCACTGCGGGCCAGAAATTTGGTCCGGCCATCGAGCAGTAAATCCCAACTATGAACCGCCTCAAGCCCCTCCAGATAGGATTTCATTCTATCAGATAATGCATCATAAGCTGCCGACATGCTGGCCCAGATAGTATTGCCTGTGCCATCGCCAGGTAATTTACGGGCATAAAGGCTTGTACCTCCCGGCGGCTCTTTGGCCCAGGTCAAATCCGCATGCCAACGGGCTGTACCCGTTGGTGGTTTATCCTTATCGTTGATTACCAACTCAATCTCAGGATCATCGTCCAGATGATCGAAAAAGGTATAGGACGGCAGTAAAGGCCCGAAAATACGGGTGGCCTCTTTTTGCTGATTGGGATCCAGATTTTGATCTGGGAAGAATATCACCTCGTGGTCGTCTAAAGCCTGACGCAACGTTTCCTTCGCCTCATCGGACAAGTGGTCCTTCAAATTTATATTGTGGACCTCCGCACCTAATGCGGCACCCGAGGTGTGCACTTCAATTTTGGAATTCTTCATTAATTACCTCCCGAAGTAGCCCACTTTAACGAGCTCCAAATTTGCACTTTCCGTTCCATAACAGTAGCGAACCTGAATGTTATTGTTAATATGCTTGGGTCAAGCTTTATTATCAGACTGGTAGGATTAATTCCTCATTTGATTGTGCGGCTGAGGGCGTTCAGAATGGGCTATGTCAAACGAAAAACGGGGAGAAGCGGGGCCGTGAGTTACAGCAAATCTGAAGCCAAAGAATACGCACAAGAGCATTTTCGGGGTATCTTTGCGGCCTGTTTAACGCCGTTCAAAGAAGACGGCTCGCCCGACGAAGATGGACTTCGGCGCAACATTCGCCATTGGGTGGACGATTTAAAAATCGCAGGGCTATTCGTGAACGGTAAACAAGGCGAATATTTCTCCATGTCGCTTGAAGAACGCAAGCGACAATTTGAGATATTTGCCGAGGAGACCGGAGACCGTTGCCGAACTGTGATGTCTTGTTCGGATGAAAACCTGGATACGGTCCTTACCCTTGGACAACACGCCCAGAACGTCGGCGCAGATTGGATTATAGTCCATGCACCGCCATTGTATTTCCATAGCAATGTCGATCTAGTCTTGAAGGAGTACTATGACTACATCGCAGGCAAACTCGACATCGGAATCGCGCTGTGGCACCAGCCGGATTATAGCTATGTTCTTGAACCGGAGGCCTGCGCGCAATATGCAGATATCGAAAATGTTGTCGCTATAAAATATAGCGTGGATCGGGAACGTTACTCGAAACTAACGGAGATAACCCGGGGAAAGCTTATCGTCAGCACGTCCTCGGAAGACCTCTGGCTGGAGAATATACTGGAACTTGGCTGGCAGGTATATCTATGCTCATCCCCGCCCTACTTGATGCAAACGAAGTTTGATCAACGCATGAACGAGTACACCGAGCTCGCTATGGCAGGTAGAGAGGCGGATGCACGCAAGGTACGCGACAGCCTAAACCCCGTCCGCGAAGCTCTCAAAGGTACCCGTCCCGCAGATAAGCCTCAAGCGCAGCAGAAATACTGGCAGGAGCTGATTGGTCAGGTAGGAGGTCACGTCCGCCGACCCCTGCTCAACCTTACGGTCGAAGAAAAGGCCACCGTTAAACAAGGGCTTGATACTTGTGGTTTGCAACTTAACGCTTCAAATACTGCCGCATAACACGCCAGGGTCGGAATATGATTTTGGCACTGCGCCGCGATGCCAGGCGCTTGGAAATCGGGCTCATTTTGAAATGTGACAGGTGCTATCCTACACGCACCAGCGAACCCACCCTCGTTTCCGAGGTCCGTAAAGGCTTTTGCGAGCCCTTCAGTGGCTTTATGCTGATATTTGCTGCAGTCGCCCTGAATTCTACTCAGCGATATGATCGATAACTTCTTAACAGGGTAAATCCATGCAAATCTTCCGTAACAGAGTCGGGGTCGGGGTCGGTGTCATGGCAGGTGCCGTCACCCTGATTGTATATTTCTGGATAATGACATCAAAGGATAACCTCAGCCCGGCGCACCTCGGCGCCGGACCGGAGCGGGTGGGGCAGATGCAATCATTTGCGATAACCCACAGCCTGCGGCCTCCGCTCACAGTCGCCTGGAGAGATGCTAACGGACAGGAGGTATCGCTGGCGGCTCTCAGAGGTAAGGTCGTGATGCTAAATTTCTGGGCGAGTTGGTGCTCGCCATGTCTCCAGGAATTACCATCGATTAATAGGTTGCAGGCCCGCTTAGGAGGCGATCATTTTACCGTAGTCGCCCTCAATGTAGATCGCGGGGGCAAATCCGTCGCCGACCGGTACACTCGCAGACTGAAACTGGACAAACTGGCTCTTTACACTGACCAAACTAACAACGCCGCAAAATCCATGAAAGTAAAAAATATGCCCACGACTATTATCTTTGATGCCGAGGGCCGGGAGGTTGGCAGATTAGTAGGAGCTGCCGAATGGGATACAGAAGAAGCCATCAATTTGCTTAAATGGTTTATAGACAATCCAGGTTACGCGGATGAACTGCCCTCGAAAGTTCCCTCATAACAGCGGCCTGTCCCTGGCTGATAGTTTCGCACCGTAAAAAATCACGTAACAAAATGCTTTTTGCTCTTGGCTAAAAATGCCGCTGTGCTAGCCGAACCATAGTGCGAGGGGGAGGGTTCCGTGCCTCCTCGACCTCCATCTTGTAATCTTAAATAATCTATGTCAGTCGAGAGTTTGACTGAAGCCTTGGTTTTAACTCGCACACCGATGTGGTGAGGAAAATCAAGTATTCCTGTCGCTCTGAACGGCCGGTATTCATAAGCAACGAGGTCCGGACGCACGCCTTTACATGCGAATAAATTCGCAAATTCCGAGTAATCGAATACCGAATATTGGCCCCGGTTGCTCCAGCAACTCACCATGGGTCCAGTTATTCGCCGGTCTCTTCAGTTCTCGCCAGCAGTCGATTTAAATTCCTAGCAAGTTCGGACAGTTCTGTACGTTCCAAGACGGATATAATTTGGTGATATCGAGCATTCGCCGCCGGCAAGATTGCCCCGCATATCTTTTGCCCCGCTTAGCCAGGTTGAGTTCATGGCTCCGTTTGTCGTGCCTTTTTCTGGTCCGGCTCATAGCATCCGCAGCTTCAAGTTTCCGGATGACCCGATTAACGGTCATTTTCTCCATTGACCAGCTTTGGGTGACTTCATTAGCTGTCTCCCCCGGGCGCTGGCTTAGCATTACAATGACCGGCCACTCAGCAAGGGTGATATCAAATTTAGGCTCAACCTCCGTTGAAAAAGCGCGTGTTATCCGATTTGATAATACATGGATCATAGACAGGACGTTCTCGGATGCTGGCAAGTACCGCTTGCTCATGGGCATATCCTTCAAGAGTAAACAATGCCGGTCGTTACGATGCGTCCGGCTGATTAGCGGGCAATGCCTTTTCAAATGCCGGCAAAACATTGCACGCTTCCACCACTTTCAACACGGACGGGAATGCCGAGAGATCGACTTTATTCCGTTCAGCATTCGCAACCTGCGGCACCAGACATGCATCCGCGAGCCCTGGCTGAGCACCGTGACTAAATGGCCCACCCGTTCCATCTTGTAGAACTTTCTCGTAGGCCCCCAATCCCAGGTGAATCCATCGTTCGATCCATTTTTTTTGGTTTTTTTCTGAGAGACCCATTTCGTTCCCTAAATAGAGCCGAACCCGGAGATTGTTAAGCGGATGTGTGTCACAAGCTACAATATTGGCGAGGGCACGCACCCGCGCTCGACCAACCTGATCCGGCGGTAGCAAAGCCGGCTCCGCATAGGCCTCTTCCAAATATTCCATAATTGCCATGGACTGAAAAAAGGTCCGTTCGTTATCAATCAAAGTCGGCACCAGATTCTGCGGATTGATGCCATCATATTCCGCCTGGAATTGTTCACCGCCGTCTTTGGTCAGGTGCACGGCCTCTTGTTCATATTCTAGGCCTTTGAGATTGAGAGCAATGCGAGTACGGTATGCTGCTCCTGAAAAAAAATAGTCATAAAGTTTGATCATAGAATCCCGTCCCAAATAAAACCTGCCAGAAGAACCATAAAACAGGTTTTCACTAGCGACAAGAAAGTCACTCTAATTGGTATCCCTTAGGGGTCCCAACACAACCCGAAGGGTTTTGTATTATAAGCTTTCTGGCCTGAAGGCGGGCTCTCCGCGCTAGCCTAAAAGCACATAAAATTGAACACCCTTGCAGGTGACCAAGTCATCGTTCATTTGACTGAATGCAGCACAGGTGTGGGTCAGGACATCGCCGGTTGGAAACCCCGCGGCCAATTTCAGCCAATGAGAGAATACCGGATGGCTTATTGGGACACCACTCTTATAGATAGAGATCTCCAGCAGGGCGTTGCTAAGGCACCAGTAGCCTGATCCTGAAACCAAATAATTAACATTTAGACCTAGCCCCACCGACCCAAGATTGGCGCTAAATCGCTGCCGATGCGCCGCGATACATCTCCGAGAGAGCAGCTTGTTTCAACAATGGTCACTCTACATTACCCATGAGGATCTGGTAATCACGACTAGAGCAATTTTTCTCGACTCCCGACACCTAAAATCTAGCCAACCACGAGGTTTATTAAAGTCAGCAAGGCGGTTTACTATCTCCCTCGCCGATCCCGCGTTGCAGCAGCACAGTGTCGACCCACCGGCCATGTTTATAGCCTGTCGATGGCAAAAGCCCGACCTGATTAAATCCGCATTTAGCATGTAGATTAATCGAAGCGTGATTGTCCGAGTCTCCGATAACCGCAATCAACTGACGGACGCCGAGTTGATTACAAACCTGAACCAGGTCAGAAAGAAGTCGCATGCCGATACCCTGTCTTACACAACCCGGTGACACATATATAGAATTCTCGAGCGTATGACTATAGGCCTCGCGCTGACGGTAGGTAGACGCATAAGCGTATCCAGAAATCTCGTCATCCGTCTCAGCAGCCAAGAATGGATGCCCGCGCTCCTTGACGCGCTCAATCCGTCTCCTCATTTCGTCCTCATCAGGAGGCAAGAGTTCAAAAGAAGACAATCCGTTCAAAACGTAATGACTATAGATGTCCCGAATGCCTCCAGCGTCTTGAACGTTTGCATCTCGAATTATTGTCGGCATTGCAGTATTCTTCCCTGCGTTTGTCTGTTTGAATCTCTACCCGCCAGCCAAGTTAAGCTCTCAAGTTTTTATAATCCCACAACCTGTCCCAGATAGTAAGAGTCTCCTCGTTTCCCCCTGCCGGTGGCAATTGCTTCGGCAGCTTTTGATTCATGGTTTCGTAACCACTCTCTCGCTAAGGGTTATTGTAAAACTCAGGAGGCTCAAAATGAACTATGCAATTCAATATCATGAGATCAGTGGTGATTGGCTAATCTTTGACATTAGCGACGGGTTCGAACTCGTCGGCATACATAGCACGGAAAAAGACGCGAAGCGTCACGCGACCCAACTCGAGAAAGCATTCGCGAAACGCGCCCTATGGACCAGAGGTGCAATGAATCGGGCAGCATAGCCTCTATATGTCGTGCCAAATGAAAACACGTGGCTATACTGGGGCACGAGAGTATCGATGAGAAATATATAATACGGGCGAAACATAATCCTTGGCCGGGCTTTGTACTTGGCGTTTTAGATCCACATAGCTAGAACCCATCGCGCCGTGTAGGTTTTTCATTTCACGACCACGTTATAGCTCAACGGCTCTTACCTTAACAGCCAACCGTTCAGAATTAAGATTGTATTTATACAGAGGACAATGGCCAAGGTAGCTTTATGCTCCCACTCGTTTAATATTTTTTGCCTAATAATAACGCTTTTTACCATGTAATCCATTACTCCCCCTTTTCGCTGAGAGCAAAAGCCCAGTATAGCTACAATAAACCTGGACGCTCAGGTGAATTTACATTTGAAGATCTGATCGAGGCAGCTTTTTTTCTACGGGGGTTCACACAAACTTTGATAAGCACGCCACGAACTACTGGTCGAAAAAAATAAACATCCCAGTGACAATTAAGCATTTGGCTCGATCAAAATGCCTCCAACACAGGCCAATTGCTGACATGTGCGCTTATCCGCAAAGCTCGTGATGTTAGAGGGACAAAAATGCCGCTGAAATGCCGTCAAGGCGGCGCCGATATGCGACACGTTATATCCGACACGGGCCAGTTCGGCGGTGGCGTCAAAGTCCTTTCCAGGATCGATCGCAGCCTTATTATCAGGCCAAATGCCAATTCCATCACCTGCTAGCCTGGGCCAGTCAAATAACTCGCCCGGGTCGGTCTTCCGTGTCGGCGCCACATCCGAATGTCCGACCACGTTGCGGGCTGGGATGGAATGGCGACTGAGAATATCGCTGCAGAGGCGGGTGACTGCATCCATTTGAATATCCGAAAAAGGCCGGTACCCGTTTTCATGGCCAGGATTTTCGATTTCCACACCGATAGACCGGGAGTTAATGTTTGTCGCCCCTCGCCAGTAAGAGACCCCTGCATGCCAGGCTCTTTCTCCTTCGTCTACCATGCAGATCAAGTCGCCCGAGACCGTTACCAAATAATGGGCACTAACCTGTGCCTTAGGATCGGTCAGCCGCGCAATGGCCGCCTGAAGGGTTTGCATGCCTGTATAATGCAGAACAAGCATATCGATCATCTGCCCTTCTCGGCTGTCATGATTTGGGGACGGATGATTAATAAGATCCATGCTGAGAACCTGATGTTGGTTGCCCTGGTTTTAGAGGATGCGGCCGCCATTGGATGATTGCAACACCCGCCAGGGTGATAGCTGCGCCCGTCAACCGGACGGGCGATAAGTCCTCACCCAGAATGACGACAGAGGAAGCAATTGCAAAAAGAGGATTTAAGAATGCAAATGGCATGATAGCTGAGACAGCATACTTACCAATCAAGTAATACCACAACCCGTACCCCGCAATTGATGCGCCGAGAGCAGAAAATACAACGGTGCCCCACGCGAGCGCGCCCGCGGTCTCAAGCGCATGTACCTGGCCCGTTTCGAGCGCGGCTGAGATGACAAAAAACTGAGGGGCCGAAAAGATTGCAATCCAGGCAGCGAGTGTCATTGGGGGAACGTCTCGCAGTTGTCTAATCTGCACAGCGGCAAAACCCCAAGCCACCATAGAGGTCATAACGATGAGCAAATGGATGATATTGCTGGAACCCTCGGGTATCCCGGCAATAAGGCTCACCCCACCAAAAGCAACAACCATGCCGATGGTCCGGCGCACCCCGAACACTTCGCCCAAGAACAACCGGGCGAACAGCACACTAAATACAATCCCCAATTGAAAAACAATCGCCGCAACAGAGGCCTCCACGCCTGAAATGCCGATAAAAAAGAGGCCAAAGTGAAATGTGCCCATGGTGATGGATAAGAGAAATACTGCTCGCCAACGCCCGGTTGGTGGACGGACGAACCAGGCCAGTACGAGAGCAACAATGGTAAATCTCACCGCCATCATGAGCAGGGGCGGAAAGTGAGCAACCCCGGTTTTCACCACAACAAAATTGAAACCGAGCAGGAATGTAGCGAGAATCGCGAGGGCTAGATCTTGAGGGCGTAGAGACAGTAAAAGGGTTCGGGTCGCTAACTCAGCGCCCGCTCTCTCTCAATTTTCTCGTAGGCTCCATTGATCCGCGCCATCTTTTCAGTAGCCAGATCAATAAAATCTTGCGGCATCCCCTGAGCGATCAGCTTGTCTGGATGATTTTCACGAATGAGCGTGCGATAGGCTGACTTCACATCTTTGTCGCTAGCGTTCCGGCTTACGCCTAGAATCTGATATGGTGTCTCCTTATCTTCTTCCATATGTACGGCTTTGATACGCTCAAAAGTGGCGCGCTCTAAACGGAATTCTTGTGCCACCTTTTCCAGAAATTGCATCTCGCTTGACTGCACAACGCCATCAGCAAGCGCAATTTCAAATAAACCGCTGAGCAGACTTTCCAGAACTGCCGGATTATGCGTAAACATCTCCCCCATCTGCGCGGCATACGGTTCAAATCCCTCCGCATCCTGGCGCGCCTCATCGAAAAGGCGTCCGACGTTCGGCATTTCCTCACTGGGAATGTTAAAGATCGTCTTAAACGTATTTATTTCATCCCGGGTGACAGTCCCATCGGCCTTTGCCATTTTCGCACTTAAAACGATGACGGCGATGGTAAAGGCGGTCTGACGGGTTTCAATGGAGGCGGCCCCGGGATTCGGACGCTGTTGCGCCCGCGACCGATCCAGTGCGTGCCCAGCGGCAGCGCCTAGGAGCGCTCCTAAAGGCCCGCCCACAGCAAATCCGGCTACGCTACCGATCACTTTTCCCCACATACTCATTTCAAATTCAACTTCCCTTTTTTAAAATCTTGCGCAAATAGGCTATGCTAAGACGTCCATCGTAGCGGCGTCGAGGATGATAGTACGGCATCAGACCACAACCGGTCACGAACAAAGAAACTCCCTTGAAAGGCTGTCCAGAGGTGAAAATATGGACGATCTTCCAGCGATAATGAAAACCGCTAAAGAATATCAAAATCAGGGGCGGCTCGATGAAGCCGAGGCTATCTATCTGAAGATTCTTGAAATTGATGGTTCAAACGCGGAAGCATTTCATCTTCTAGGCCTCATCTGTCACGCGAGGGGAAAATTTGATGTCGCGGCAGAGGCCATTGGTTCTGCCATTATCATCGACCCTGGCGTTGCCGAATTTCATGCCAATTTATCAGCGACTGAATTATCGCGGGGTCAACCGGCTCTAGCGAATAGCCATGCCCGGCGTGCCATCGAACTGGATCCCTCCCTTGATACAGCCCACTATAATTATGGAAATTCGTTTTTTGCACTGGGAAGGACGGACGATGCGCTCCGCGCCTTTCAAGCTGCACTGGGGCAGGACCCCGCCAATGACCACTACTGGGCAAACTATCTATTCACTTTAAACTTTGCACCCTCCGCCACCAGGCAATTCATCTATGAGGCGAATTGCCGTTGGGGCGAGGCAATGAAAGGGCTCAGCGATGGAACTTCTCTTCATCGATCAGCTGGCGTCGAGACCATGGCCCCGGCGCGCAAACTCAAACTTGCCTACTATCTACCCGAGCTCGACAAGCACGTAACCGTCCGGTTTTTGAACGCCATGCTCCCCTATCACGACCGGGACCGGTTTGAGGTTTTTATTTATGGCTTCCGGTCTGACGGTGGGCCCGCACCAAAGTTTCTCTTTGAAAGTGCGGATCGATGGGTTGATGTGAGAGATCAGACCGAAGAGAGTATTGCCGGTATCATGCGCGCCAACGAGATCAACGTTCTTCTTCATCCCTGCACTTTTAAGGCACGTTACCGAACCCTTCTGGCATATTTGCCTGCCCCGATACAAATCGCTTGTGTTAATCTGGTTTCTACTACTGGAATAAGTGCTACCACCCACCTTATTACGGACTCTTACCTTGATCCGCCGGGCAAGACGGAAAAGTACTACACGGAAGATCTAATCCGGTTGTCCTCTTTTAATGTCTATCAACCGCCGCCCCAGGCGCCTGAAACCGCCTCATTGCCGGCTAACGAGAATGGATTCGTCACATTTGGATCATTTAACAACCCTGCCAAAATGACCCCGCAGACGTTGTCACTCTGGGCGGAAATTCTGATCAGGCTCCCGAGTAGCCGTCTGTTACTTAAACATAGGTTTTTTGACCATGCCGATGTTCAGGAGGCGTTCATCCGGCCCTTCCGTGAGGCTAATATTGATACCCAGCGGATTGCCTTCGACGGTTTTTCCCGGGAAAATGCAGAATATCTCGCCACCTACCACAGGGTGGATATCGGTCTTGATCCAATGCCCTTTGGTGGTGGCACCACTACATACGAGTCCATCTGGATGGGCGTCCCTGTGGTCACTTGCGCGGGCGACACTCTCATGGGTCGGCTGTCAGCCAGTCTGATGCATAGGCTCGGACTTCCCGACTATGTGTGCGATACCCCGGACAAATATGTCGAGACAGTTCTTGACCGGTCAAACGACGTGCAGCATCTCTCAGCCGTGCGTGGAGCGCTCAGAGGCATGGCGAAAGAGACCATCTTCAATGGCCGGCAGTACGTTGCAGAACTGGAGGAGGCAGTTCAATCCTTGTGGCGGTCAGCTTCGCAAACCTAAGATTTACATTTCTCTGGATGGGGTCGCACCATATATAGACATGCTGCAGCTTTGGGGTTTGCAATTGTGCAGAGAGGCGGCAAAGTGGCGGCGTGACTGATCAGTGGCATATATGGATCGACCGGGGGGGAACGTTTACCGATGTTGTTGCCCGCAAACCGGACGGTACTCTCTTAACGGAGAAGCTCCTGTCCAACAACCCGGAACAGTACCAGGATGCCGCCCTTGCCGGCATTCGCCGCCTGTTAGACCTGGGAGCCGAGGAGCCGATCCCACCTCAGTCCATTCAGACGGTCAAAATGGGCACTACGGTTGCCACGAACGCGCTTCTAGAACGCACGGGGGAGAGAACCCTTTTGGCAACCACACGAGGCTTTCGCGATGCCCTTCGCATCGGATATCAAAACCGACCAGATCTGTTTGCCCTTGAGATTATCCTGCCGGACCAACTCTATGACAGGGTAATGGAAGTAACAGAACGTATCAGCGCTATGGGGACAATTGTTACCCCACTCGACGAGGACGCTGTCCGTGCGGGCCTCCAGGACCATTTCTGCGACGGCTATCGGAGTTTGGCCATTGTCCTGATGCACGGCTATCGGTTCACCAGTCACGAGCAACGCGTGGCTGAAATTGCACGCGACATTGGGTTCACCCAAGTATCTGTCTCCCACGAGGTCAGCCCCCTGATTAAATTTATCTCGAGAGGTGACACGACGGTCGTTGATGCCTACCTATCACCGATCCTCAAACGCTACGTCGATCAGGTGCAGCACGATCTTAAAGGTGTACCGCTGATGTTCATGCAATCCAATGGGGGGTTGACCAGCGCCACCCTATTTCGCGGCAAAGATAGCATTCTCTCCGGCCCCGCGGGTGGTGTCGTTGGCGCTGCCAGGACAACGGCAATGGCGGGTTTTGATAAGGTGATTGGCTTTGATATGGGGGGTACATCCACGGATGTATCCCACTATGCCGGAACGTTCGAACGCTCGTTCGAGACCCAAGTCGCTGGCGTCCGGTTACGCTCACCCATTATGCATGTTCACACGGTGGCTGCTGGAGGCGGCTCCTTGCTGCAGTTTGATGGCGCTCGATTCAGGGTTGGTCCAGAGTCGGCCGGTGCCGATCCCGGACCGGCATGTTATGGACGCGGCGGCCCACTTACGGTTACGGATGCGAATGTTTTTCTAGGCCGGGTCCAACCTGCCCATTTTCCCCATGTCTTTGGCGAGAACGGAGAGGCCTACCTAGATTCGCAGGCAGCGGCACACAGGTTTCGCGCCCTGGCCAAGGAAGTGAATTCGGTTCTGGGTATTGTTATCAGCGCAGAGGCGGTTGCCGAGGGGTTCCTCAAGGTCGCTGTCGAAAATATGGCCAATGCGATTAAAAAAATTTCGGTTCAACGAGGGTATGACGTGACCGAATATACGCTGGCTTGTTTTGGCGGGGCCGGGGGTCAGCACGCCTGCCAAGTCGCCGATGCCTTGGGCATGACTACGGTCCATATCCATCCCCTTGCAGGGGTCTTGTCCGCCTACGGCATGGGTCTTGCCGAGATCACCGCCCACCGGGAACAGACCATTGAGCAAGAGCTTACGGCCCGGCTGGAAACCCCGCTAAACGACTTTGCCGATGCTTTGGCCAATGAAATTAGGACTGAGCTCGCGGGCCAGGGTATGGCCGTGGACAGGGTCCGGCTCTGCCATAACGCCCACCTCCGCTACGCCGGCACAGACACAGCGCTCGAAGTACCTCTCGGACCAGTCCAGGAAATGGAACGTGCCTTCCAAACCGCGCACGGTGCGCGGTTTGGATTTACCGATCCTGGACGGGACCTCATCGTGGAGTCCCTCACCGTCGAGGGAACCGGCGAGACGGAAAAAACATCTGAAGCCAGCATCGCCCAGAGCACCCAGGCACCTAAACCGATCGATACTGTCCCGCTTCATTTGGACGGGACGACTTGCACGGCACCCGTTTTCAATCGGGACACGCTACGACATGGTGACAACATTCGGGGACCAGCCATTCTTGCGGAGCGAACGGGAACCACCATTGTCGAACCCGGCTGGACGGCGAAAGTCAACGCACAGGGACATTTGATCATGACCCGTGTCGCCCCCCGGTGTGACGCGCCAGCGATAGGAACCAACGCAGATCCAGTGATGCTGGAGGTCTTCAATAATTTATTTATGTCAATTGCCGAGCAAATGGGCGCCGTGCTTGCCAACACGGCCAGTTCCGTGAACATTAAGGAGCGTCTCGATTTTTCCTGCGCGATTTTCGACGCAGAAGGCGGCTTGATCGCCAACGCACCTCACTTGCCCATTCATCTGGGTTCCATGGGCGAGAGCGTCCAAACCATTATCCGGCAACGGGCTTACACCATCAGACCCGGACAGGTATTCGCCCTCAACGCACCTTATAACGGCGGTACTCATCTGCCCGATATCACAGTGATTACGCCCGTTTTCGATACGGCGGGGCAGTCGATCCTGTTTTATCTGGGTGCCCGCGGGCATCACGCAGACGTGGGGGGTATCACGCCGGGCTCGATTCCTGCCTTCAGTGGTACCGTCGATGAGGAGGGAGTCCTTATCGATGATTTTCTGCTCGTCGAGGCCGGCAGACTGCGGGAGACGGAACTGCGGGAGATGCTTGCATCCGGCCCGCATCCAGCGCGCGACATTAATCAGAACGTGGCTGATTTCAAGGCGCAGATCGCCGCCAATGAAAAAGGCATCCAGGAACTGCTGAAGATGATCGATCACTTTGGGCTGGATGTCGTGCAGTCTTACATGAAACATGTCAAAGATAATGCCGCCGAGTCGGTCCGCCGAGTACTAGACGCTCTGCCAGACGGATCCTTCGAACTTACCTTGGATCATGGCGGTACCATCAAGGTCAGCATCACCGTGGATAAGGCCGCGCGCCGGGCCAAAGTCGATTTTTCCGGCACTAGCAGTCAGGTTCCGACTAATTTTAACGCCCCGCTGGCCGTGTGCCGGGCAGCTGTGCTCTATGTGTTCCGGTGCCTCGTACAGGACAATATCCCTCTCAACGACGGCTGTCTTGATCCCCTCGAACTGGTTGTACCGGTAGGTAGTTTTCTGAACCCCGCCTATCCAGCGGCAGTGGTTGCCGGTAATGTGGAAACGTCTCAGGCCGTCACGGCGGTGCTTTTTGGTGCGACTGGGGCACTGGCGGCCGGGCAAACTACCATGAACAACCTCACTTTCGGAAATGCCGAGCATCAATATTATGAACCCATCTGCGGCGGGGCTGGCGCAGGAGCTGGTTTTAACGGTGCTTCGGCTGTCCACACGCATATGACCAACACGCGGCTTACAGATCCTGAAATTCTCGAATGGCGGCATCCTGTTCTGCTCGAAGACTTTCGCATTAGAGAACAGTCTGGTGGCGACGGGGCCTACCAGGGAGGTGACGGTGCCATCCGCCGAATTCGGTTTTTAGATCATATGACGGCCTCCATAGTTTCTAGCACTCGAAAGACTGTTCCCTTCGGTCTTCAGGGTGGTAGCGCGGGACAGCGTGGCAGAAATTATGTGGAAAGGACGGACGGTTCCGTGACGGCCCTCAAGGGGTCAGATCAAACGGAGATGGCCCCGGGCGACGTCTTGGTCATTGAAACGCCAGGTGGTGGCGGGTTTGGCCGCAGCTGATCCCTAGCTTTCAGGTCCGCCTGTCGGGACCGCTTCCAGGCGAGCTGCCAGTTGATTGGACCGCGGGATCACATAGGCCAGCACAACAACAAATGCCAAGGTCACAGTCACCATCCCCCAACGGAAGCCGAGCCAACTGTTAAGGGCACCCAGCAGGACGGCCCCGGTCGGCACTCCTCCCCGCATGATAATACCCCACAAGCCCATGACCCGGCCCCGCATTTCATCGTGGATCGCACTTTGCACAAGGACTTGGCCGCCGATGCCGGCCGCTGTCACGGCGAATCCCATGCCTGCCACAGTCGTCACAGCAACAATGAAGGTCAGGCTGAAGGCAAACATGAGCTGAATGATAACATTGAAAACAAAAAATCCTAGGACCAGGCGCACCAGTCCCTCAACCTTACTCAGGTTGGCTATGAGCAACGCCCCGAAAACCGCCCCGATCCCAGTTGCACCGGTGAGGATAGCCAGTCCCTCCGCACCACGCTGGAAAATTTCATCGGAAATGCCTGGAAACATCTCTCGGAATGGCCGCATGAAGAGCGATGTGCTCATCATCAACATTAGGACAAGCAGCAGCCCGTTAGTACGCCTTACGTATCGGAGTCCGGCCATAAAATCTTCAAAGAACGTGGCGGCTTGCTCTCCCCGGCGTTCTTCAGCCGCACCCTCCCGGAAGCGAATTTTAAACAGTACAAGAAGATACGCAAGGAACGTGACAGAATTGAAAGCAAAAGCAAATCCGAACTGGGTTTCTGACGTATCGAATACGGCAATAAAGACGCCTGCTACCGCCGGACCCACGAATTGGGCCAAGTTGAAGAGAGATGCGTTAATGCCGAGGGCGGAAGAGAGGTCCTTCCGGGGCACTAAATTCGGCGGAATGGAGAGCCTGACAGGCGTCCAAAATCCCTCGGCGATGCCGCTCAACACCATCAAGACAAGAAGGATCCAGATGTTGATGAGACCGAGAAAAGTTAGCGTGGCAAGAACGGCGGCGAGGAGTATCAGACCCATCTGCGTCAAACGCCCGAGGAACAATCGGTCAACCCGATCTACATAAGTTCCTGCGATGGGAATAATCACTGTGGTAGCAAGCCCCTCGGCGAAGACAACAACGCCGAGCCAGAGGAAACTCTCCGTAAACGTCCACGTGAGCCAGCCGACCGCAATTCGCTGAACCCAAAGCCCGATGTTAGAGAGCCAGCCGGCCGCCGCGTAAATGGCATAATCACGGTGACGCAATGCCCGGCCCATTCCCTTGTTGGCGAGAAAAAACATCATGGACGAGATCGTGTTCATGCGGTTTTTTCCAACTCGCTGGACAGCCGCTTATATCCCGGGATCACCAGGGCGATGGAGAACAGACAGAAGGCGCCGCCCAGGATCACCGGCCACTGAAATCCAACCAAGGTGGAGGCCGAACCCAGCAAGAGCGCCCCCACGGACGGCCCTGCCCGGTAAGTAAGTCCATAGAGGCTCAAAACCCTTCCCCGGAACGCCCCATCAACCGTATTCTGAATGAGGACCTGGGAGGCATTGGCCGTAATCGCCATAGTAAGCCCGGCAAATGCGGCACAAATGAGGGCAAACCAGAACACCGTTGTGGAGGCAAACAAGATCAACGCGATTGCTGTAATAAACAAGGTTACCAGGGACACCTTCATCAACCCCTCGGTCTTGCCGTAATTTGCAAGCCAAAACGCACCCACAATTCCGCCACCGCCGACGGCGGAAAACAATATCCCCAAACCTTCCGCCCCCTGATCAAAGACCTCGTCCGCGAAACCCGGGAAAAGTTCCAGGAAGGAACGAGAGAAGATGGCGCTTACCATAATTAGAAGCAATAAGGGGCCGATACTGGTGTGGCGAAGCACATAGGTGACGCCTTCCAGTATATCGGAACCGAGTCCTTTGCGCTTACCCCCCGTTTGTTCATGGCGGTTAAGCTCGACAAATTGCAAGCCAATACTGAAGGCGAGCATGCCAAACACGGCGGTTACGAACGCTGCCCCAGCGCCAAATTGTGCAATTACCACCCCGGCAATCATGGGACCAAAGAACCGAGAAATATTAAAGAGCGCGGAATTGAGACCAATGGCCGGGGTCAGATCGTCTTTTGGCACTAAGTTTGGCGCCATGGTCATGCGTGCTGGCAAGTGAAACGATTGAACGAGGCCGTAACAGAAGGAGAGCAACGTAAGCAGATAAATGTTGATCATGCCGGCGACGGTTAAAGCTGCCAGGAGAGCAGCGAGCGCGACCTGTGTTATTTGGAGAACCCGCAGCAACTTCAGCCGGTCCACGCGGTCAACCACCGCACCAGCGACGGCTACCAACAAAATCAACGGAACGGCCTCTGCGGTCACCAGCATGCCAAGCCAAAAGCCGGAATGGGTGAGATCCCAGGCCAGCCAACCCATCGCAACCCGCTGCTGCCAAATTCCCATAATAGAGGCGAAATTAGTTAGCGAATAGAGCCGGTAGTGCGGGTGACGTAGCGATCGGCCAATGCCGGTTTCAAAAAACTTGGTCGCCAGGCTGCCGGAAAGACTCAACGGTCTAAGATTCCTTTTTGTTCGTCGACCACCACGGGCAAGTGCCCAGGGCGATTGCGTTTGCCCCAGACTGGCGGCGTATCGCGGTGATCATTTTTTTGAGGAGCGGCTATCAAACTCCAAACTAAGATAATCCGCGGCATTGAACAGAACAAACATATATTTTCGCCGATATATCAGAGAGTCCAATTGCGCCCCGAAGCAAGAATAACTACACTTAAATCGTCGGTTAATAGCGGACCCGTCTAATGACCAAAGACCCACAATCTCCGAAACACCGATGACAACCCGAAAGAGCCCAACAATTGAAAAAACTTCTTATGAGCGTCGCAACCATAGCCATCATTCTTGTGGCAACGGTTCTTATCCTGCCGACCTTCATCAATTGGAACCAATACCGGGAAGAGATCACTTCTCAGGTGCGCAACGCCCTTGGCCAAGAGTTGAATATTAAAGGCGATATTAAGCTCACCATTCTTCCCTCTCCGGCGCTGGCAATCAACGGCATCCACTTGGCCAATGTGGAGGGAACCTCAACAGCAGATATCGTGACCTTGAGATCACTCGAAGTAAACATCGCGCTCATCCCCCTCCTCGGCCAAAACATTCAGATCACGAGCGTCCGTCTTGTGGAGCCGGTGGTTAACCTGGAAATTCTTGAGGATGGCACTAACAACCTAGCTTTTGGCACGGCAAAAAAGGAGCAACCGGAGGGGAGTATTTCATCCTCTGTAGCCGCCACCGACACACCAACGGCGCGCAAGCAGGCGAATGGTAATGGGCTCGGCATACCCTCTTTCGGGGGCTTTGCCGTGCAGATTGACAGCTTTGTAATAGAAAATGGTCAGCTCACATTCCGCGACGTGCCGAGGGGCCGCGTAGAGAGGCTTGATACTGTCAACGGCAAATTCCGATTAGCCTCACTCAATGGCCCGATGGAAATAGATGGCAACGCGCTTATTCGTAAAATTCCGATTAGCTTTTCGGCGTCAGTGGGCCAAATCGTGCAAGACCGCACGCTTCCCTTCCGCGCGGCGGCCAAGGTAATTCCGGGGGATGTGAACCTTTCCTACAGTGGGGCTATTTCAAACTTGAGGGAAATCCCCATGCTGAAGGGAAAATTCTCCCTTAAAGGGGAGAACCTCAATACCTTTGTATCTGGTGTTGCAAACGGCATGGCACTTCCGCCGGCCTTGGGCCGGGCCTTCAGCGCCCAAGCAACAATCGCCGCCAGCCAGTCCAAAATAAGCATTCCTGATTTAGCCTTTTCGCTGGACGATACGAAGGGCACGGGAGAGATAACCGCCGTGCTCGGGCCGACCCCGGGTGCAAACGTGATGTTGGCAATCAACAAAATCGATTTGGACAAGCTTCTAGGGACACCATCTCACCCAATCCCGGCAACCCCCAAAGAGCCGACCACCTCGTCGGCTCCGTCGACCTCCTCGCCCCCTCGGGGCATTCAGCCCAGCGCCTCCCAAAGCGCCGATACGCCTCTAAGCTTGGCTACTCTGCCAGAAAACTTGGTTTCCAGCCTGAGCCTGTCTATTGAGGCGCTGAAATTTAAAGGCAAAGCCATCCGCCAAGCAAATCTGACCGCCGAACTGGCAGGCCGGGAGGTGACTTTAAGTCAATTGTCTGCTCTGCTTCCCGGCAATACTGATCTCGCGATGTTTGGATTTATCTCTCAAAATGGCCGCGCGCCCGCGTTCGACGGAACGGTGGATATGGCCACCAATGATCTTCGTGGCATGCTGGATTGGCTCGGCACCGACGTCAGCGGCATCGCCCGGGACCGGCTCCGCAAATTATCTTTCTCCGGTAAAGTTTTCGCCGGACCGCGGGCACTCAACCTTTCCGACTTTGATGTACAGGTCGATAAAACCAAGATCAAAGGGGCGGCGGTTATCTCACACGGAGAACGGGTGTCCCTAGGCCTCAATTTAGATGTGGATAGGATTAACCTGGACGCCTATTTTCCGGTACCGAAAAAATCTGCGGCGCCAAAAAAAGAATTAACCCCGAAATTACAGGGGACATCACAAGACCAAAGACCCGCTGGACCTAATTCGCCTCCTGCACCATCTCCCGGTGATAATCCTCTGGCGCACCTTGGATTGTTGGGCGCATTAGATATAAACCTCAAAGCAAAAGTCGGTTCACTGAACGTCAAAGGGGTCCCGGTGTCTAATCTCGCGGCCGACTCTGTGTTTTCAAACGGCCGGTTAACCTTCAACGATCTTAGTTTCCAGAACCTCGCCGGCATTCGCGGCAAATTAACCGGCAACCTCGCAGGGCTAGCACCCGTCGAAGGCGTTGCGGACCCAACCTTCCAGGACTTCACGTTCGACGTTCGGGGAGAGTCCCTCAGGCGGTTTTTCAAGTTCGCCGAGATCAAATCTCCAATCGACCCCGGGACATTCGGCGCAGTTGCCCTCACTGGCTCGCTAAACGGGCCTCCCCGGACTCTCAATGTGACAGCGGCCATAAGGGCGCTGAGAGGTCGCTTTGGAATCGATGGAACAGTCAAACCCCTAGGTCCGGTACCTAGTCTGACCGGTCAATTGTCCTTCTCCCATCCAAGCGTTATCAGGCTCCTGCGGGCCTTTGATATCAAGTACCGTCCGGCTGACCGTAACCTCGGCGGCGTCAAGCTCAAAAGCAACATTATCGCATCATCGGCGGCCATTACACTCTCCCGCATGACCGGTGAGGCCACGGGCGTCTCATTCCGCGGCGACCTTGCGCTTAAACTCAACGGGCCAAAGCCAGCCGTGACGGCAAATCTGACTACCGGCGCGTTGGATTTGAACAAATATGGATCTAAGGCCCAAAAAGCGTCCTCGAAGGACGAACTACTCTGGCGTTACGCCTTTGAAGCTGAGCCGCCCCGTGCGCGCTTCCATAAAGCCTCCTGGTCGCGACTGTCGCGTGCACCTAAGTCCCAAATGCTTTTTAAAAATGTGATAAGCAGACTCTGGTCAAATGACCCGATGGATGTATCTGTGCTGAATAGCTTTGATGCAGACGTCACACTCAAGACCCCTCGGCTCACATTCGGTAAACTCCCTCTAGACAACGCCGATCTGGCCGTAGCACTGCATAACGGCGTCCTCGACGTGCGTCGAGCCACAGGGAACCTTTTTCTAGGCAAGGTCAAACTGGTTGGTAAGGCCGTAGCGACATCCGGCACGGCGCAGTATCAAAGCCGCTTCACCCTTCAAGGCGTCAGCATGCCATTGGCTCTCCGTGCCTTTGGCCGCCGGACCCTCAAATCAGGCACGATGGAGGTGATCGGCGAGTTTAAGTCATCCGGGCGTAGCGTTGCCGATATGATCTCACGGCTTACCGGTACGGGCTCGCTTTCACTAAACGCTCTGGATACCTCCAAAGGCGCCGGGGCGGGATCCGCCCTCTCTGGCGTCACCAACCTTTTAACGGCGCTCTACCAGTTTGCCGGCTCACAGGGCGGTCCTGTCAATACGGCCAAAGCTGATCTCCGCGGCACCTTCAAAATTGAAAAGGGTATCGCCAGTTACGATGACATGACCCTCACGTCACCTGTAGGCAATGTCTCTGCAAAGGGGGTGGTCGATCTCCCGAACTGGCGGATCAACACCTCCGGCACCATAGATCTATCTCGGAGTTTATTGCTCCAGGTATTGGCGGATCAAAAGGGGCCATCCCTCATACCATTCCAATTGAGCGGACCAATCGAAAAACCGAATGTCAAGCTAGACACAGGTAAAATCGGCGGCAGGCTTCGAATTCCCGGCGGAATTGGGAAAAAACTCGACAAGGTATTAAAAAACAAGGGATTTGGTGGCGTGCTACAGAATATTCTTCCCGGCACACGGAACTTACAGCTACCAGCGCAAAGGAGAGAACCCGGCGCACCCAGACCTCAGAGGCCACAGAGACAAAAAGAGCAACAAGCCCCCGCGTCGAAGCCAGAAGATTTTTTAAAAAATATTCTACGAGGTTTGGGTCGGTAAAACTGGCAATCACCCTCCTATCTCTCTTAGGACATAGACCCGTAAAGCACTGGAGAGATTACCTGACCGTCCCTCGTCCACTTCAGCCACAAGTTGATTGATGGACAAGCCGCGTCGGTCCGCGAGTTCTTTGAGCACCTCCCAAAAAGCGTCCTCCAGAGACACACTCGTTCTGTGGCCGGCGACCAAAACAGAGCGCTTTCGAAGGCGACTAGGATCTACCACGGGATGTCCCGCTTCTTATTGCCTTTTTGGCAGCGTTCCGCCTAGCTGCGTTGCGGGCCTTTTCCGCCCGGATCGCCCATCTTTCCGGATCATCCACCTTCAAATAAAAGCCGTCCATACGGCTAAGGATACCGGACATCACACTGTCCTTGAAAAGACCCAAACCGCCAAACATTCTGCGTGGCATGACATCTTCCACCTGTGAGAGCTGATCCAGAATACAATTACTATAGTCCGTGCTTAAAGGCATCAGTTCGCGCTTACATCAATCGAACAAGACTAATCGCTGCCACCCACGCGGCATTGATTAGGCAGGCGATAGCCGCGAGGTAAAGTCCTCGGCTGATATCGACAGCCGTCGCCTTTGCCGTCCCATCTCCAATCCAGGCGTCGCGCGTCGTGTTCGTATTAAATTTCCTCGGCCCCGCCAACGCCAAGTTAAGTGCACCAGCGGTCGCCCCCAGTGGCCAGCCCAGATTACGAGAATGATGTTTCCCCGCATCCCGCAGCATAATCTTAGCCGCAAGGCTCGGTTTAGCGGTAGGTACCAGGACCGACCCGAGCACCGTGTAAAGCCCTGCCATGCGAGCCGGAACGTACAGCAGAATATCGTTCAGGCGTGCTGCGGTGAAGCCAAACGCCCGATGCCGGTCTGTCTGATGGCCCACGACCTCGGCCATCATATCTACGGCCCGAAATACCATCAGTCCGGGCAGACCAAACACTACGTACCAAAAGACAGGCACCGCCACGCCGCGGGCGATCGCAGCAGCCGACGCCTCGAGGCCAGTCCGGGCAAGATGATGAAGGTCCATGCTTTTCACTGGCTGGTGTGAGATCGTCGCGATATGCTTGCGGGCTTGGGGCAAATCCTCGCCTCGGAGCGAGTGGCCGCATTTTTGTACTATGGTATATGTGCCTCGCTGATCCAGAAACAGTGCAATCATGAGGGTTTCAATCATCCAGAATAATTCAATATTTTGTGAAAGCCACGCCAATCCCCAGCCAACGGCACCAGATATCAAAATGATGATCAGGGCAACAATGGCTCCCCTTACGGCCCGGTCCTCTGGTGATCGGCCCTCCCGGTTGAGCTTACGGTCACACCAGGACACAAATCCGGCGATCAACACAAGAGGCGCGCCTGGCCCGCGTGTCAGACTGTAGAACCGGCCGAAAAAGGCTTCCAGAATCAAGGCAAAGACAAGCAAAATGACAGGATCAAACCCGCCGTCCGGACGAGATATGCCAAATAAAAACATTTTACGAGCATGCTCAGCTGCGGCGGATCCGTCAATTGTTCAAATCTATGCGGTTACGGCTTTTATTTTTCCGTCTTGATGAGCAAACCCCAGGGGCGCTATGAGAAGACGGATAAAAGTAATTTACCAGGTATTTCTTCATGCCCCAGCGCCGCGTTTACCTTTATCTAGGTGTTGCCGTCCTAATTATCATTATTGGCGTCACTCTCCGTTTCTTTGCGTCGCCCCAGAGCATGGTGAGCCCGGCGGGCGTGACCGTGATGGACAAGGGTGGTAGGGAGATCAAAGGCAGCAAACCGCCATCGATTGGAGGGCGCTTCACCTTAATCAGCCAGGACGGCAGACCCGTAACGGACGCAGATTTTAGGGGAAAAAACACCCTCGTATTTTTTGGCTTCACCAACTGTCCCGACGTGTGTCCGCTGACCCTAAACAATATATCCCGGGCAATGGTGTTGCTAGGCGCGGACGCAAATAAAATTCAACCGCTGTTCATAAGCGTGGACCCTCTCCGCGACACGCCTAATGTGTTGAGGAAGTATCTAAAGCATTTTGATCATCGCATCATCGGTCTAACGGGCACCCCGAAACAAGTTGTAGCCGTCCAGCGAGCATACCGCATCTTTGCGCAAAGAAGGAACGCGGTTGGCTCAGGTTCGGATGATTATCTGATGGATCATACGTCCATATCCTACATGATGGGCCCAAGCGGGGAATTTAAAACCTTCTTTAGCAACGGCTCAACTCCAGAAGAGTTCGTCACCAAGATACGGCAATATCTCTAATCAGAACGGCTCGAAAATTTCGCTGCCGCCGGGATCGAGCTTATGGTAAGAAAACAACATGAATGTTATCCCTTTCTGGAAACAAAAATCTCTCTCTGAACTCTCTATGGACGAGTGGGAGTCTCTATGCGACGGGTGCGGGAAATGCTGCCTACATAAGCTTGAAGATGAAGATACCGATGAGATCTTTCATACCAACGTCGCGTGCGCTTTGCTAGATATTGGAACATGCCGCTGCACAAATTATGTCGAACGCACATTTCGTGTGCCTGATTGCGTAGAGTTGACAGCTAAAAACCTGACAAGCCTTAAATGGCTGCCACCAACCTGTGCCTACCGCGTAATACACGAAGGCAAGGATCTTGCCTGGTGGCACCCTTTAGTGTCCGGGGATCCGGACACCGTGCATCGAGCCAATGAATCTGTGAAAAACCGGGCTATACCAGAAAACCAGGCGGGCGGGCTGGAGGATCACATAGTGACCTGGCCCACGGAGATAAGCGGGGGCGATGCACCCTGATGACGGACATTTTCGAAATTTACTACGACGGCGTCCGCATGCCGGTCCGGATAAAATGGAGCACACAAGCACGGCGGCTTATTTTACGCATGGATCAGACCTCGGAGGGGGGCGTACTCACAGTCCCATTAGGGGCAACAAAAAAAGAGGCGGTTTTGATGGCGCAACAGAGTGCGGCTTGGCTTTACGCAAAAATTCGAGACAGGCCAACCCGACAAATGTTTTATGACGGGCATGTCCTCTCTCTCTTGGACAATCCTGTCACGATTCGCCACGCGCCAGAGGAACGATCCGGCGTTCAACTTGACGGGAGCGAGTTAATCGTCTCAGGACAGGCCGAGCATCTGCAGCGCCGAGTGTTTGATTGGCTTAAAGGCCATACAAAAGATGTCATCGCCCCCAGGGCTGAAATCATGGCCGATCAACTGGGCAAAAAAATTAGAAAAATCTCTGTGCGTAACACTCAGTCGCGCTGGGGATCATGCTCCCACACTGGGGATTTATCATTTTGTTGGCGCCTCATCCTTACACCGAACTGGGTTCTGAACTATGTCATCGCCCATGAAGTATCGCATCTAGCACATATGAATCATGGCCCTGCTTTCTGGAAAACCGTCGAGACTTTTGAGGTGGAAACGGATAGAGCACGAACATGGCTCAACAAAAACAGTGCCCGGCTGCAAAGAATAGGACCCTGAGACATTCTCTCACACCGCAAAGATCGTGTGGTCGCGTAACGGCGGGCTTCTATACTGGCGTCACAACACAATTAGAAAATACGGGAAAAGGTAATGCACGAGTATACTGACGGAACTACCTGATTGACACCTGTGACGACAGCCCTGATAGAGGCCAGATGCAACGGCTGCAAGGATGCTTATCATCGGGCCAGAGAGTAACTTGCCATGTCGATAGCAACTTGGTCCATCGGACCCATGGAAACTCTCAAAGCATATGTGCAGGAAACGAATAGAAAAAAATGTTGTTGGATGTCGAAACTAGTGACATCACCGGTTACCCACACGGAAAAGTTCTTGCTTAAGGCCCTGCTTGTAGGGCCGCTGCCGACAATTGGTCCCGACCAAGAATGATGTCAGACGCCTTATCCGCAATCATCATGACGGGGGCATTCAAGTTACCGCCGACGATATCCGGCATAACCGACGCGTCGACAACCCGAAGGTTTTGACAGCCCCTCACCCTCAAGTCCGGATCCACCACGGACGCCTCGTCAATACCCATGCGACAGGTCCCCACCGGATGATATACGGTAACGGCGCTTTGTCGAATAAATGCATCAATCTCATCATCACCTTTTACGTCGGGGCCCGGGAGGGTTTCTTCACCGATGTCTCTGTCAAATGACCCCGCGCCTGCGAGGGTACGCATCAGTTTAAAACTGAACCGCATCGCGCGACGGTCATAGTCTGTGGAGAGAAGATTATTCAAGATGCGCGGCGGACCATTAGGATTTTCCGGATCAAGCCGAACTATCCCCCGGCTTTCAGGTCGAAGGTGGCAGGCCAGAAACCCCAGGCCATCCATGCCAGCAGGTTTAATCAGAGGGAACCATTCATGGGCTTGCACAGAGAATAACCGAAAGAACAACTGAATATCCGGTAGCGCAATCTCAGGCGCGCTTTTGACAAAACCAGTGCCAAAGCCCAATGGCATGGTGGCGGGGCCATCTTTCTTAAAAAGCGCCCGCAGCATATTGAAACTCAAACGATCAAGCCGAAGTTCCCTATGGAAATCAGACCGGCGTTTACGTTTAAACTCGATCGCCACACTGGGATGATCCTGGAGGTTACCGCCTACACTTTCGCGGTCAGCCACTACACGGATTCCCGCTTCCCGAAGATGGGCGACCGGGCCCACGCCCGATCGCATGAGCAATTGTGGTGAATTAAACGCGCCAGACGCGAGGATGACCTCCCTGGCCGCGGTTGCCGTGAACGACCGCCCGCTCTGTGAATAAGTGATACCCGTGGCCTTAGTGCCATCAAAGTCAATCCGGTTCACGTGGGCTTCGGTCACAAGTGTGAGATTGGGTCGATTGAGCACAGGATGCAAAAACGCGACCGCCGCACTTTGCCGCCGCCCGTCCCCGATATTAAATTGCATGCGCGCTAAGCCCTCTTGCTCAGCCCCGTTAAAGTCATCTGTCACGGACAGTCCGGCGGCCTTACCAGCTTCGAAATAAGCTTCCATCAGCGGATCTGTGGACGGGTTTGGCTGGGTCTTCAGCGGGCCATCCTCACCGTGAAAGTCATCAGCTCCCTTGATAAAGGCCTCTGCCTTGCGAAAATACGGTAGGACCCGCTCGTAGCTCCAGTCCGTCAACCCCATTTGAGCCCAGCGATCATAGTCTCCACTGTTGCCCCGCACATACGCCATCATATTGATGGCCGATGATCCACCCAAGACTTTGCCCCTCGGGTGGTAGAGTTTGCGGTTTTCCATGTGGGGCTCGGGCTCTGAGTGATAGGACCAGTTAAAGCGGTCCTGGTTCCAGATTTTAGCCACGCCCATAGGGATGTGGATAAGCCAATTGCTATCTCTCTTGCCGGCCTCCAGGATCAGCACTCGGTGGGAGGGATTTTCACTCAGACGGTTGGCAAGGACACATCCCGCAGACCCAGCCCCCACAATGACAAAATCAAATTTAAAATCGTACATCGGTCAATTCCCCAGAACATCAATGACGATTTGACGGTATTCGTCTCGGGTCGGGCGCACCGGTGCAGCCAAATTGAAATGGCTATTGAACGCCTCGTCTATGATCGCGTCCAAATCATTCTTTTCATACCCCATCTCACGCACCCCAGAGGGCAAACCAAGGCGATCATTAATTTCTTCAGTGCGTTTTGCGATTCGCTCCCCAACACCATCTCCTCCGTTTAGACCCATGGCATGAGCAATGGCGTCCAGTTTGCTGTTAATCCTTCCGTCGTAGAATCTCATAATCGTGGGCATGGAGACCGTTACTAGCGTGCCATGGTGCAGGGGGCTGTCCCCGAAAGCCATAGAAAGAGAATGGATTGGTCCCAATCCCATATAGATCGCCATCCCGCCCTCGAGCGCCGCCATGGCCATATTGTAGCGGGCTTCTTTATCCGATCCGTCCGATGCCGCCCGATCAATATAGCTCACCGCACGGTAAATGCCGTCGAGCGCAATCGCTTCTGTGGGACCATTCTCATTAATGGACAAATATCCCTCAACACAGTGGGTAACTGCATCCATGCCTGTCGCAGCGGTTAGCCTTGGCGGCAGTGTATAGGTCAATGCAGGGTCGCAAATGGCCAAATCAGGTTTCACGAGGGGACTGCGAATGCCCATGGCCGGGCCATTCTTTTCGGGATGAATACCACCCCCAAAGGTAATTTCTGCACCCGTGCCCGCCGTGGTTGGTATCGTTATATAGGGGGCAACATTTACACCAATTTTTTCCGGATGCTTGAGATAATTGATGACGTCGCCACCCTGCACAGCCACAACACGTAGTGCTTTCCCAGAGTCCAATACGGACCCGCCACCAACAGCCACGACCCCGTCACATGCTTCCGACTTGTATGATAGAAGCGCCCGTTCAACGCCGTCAATGGTCGGGTTCTCGGGGATATCATCAAAAACAGCCCATGCCTGGCCTGAAGGCAAGACACTTGTGACCTGTTGAAATACGCCATGTTCCACAAGCCCCCGGTCAGTTAGAAAGAGAGGTTTAGTTATGCCTCTTTTTTCCAATTCGGGACCAAGTTCCTGAATGGCACCGAAGTCAAAATGAATGGGAGGGAAATTGGGTAGATAAGCCACAGTTAATCCTTTTCAGCCCGGCTATTGGGGGTAATGCGAGTAATCAATAACAATTGCCGTTTGGCCAGTCTTTTAGACTAAGCGGCGTCTTGGAGTGCACGCCAGACGCGTTCCGGTGTGGCAGGCATTTCGATGTCCGTCACACCAGCGGAGGATAAGGCGTCCACGATGGCATTTACGACGGCCGGCGGCGCACCAACGGTGCCGGTTTCCCCTGCCCCTTTAACACCCAGAGGATTAGTGCCTGTTGGCACTGGATGTGATGAGGCATTAAAAAGTGGTACGACGTCCGCTCGCGGCATGGTGTAATCTTGGAAAGATGCCGACAACAACTGGCCCGACTCGTTTTCGTAGACAATATTCTCAAACAAAGCCTGTCCAACGCCTTGGGTAATGCCGCCGTGAATTTGTCCCTCCAGCAACAGGGGGTTAATGACATTTCCAACATCACCCACGATGGTCATGTCAACGAGGGAGACCTTTCCGGGGTCAGGATCCACTTCCACTTCAGCGATCTGGCATCCATTGGGAAAGTTGCCAGTGCCCGGGTCGAAGGTCCCGGTTCCATCCAAGCCCATTCCGAGATGAGACGGCCACATCATCGGCGTGTAGGACATCTTGGCAACTTCAACGATATCGATGCTTTTGTCGGTGCCCGCGACAGAAAACGCACCATCCTCAAATTCGATGTCCGACTCGCCGGCTTCCAGCAGGTGGCCTGCTATCTTTTTGCCTTTCTTAATAATCTCATCTGCGGCAAAACGCAGAGCTGATCCGCCCACCGTCATCGACCGCGACCCGACCGTGCCCCGGCCCATGGCGACTTTGTCGGAGTCTCCTTGCAGGAGGGTTACGCTGTCGTAAGGTACACCGAGGAATTCAGACACCATCTGAGAGTAAACTGTCGCATGGCCCTGACCGTGGGAGTGCGTTCCAGCAATAACGGTGACAGTTCCACCAGCGTCAAACCGGATATCCATGCGCTCGTTGAACGGTGCCGCTCCCTCCAAGTAGGATGAAAGGCCAATTCCGCGGAGCTTTCCAGCTGTTTCAGATCGCTGACGGCGGGCCGCAAATCCAGACCAATCTGCTTTGTCCAAGGCGTCATCCATTACATTCTCAAACTCACCGCTGTCATAGGCGTAAATTAGGGCCGTCTGGTACGGCATCTGATCCGATTTGATAAGATTTTTACGTCGGATTTCGATAGCATCCATGCCCATTTCTTTGGCACCGAGCTCAATCAGTCGCTCCAGCACGTACGCGGCCTCGGGCCGCCCGGCCCCGCGATAAGGAGCCGTGCCGTTGGTATTGGTGTAGCGGCACCGGGTCGTGACGTCGATGGCTGGGATGGCATAGACACCCGACATAAGAAAGGTAAAGAACATCGGAGGGACACCCGCCGAAGGCGCAACATAGGCGCCAACATTGTAATCACCGGACACCCTCACAGCGGTGATCAAACCATTAGCATCGAAAGCCATTTCGCAATCCGCGACCACATCTCGGCCATGGGAGTCGGAAATAAACGACTCAAGCCGATCCGACGTCCATTTCACGGGACGGTTAAGACGCCTTGCTGCCCAGAGAACTAAAACGTCCTCTCCATAAAAACCGCCCTTCATTCCAAAGCCGCCGCCTACGTCTGGAGAGATCACCTGCAATTTGTTTTCCGGTATATGAAAGAGCTCATGGGCAATCTCCTGGCGCACCCGATTGGGCCCCTGGTTGCTGCCGTAGAGCGTGAGCTTGTCTTCCCCTTTACTATACACTCCGATCGAGGCCCGGGGCTCCATAGAATTAGTGGTGATGCGATTATTATAGATAGTCGACTTCGTGACATGATGGGCCTTATTTATAGCATCCGTAACACCGTCCGCATTCCCCATGCCGAAGGTCCAGGCCAAGTTATCATCAATGCCTTCCCAGACACCGGGGGCGCCCTCCTTCCTTGCCTCCTGAACGCGCGTCACGGACGGTAAAATTTCATAATCCACCATGATTAGTTCAGACGCGTCCATTGCCTCTGTTAGGCTTTCTGCAATGACTAGGGCCAGAGGGGCACCGACGCATTTAACTTCCCCCCGCACCAGTGCGGGATGCGGGCGCAGACGAGCCTCCCCCTTAAGGAGCATTGGATTGACAGTCTCACAGTTGATGGTCCCCATTCCGTCCGACGCGTAATCCTCACCGGTCAGAACAGCAATAACACCGGGCGCATCCTCTGCCTCGCTCGTATCTATGGCATTGATCTTTGCGTTCGCATGTATCGACCTGTGCACCGCAGCGTATGTCATATTAGGAAAACCGATATCATCTACATACCGTCCCTGGCCGGTCAAAAATTTTGGGTCTTCTTTGCGGGTAACGGGTTGTCCAATTCCAAACTGCATGATGCGTCGCCTTATATGATGTATTAGAGGGCGTGAATTTTACTGGAATTGTTCTTAATTCCCAGACCTTTTTACTCCGCCGCAAGGACAGTAGAGCCCCGCAATCAGATGTTGACGCGAGGGAGAGACTTCAATACCGGGGATCGTCCATCCGATAGAGCCGGCTCGCCGCTGTTTTCGCAAACTGAACATGTTGCGTCTTGCGACGGGCGGCATTTACTCTGACGATCTTCGCTTCCCGCAGAATGGCGGCATTGTAGGCATCTGCTATCATGAGACCGCACTCTTCGGGCAGAATTTCGATAGGAAATCCGTTGGCAACTGCAAAATACATTTGATCAGCGAACGGCAGATAATCTCGCCACTTATCATCGGAGCGGAAATCAGCGACGGAGGATTTGACCTCAATAACAATATAAAAACCCTTGCTGTTCAGACCCATCACATCCACGCGACGGTTAGAGGTCAGTTTAAATTCCGTAAGCGGGCTATACCCGAGTGACCATAGATACCGACAAACACCCCGGGTGATGTCCTCTGCCCCGAACTGGCCGACAATCGGCAGCTCTTTCTCGAACAAAAATTTGTTCCTGTTATGTTTCATCGGCACAGCTTACAGTCAAAACTCCGCCATCTGCAACAATTTCAGCAGAGTACTCGCGCAGGCGTTGCTGGTTCTAGTCAGTCCGGCCCAAATCCCGTAAACTTCCAATTATGTCCAATATGCTCGAAATGTCGCGGCAGGCGCAACAGTTGCTACCCTGTAACACTCAGGGGCAAGGCCTCTATGAGATCACGCGGGATGTCATCAGTTGGACCGAGTCCTGGCCAATAACGACCGGGCTTCTGACTATCTATTGCCGGCATACATCAGCTTCGCTCATCATTCAAGAAAACGCGGATCCGGCAGTGCTAGAAGATCTACAACATTTCTTCAAACAACTCGTTCCTGAAGGCGGTTTGTCATACAAGCACGCCGCCGAGGGGCCCGATGATATGCCCGCTCACATCAAGGGCGCACTCACCGCGACGTGTCTGAGCATCCCAGTTGCCAGTGGCTCACTCACACTAGGTGTTTGGCAGGGGATTTTTCTATTTGAACATAGATTGCAGCCCCACACTCGCGAGGTTATCCTTCATCTGACCGGGACTTAAAGGACATCTATGGATATATCCCGAGCCATCCGCAAACGATTGGAGGAGGGCCTGCAGGAACATCAGCGCGGGGCACTCGAGGCTGCGCAGGTGATCTACCAAGGGGTGCTAGATGACGACCCCGAGAATGCAGATGCCTATCATTTTTTGGGGCTGATTGCCCATCAGCAGCAAAATTTCGAAACAGCGGTCTCGCTTATCCAAAGAGCGACCGCTAAAGATAACGCACGGCCCACCTTTCATTTTAATCTGGGAGCCGCTCAATTGGCCCTAGGCGAAACCGAGGCGGCACGGGCCTCCTACGAGAGAGCGGCAATATTCAAACCGGATTGGCCGGAAGCTCATTTTAACGCTGGCAGTCTCGCGGGCCAGATGAACGATGCGGAACGAGCCTTGTCATCATTGACCCGGGCTATCGAACTGAGAGAAAATTATGCTGAAGCGCACTCCAGCTTGGCTGCTGTGCTAAACATACTCAATCGCCCTGCTGATGCGAAAGTTTCTGCCGATAGAGCTTTACAACTCGATCCCGAATTAGCAGAGGCATGGATCAACCTTGGCAACGCTGAGGACAAACTCGGGGACTTATCTGCTGCGGAGACAGCTCACCGCCGATCTATCCAGGCCAATCCTGCCAATGCGTCAAGCTATTATAATCTTGGAAACACCCTTGCAGATATGTGGCAACAGACTGAGGCAATACGGTATTTCAGAAAAGCCCTGGAGATATCGCCCGAGTTCGAGAATGCGCAAGATAACCTGCTTCTTAACCTGTTATATGATCCAAACGCAACAGAGGCCTCGCTTTTCCACGAGAGCAGGACCTGCGAAAAACAGTTGTCTCGCCCCTCGGCCCAAGCCGATCATAATAATAGTAGACAGCCGGACCGACCCCTTAACATTGGCTATGTTTCGCCCGACTTTCGCACCCATTCCTGCGCTTATTTTCTGGAAGCCCTGTTCAGACATCACGACCGAGTACGATTTGTTATCTTTGCCTATGCCAATGTTGCGCAGCCAGATAAAACTAGTAGTCGGTTTCAGGAAATGGCCGACCACTGGCACAATATATCGGGAATGAGCGACGAAGCGGCGGTCCAATTAATTGGGGCGAACAAGATCGATGTTCTCGTCGACCTCGCGGGCCGAAGCAAAAATCACCGCTTGGGCATATTCCGTCGTAAACCAGCACCAATCCAGATAAGCTGGCTCGGGTATCCCGGCACGACAGGTGTGCCAGCCATTGATTACCGTATCACCGACACCACCGCCGACCCGATCGGGCCGGCTGATGACCACCATGCCGAAACACTCCTCCGGCTAGATGGTGGCTTCCATTGTTACACGCCGCCAGACCCCTCTCCCAAACCTGCGCCGAGTCCCGTCAATCGCAATGGTTATGTCACTTTTGGATCGTTCAACAACTTGGCGAAAGTGTCTGAATACACCATCGCGGTCTGGAGCGATATTCTTCGCCAAACACCCCAATCCGTTCTCCTGCTCAAAAGTCTGTCACTGGGCAGCCGGGAAACCCGGGACAACATTTTGGCAGCATTCGAGGCGAGGGAGATTGATGCCAACCGTATCAAGCTTATGGGCTGGATACCCAAATCGGAGACCCCGCTTGCCGCGTACCATCAGATAGACATCGCTCTTGATACCTTTCCATATAATGGCACAACCACGACGTTTGAAGCGCTCTGGATGGGCGTCCCGGTTGTCACGGTTTCGGGTAGTCGGCATGCCGGGCGCGTGGGCGCGTCTATACTTGGCGCTCTTGATTTGGGTGATCTCGTGGCATTAACGTCGGCCGATTATATTGCCGCGTGCACGTCCCTTGCCCGTGACACGAAGAAGCTAAACTCATTGCGCTATAGTCTCCGAACTAGGCTGCGGGACTCAACCTTAATGGACGGTCTTGGCTTTACCAGAAAAATGGAAGAGGCCCTCCGTCAAACTTGGCGAAGCTGGTGCGCCAAGCCTGCAGCTGGACACTCGTAGAAGTCTTATCGAGGGGAGAGAGACCGCGGCTCGGGTTATTCCGCCGCGCCAGCCCCGTGAATCCATGCGGCCTGTTTCTGCACGGTTTTGGTCTTAGTCCATGCTTCAAGCATCTCTGCTGACGAGGAGCTCAACCGCTCCATCATCTCAGGTGTCTCTGTCCTTACAGTGAGTTCGAGCCGATGGCCATTGGGGTCGAAGAAGTAAATAGACTTGCAGAAGCCGTGATCCGTCGGACCAATCACGTCAACCCCCGCGGCTTCCAGCTTGGCCTTTTTCTCAAGCAGCTCTTCCTCATCTTCAACAACGAGTGCGAGATGTTGTACCCATTCTGGCGTGTTGGTGTCTTTAATCGCCGGCGGCGACTCCGGCACCTCAAAAAAGGCCACACAACTGCCGTCCGCCATGGCAAAGAAAATGTGCATGTAAGGACATTTCTCACCCGTAGAGGGTACAGTGTCTTCCGACACGGCAGCGTAATATTTTAAACCTAATATATCGATATAAAAATCTGCCGTTTGCTTGGCATCATTGCATCGATACGCCACATGATGGAGTTGCTGGACTGCCATAATTACCTCCTGTGTAATTCGTATCCTGTTAATCGCCGATCATACGCCCCCTGGCCCGCAACGTGCAAGTTTGACGCTCTCATTGAATTCTGAGGTATTGCTGCCTAAGAATGGGTCAGCTCAGACAACTAAATTCGACGAATGGTAAAGAATATCAAAATTACACGGAGCAGTGTTCTGTCTGGTGCCCTCGAGGCCCATTTGGAAAAGTGCGAGCGGAAGGGGCTATTACAACGCTCAACCCAAGAAGAGCGCTCCCGTTCTCGGCAAGAAGCGATCGCGAAGTTTGCCCCCAGAGAAGACATCTGGCTCTTTGCCTACGGGTCCTTGTTATGGAACCCGACCATCTACTTCAAGGAAATGAGGAACGGCCAATTGAGGGGATATCATCGACGGTTCTGCATGGAGACGGTCCTGGGCCGGGGCACACCTGAGAATCCTGGATTAATGCTCGCCCTTGATCATGGCGGCTCGTGCCACGGCATTGCCTACCGTATTGATCGGGCGGTCGCAGAGCAAGAGCTAAAAATAGTCTGGGACCGGGAAATGATCTCGACCGCCTATGTCGCCCGGGTTCTGCCATTGGTGACGGATCAAGGCCCTCTCAAGGCCATCACCTTTACCATCAATCGCAATAGCAAACAGTATACCGGCAAAATGGCCGTGGAAAAAGTTGCCGCCGTGATTGCCCGGTCCGGCGGACCCATGGGAGACTGTTCGGAGTATTTATTTCAAACGATCGAAAAAATGACAGAATTAAATATAAAAGATAAGCATCTTTTACTTCTCGCGGACTTAGTAAAAGCGCAATTGGCGTAGACTATTGGGCGCCCGGAACGCACTAGGGCTTCACAAGTTGGGTTCAAAAGGTTTCAATGTAGAAGTATCGATAGGGAGGAAATAATGGCAAGTAATCCGATCGACGGTTTTCAAGTGGACCATGCAGATATTAAATTTATCGGCAAGGATCTTCAGAGACCAGAATGTATCCTTGCCAAAAGCACCGGCGACCTCTGGGCGGCGGACGCCCGCGGCGGTGTTGTAAAAATCACCCCGGATGGGCGTCAAGACATAATCACTCAGCATTTTGGAGAGACATTCTCCCAGGCGCAAAATGCGGCCACCCAGTTCACCGAAGGGACGCTTCCCAATGGCCTAGCCTTTGCCAAAAATGGCAATATATACATCTCTAACTTCGGCACCGATGTGCTTGAGGTTATGGAACCGAACGGAAAAACCACCGTATTGTATGATGAAATTGATGGCGAACCCATCGGCAAAGTCAATTTTGTCCTACGCGATACGAAAGAACGGCTATGGCTGACCGTGTCGACTCGAATCAAGAATTGGATGGAGGCAATTAGTCCAAATGTCTCCGATGGCTTTATCGCGATGGCGGATGATAGGGGCCTCCGGATTATGACGGACGGCCTGTCCTTCACCAATGAAATCCGCTTCGATGCCAACGAGGAATATCTGTATATCGTAGAGACTTGTGGCCAACGCATTTCCCGAATGAAAGTGGCCGAAGACGGCACGCTCTCCCAACGGGAAGTATTTGGTCCCACTCAACTGGGCAGCGGTGGTTTTCCTGACGGCATCGCTTTCGACTCCCATGGAAACCTCTGGGGCACATTGGTTATGTCGGATCAGATCTTCGCCATCACGCCAGAGGGGGATTACCGGGTAATCTTGGACGACAGGGTCGCAGAAACAGAGCAAGCACTGGAAAAGGCCTTCCGGGCCGACGCGGTCACGCCAGACCACATGCTGGCGGCTGGCGGCACGATCGCTAATTGGTTCGCCAGTGTGACATTCGGGGGTCTCGATCTCAAAACGGTTTATATCGGAAGCTTGCGCGGCACACGTATTCCCTATTTCAAATCGCCCGTCGCTGGACTGCCAATGGCGCATTGGGCCGAATAATAGGTATGGCCGACCCACTCTATCAGATGACAGCAGAGTATGTTAAGGTGCAGGACCGCATTGTCTTCCGGGTCAGCACGCGAAAACGGATTGAATATAGAGTCTGGCTGACACGACGCTTGGTTAAGGGCCTCTGGGGGGTGGCCATTAAAGCCTTCGAATTGGAGCCCGAGGTCGCGCAACAGAGCCATCAGCCCAGCGTCAAAAAAGCCGTCATGTCCATGAGGCACCGGGAGGCTGTCCAGTCGGGAGATTTTTCCCGCAAGCATGATACCAAAACCGTCAAACCACCGCAGATTGAACAGAACCATCCTCTTCTTGCCATTAGGGCAGAAATTGGCCGCACGGATAAGGATACGATCCGGCTCACGTTTCATACCGCCGAACAAAAAAAAGTCAGTCTGAACTTAACCAGTGAGATGCTTCACGCCGTCTGTCATCTTCTACAGAAGGCGACAGATAGGGCCGGATGGGATTTAATGCTAAATGTTGGCGATGCTGGTTCGATTGTTACCAGCAGTACGGAACAACTTCACTAAGTCCCAATTTTCAGCCAGTAGACGCAAAAAATAAAACCGCCGCCGGCAGATGCCAGCGGCGGCTAACGCGATCTATCTCTTCGATCGCTACTTGTTTAGCGACTCGAGAAAGTTGATAACTTTAAGGACATCATCTGGGTTAACCCGTCCGAGCGGTCCCGAACTATAAGATGACATCATAACCGTGCCATCATCCTTCATCAGAAATTCGCTCGGCTGAATCATCTCTGGGTGCCTAGCATCTCCATACCAAGCTCCGATTTGCTCCGCCTGCTCCCGGGTCACCCCCTCGCCGACATCAAAAGAAACATCATTTGCCACCTCCCTTGCCTCGTCACCGGTATCCACACTGGCAGCAAAGACTTTTACACCCTTTTCTGCGAGCGCGTCCTTATGCTCTTCGAAAGCGACCAACTGCCGCCGACAATAAGGTCACCAATGCCCCCGATAGAACAACACCACATTATATTTGCCATCCATATGATCGGGCAGATCGATAGAACCTCCCCCTGACACCTGAAGCGTCATGGACGGGAAAACACTGCCAGGACCCAGTTTTTCTGCCATAATAGTTCCTTTTGATTTGAGGATTTAAGCGTTACCTGCAGCGCATTGCGGGTTTAACCTATTTAAACCAAATTCGAGCCCTTGGTTCAATCGTCCCAAGACTTAAACTTACGGATATTTCAAGGCCAGGGCAAAACACCGAGGTATGATGCATATGTCAACGGCGATTTAAGTGCATTGTCCATTTGAGTGATTATTGCGCCGTCGAGGATCATATAAAAAGGACGCGCTAGTCACCCAGCACGCCCTTTTTTGGTTTTTGAGTCCGTGCGGTTAAATGGTTAAGCGGCTTCCTTATCCTCAGCGCCCAAGAGTTTTTTTGCCGCACCGACAATGCCTGCCGCTGGCCCTTTGCTGATCTCAATCTGGCGGGGCTTCAGCGCCTCGGGCACTTCTCGCTTTAAATGAATGGTCAGCATGCCATTGTCCAAGCTGGCATTTGTCACTTTGACGTGATCGGCGAGATCAAAACGACGCTCAAAGGTACGGTTGGCAATCCCCTGGTGGAGATAGCTCACCGTTTCATCGTTAGTTGATCCCTTTCCTTTGACTAGAAGAAAGTTTTCCGACTGACTGATGTCTAAATCCGTCTCCGAAAAACCTGCTACTGCTATGCTGATTCGGTAAGCGTTATCATCGACGGACTCGATGTTATACGGCGGGTACGAGGGGCTTTGGCCCTGGCGTCGCGCCGTCGAGTCCAGCATTTTTTCAAGTCGTTCGAACCCAACGGAATATCTAAAAAGGGGTGAAAAATCGTAAGTACGCATGTCATATCCTCCTTCAAGCGATACGAGTTATGAAGAGATCCGCCAACATGGCCCGATCTCAAAATATGTTGGCCAGAACCCTATAAAGGCGTCCTCCAACACAATTAATATGGTACACCAGACTTCAGCCGCAAGAGGAAAAACCGCGAAATAAAGGGAGACAGTCAGATAGAGAGGAACGTTTTTTAAATAATCAGCGCCGACAAGACGCTAGCCACCGTGACCAACTCATATAGCGCTGTTGACTGAAGAGCAGTTTGCGTGATCGGTACTCTGTAGAAAACCGAAGACGCACTCGAAAAAGATGGATGTCGGTACTGCAACAAGTTAAAGCTTAAAAAAGGCTCGGAATTTTATGCCCTTGAACTCCTCTTCCTCGCTTCCCGGCATTATTCTCATGACCCTCGCCGTCATCCTTTTCGCATGGAAGGATGCACTGGCAAAACTGACTGGCGGATATTACTCCCCGATCCTCATCATCTGGGCGCAAGTCGTATTCATGTTTGGGATTTGGTTTCCCGTCTTGGTCTACAAATATGGTTGGCGGTGGCTGATTCCCAGACCCCTGAGTTGGCAAGTGGCCCGAGGATTGTCTGCGGTTACCGCTATTGGGATCTTCTACTGGGCTATTTTGTTGATCCCACTTGCTGATGCAACGGCGATGGCTTTTACTGCGCCGCTGATTGTAACCGCGTTGTCACCATGGGTTCTAAAGGAAAAGGTAGGTGTGCGGCGTTGGAGCGCTGTCACTATCGGGTTTCTGGGTGCTCTGATACTACTGCGACCCGCATTCGTTGGTGATAGCATTGGCTTCCTACTGGCATTTATTTCAGGACTGTTGTTGGGGTTCTTCTACACCGCTAACCGTAAACTAGCTGATGCAGCCCCCCCACTAGTGAGCGTTGCCTATACAGCATACATGGGGGTAATTGTTCTTACTCCCCTGGTTCCTCTCAAATGGGTGACGCCAAGACCCGAAGACAGCTGGCTCATTCTGGGCTTTGTAGTTCTATCAGCTATTGGGCAAAGCTGTCTTGTGACTGCCTTCCGCTTTGGACAGGCGAGCCGCGTAGCACCGTTTCACTTCATACACATTGTGGCCGCAACTTTTTTTGGTTTTCTGATATTCGACGACTTTCCCGATATGTTAACTTGGGTAGGTGTATCCGTTGTTGTATTAAGTGGGCTTTATATTGCAATCAGAGAGACAAAAAGGATTTCCAAACAATCGGAATAACAGTATTTTAGTTAATACCCCTGGTAACAGTATAACCCTCAAAATTACCCCGGAATTACCGGATTGGACGTTGAACGAACGCTCACCCTAGCTTTGTTGAAATCCCCTGAAGCGCAGGGGCCTCATAAAATTTATGTAGTCATCGAGAGACCGGAAAAAAGTGGGTGTGTAAGCCATGTCTTTTTTACATAGCAGATCAATACGAATGTAATGAGCTCTCTAGACCAACCGTCCGTAAAAAAGTTCAAACTAAGGAGTAATGAGCTATGATAATGGATATGCCGAAGATCGGTTGGGTCGAGAGATTGTTAGCGGATGTGGAAGTGATGACAATGGACGAAGTGTTGGAGGTAGAACGCCAACAACATCATCTTGAAAGAGAAATTGACCGAGGATACGAGAATTGGCTTAAGAACGCCACTATCCCGGAAATACACTAGAGGGATTGGTTCACAAACTCTCACGTGCAGGTGTTGGTCACACAAAAACCTTTGTCATTTGTACTTCAGCATAACGGTCGCCTGCCGCAGAACCAACTGGCACTAAGGCTGAAATATCTTCAATGTCTTGAGAAGTTAGGTGAAGGCTCACAGCGGCAACGTTTTCGTCATGACGCTCAGGCCGCTTAGTCCCAGGGATCACAATAATATCTTCGCCCCGACCGATTAACCAAGCGAGGGCAAGCTGTGCGGGTGTACACTTCTTCCCCTGCGCGAACCGAGCTATTCTAGCGGCAAGCTCTCTATTAATACTGAAGTTTTCTCCAACAAATCTTGGGTGTTTGTGGTGAGGATCATTCTCATCTACAGAGTCGGCCATCAAATATTGATCAGTTAACAACCCTCGCCCCAAGGGGGAATATGCGACGAATGAGATACCCAGCTCTGCAGTCGTCTCATAAATCTGCTCTGCCTCTACTCGATACATTATTGAAAATTCACTTTGAACCGCTGCGAGAGGATGGGTAGCGTGGGCTCGGCGTATGGTTGCAGGCTTTGCCTCGCAAATGCCGATAGCCCGGACTTTTCCTTGCTCTACCAACTTGGCCATAGCGCCCACCGTATCCTCAATAGGCACATTTTTGTCGACCCGGTGTTGGAAATACAAATCAATTTCATTGACCCCCAATCGTTGAAGGCTTTTTTCGCAGGCCTCAATCACATACTCCGGACGACCATCAACCCCCATCCCGCCACCTTCAAGCTGGGTTTGGCCAAACTTAGTTGCAAGCACAATCTTGTCGCGATAACCGTCTGATAACGCACGACCGAGGACCTCTTCATTGTGACCCCAGCCATACATATCTGACGAGTCGAGAAAATCCGTGCCCATGTCGATAGCGTAACGAACAAAGTCTATGGTCTCCTCGTCATAAGCAGTTCCGTAAGCACCAGAAAAGGACATACAGCCAAGGCCAACAGGGGCGCATTTTAGTTCACTGTTGCCCAGTCGACGTTTTACCGCGGCTTTTAAATCACTCATGACAAGACTTTCCTCATAACAAAATTGATTTCGCTAGGTAGAATAATCTGCCACTCGTTGGATTAGTAGGGTTAAATCGGATTTTTTGAATTTTAATCAAATTTTCCGAACGTATTGTCCAAATGGAAGCACATCAAGTACCGCCACAGTGCATTAATACCTGCAAGCAATGATGCAAATTATTTTTTAAACTTGAATAATACGAAACAAGGCACGTGTTGGCGCGGGTAAAAGCTGCTAGGTATCACTGTACAAAAAGCCGAAGGTAATTTTTACCACCCAAAAGTTTTAGTGAGTTCGCATTGCAGCATTTGCCAATTCTGGATGGCGATAAGCCTCGGGATAATGCATGGGATGAATGGGTCCAAGAGGTACAACATTATTCCAGGACCGCCCAAAATACCCCTGCAGACAATGTATAAGTGAACAGCTCTCCGAAACACCAGGAATCCCATATACCCTGCAAATCCATCGCCAAAGATTTGGAAAATCGAGCATTCGTGCCCCGTTTAGCTTCATGCGTAAGAAATAGATAGGATCGTGACGAAACAATGTTGGAAATAATCTTACATCAGCCTCGGTTAAATTGACCCCCGTAAGGAATAGGCGGCCGTCGACAGCCATCTCTTCCTCCAGGTCTTGTAGCGTTGAGAAATATTCTTTGAAGGCAATCTCATAGACCCGCTGGTTGGCCGAAAAACCAGCCTTATATGCGCCATTGTTTATGTTCGCGTAAATGATCTGATTTAATCTATCTATTTCAACCCTGAGTCCCGGGTTACGCTCCTCGGAGGGATACAGATCCACCCTTTCATCTGCTGCAATAGTACTTCCTAATGCTCCGGCCTGGTCATTAAGCATTCGTAAAATATCCGCACTCTCATTTGATACAATCTTTTGAGAGGATTTATCAAAGAGTATCGGAAGAGAGCTTCCGGTCGATCCTTCCGCCTCATATATTTGTCGCGCGATGCGAAGACTTCTGCCTGTAGCCGTCTCCATCGTGCATTCGGGTAGCGTTGCACCCGTGCTACTTGCTACTCGTTCTGGGGCAAACTCCCAGTTATCTTGACCATACGGACTATCTGCATTTGTCCGATTGGGAAAAGCCACGTCGACCGAAATACTTTTTTGCAAACCAAGAATATTTCGCGCTATTAGAACCCGATGGCACCATGGGCAATTCAATGCAACATAAAGATGATATCTATTCAGTTCCGGCAGGAATACCGAACCCTTACTTATTTTGCCGCGGAATACGCTCGCTCGCCTGACAAACTCCCCATTTGCCCTTCGAGCTTCAATGTCGTCCTGCGACTCTTCTGTGGATTTATCGGCCATATAATTCTTTTTTAGAGTATCCAATACTGACTGCGTTAGACTTAACTATATTCGGAACATAGATATATCAAAATTACAAACAATGTAGGATGGCTCCACCTATTTGCATGCCACGATAGCTAATAACCTCTTCATCTGTTAAAAGATAAAAAAGGCTTTAATAAAAAATATAAATTACACGAAGGGCCGCACTATTTCCTCGCGATTGCCACCCATCACAGATCAAAGAGCAGCCATTTTGGGTGTGTTTTATGCTGCAATGTTTTCCGCATTTCTAGCCGTAGGGTGGGTCTTGGTTCGTCATGTTGCAGAAGAAATACATCCATTAGAGGTGACGTTCTGGGGTAACTTTTTTGGTTTTGTTACATTTGTAATTGCTACCTTGCTCTCCGGAAAAGGATATTTTCGAACTACTAGAGCCAAGGCACACTTTATTCGTGCAGCATTCAACTCTTGTGCGATCTTGGCATGGTTCTGGGGGCTAACGCTCATTCCTCTTGCCGATGCTGCCGCCCTAAACTTGATCGCTCCCTTATTAATAACAATCGGAGCAATCTTCTTTTTCAAGGAAACCGTCGGTCCACGTCGTTGGTTGGCCCTTGCGGTAGGAGCGACGGGTGCACTAGTAGTTGTCCGCCCCGGTTTTCAGGACCTGGAATTAGGTATCGGGTTAGTCTCTCTAACCATTATATTCAGCGCTGGTCAGAGGCTCGTCTCAAAATCTCTCTCGCATACGGATCCCAGCGTAACGTCCGTACTGTACCTCATGTTGTTTATGTTGCCGTTTACGCTGGCAGCCTCTCTGCCTGTATGGTCTTGGCCTACACTGCCTCAATTAACATCGATGGCGATATTAGGATTTTTGCTGAGCTTAGCTCACTTTGCCTGGATGAGGGCGCTCACATACTCTGATATCAGCGCTCTTGAACCCATCGGATTTACGCGCCTCTTGTGGGGCGCGCTTTTCGGATTTCTATTCTTTTCAGAGGTGCCAACAATTTGGACATGGATCGGAGGTCTCATGATTGTTGGTGCCACAACGTACATCGCGCGACGGGAGGCTGCCTTAAGGTCTGGTTACCTAGCGAAAACAAGCACACGTGCTCACGATTGATAAAATAGTTGGGATCAAAACTAGGAGGAACAAATCAATGACTGCTTACGTAATTGCCAACTTAGATGTTACAGATCCCGCCGTTTTTTCAGACTACGGCGAGAGAGTGCTCCCAATTTTAAAAAAGTTTGGAGGTCGTTATTTAGTGAGGGGTGGCAGCGTTGAAAAACTCGAGGGAGAGCATGGATTCGAACGTTTAGTTATTTTGGAATTTCCAGATAAAACAGCCGCAAAAAATTTCTACGATAGTCAAGAGTATGCCCCACTCTTTGTCATGCGCCGGGCAAGCGCAAAGTCAACCCTCGCTCTTGTAGAGGGATTAGATCGCTAAATTTGATTGATTTTCGCTGCCAAAATAAAGTCATTTTCGTGCAATCCATCAATTTCGTGGCTAAAGATCGTAATCTCCACGTAACCCCATCCAAACGTAATATCAGGATGGTGACCTTCCTGTTCCGCAAGTGCGCCAACCATATTTACGAACGCAAGCGAGAGGGCAAAATCGCCAAATTTGAAACGACGAAAAATATGGTGGGCATCGCCCTCAAGGGTCCAGCCCGCCGCTTGGTTCAGGAGCTTTTCAGCCTCTTCCCTCGGTAATGGCGGTATGCCGCCCCTGCAGGGGGCACAAATCTTGGCCGTTAACTCCTCAGACATTATTCCTCCATCTGTCTCATATGGCGTCGATTGCTACAACTTGTCGCGTTGTCTATGGTTAATAACCTACAATCTCAGGGAACGGGCGCAAGCCCGCATGACTAAATGACAGAAGCCTATATTTGTGATGCCATCAGAACACCCATTGGCCGGTATGGTGGCGCGCTCTCCTCCGTCCGAGCAGATGACCTTGCAGCAATCCCGCTCACCAGTTTGATGGAACGGAACGATGCTGTCGATTGGGAGGCCCTCGATGACGTAATATATGGGTGCGTGAACCAGGCTGGAGAAGACAATCGCAATGTGGCCCGCATGGCTCTATTGCTGGCCGGCCTGCCTGACGCAGCTCCCGGCGTCACCGTAAATCGCCTTTGCGGATCCGGAATGCACGCCGTCGGCAGCGCGGCGCAGGCCATCCGTACAGGTGATGCGGATCTGATCTTGGCCGGGGGCGTGGAGAGCATGTCCCGCTCACCTTTCGTGATGCCGAAAGCGTCAGCCGCGTTCTCCCGTAATGCAGAAATTCACGATACAACCATCGGTTGGCGTTTCGTAAACCCAAAGATGAAACAGCTTTACGGCACTGAATCCATGGGTGAAACGGCCGAGAATGTGGCAGAGGATCATAAAATCAACCGCGCAGACCAAGACGCCTTCGCGGCGGCAAGCCAAGCAAAGACGGCAGCGGCGCAGGAAGACGGGCGGCTGGCTGAAGAAATTATTCCTGTGACCATTCCTCAGCGCAAAGGCGACAGCATTGTCGTGGATCGGGATGAACATCCTCGCTCCGGCACGAGCGTTGAAAAATTATCCGGGCTGAAAGCCGCCTTCAGAGAGGGGGGCACGGTTACTGCTGGTAATTCCTCCGGTGTCAATGACGGCGCCTGTGCTTTACTCATCGCATCGGAGCATGCCGTAAAGGCTTATAGCCTTACCCCCCGTGCCCGCATATTAGGAATGGCTAGTGCTGGCGTGCCACCCCGCGTAATGGGTATTGGCCCGGTTCCAGCGAGTGAAAAACTATTATCGAAATTAGGCATCACCACTGATGATCTCGACGTCATCGAATTAAATGAAGCTTTTGCCGCTCAGGCCCTTGCTGTCTTGCGGGGGCTGAACATTAACGATCTGGATGATCGGGTTAATCCCCAGGGCGGCGCCATCGCCCTTGGCCACCCGCTCGGCGCGAGTGGCGCACGGCTTATCGCGACGGCAATGTATCAGTTACATCGGACAGGTGGAACACGGGCGCTGTGCACCATGTGCGTGGGCGTTGGCCAAGGCATCTCAACGGTCATCGAGAAAGTCTAATCTCTGCAGATGATCAAACCCCATATCTTGGTTAATTGTCCCGTCAGCAGCCTTAACAAGGACATCTGGCCGGAGAGGTTTATACCCCACTATGTCGACCCTGAAACGGACCGGTCGGCGCTTTTGTCTGACGTCGGGGAGCTTATTACGGCCATGATCACGGATGGTCCCCGCAGTATCGATAAAGACTATCTGGATGCCCTTCCCTCGTTAAGGCTCATAATCTGTCTGGGCGTTGGCATTGATAAAATTGACATCGACGAGGCGGGCCGGCGGGGAATTGCAGTCACCAACGGCAGCGGAACCAACGCTCCCAGCGTTGCAGATCATGTTTTCGCGCTGATGCTGGCAGTCGCCCGCCAGATCCTTACCAATGACCAGAGCATGCGACAACATGGGGCAGATGAGGAGTGTCCTAAAGTCTCATCAGGAACAATATACGCCAAGAAGCTGGGCATTCTTGGGCTTGGGGCGATCGGCATGGAAGTTGCTAAACGGGCCCAAGCCTTCGATATGAGGGTGTTCTATCACAACAGAAACCAGCGAGGAGATGTCGACCACATCTACTGTGGCTCTGCGATGGAGCTTGCCGATGAAGTCGATTTTCTTTGCGTTTCCTGTCCAGGCGGGGCGGAAACTCATCATCTTGTGAACACCGGCGTGTTATCAGCGCTTGGCCCAGATGGTGTCCTTATCAACGTCGCGCGCGGCTCCATCGTTGACACTAAAGCTCTAGTCGATGCCTTGCGAAATGGTGAAATCCGAGGCGCGGGTCTAGACGTGATCGGGGGTAATGACGCCACGCGTCACCCCCTATGCAAAATGGCAAATGTCGTCATGACACCGCACCTCGCAGGCAACACAACCGAGGCGTGGGATCTCAAAAATGATTTGGCCGATCGCGTTTATTGGCATTCTTGAGCGGCGGGGAACTCCCTAACCGCGTTCTCTGACAGGATGTTCAATCCAGACATCGCCCTTGACCGTCTCTCAGTTTTATCCCACTCTCAGATACGAACAGGGACGGCTATAGAAAAACAAATTGCCGTAGATAAGATGTTTTCAAGACTGAGCCAGCGGCGAACTAGCCCCCATCCTTATCAGCCATTTATAAAATGGGTTATAAAACCATGAGCGCCAAATTTGCCATCGTCGGCTCTGGGCCCGCCGGCATGTACGCCGCGGACGCCTTGCTTAAAAGTTTACCTGACTGCCACGTTGATGTGTTTGAAAAATATCCCGCGCCATACGGCCTCATTCGTTATGGCGTGGCGCCGGATCACTATAAAACCCGCAACACCTCGCGCCAATTCGCGCGCACATTCAACGAAGACGCCGTTGGATATTATGGTAATGTGGAAATTGGCAAAGACATTTCGCTGGATGAGTTGAAAGAACATTATGACGCTGTCGTCCTCGCTATGGGCGCTTACAACGACCGCAAACTTGGTATAGAGGGGGAAGACTTAGACGGTGTCTACGGCGCCTGCGCGTTTGTGGGCTGGTACAACGGACATCCGGACTACCGTGATCTTAATCCTCGGCTGGACCAAGATGGTGTGGCTGTTATCGGAATCGGTAACGTTGCGCTTGATGTATGCCGCGTCCTTGCCAAGACACGTGTTGAACACGAGGCTTCCGATATTTGTGCTCACGCCCTCGATGCCATTGAAGCGTCCCCGCTGACTAACCTACACATGTTTGGTCGGCGAGGCGCCGTCGAGGCAGGCTTTACACCGAAAGAACTGGGCGAGATCAAGGATCTCGAACGCTGTGCTGCTATCGTAGATGCGGCTCAGCTTCCAGATGACGTCACAGGTGATTTCGAGGGCCGGGAGAGAGGCATTAAGGAAAAAAATCTTAACCTTCTTAAGGATTTGGCCGCCCAAGACAAACCGGAAAAACCTGTCAAAATGAACCTCAGTTTTTACGCCTCACCAAAGAAAATTCTGGGCACCGATCGGGTCGAGGGAATCAGGCTTGAGAAAACACAAGTGGTCGATGGCCGGGCTTTAGCAACCGGTGAAACCTTCGACATACCTTGCGGCGCAGTGGTGACAGCCATTGGGTATCAGACATCACCGCCTGAGGGCGTTCCTCTGGATGGCGGCACTGTAGCCAATGAAAACGGCCGGGTTGAACCGGGTGTTTACGTCGTAGGCTGGGCCAAAAGAGGCCCCTCTGGAACCATTCCCACAAATGGCCCGGATTCGCGCGATGTTGTTGAATTAATAATCCAAGACGTGGCTGCATCTGGAATGGCGGGGGGCGCTGCAATTGACGCATTGCTTGCAGAACGAAGTGTCCGGCGCGTCACCTTTCCGGAATGGGAAAAAATCTCAGAACAGGAATTTGCCCGGGCGAAGGCGCCTCAACCCCGCGAACGCTTTACCCGCGTGGATGAGATGCTTGCCGTTCTCAGTTAGATAGATGCTCCAAATAAGCCATCGGACAAGCATAATTTAATCCCACCACGTGGCGACGGGGTCAGCATCTGCGCTGAAGCACCAATGTGGACCACCCCTCAATTCTGATCCTGCGGGACAGATTGAGACCGTGTTGCCGATGTGCGGCAATGACCTGTGCCTCCTGGGCAACCAAAAGCCCAGCCAAAATGACTGTCCCGCCGGGGCGTACCCGCAAGGACAAGGCCCTGGATAAACGCGCTAGCGGGCGTGCCAGAATATTACTCACGATCAAGTCATAGGATTGGTTTTTTAGGGGACGATTGCTGTACCCTGGTCCAACATAGATATCGAGATACCGGCGAAGACCATTCACCAAAGCATTTGTCTGTGTCGTCTGCTTGGCGACGACGTCGATATCTGAGGCCGAGACACCGCATTTCCAGCGTTTTGCGATGGCGAGCGCTAGGATGCCGGAACCACAACCCATATCGAGAGCGTTCCGAACCCGTTTTCCTTGCAACTGATCAAGAGCAAGCAAACAACCTTTTGTTGATCCATGATCCCCGGTCCCAAATGCAGCACCTGCAGGCACACATAGCGAGATTTGTGCGGGAGGTACTGGTTCCTGATATTCACTTCCATGAACAAAAAACCGGCCAGCGATGATCGGCGGAAATTGCTGGATATTCTCCGCCACCCAATTTTGCACGGGGATGCGGCTGAACTCGATATCGGGCGCTGAAGTATTTATACCGTCTGCTGTGGCAGCAATCGCATCAGAGATTGCTCTTTTATCGACGATATCCTCTGCAAATCCCGTGATTTGAGCTGTTGTTTCTCCTTCCCCCGCGGTCCAAGCCACAGAGTCCATATGGGTCTCCAGCGCCGTTGCGAACGGATCCGCATATTCTGGGGAGACCCGAACAATCACACGATGTAAATGACTTGCGGGCATCACAAGTATACCAAACAATCATGCTGGTTGCAGGAAACTGTCGATAACTTTCTTTGTGCCCGATTTTTCAAAATCTACCTCTAGCTTGTTACCGTCCGCCGAAACAACCTGGCCATACCCGAATTTTTGGTGAAACACACGAACGCCTGTTTTAAAGGAGCTCTCAGCGGACGTTGCGGCGATGCTCCAAGCATCGGCGTCAATCACCATACCGTCACGTGTGTGACCCGACCGGCGGGGCGCATGAGATGTGCCAGCCACCTGGGAGGTATCTGGAAAAGCCCTGGCAGAACGGAGCCCCGCTTGGGCGCCAGTGCCAGAGTTCAACCCCCGATACAAACCGCCATGGGGACCGATATCACTGCCATGATTAATGTGCTCATCTGGTAATTCATCGATAATCCTCGAGGGTAAAGCATTTTGCCATTGGTTATAAATGCGCCGGTTTGCAGCGTAACTGATCCGGGCCTCTTTTTTGGCCCGGGTGATCCCAACATAAGCGAGCCGCCGTTCTTCCTCGAGCCCTTTGAGACCCTCTTCGTCCAAGCTCCGCTGATGAGGGAACAGACCTTCTTCCCATCCGGGCAGAAACACCGTATCAAACTCTAGCCCCTTCGCAGCATGGAGCGTCATAAGCGTTATCTTTTCGTCGAATCCGTTTTCATCGTTCTCCATAACCAAACTGATATGCTCGAGAAAACCTTGAACGTTTTCGAATTCCCCGAGGCCCGAAATTAGCTCTTTCAAGTTATCCAGTCGCCCTGGCGCCTCCGGCGTTTTATCCTGTTGCCACATTTCCGTATAGCCAGACTCGTCTAGGATAATGGAGGCTAATTCGCCCGGGGGCAGAACGGACAGATTGGACCTCCACCGGTCAAAATTCTGTACCAGGTTACGGAGCGAATTCCGCGCCTTTGGCTTCAGTTCATCCGTCTCGGCGATCTGCCGCGCGGCCTCGAAGAGCGGAATAGACAGTCCTCGCGCCAAGTGATGCACCGCCAGCACACTGGCCTGACCGAGGCCACGTTTGGGTACATTAATAATTCGCTCGAACGCCAGGTCATCATCCGCAGATACCACTACCCGGAGATAAGCAATGGCGTCCCGTGTTTCCTGGCGTTCATAAAACCGAGGACCGCCGATTACCCGATAGGGGACGCCCAGTGTAATTAGGCGTTCCTCAAACTCCCGGGTCTGAAATCCGGCCCGGACGAGCACGGCCATCTCTTCCAGATTTTGTCCCTTTGACTGCCGACTCTCGATCTCATCTCCAATTGCACGGGCCTCTTCCTCGCCATCCCAAACACCCTGAACGGCGACCTTTTCGCCGGCCTCTAAACCGGTCCACAGAGTTTTACCCAGGCGGCCCTCATTATTTGCTATCAGCCCCGACGCCGCGCCAAGGATATGCGGCGTGGATCGGTAATTCTGTTCAAGCCGGATTACCTGGGCACCTCCAAAATCCCTCTCGAATTTCAATATATTGCCGACCTCAGCCCCCCGCCAGGAATAGATTGACTGATCATCATCTCCGACACAGCAGATATTCCGGTGTTCATTGGCAAGCAAACGCAACCACAAATACTGAGCTACATTAGTGTCCTGATATTCATCCACCAATAGATATCTAAATTTTCGCTGGTAAGTCGCTAGAACATCGGGATTGCCCGTAAACAATGTAATGCAATGCAGTAAAAGATCCCCAAAGTCAGCGGCATTCAAGGTAATCAAACGGGCCTGATAATCGGTATAGAGTTTGGTGAGCGTTCCCTCTGCAAAATCAGCACCCTCCTCTGCCGTCACTTTTTCCGGTGTCAGCCCCCTATCTTTCCACCGCTGTATTACGCCCATAAGCACGCGCGCCGGCCATTTTTTATCGTCAATCTGGTAGCTCTCCATCACCTGCTTCAAAAGCCGGATCTGATCATCCGTGTCCAGTATGGTGAAGTTAGGTTTCAGGCCAACGAGCTCAGCGTGGGACCGGAGAATACGGGCGCCCAGCGCATGAAAAGTTCCTAGCCACCATCCTTCAACGGGAGCGCCAATGAGAGAAGACACGCGATCCCGCATTTCTCGAGCAGCTTTATTGGTGAACGTGACGGCAACAATTTCCCATGGCCGAGCCATCTGGTTCATCAGGATATGGGCCAGCCGGGTAGTTAAAACCCGGGTTTTACCGGTGCCAGCACCGGCCAGGACGAGAACGGGCCCGTCGATTGCCTGAACAGCTTCAACTTGCGGTTCATTCAGTCCCTGCAGGTAAGACACGGGCGCCACTGGAGCGTCTGCGCGAGGATTTGCCGTTTCTGGTGGCGCGATTTCAGGCTCATCGGTCAGTTCAAAGGGATCAGACATAATATCTATATATCATGCAAACCGTCGGCGCCTAAAGGTGTCTCGAGTGAAATCTTTTACTTTCCTGGTTAATTTTCCGATTGTTATGGATGCGGGAATGAAAGCGTTAAAATTTGACACGCGTTCAGGGAATTAGCACCATTCCTCGGAAGCATTAGGTAAAGGCTCGGGCATATGATCAGCCGTACTCGGTCAATTAAACGTGCAATGTCAGCAGCGGCAGGCTTGGCCGCAACCCTTTTTATGCTAATAACAGGCGCCGCCGCATCCGACAAAAACCTCCTCCGCGCTGTGGTCGGAATTGAAACCACCATTTCCCCAGACGCCCGAACGGCCGGCATCCTGGGAACACAACGGCAGGGAAGCGGGGTTGTCATTGATGACGAAGGCCTCGTGCTGACCATAGGCTACCTTATGTTAGAAGCCGATGGCGCCGTGATCACGGGGCCGAGCGGCAAGGCGGTTCCCGCCACCGTGGTTGCTTATGATTTCGAAACGGGCCTAGGGCTGCTTCGCCTAATGCAAAAGCTCAATGTAGTCCCCCTCCGATTAGGCGACTCCTCTCAATTGAAAAAGCGAGACCAAGTCATCATCGCGTCAAGGGGCGGCCCTCAGCCTCTCAGCGCAGCGCAAGTCGTTTCCCGGCGGATTTTTTCCGGCTATTGGGAATATTTGCTCGAGCGCGCCATCTTCACCTCACCTCCCCATGGATTTCATAGCGGAGCCGCCCTTATTGGTCGGGACGGGCGCCTATTGGGTATTGGATCGCTCCTGGTAAATAATGCTGTTGCGCCCAATGTTCCGTCACCAAGAAATATGTTTGTGCCCGTTAATGGCCTGAAACCAGTGCTCGCAGATCTCTTACAAAGCGGCCGCCGATCTGGCCGCAAACGACCCTGGATTGGCGCCAATACAGTTGAGGCCAATGGCAGGCTGTTTGTCACCCGAGTGACACCAAACGGCCCGGCTGACGCGGCCGGGATTAAAACTGGTGATTTGATTTTGGGTCTGGGCGGATACCCCATAGAAAGCCAGCCGGACTTTTATCGGCGTCTCTGGCGCTCGGGCGAACCCGGCTCAGAGATTGACGTGAATATTCTCTCAAAATGGGCAAACGACTTAAAGATTAGGAAAGTGACGATCAAATCGGAGGATAGATATAAATGGTTGAAAATTAAACGGTCCTATTAGGCGTCATAAATGGCCGTCATGCTCTTCCCGCCGGGCATCAACCAAAGCCCGGTTATAGGCAGACATGACTTCAGTCTCATGAAGAGTACCAACAAATCGCATGTTGTCGTGATTTTCGACCACGGCAATATAATGTTCCCCCGAATCTCGGATCACCTTATTGGCTGTCTCGAGATTGTCGTCCGCATCAAGAAGCGGTGGATGAACACGTGCGATATCTCCAGCATTGATTAAGTTATCCACGTCATGGTCAAATGCGATTTCACTCAAATCTGCCAGAGTGATGGTGCCGAAAAGCTCTTTTCCGTCCTTTAAAACGAAAAGTTCTCCTATATCAGACTTTTGGAGCTTTAACCGAATATCCTGAAGCGAGGCCCCAACATCAACAGTTTCGCTCTCCATTGCCATTACCTTTCGAACCGTAATGCTACGGAGAAGCGCGGTTTCAAAACCACCTTTAAGATCATAACCAGCTCTCTCCAGTTGCCAGTTAAAGTACGAACCATTGATTAATTGATTGGTAAAAAGGGACGACAAAACCACAGCGACCATGACCGCGATCGTCAGTGGATAGTCGTCAGTCAGCTCAAAGATAATAAGCGTAGTGGAAATCGGTGCGCCCATAACCGCAGCTGCGACTCCTCCCATGCCCACGATAGTGTATGCCGCCGGCCCCGAGGAGAGGTCGGGAAACACGCTGGTAGCCACAATACCGTAAGCCCCGCCGAGCATAGCGCCCAGCATAATTGCCGGCGTGAATACGCCGCCACCAAAACCGCCGCCGACGCTCAGGGACGTTGCAACAATCTTCGCAACAATTAGAAGCACGAGCAAATAGAGCGGAAATTGTGATTGTAGGGCCAAGTCCGTAGCATAATAGCCGACACCCAGTACCTGGGGGAAAACGAGTGCGATCAATCCGACAAGAAACCCTGCAATTCCAGGTCGGATCCACTCGGGGCCCGGCAGCTTATTGAATTGATCCTGAGTGACCATAATGGATTTCATGAAAATTACCGCGGTCACGCCGCAGAGGAGGCCCAAACCTGCGATAGCCGGAAACTCTAGAAATGAGGCCAGTTCATGCTCATATACAGTGAAAGCCGGAAAATCGCCGAAAAATATTCTTGAAATCACCGTGCCAACAACACTCGCAATAACGATGGGTGCAAACGCACTTAGAGCGAAGTGACCAACCACCACCTCGTGGGCGAATAGGGCGCCCGCGATGGGGGCATTAAAAGAAGCGGCCACGGCCGCGGCCGCGCCGCATCCCAGAAGCGCGCGGGAGAGAGACCTGGTTAAATGGAGTTTCTCTGCAATCCAGGCACCGAAGGTCGCGCCCAAATGGACAGCCGGTCCCTCCCGACCAACAGAGGCGCCGGCACCAATGGAGGCGGAACTAGCGATCGCTGCACCAATACCCGTCCGCAGGGACATGCGGCCGCCGCGCAAGGCACTCGCCTCAATAACATTGGCAATGCCTTGGGGACGGCGGCTCGGAATGAAATAAAAAATAAACAAACCAACGATTAGCCCCCCCAACGTCGGGACCATTATGATTTGCCACCAGGGCAAATCCGCTGCCCTTTCGACAATACTACCACCACCGGTATCCATAAACATGGTTTCGATATACGTTATACTGAGGCGAATGAGGATAGTGCCAAATGCGGCCGCCGCTCCGACCACAACGGCCAAAACAGAGAGGATCAGTTGGTCATTTCTGATCAATTTCCTTAGACGGCGCAGCCAGAGCCTATAAAGTATTCGACGCTGAATCATTAATAATTTTATGACGACTAGTCGTTTAGGGATAGGGGTGTTTAGTTCCCAATCGACCGAAAATCAAACAGCGTAAAGGCAACTGACTGAGGGTCATAGATCTTTAAGAACGGTCATAGGCTAGGTTTGGTGCCAGCCAACGCTCCGCCGTTTGCACCTGCTCTCCGCGACGCCGGGCATAATCTTCCACCTGATCTCGGCCGACACGGCCGATCCCAAAATAACGGGCTTCCGGATGGCTAAAATAATAGCCGGACACGGATGCGGTCGGCATCATTGCGAAACTCTCTGTCAGATCAATGCCCGTTTCATTTGGCACATCTAGTAAGTCGAAAAGCTGACGTTTGGGACTATGATCGGGACAGGCGGGATAACCGGGCGCCGGGCGAATACCAACATAAGCTTCCTTAATGAGTTCTTCGTTGGTGAAGCATTCCGCCGAAGCGTATCCCCAATAATCGGTGCGCACCCGCTCGTGCAGCCGTTCTGCAAAAGCTTCTGCCAAACGGTCCGCCAGGGATTTCAGAAGGATGCTGTTATAGTCATCGTTGGCTCCCTCGAATTCCGAGAGTTTTTCATCGATGCCTACACCAGCGGTCACGGCAAAAAGACCGATGTAGTCTGCCAAGCCTGATGACTTCGGGGCAATAAAATCAGCGAGACACAAATTTGCACGGGTTTGATCTCGAACCATCTGCTGGCGAAGGAAGGGAAGCCTTGCAACGACAGTATCCCTGCTCTCGTCGGAATAAATCTCAATATCGTCTCCGAGGGAATAGGCCGGGAAAAATTTTAAAACGCCGTTCGCGATCAGCCACTTTTCGTCGATGAGCCTTTGGAGCATGATTTTGGCATCATTGAACAAGGGTCGTGCAGACCCCCCAACGATATCATCCTCCAAAATTTGGGGATAAATTCCAGCCAATTCCCAGGTTCGAAAGAAAGGCGTCCAATCGATCCGCGCTACGAGTTCCGCCACGTCATACTGCGGCAACGCGATTGTCTCTAAACTACTGGGGCGAGGCGGGGTATAGCCCGTCCAGTCCAATTTGACGGCGTTTTTCCGCGCCTGGTCCAGCGTCGCCAGTGATTTCGCATGGCGCGCACTGTGTGCCTCCCGCAGCGCTCTATACTCGTGAGCAACTTTTTCAACAAAGTCATCTTTTTGTGATTCACTTAACAATTGGCTGGCAACGCCGACGGCCCGCGAGGCGTCGACTACGTGCAGGGTCGGCCCCTGGTACGCCGGAGCAATTTTTACCGCCGTGTGCATCTTGGATGTGGTCGCACCGCCAACAAGTAAGGGGACTTGAAATCCGCTACGGGTCATTTCCGATGCCACCGTAATCATTTCCTCCAAAGAGGGCGTAATCAATCCGGAGAGCCCAATGATATCGACATTTTTTTCCTTGGCCTCTTTGAGTATTTTCTCGTAAGGCACCATAACCCCTAAGTCGATGACGTCGTAATTATTGCATTGCAGAACGACCCCAACGATATTTTTACCAATGTCATGAACATCACCTTTGACGGTCGCCATCAGGACCTTGCCCTTGCTTGAACTTCGTTTGGTCTCATTTCTCTCAGCTTCGATGAACGGAATTAAATGAGCAACAGCCTGTTTCATCACCCGAGCGCTTTTGACCACCTGGGGCAAGAACATCTGACCAGACCCAAAGAGATCCCCAACAACGTTCATGCCATCCATCAGCGGGCCCTCGATGACGTCAATCGGCCGTTCAGCGTTCTGTCGGGCTTCCTCCGTATCGGCCACGATATAATCGGTAATTCCACGCACCAGGGCGTGGGTCAGACGCTCTGTGACAGATCTCTCGCGCCAAGTGAGATCCTCCGCATTATTTTTACTGACACCGCTGGCGTCGTCTGCAACGGCGAGCAAGCGCTCTGTCCCATCCGGACGCCTGTTCAAGACAACGTCCTCAACTCGTTCCCTCAAGTCAGGTGGGATGTCCGCATAAACCGCAAGCTGCCCGGCGTTTACAATACCCATGTCCATGCCGGCTTGGACCGCATGATATAAGAAAACGGCGTGCATGGTCTCCCGGACTGCAGTGTTTCCTCGGAACGAAAATGACATGTTGCTGACACCGCCACTGATCAAGGCATGGGGGAGCGTTTCTTTAATGTGCCGCGTGGCGTTGATGTAATCAGCAGAGAAATTAGCATGCTCGGCGATACCAGTGGCGATGGGGAAAATGTTGGGATCAAAAATAATGTCCTGCGGCGAAAACCCGATCTCCCCCGTTAGAATTTTATAGCTGCGCTCACAGATCTCGATCATCCTGTCGAAACTATCTGCCTGACCTTCTTCGTCGAACGCCATAACGACAACGGCGGCCCCATATTTCATAATTTCACGGGCCTGTGCGGCAAAAATCTCTTCGCCTTCCTTGAGGCTGATGGAGTTAACGACAGATTTGCCCTGCACACATTTCAAACCCGCTTCGATAACCGACCAACGCGAGGAGTCGATCATGATCGGAACGCGGCAAATGTCCGGCTCCGCCGCAATCAGTTTCAAAAAACGGTCCATTGCTGCGACGGAATCAAGCATGGCTTCGTCCATGTTCACATCAATAATCTGGGCACCGTTAAATACTTGCTGGCGAGCGACATCCAAGGCAGTTTCGTAATCGCCCTCAACGATCAGCCGATTAAATCGGGCGGAGCCCGCGACATTCGTGCGTTCTCCGATATTGATAAATCCCGTCACAGCATCAGCACATAGTGGCTCCAAACCGCTTAAACGGCATTGAATGGGCAGGACCGGCAACGGCCTTGGCGCGGCATCCGATACAAGATCAGAGAGCGCTTGCACATGTGCCGGTGTGGTTCCACAGCACCCACCGACAACATTTACAAATCCACTATCCACAAATTCACCGATGGTCTCCACCATATCGGCCGGCGTCTCGTCATACTCCCCGAATTCATTGGGCAGGCCGGCATTTGGATGTAGGCTAACAAAGGTGTCTGCCACGCGCGAAAGCGCCTGGATGTGTGGACGCAGGTCGGCCGCCCCAAGCGCACAATTCAACCCGACAATTAGAGGTTTCGCATGCGCTATTGAATTCCAGAAAGCCTCTGGTGTTTGACCAGATAATGTTCGTCCTGATGCATCGGTAATGGTGCCGGAGAGCATCAGTGGAATGTCTTGACCCCGGTCTTCTTGTATAGTTAGAACGGCGTAAATAGCCGCTTTAGCGTTCAACGTGTCAAAAATGGTTTCGATTAAAATGAAATCAGCGCCGCCGTCCAAAAGTCCCTCTGCCGCCTCGCGGTAGGAAGCTGATAATTCATCAAAACCTGTATTCCTATGTCCGGGATCATTTACATCTGGGGAGATAGAAGCCGTGCGGTTGGTTGGACCAAGTACACCCGCGACGAACCTTGCTTTGCCCGGGTTCTCGGCGTCGGCCTCCTGGACCGCCTGGCGCGCGAGTTTGCTCCCAGCAACGTTCAGCTCCCTAACCAAATGCGCGGTTCCGTAATCAGATTGTGAGATCGAAGTTGCGTTAAATGTATTCGTTTCGATGATGTCGGCGCCGGCCGCCAGATAGGCGCGGTGGATATCCAGGATGGCCTCAGGCTTAGTCAGGGTAAGGATATCATTATTTCCCTTTATATCTTGAGTATGATCCTTGAGAATATCTCCACGATAGTCTTCTTCGCCGAGCCGCAATGACTGAATCATGGTGCCCGTTGCGCCGTCGAGCACAGCAATGTGCGAGGATAATAATGTCTTCAAGGCTGCCCTACAGGAGGCGCGCGGAATGCCGGAAAGTGACGTGACATAATTCATTTATCTGTTCTCTATTCGTTTTTAGGCTGGTTTGGGCGGAGACCAAGCACATGGCAAATCGCGTAAGATAGATCAGCCCTATTCAGGGTATAAAAATGAATGTCTTCCACACCCTCCGAGACTAGAAACCGGCTTAATTCGATGGCAACGCTCGCCGCAACCAGTTGACGTGTCCCGGGATCTTCATCCAAGCCGTCAAACCAGTCGGCCATCCAGACCGGAACCGACGTGCCGCATAATTTGCTGAATGACATCACCTGGGAAAAATTTGTAACTGGCAAGATGCCAGGCACGATTGGAATGGTAATGCCTGACGCTGCTGCCCGGTCCCTAAATTTTAAATACACGTCTGGCTCGAAAAAAAACTGGGTAATGGCCCGCCTGGCGCCCTCATCGACCTTTCGTTTCAAATTGTCCAGATCAGCGCCTGGAGACCTGGCTTCTGGATGCGTCTCGGGATAAGCTGCCACACTAATCTCAAAGTCCGCGATAGACCTAAGACCGCGGACCAAGTCTGCTGCATAGAGGTACCCATCTGGGTCGGGCTGATACACAGGATGACCATCTGGTGGATCTCCTCGAAGCGCCACGATATGACGAATGCCAGCGTCCCAATAACGCCGCGCAATGTCATGTATTTCATCCGTTGAGGCGCCGACGCATGTCAAGTGAGCCGCTGTGGGTATGCCGGTTTCCGCTTGCAGACGCGACACAATTTCATGGGTTTTTTCGCGTGTGTTTCCTCCCGCGCCGTACGTTACAGACATAAAGGAGGGCCCGAGGGGTGCCAATCGTTCCACTGAAAGCCAAAGGGCACGCTCCATTTTTTCTGATTTCGGCGGAAAAAACTCAAATGACACGCGCACATCCGCCGTAAAGCCCATAGTTCTCTCAACTTCCTTTTGACGCGTATTCTGGAGGTTGTACATTTTATGCTTTTCGTCCCGTCCAGAGTGTCACCGTCAGTTCACGGCCCGGGAACTCGATAGGAGGAGAGGCTGTAAGATGAAACTGGCTGAGCAGACCTTGTATTTCTGAATCAGAGAACCCCAGTCTCCGATGCTGAAATTCCTCTCTAAAGTCCTCGTGATTATGAGGGGCAAAGTCAATTATTACCGCTGTTCCCGAATGCCGCATGACTCTTGATATTTCCGCAAAAACATCAGCTGGCTGACCAGCATAATGGAGCACCTGGTGAAGCGTTACGAAATCGAACGCGCTGTCTTCGTAAGGCAGGTGGTACATATTCCCCTGTCTGACACGGCAATGTTCTAGCCCTGGCTTGTCGAGGTTGGTCCGTGCCACCGAGAGCATCTCTGGAGATAAATCAACTCCCTCCCCCGACATTATAAAGGGAGCAAGTATTTCTAATATTCTGCCGGTCCCTGTTCCAATGTCGAGCAGGGTCTCCGGCATCTCTCTCTCGACCAGCTCGCACAGTGCTCGTTCAACGTCCAGGTCCTCTACGTGGAGAGATCTAAGTTTTTCCCATTTCGAAGCCACTTGCTGGAAATACTTTTCTGCCGCATCAAGCCGCGCATCTTTTATCTGGTTCAGACGCAATTGATCTGACCTTGCGCGAGCGTCCGAGGCTGGAATGAATGCGAGTATTTGCTGAGTTAGTGACCGGATCTCCGCCGAATTTACAAGTCGGTAAAAAACAAAGTTCCCCTCCCGAACCCGCTCGAGCAAACCCGCGTCACATAGGATTTTGAGATGACGGGACACACGCGGCTGGCTCTGTCCCATTATTTGAACAAATTCAGTAACTGTAAATTCTCCGCGCGCGCACATTGCCAAAAGTCGCAAGCGGCTCTCATCAGAAACAGATTTTAAAAGACGGACAACAAGATCCAATGTCATAACTCCACGTAATATTAAGCCATATAACAATATGATTATATAGACAATATTACATTTTCCCGCTAACTATAAGGACCAATGTAAAAACACCTCGTGAAATTCTGGAACAACTCATTAACAGGCGTTTTCCTATTCAGGATCAGCGCGAAGTGTTGCTAAAATAGCACAGAGAGAGCCATAGAGACGCCCTCGACGGGAGACCCCGCTGGTCTTTTCAGAAAGCCTCTGTTAATTTTTATTGTGTAAGAATATAGCATTGTCGTGGTACCCGAGGTCATCTTGGATTGGCGCTAGGCTCTCAAAATATTGAGGTCTCCAAGAAGAGAAGCACAATATAGAGCGATGGCTCTTAACAAGCGTTGAGGATGAGGTTGAATTGGTGGGTCGAATTCTTCAAAAACCCTGTCTGAGGTCTTTCGTGGTCGTTATCAGCGTTTTCGTGCTGTCCAACTGTGCCTCAGCCCCTAAAGGTGATCCGGAGACGCTGGCTGAATTTCAGAAACTCAATGATCCGATCGAGCCAACCAATCGGGCTATTTTCAGCTTAAACCAAGGCATAGATAAGGCCATCATCAAACCAATTACGGGCTTTTATCGGACCATCACGCCGGCACCTGCGCGGGAAGCCGTCCATAGTTTTTTGGAGAACCTTCGAACCCCAGTCATCCTTGCCAATGATGTTCTACAAGGAGAAATTGGGCGCGCCGGCAATACTGTCATCCGGTTCGGCGTAAACTCCACCTGGGGTATCTTGGGGTTTAGAGATGCTGCGTCAGATCTTGGCTTTGAACATCATACAGAGGATTTCGGGCAAACGCTCGCCATGTGGGGCATTGGCGAGGGACCCTTTTTAATGTTGCCCGTGCTCGGGCCATCCAACCCACGCGATGCGGTAGGCAAAGTGGTTGATTATCTCATAGACCCCATAAATTGGTGGGCAACGAATACAGATAGTGGTGTCGTCTCTATGACCAGAACGGGCATCACTGGCATCGACACACGGGATCAACTTTGGGACGTGTTGGAGGATATTGATAAAAACTCTTTGGATCCCTATGCATCGATTAGAAGCCTTTACCGCCAGCGCCGGATGGATGATATCAGGAATGGTGCAGAGGTGGATGATCCTCCGGCCCCGACCCTCGGTGGAGATTTTGAGTTAGCCGATCCTGAGGGAATGGACAGGGCTCCGACCAATAAATGAAATTCGCGTTCCGGACGACCTACCTAGCGATCATTGGGACAATTGTCTTATTCTCGCCAATAACGGCCAAAGCAGAGGCAAATGGGTTCCATAAGGGTGCCAGCACGTTTGTGATGGCACTGGCCAATGATGTGATTACCAACTTAACAGGCAATGCACTCACTGACTTACAGCGCCAAGAAAAACTGCGGGGCATCCTCAAATCTTATTTTGATGTGAACAGCATTGGAAAGTGGGTGCTGGGTCGGCATTGGCGAAAAGCGAGTGCCGCGGAAAGATCAGAGTATCTAGGATTATTTGAAGATCTGATCGTCAATACGTACGCCATTCGCTTTAAAAGTTACGCGAATGAAAAAATCAAACTGACTGGGACCGCCAGTCGCGGCCAAACGGCGATTGTTAAATCTGTCATTGAACGAGGGAGCCAACAACCAGTTCGCGTCGATTGGCGGGTGACCTACCCCGATGGTCAATATAAAATCTTTGACATCGTGATCGAGGGCGTGAGCATGATCCAGACCCAGCGGTCAGAGTTTAGCTCAGTAATCCGGCGCAACGGCGGACGGGTCTCGGGCCTTATTGCAACCCTCAAAAATAGATCCCGAAGCGGTGCCCGAAACTAAACCTCAGATCGGCCTCGAACCTCAGTCTCGCGTAAGCGGCTTGTATTTAATCCGGTGTGGCTGGTCCGCCTTTAAGCCTAACCGTCGCTTTCGGTCCTCCTCGTAATCCGCATAATTTCCCTCAAACCACTCAACGTGGCTCTCGCCTTCAAACGCCAGAATGTGTGTGGCGAGCCGATCCAGGAACCAGCGATCATGGCTGACCACAACTGCACATCCGGGAAAGTCTAAAAGCGCAGCCTCCAGGGCCCGAAGCGTATCCACATCCAAGTCATTCGTGGGTTCGTCTAAAAGAACCACATTTGCGCCGGCTTTAAGAACCTTGGCCAAATGGACACGGTTTCTCTCACCGCCAGACAACTGGCCAACTTTTTTCTGCTGATCGGCGCCTCTAAAGTTAAACTGCGAGACATATGCCCGGCTTTGCATCGTCCGATGGCCCAAATCCACCTCATCCAGACCATCTGAAATTTCCTCCCAAACGGTCTTATCTCCATCCAGTTCGGCGCGGGACTGATCAACATATCCAAGCGACACCGTATCACCCACGCGGATGTTTCCTCCGTCGGGGCCCTCCTGACCAGAAATCATGCGGAACAATGTAGTTTTGCCGCTCCCATTTGGGCCAATGACGCCAACAATTCCGCCGGGCGGCAGCTTAAAAGAGAGGTCTTCGATGAGAAGCTTATCCTCAAACCCCTTAGCTAGGCAGGAGGCCTCAATCACTAAGTCACCCAGCCGAGGACCAACGGGCACAATGATCTGCGCCGTATCTGGAGACTTCTCCTTGGCCTCAGCCAACAAACTTTCATATGCCGTGATCCGTGCCTTACTTTTCGCCTGTCGAGCGCGCGGCGACTGGCGGATCCACTCCAGCTCGTTGGCGAGGGTACGCTGGCGCGCCTGTTCCTGTTTTTCTTCTTGTGCGAGCCGTTTGCCTTTCTGTTCAAGCCAGGCCGAGTAATTTCCCTCGTAAGGTATGCCGTTGCCACGATCCAGCTCAAGTATCCAGCCGGCCACGTTGTCGAGGAAATACCGATCGTGGGTAATGGCAACGACAGTGCCCTCATACTCGTGCAAAAACCTCTCAAGCCAGGCGACGGACTCCGCATCAAGGTGGTTGGTCGGCTCGTCTAATAGCAGAAGGTCTGGTTTCTGCAACAGCAACTGACAGAGGGCAACACGTCGGCGCTCACCACCCGATAATTTATCTACATCCGCATCACCGGGAGGACACCTTAACGCGTCCATGGCCATTTCAATGGTCCTCTCGAGCTCCCACCCATTCGCGGCATCAATTTGTTCTTGTAACTCGCCTTGCTCCTCCAGGAGCCTATTCATTTCGTCATCTTCAAGGGGTTCTGCGAACTTAGCGCTCACCTCGTTGAAACGGTCTATCAGGTTTTTGATCGCGCCAACTCCCTCCATGACGTTGCCTGCTACGTCCTTGGAGGGATCGAGTTCAGGTTCCTGAGGCAAATACCCCACACTTGCCCCGTCTGCAGACCAAGCCTCCCCATTAAACTCAGTCTCAATACCAGCCATAATTTTGAGAAGTGTCGATTTACCAGCCCCGTTGACACCTAAAACACCAATTTTTGCGCCAGGGTAAAAAGACAAGGATATATTCTTAAGCAGCTCGCGTCCCCCAGGAAGGACCTTGTTTAGCTGTTTCATGACATAAATATACTGATGAGAGGCCATTAGAAACTCCGGCTTTTAATGGGGGGGCAAAGTGGATGGTATGTATATCAGGTAAGCTTTTTTGTTCAATCGACCTGGTGTCGGGCGACCACAAAAATATTAAGTGAAGAGGTAGATTACTCCTTTGATAGAGTTCTAATTTCTCAGATCATCAACCTAATTAGCCATAATATTAAGGCAGCTAGCATACCTGAAGCAGGGACGGTGATTACCCAAGCAGCGATAATCCCCAGAAGATGGCGTCTCCGCACCAATTTCCGCTTCTGGACCTTGTCCATTTGTATAACAGCATCTTCTCCTGACAAGTTCGATGCCGGAGCGCCTGCAACTTCAAGAGATTTTCTCGATTTGTAACCAGAATTTACAAGGAATTCTCTAAAAAATCCGACCCCGAAAACAGCGCCAACAGCAATGTGGGTTGAGCTTACGGGAAGACCTAAAGTTGACGCGATAATAACGGTAATCGATGCCGATAAAGCTACACAAAATGCACGTGCCCTATCGAGCTTAGTGATTTTCTCGCCAACTATTTCAATAATTTTAGGCCCAAATAACAAAAGACCTACCGAAATCCCTATTGCACCTATCGCCAATATCCAAATAGGAAGTGTAACTTTGGCTGAGACTTCACCACCGCCCAAGACACTTACTATCGCCGCTAAGGGGCCCACGGCATTTGCCACATCATTTGAACCATGGGCAAATGAGAGTAACGCCGCCGCACAAATCAGTGGAATAGTAAAGAGCTCGCCCACAGACTTTCGGCGGTTCTCCAAATGGATTGCAGCTTTAGAAACAGCCTGTTTTACGAAAACGTATGTGCCCGCAAAAAATAACAAGCCTATAAGGAAGATAATATTTACATCAGGTTTCCAAACTCGTTTGAGACCTTTCATAACTAAATAAACTGAGAATGCAGATGCCATAATGGCGACTAGTACCGGGACCCAACGCTTTGACGCTAAAATCTTATCTTCTTTGTTCAAGATGAAGAATTGTATGAAAGCCAAAAAAGCAGCCGCGACAACACCACCTAAAACAGGTGATATAACCCAACTTGCAGCAATTTTGGTCATTACCCCCCAATCCACGGTCGAGAGTCCTGCAGCAGCTATTCCGGCCCCCATCACTCCACCAACAATGGAATGGGTAGTAGAGACTGGCGCGCCGATAAACGTTGCTAGATTTACCCATACAGCTGCCGCTAAAAGGGCAGACAACATCGCCCATACGAAAAGTTTGGGATCGGTGAATGAGCTTGGATCAATGATACCTTTTGAAATCGTGGTAACAACATCACCCCCCGCTATCAGTGCGCCAGCAGCTTCAAAAATTGCGGCAATCACGAGCGCGCCGACAATCGTAAGGGCCTTTGAGCCGACGGCGGGACCTACATTGTTAGCGACATCATTCGCCCCAATATTCATCGCCATATAACCGCCAACAATGGCAGCAATAGCAAGGATGGTATATGTCTCCTCACTTCCAGCTTGAAGAAAAACAAACAACCAAACGCCAAGCAGGAAAAGAAGGCCGAAACCAAGGTTAAGATTTCTAGCACCAACTATGCTCGTCGCCTTTTCAAGCTGAGTGATACGCTTAAGGTCTTTATCTATTGTCTGCTTCTTACCCGCGATCGCCATCAACCTCACCTTTTTTACATTGCCACATCAGAAAATAATGGTCTTTTCCCAGATCCTCATAAATTGGCAAGAAAAAAAATAAACTCCTTTGTTAATTTCTCGAAACTGAATTTGAAAATGTTCAATCCATCGCAACACACTGATTCCAAAGGATAAAAAATCCTACCTTTATGGCCAGGTTGATTACGAGTGGGGGGGGTATTTTTCTTCGACAGTTATTGAAACCCAATTTTGAAAGCGATTCGTTGTAGGGTCAGAAAAGTAGTCTACATAGCAATTACAAGCGCAATGCGATTTTCTGATACACGTTAGCTTAGGATACGCATCGTAATTTCGCGACTGGGTGCTACGCGGTGATTACTGTATGATTTACAACAAATTGATATGCGCCAACGGAGCAAAATTAATTAAGAGAGAGGCCTAAATAGCGATATTTGCCTTACTCACCTAAGATCCAGTACTACGTCCAACGGGGAGTGTAAGTTTCTACGGACTTGTATTGCACGGGCATCTCGAGCGGATAACTCAATTCATTAGCTGCATGACGCGTCCAGTAAGGGTCGAAAAGATGCATACGCGCGATAACACAGATGTCTGCCCTACCTCCTGCAATGATGGAATTCGCGTCAGCGAATGACTGTATATTACCAACAGTCATCGTAGGCATTTCGGCTTCAAGCCTTACTCTGTCGGAAAATGGTAGTTGAAACAAGCGTCCATAAACCGGCTTCTCTTCTGATACGACCTGACCTGAGGAAACGTCGAGAATGTCACATCCAACCTCCTTGAAGGCTTTGGCAATGCCGACGGCGTCCTCCGGCATGATGCCGCCGTCAACCCAATCATGAGCAGAAACCCTCACAGAAATTGGTTTCTCCTCCGGCCAAGCAGCCCGAAGTGCAGCGAAAACTTCGATGGGAAACTTTAGACGGTTTTCCATATTCCCGCCGTATTCGTCGGTCCGAACGTTGGTCTTGGGTGACAGAAAACTATTAAGTAGATATCCGTGTGCGCAATGGAGCTCGATCATGTCAAAACCAGCTTCCTCAGCCCGCCCGGCTGCAGTTACAAACTCAGCAACTAACTCGTCCATATCATCGCGCGTCATCTCCGCCGGGGTCGCATTAGAGGGCGAGTAGGGTATAGGAGACGCAGCCATAATTGGCCAATTCTCTGATTTGTTTTCTAAAGGTGCGGTATCACCACCCTCCCATTGAAGGCGGGTAGATGCCTTGCGGCCAGCATGACTGAGCTGCATACCAATCTTTGCATAACTACTTTCATGAACAAAATCTGTTACGCGTCGCCAAGCTTCAACGTGTTTTTCGTTGTATAGGCCACTATCACCGGGGCTAATTCGACCATCCGCCGAGACTGCGGTGCTTTCCGCCATTATGAGCCCAGCACCGCCCATCGCCCGGCTTCCAATATGTACCAAATGCCAGTCACCGATTAGACCATCCTTCGCAGAATACATGCACATCGGCGAGACCATTATTCTGTTTTCAAGCACCATCCCCCGCAATTTGTATGGCGTAAAGATGGGTGGCGGTGTCACACCACCTCTTGAAAATTCTGCTCTGGGAATGCCCGACTGCTTAGCCGCCCTCTCGGCAACCATATCGTCAACTGATGCCACCAGTCCTTCATCGCGGAGCCGGAGGTTTTCATGGTTTATGCGAAGGGAACGGGTGAGCAGACTGTATGAGAATTCAAGCGGCTCCATCATATCATGGTAGCGCTCGGTCTCTTCAAACCACTCCATGGAGACCTGGGCCGCACGCTGAATAGCATTAACAGTTGGCTCGCGTTTTTGTTGGAATTCTGGCAACGCGATCGAGAGGTTCCCACCGGCATCATTCAAACTATCAATAAGTGCGACAGCGTCTTCCATCGCAAGCTTTGTCCCCGACCCTATTGAAAAGTGAGCCGTGTGGAGCGTATCGCCCATCAGAACAATATTATCATGATAATACTGCGCGTTTTTAACCCGAGGAAAATTTCGCCAAACGGAATTATTGGTTATCAGACGATCATCGCCGAGTTCTTCTTTGTAAAGCTCTGAGAGATAGGCGACAGTGTCCTCTTCGGTGCATCCCTCAAGACCAGTTTTAGAGAAAGTTTCATCCGTACATTCCACGATAAAAGTCGAGGCGCCTGGCATATATTGGTAGCAGTGGCCCCGCCATAGGCCATGCTCATTCTCATTGAAATAGAACGTGAAAGAGTCAAATTCTTTGGTGGATCCTAACCAGACAAATTTATTAGGCCGAAAAACCACATCAGCGCCAAACGTTTCCTGGCGATCCTCGCGGATAAAAGAGGTAATACCGTTTCCAGCGACGATTAAATCTGCGTCTTGGTAGGGTTCAATGCTGTCGATCACCACATCATGCTCAATCTCCACACCAAGCTCTACAGCTCTTTTCTCAAGGATTTGAAGAAGCTTGAGCCTTTGCATCCCGGCGAAACCATGGCCCGATGACTTAACCATGTGTCCCTTGTGAAAAACATCAATATCATCCCAATGGACGAAGCTGTCAGTAATCGCCTTGTAGCTCTCAAAATCAGCGTCTTTAAAATTCTCCATGGTCTCATCTGAGAAGACAACGCCAAAACCCCAGGTTACATTGGCTGGATTTTGCTCATAAATGTTTATTTGCCAATCTGGATTTGTCTTTTTGGCAAGAAGAGAAAAATAGAGAGAGGCGGGACCACCACCAATACACACGACCTTCATGACATTTGTTCCGTTTATTCGAGAAGTTCCCACTCGCAGCCGATTTAGACCTGTAAGCCCGCTATCACAACTGGTTGAAGCTTGAATAGTTTAAGTCTAAACTAATTATGATGGGGGTCAATATTCAACAGGCATGCCTCCATAAATTTTTGCCGGAGACAAAGGGTTTATGAAAATACTTCAACCACCTGGATGGCCTCGACCGAAAGGCTATTCCAATGGTATTTCGGCATCGGGACGCCTTGTTGTAACTGGTGGAATAGTTGGCTGGAACGAGCGGGAAGAATTCCCCCACAAAGACATGGCTGGCCAAGCTCGGGGAACATTCGAGAACATTGCCGCAGTGCTAGCAGAGGGGGATGCCAAACCGGATCATATGATCCGCATGACCTGGTACATCACATCCAAGAGAGAATACCTTGCCTCCATAAAGGACATTGGCAGCGCCTATCGAGATGTCTTTGGCAAGAATTTCCCCGCCATGGCTGTCGTGGAAGTTTCTGCCCTTATGGAAGACGACGCAAAAATAGAAATTGAGGTCCTGGCCGTCGTTCCAGAAGATAAATAAGTGACAACATGACCGAAGCCGATTGTATCGCAGATACCCGAGACTCACTTGGCGAATCGCCACTTTGGGACCCTGTGACAGAACGCCTTTTTTGGGTAGATATTAATCGTTGTCTTATCCACCGACTCGATCCGCGAACAGGCAAAATTACAGACTGGCCTTGTAAAACCGAACCCGGCTGCCTCGGGCGGGCAGATAATGGCCGTCTCGTCGCAGGGCTTCGGGATGGATTTTATTTCTTCAGCCCCGCAACCGGGGAGTTCGAGCGCATTACTGATCCTGAGCCCGGGAAACCTGAAAATCGGTTGAATGACGGGAAAGTCGACCGCGCGGGACGTTTCTGGGCTGGTACTATGCGAGACCCACACCCAGACGAACCTTGCGGTGCGCTTTATAAGCTTGAAGGCAAAACCGCACTTCAAATGCTTGATGGCATCCGAATTCCCAACTCTCTGTGCTGGTCGCCTGACAATCAGATCTTATATTTTGCTGATACCCGCGCCCGTGTGATTTGGGGATTTGATTTTAACTTAGCCTCTGGAGAGCTGACCGACAGGCGTCTGTTTGTTGACCTGCAAGGTCAATTGGGCCGGCCCGATGGTGCTACAGTCGATACGGAGGGCTACCTATGGAGCGCGGAGTACGGAGGCGGCCGGGTAGTGCGCTATACGCCGGACGGGACCGTTGATAAAGTCGTCAATCTGCCAGTCGCCAACGTAACTTGTCCGACCTTTGGCGGAACCGATTACAAAACATTGTTTATTACGACTGCGTCTCAGCGGCTGGCAGAGAGTGAACTTGCGGAACAACCCCTGGCGGGCGGACTTTTTGCCTGCGAAGTCACGGTCGCGGGCCTACCAGAACCGGTCTTCGCTGGCTTGGGTTAGTGAAGGATCATTTTGATCATCGCTCTCACAGGCTCACTCTTCGGATCAAGAAATTCAGCCCCCACTTCGAAGTGATTAAAGTCCTTCAAAAAGATCCTCTCCACTGTTGGGCCAAACGATGCCCAGACATCGGCTAAATCGCGGCTTTGACGCTGAAACTCCTCAAGTTCTCCACCACCCCAGAAAAAGATTGCGGGGGGTAGATTTGCACTGAGATAGCTCTGGGGGCTCAGCGCCAATGCAGTCTGCTCATCTAAAAAAAGATAGTCATTTCGGGCGCTGAGACGCACAGGCTCTAAATCATACGGCCCGCTACCAGCAATCAGACCTTTTATGAGGCCGGGTGCACCGCAGAGAGCGGCCCAATTCGTCACTGCCAAAAGGGACGCCAAATGAGCGCCAGAAGAGTGGCCAGCCGCGAAAAAACGGTCAGGGTCTAGGTTCCAAATCGCGGCGTTTGATTTGAGATGGACGACCGCACGACGGACTTGACCAACAATGACATCGAGCGGGACGTCTGGTGCTAGCCCGAAATTTAGGGCAGCTAAAGCTATCCCCGAGGGTACCAAGGGTATGGCAGGAAAACCTGCCTCATCTTTACTCAGAGCTTTCCAAGCTCCGCCATGGCAAAAAATTACAAGCGGCCATGGACCGGCACCGTCGGGCAAAAAAATATCTAATAATTCATCAGGGTGATCGCCGTAAGAGATGTCCTCGTGACTATTAAAAGCTACTTTCGCTGAGCTCGAAGCGTCGACGCATGGTGTCATCCACGGGGATGGGTCAGGTACCAATGACCGCTGATCATACTGTCGATCAAGCTCGCTCTGCGTGTAATCGAGGTAAACCTTCATGCTAAACTTTTGCCTTTTTTTGACTGAAATCCTATTTGAATAGAAGCTTGCCACACACTCGAATAATCTCATCTATGCTCATATGAGCTGAGACCCTGTTCAAGATTTTACCTATGGCGACGGTTTATCAAATAATTATCCTCCGCGTGCCTGCATAGCTTTTCAATCATGTCGCTAATGTGCCAAATCCTAGGCTCCACCCAAGGTCTCAAATAGTAGACAGCTGGCCAAAGTGCCTTTTTTAACGTCACCCCGGCTTTGCCTCACCAAGACCAACTCCGGAAGTGGGTTGGTTGGTGGGCCCGGTAGGACTTGAACCTACAACCAGACCGTTATGAGCGGCCTGCTCTAACCAGTTGAGCTACGGGCCCATGACACAAGGCCAAGATGCGAGACACTACTTACCGGTAAGGTCCCGTCAAGCCGGTTTTTAAGAGACCGTCATTTTTCAAAAATCGTCGCACTCACGTACTTGGGCTTTTCATTCGGTAGATAGAAACCGCAGGTATTTATCGGTTGAGGCGGATCCAAGGATCAGGCTCAATGGATCTCGGTTCCCCCACGCCACACAGAAATTATTCGCGGAATATCCTCCTCTAATCGGATCCTTAAAAGGTCTGCTCGTAAGCCAACCTTAATTTCACCTCGGTCATTAAAACCTGCCATACGCGCTGGTACCGAAGAGATCATTGATATTGCTGTCGGCAGCGGAATATCGCCGACCCGGTTAAGAATTAAGGCTCCCTGCAAAAGGCTCTCTGGAACGTAGTCAGAAGCCAGGATATCAAGCAGTCCCGCTTTTGCTAATTCCATAGCAGCAACGTTACCAGAGTGTGATCCACCAAGAATAAGGTTTGGAGTCCCCATAAGTATTTTTAATCCATGATCTCTCGCCGAAGTTGCTGCTATCATCGTTGTTGGAAATTCTGAAATTTTGACCCCTTCCTTTTCTGCCATTTCGATATGGCTTTTATTGGAGTCGTCGTGGCTCGCAAGGGGCAATCCAATATCTTTACACCTCTTTACTAAAGCAGCGCGATTTTTTTCGCTGAAATTTAAATGATCGATTTTCTGTTGAGTGATCATTTGTTCCATCATCTTGTCATCTAATGAGTATTTTCCTTGATAATACGACCGATATTTTTTCTCATCGACAAACTGGCGTTGGCCAACCGTATGATCCATTTGAGATACCAAGCGAACAAGCGGGTTCATCGCAAAATATTCAAACTCTTCTAGGACATTTGAATTCGAGATTTCGCATCGTATATGGAAAAAATGGTCAGAGCGAAGCATCTCTCTGGTTTTGAAATACTCTATTTTTTTTGCGACGTTTACCGTAGCTCTTCTACCCTCGTCGCTAGACCAAGCATCCCCTAACCGAATAGCATCGAGTGTGGTTGTGACCCCGGCACAGGCCATTTGTGCGTCATGGGCTAAAACTGCTGCGTCGATAGGCCAGACCACTCCAGGCCTTGGTAAAAGATGTTTCTCTAAGTTGTCGGTATGCAAATCCACGAGACCTGGGATACAAAAGTCACCATCAAAATCAATTTCGACATCTGGTGCCGGAATGGTGGGGTTCAATCCGGTAATTTTCCCATCACGAATGCCAATGCTGCCTTCAAATATCTCTTTTCTCAAAACGACCTGAGCATTGGTTATTATCATTTCCCAGCTCATATGATGTCTCCCATTCCTCAAAAGCTGGAATTCGATAGAAAGCTAAACCTCGCTGGCGATTGAAATGAGCTTGCCTGGACAGATCGGATATTTCAACGCTTTGCGCCAATGCGTCGTGTTTTTCATCTTCCGTACAATATTAAGACACCGTTGCAACTCAGGATGATAAATGAGGTTGAATACCGCCGAAGTTGATATTTTGAGGACTATGAGCTGGCAAGGCTGTTAGCGTGTTTTGCCGAACACAGGCTCGGCAAGCGGCTCATTTTACGGGGTAATACGGGGATATCGGGCTAGTTAACAAGAGAAAAACACTAGTAAATTAATGCCTCGAATGCGGGCTCTACCTTCCCGCCCCACTCTCCATTAAACGACGCCAAAAGTGTTTCAGCAGGGCAAACACCTGTGCGAGCAATCTCTGTGAGAGGATTTAAAAACGACGTTTCGTCATTTCCAGAATGATCCAGACGTGCGCGACGACGCAACCCTCCCTTGGCAATCTCAAGAACATCAATCGCCACTTCTTGCAAACTGCCATCCCGAAAGGGCGTCTGAAGTGCTTTTTTGGGAACCGCGTTTCGAAGCATCTCCATTTCGTCAATTGACCAGTCAGCAATATAGGCTTCTGCCTCGGCCAAGGCTTGATCGTCATAGAAGAGCCCCACCCAAAAAGCGGGCAAAGCACACAGGTTTCCCCATGGGCCACCATCGGCGCCTCTCATTTCAAGATACTGCTTCAGACGCACTTCCGGAAAAGCAGTAGTCATATGATCTTCCCAATCTTTTATCGTCGGCATTTCACCGGGCAACGCCGGAAGTGTGCCCTTCATGAAGTCTCGAAAGGATTGGCCCGAGGCATCGATATACGCACTATCCCTGTAAACGAAGTACATGGGCATATCCAGGATATAGTCCACATATTTCTTAAATCCGAAACCATCCTCAAAAACAAAGGGAAGCATGCCGGTTCTGTCTGGATCAGTGTCGCTCCAGATGTGACTGCGATAAGAGAGGTAACCGTTCTTCTCTCCATCGCGAAATGGAGAGTTAGCCCATAAAGCCGTCGCTAACGGTTGAAGTGCGAGCGCTACACGAAATAGACGTACCATGCGTTCCTCGGACGAATAATCAAGGTTCACCTGCACGGTGCAGGTGGCAAGCATCATGTGAAGGCCGAGGTCCCCCTTCTTCGGCATATATTCACGCATGATCTTATATCTTCCCTTGGGCATCCATTGGATATCATCCAGGGTCCATTTCGGAAGATAGCCAATACCAAGAAAACTTATATCCATGTCTTCAGCGACCTCTTTGACCTGCTTCAAGTGATCGGTCAATTCGCCACATGTCTGATGAATTGTCTCTAAAGGCGCGCCAGAAAGCTCGATCTGGCCACCAGGTTCAAGTGAGACATTTGCGCCGTCCGGCATTTTAAGGGCTATGGGGTTCCCATTCTCCAGCACTGGCACCCACCCATAGCGCTGCAGGTTTTCCAGAAGTGCCCGAACCCCCTTGGCACCCTCATAGCCGAGGGTTCTGAGAGTTTCCGGATCAAAAGCAAATTTTTCATGTTCAGTTCCAATCCGCCACTCAGAACGGGGTTTGGACCCGTCGGCTAAGAAAGCGACAAGTTGATCTTCATCAACAATTAGATCAGAACTATTTAAAGAGGACATTTGGGCGCATTTAGTCAGGGGTTCGTCGTAAACGCAAGCACGAGAATATATAAATCACCGAAGTTTGCTGCGATAACTTCCTAAATCACATCAAGGCCCGCGGGGCGCTCATTCTGCCAGTCTCCAGCTATGGCCTGCCACATGCTGAGGGAGGCAATGCAAGCGGTTTCTGCGCGTAACAGCCTTTTCCCCATGGACGCAGGCGTTACATAAGTTTTTTTGCCGATGAGTATCAGTTCTGCCGGCGAAAAGCCGCCCTCGGGCCCGACGAGAAGTGCGTCGGGCAACCCTTTTTTGCGTGCCGCCATAACATCCGCGATTGGCGCGCCGGAACCGGTCTCGTCCAGCCAGACAAGGCCGCGATCCAGTGGCCAACCGGATAAAAGCGCTTCCAAGGACTGTGGATCGTCGATCTTTGGCAAAGTTAAACGACCACATTGTTCTGCAGCCTCCGTAGCAATAGCGCGCAGTCGGTCTACCTTGAGCCTAGCGGTATTGGTGCGCTCGGCGAAAACCGGGCACAACCTACTGACACCCAGTTCTGTCGCTTTTTCGGCGATCAAATCCACGGGGCCACGTTTCAGGAGTGAAAAGACAAGCCAGAGGTCCGGCTCTAGGCTCTGCCCTTTCCGGTTCTCCTCGACACGTAGCATGCCGGCTTTCTTGGAGATTTCGGCGATTACGGCCTGCCACTCCCCATCCCGGCCGTTAAAAACCGCAATGCTATCGCCCGCGCGTCGCCGCATGACGTTAGAAAGATAACGTTGCTGATCCTGGGTGAGAACAATCTCCGCGCCTGCGCTTAGGTCCGCCTCTACAAAAAGTCTAATTAAAGATGCCATTTTAATTTCTTATCCCAGGCCTGCGGGGATGCCCAAGGCTAATTTCTAGGGTAATCCGTCGCCTTCAAATTGAAGGATATGGATGACCGGTGCAAGAACCACAGACCAACATAACATGGGTGACCAGATAGACCTCAAAAGGGAGATAATACTGATCCGGTAAATCAGGGTCACCTAATCAGCCTAACTATTAATTAAACAAAGGCTAGTGACTAGCAGTCGCAATCACCTCGATCATCCCCCAGATCTCCCATGACAGGCCGGGTACGGACGCGTATGATTGTAAGTAGCTAAAGGACATGTTCCAGTGAGGCCGTCATGAGTGATGATGTGAAAGCACAACTTATAGAATTTAGGGATAGCATTGATAACATTGATGCTGCCCTCGTGCATTTGCTAGCGGAAAGGTTCAAAATCACTCAAAAGGTTGGACACTTCAAAGCCGAGCATGCCCTCCCTCCGACAGATAAAAACCGTGAGGCTGACCAGGTCGCACATCTCCGCGTTCTCGCTGAATCCTCCAATCTCGACCCTGATTTCGCGGAAAAGATTCTAAATTTTATCATTTCCGAGGTCGTAAAGAATCACGAGCGGATCAAGGATGAAACATAGGGAACTCGCGACTTGAGGATGTGGCAGCAGGCTCTTGCTGTTCTTCTATCGAATTTCTCCGCGCTATAACCTTCCAGCTAATTCTGGTGCATTAGGAGCATAGCGGAACGCTCGGAATATCCAGTTGGTAGTCCCAAATGCCGGATGGGCTGACAAATAGGGGTTCACATATTCCCATACAATTTCGCCCTCTGGTGTCACCTCGAAAAGGCATCCTCTGTTGCCTTCGCAAATCAGAGTATTACCGTTCCAAAGCCTTTGCGCCCCTGAGATATTTGCAGAAAAAAAACTGGTAACCGGATCCGCCTTAAATTCCCAAACGGTCTCTTTTGTTTCAAAGTTAATTTCTCGGACGGTAGAGAACATATTCACATCCTGCCCATGAAATCCGTTAGCAAACACCAATACATTTCCATTTGGAAGCATATGACAATCGTGTTGATGACCAAGGCTAAGGTCCTGATATTCCCATGTAATCTCGCGGGTTTTCTTATCAATCACTATCAATAAGTTAAGCACGCGGAAGCTCACCATGATGTCACCGTTGGGCATTGGGGAACACGTGTTTGCATGGGCAAACTCAGCGCGCGGGCATAGCGGACAGATGGGATATTTTTCGATTTCCATCTCCCGTGTACCCCATTGCCAGACCACCTCGCCATCCGAAGTGATCTCTTTAATTACGTCACCATAAATAACGCCGTTTTTCTCGGTCCCGGGAAGCCCACCCCGCACCCGGGTCGCCAAGGCATCGTCAAACGGGTCCCAGGCAATATATATGCTGTTGCCGTTAGAGAGCCGACGACCATCATGGTGGTGATATTGGTCATGGTGTTCCCACATCAGATTGCCGTCCCAGTCATATTCACGCAAGTAGCCAGCCTTCCCGGCATATAGCGGCGGCCCGTCTTCGGACCCCTCGTTAACAAGTAAGTTACCGCTCTCCGTCAACTGGCAGCGATTAATACCGCCCATTCCTAATTGCCATTGGTTGACCACATGGCCATCATTGTTGATTAGGTAAGCTTTGTCATGGCGCACTGGTGCAAATAAGGTATAGCCCTCTGTTGCCCGCGCCCTGTCATGCGTGTTTACGCCGCCGTCTTGGAACTTCATGGGGTTCTCTCTCGACCGTTGTCACTGAGACACAACAGTAAAGGGTCAGTTTGTAGCAAGAAAGTGCAAAAGTCCGGCTGCCATCGAACTGCTTCAGAGAACCATATTCTGCAGTCTGACGACCGGTGCGCGCAGAACCAATACTGACGGTAAGGTCAATTTGCCGCGGGCGCTCTCACGTAAATAACCTATCAGCACGTGAGCGGCTTAGTGATCCAGGAAACTCCTCAGTTTTCGGGAACGGCTGGGATGCTTCAGTTTTCTCAGAGCCTTAGCCTCAATTTGGCGGATCCGCTCCCGAGTGACTGAGAATTGTTGGCCAACCTCTTCCAGGGTGTGATCAGTGTTCATTCCGATGCCAAACCGCATGCGGAGTACGCGCTCTTCCCGAGCCGTTAGACTGGCTAACACCCTCGTTGTGGTCTCTCGGAGGTTTCCCTGAATGGCTGCGTCCAATGGCTGGATCGCATTCTTGTCCTCAATGAAATCGCCAAGATGAGAGTCCTCCTCGTCCCCAATTGGAGTTTCAAGGCTGATGGGCTCCTTGGCTATCTTGAGAACCTTCCGCACTTTGTCAACGGGCATGGCCAGTTTTACGGCCAACTCGTCGGGTGTCGGTTCCCGACCAATCTCGTGCAGCATTTGGCGCGAGGTCCGAACCAGCTTGTTGATGGTTTCGATCATATGAACAGGTATCCGGATGGTGCGGGCCTGGTCCGCGATTGACCTAGTAATGGCTTGCCTGATCCACCAAGTAGCATACGTCGAGAATTTATAGCCACGCCGATATTCGAATTTATCCACTGCCTTCATGAGACCAATATTCCCCTCCTGAATGAGATCCAGGAATTGAAGGCCTCGATTAGTGTATTTTTTGGCTATTGAAATTACTAGCCGGAGGTTAGCTTCTATCATTTCCTTTTTAGCTTTAGCGGACTCCCTTTCGCCTTTTTGCACGGTAGCGACAATACGACGGAATTCCGAAATGGGGAGGCTTACTTCATTAGCAATCTCTGCGATTTCAACACGGATGTCTTTGATCTCATCCCGGTTCTTCTTAGTAAAATCTTTCCAACCCTTGCCGGTTAATCGGGACACTCGACTGAGCCAATTAGGATCCAACTCATTACCGTAATATTGCTCAAGGAAGTCAGCCCGTTTTACTTTGCCGGAAACGGCCATTCGCAAAAGCCGACCCTCCAGCCCGATGAGTTTACGGTTAAGGTCATACATATGTCCCACCAGATAATCGATCCGGTTGTTGTTCAGATGGATTCCATCCATCAGCTCAACCAGTTCATGACGCAGCTTCGCAATACGTTTTTCTGTGGCGGGCGATACTTTTTCACCTCCTCCAATGGCTAACAAGCGCTTGGTATGCGCCCGGTTAACCTTGGCATAAGTCTTTTTGATAGCGTCAAACTTGCTGAGGATGTCTGGCAGGAGCGCCTGCTCCATGACCGCGAGGGAAACTGTGTTTTCATCATCATCCTCGCTATCCTCCTCATCGTCATTAGCGGACCCGTCCTCTTCCCCGCCGTCGCCATCAGAAGATACTTTTTCCTCCGCTTTTTTCTCCTCAGGCTTGGCTTCCTGGTCTTTGAATGCCACTGCCTGTGGACCCGGGATCGGCAACCCGTCCGCGCCGATGCCTCCAGCGGTAGCGTCCTCTCGAGGGCCGGAATAGGTGGCGTCCAGATCAATAATATCTCGGAGTAACATTAGCTCTTCATCTAGTGCATCTCGCCATTGAAGAAGGGCACGGATGGTCATAGGGCTGTCGACGATCCCCCCGATCATCATCTCCCGACCAGCCTCGATACGTTTCGCAATAGCGATTTCGCCCTCTCGTGAGAGCAGTTCAACACTACCCATCTCGCGGAGGTACATACGCACTGGGTCATCGCTCCGGCCTATTTCGTTTTCGTCAACATTGCCTCTGGAGGATTCGTGTTCCTTTTCAGGTTTTTCTTCCTCACTATCATCATTGTCTTCATTTTCGACGACATTAATGCCGGCTTCTGACAACATAGACATGGTGTCCTCTATCTGCTCCGAAGACACCTGGTCGGGCGGTAGCGCCGCATTGAGCTGATCATATGTGACGAAGCCACGCTCTTTGCCCTGCGCCATCATTTTTTTGACCTCGGCGTTCACCTTATCCAGCAGAGGGCTGTCGCCCTGTTCCGTCTGGGATTCTTTTTTCTCGGCTATCGCAGTTTTGGTGGCCATCTCTCACCCCGTTAACAGTTCAAGTTCTTCACATCCTAAGAAGAGTAATTTCTTTCTCCCCGATCAACCACGCTGGGATTGACTGGCAAACTCAACCTGGCTGAACTTGTCAACGAACAATAGAACCCAATCATACGCCTTGGTCAGAATGCATTGTCGTAACGTCCCGGCCCCTGCCGCCCCTTGAGCGCTGGTTACCTAAAGACGATTCTACATTCTCAATTTCTGCAGCGGACTGTTTGAGAACTTTTAGTAATTCAAAATCTTCGCGAGTCAGGTTTTGCTTCAAACGCTCTTCTGTTGCTCGAATTTCTTCCAGCAACTGATCTCTCTTAAAAATCCTAAATTGCTGTCCCCAGCCAATTCTAGCAGCTTCCAAATGTTCGTCTGACCGGGCAAAACTGGCGTGGTTTACAACCTGTCGGCCCAAATGGCCGCTCACAAGGGCCGAAAACCCGGCTTTATTAAGGTGGTCTACCAGAGCTAGAGAATCAAGTGCCTTTTCCTCAAATTCTGAAGACGCCAGGGTCTTTAGTACTTCCTGACGTAAATTGTCAAGTTCAGGATCATAAAACGATATACTGCCGAGCTGTTCACCTACGTCATCGAAAAGCGCTGGATGATTTATCAGCGTCAATATTAGAATTGCTTCGCTCAAATAGCAGCGATCAATCTGGGTGGCAGCACCCGATCTTTCGGCAAGCTGATGCGCGTCTCGCGCCCGCCCAGTTGCTCGACCTGCTCCACCGGACCGGTTTTGACGGAGCTGCTTCCAAAGGCGATCCTTGAAGTCGCTCAAATAATGCCGCTGGACTGTTTTGTCTTGGATCTGCAACGCACGCTCCCGAAGGCGGCTCTCCAGCCAGGCCCGTTCCTCGGGCGTTTCCAGTTTATGGCCACTAGTCTCCAGACGCCATACCATTTCAGAGAGGGAGGCTGCGCTATCGAGATGCTCTTGGATGGCGACTGGCCCGTGCGCTTTGATCAAGCTGTCCGGATCTTCCCCTTCTGGCAAAATGGCAAAGCGCAGACTGTGGCTTACCTTCAGGTGGGGAAGTGCCCGCTCCGCCGCTCGCGCGGCCGCTCGCTGGCCGGCTGCGTCTCCGTCAAAACACAAATGAGGTTCTCGGGTGATACGCCAGAGCAGTTGGATTTGATCCTCTGTAAGTGCCGTACCCAGCGGCGCCACCGCGGTATCAAAGCCGGCCTGGTGAAGGGAAATCACATCTGTGTATCCCTCAGCCACAATCAGCTGCTGTTTTTTGCGCGCGGGCGCCAATGCCTGGGCAATACCATAGAGTGTCCGACCTTTATAAAACAAAGGCGTTTCAGGTGAATTCAGATATTTCGGCTCACCATTCTCTAAGATACGTCCCCCAAAAGCGATCACGCGGCTTTTATGATCCATGATAGGAAACATGACGCGCCCCCGAAACCGATCATAGGGACTGCGGCTTCTGTCATCAGGCTGGATTAGGAGACCGGCCTCGATCATCAATTGCTCCGCAACGCCCGCTCGCGTTAAATCTCCCCTCAGGCCGCTCCGTTTTTCCGGAGCATAGCCGAGACGAAAAGTCCTGATGGCGTCTTCCGTAACGCCGCGGTCTTGCAGGTAGCTTAACGCCGGTAGGCCCTCAGGCAGGCGCAACTGCTTTTCATAATAGACACAGGCTCTCTCAAGCACTTCATAATGTGTTGCGGCGCGTTTTGCGCGTTCCCGTTCTTCCGGCGTATCAACAGGCATCTCCATGCCAGCCTCACTAGCGAGGCGCTCAACAGCTTCCGGAAAGGAGAGGTTTTCAACCTTCATGACAAAATCAAAAACGCTGCCGTGCTCTCCACAGCCAAAGCAGTGATAAAAACCTTTGTCTTCGTTAACGGTAAAAGAAGGCGTTTTCTCATTGTGAAACGGGCAGAGCCCCAGATACTCCCGGCCTTTTTTCTGCAGACGCACGCGCCGGCCAATGACCGATACCAAACCGGACCGGTCCCTAACTTCATCTAAAAATTGGGGTGAAAATGCCATTGTTGTCCGTTTAATGTCTTCCGTCTCGCGGACTGACTCCATTTTTCTAGATTATAGTAAGGCACACCAAGCTTGTATGGCGTAATCTCGCGTTATCCCCGTGTTCCTTGTTATCCACAGGGCGGCTAACATCCATTGCCTACACCTCATGCCGTAAAAGGGGCCCAAAATGGATTTCTCAACAACTCAAACAGCCAAGTGCGTCCGCGCCTTACTTTTTTTGTGCCGTTCGGCTCCTCTGCTACGATAGCAGAGGTGGGACCGAGGCCCTTTACTTCTCGAGGTACACGACCTTTTTCGCTTGGCTTGGCAACTCAAACTTTAAATCCAAAAGTTGATTGGATCTATTGAAAGGGACGTTGGGCCACTCAGATTACCGGTTATCCCAACCGCGCCTTCACCAGCGCGCTGGCTTTGCCAAAGTCCATTTGGCCGGCAAATTTACCCCTCAACATCCCCATGACATTACCCATGTCCTTTATGCTAGAAGCACCTGTTTCCGCGATAACTTGCTCGACGACCTCTGCCAGCTCTTTATCGTCCATTTGGTCAGGCAAGAAGCGCTGAATAATGTCAATCTCCTCGGCCTCCCCATCCGCCAATTCCTGGCGTCCACCCTTGAGATAAGCCTCGATGCTATCCCGGCGCTGCTTGATCATGGACTGGAGAAGCTGAAGGATTTGATCGTCACTTATACCCCCATCATCAGCATCTTCAGTGCGGTTGGCGATATCCCGGTCTTTAAGGGCGGCAAGAATAAGCCGAAGGGTTGAGACTGCGCGGCTTTGCTGGGCTTTCATGGCCTCTTTAAGGGCATCGTTCAATTGCTGACGCAACATATGTCGGGCCTCTTTGATTGAACCAAACCGACAATGGATATCTGCTTTTTACTAGAAGCTAACCTTCCACTACCGGAAGCCTCGGAGGCTACCTCTGAAAGCCTTAAGGAGTCAAATGGTTGCTCTTTTCTAAGTCGTTGTATTTAAATGATTTTTATTCTTTTTTTTTCTTGACCCTGTGACGGGTTGGCGGTAAGAGATGCTTCCAGCCTTGTGGTCCGCTACCGATTCGTTTTTGTGTTGTGAACTATCAATTATCCGGCCGCTGGGTAGGCCACAAAAAAAGATGGGTCTGCATCCTCATGCCGGAAACTTCCGATCAAAATATGCTCGGCTCTCAACAGCTCGAGGATTGTAATGCGGCATTGGTGCTGGATGACGGCACGGTTTTTTGGGGCCGGGGTGGCGGCGCTTCGGGTTTACCCGCAAATGACACAACAGGCGAGGTTTGTTTCAACACTGCACTCACTGGTTATCAGGAAATTCTCACCGATCCATCTTATGCAGGACAGATTATCAACTTTACTTTCCCCCATATTGGAAATGTCGGAACCAACGGGGAGGATATCGAAACACTCAAGCCCGCCGTCAAAGGCTGCATACTCGGCGCTGACATTACCGATCCTGCCAACTGGCGCGCAGCAAAAAACCTGAATACCTGGCTTGCGGGACATGGCATAGCGGCAGTCACCGGCGTGGATACCCGCCGATTAACCCGGCACATCCGGGATAAAGGATTTGCCAACGGTGTCATCGTTAACCCTGGTGCAGGCACAATTGATCTGTCTACAGCTGTCAAACATGCGCAAGCCTGGCCGACCCTGGAAGGCCTCGATCTCGCCAAGGAGGTCACTTGCGCGGACAGCTATTTATGGACGGAATCTGCTTGGGCAATAGGAGAAGGCTACAGCACCCTCACTGAACCCAGGCATCACGTGGTCGCGATGGATTTCGGGGCCAAGCGTAATATCCTGCGAAGTCTGGCAGCACTCGGATGTAAAGTGACCGTTGCGCCCGCATCAACCAGCGCAGATGATATTTTGGGGCTCAACCCAGACGGAATTTTTCTGTCAAACGGACCGGGCGATCCAATGGCCACGGGCGTCTACGCCGTGCCCACCATCAAGGCCTTGGTGGAAAGTGGCAAACCAGTCTTTGGCATTTGCTTGGGCCACCAGATGCTGGCGTTGGCTCTCGGGGCCACCACTTTGAAAATGCACCATGGCCATCGGGGGGCCAATCACCCGGTAAAAAATTTGGACACGGGCAAGGTCGAAATCACCAGCCAGAACCATGGTTTTGTTGTGGAGCGTAACAGCCTGCCTGCCGGCGTAGTAGAGACCCATACGTCACTGTTTGATAACACGGTCGAAGGCATTCGCCTCGACGGCAAGCCAGTCTTTTCCGTTCAACACCACCCAGAAGCCTCGCCCGGCCCCCAGGATAGCCAGTATCTATTCGATCAGTTTGTAGCTCTGATGGATGAGGATGGGATAGGATGATCAGACCGCAGGTAGTATTCCGCTCGCTAGATATGTCGGGAGACCAGCGCAATGCCTAAACGCTTCGACATCGAGGCTATTATGATTATTGGTGCGGGTCCGATTGTCATCGGTCAAGCCTGTGAATTTGACTACTCGGGGGCTCAGGCGTGTAAGGCACTCCGCGAGGAGGGCTACCGGGTCATCTTAGTGAACTCCAATCCCGCAACCATCATGACGGACCCGGAAATGGCCGACGCAACTTATGTTGAGCCCATACTGCCAGAGTTTCTCGAGCGCATCATCGAGAAGGAAAAACCGGATGCGCTCTTGCCAACGATGGGTGGCCAAACGGGTTTGAATGCGGCTTTAAACCTGTTCCACTCTGGAGTTCTCGAGAAACACGGCGTTGAGCTAATTGGTGCCCGTGCGGAGTCAATCGAAAAAGCTGAGGATCGGCTTAAGTTTCGGAAATCCATGGATAAGATAGGTCTGGAGAGCCCTAAGAGCTGGTTGGTGTCGTCCATTGAAGATGCGCGGGAAGCCATGACAGCTATTGGCCTTCCCATGATTATAAGGCCGTCTTTTACGCTCGGTGGTGCCGGCGGCGGCGTAGCATACAACACGGAAGAGTATGAGCAAATCGTTATGGGTGGCTTGGCGGCCTCGCCTGTAGGCGAAGTGCTGGTGGAAGAGTCGGTCCTGGGCTGGAAAGAATATGAGATGGAGGTAGTGCGAGACCAAGCTGACAACTGCATCATCGTGTGTTCGATCGAAAACGTTGATCCCATGGGCATTCATACGGGCGATTCTATTACCGTGGCACCTGCATTGACTCTCACGGACAAAGAATACCAAATCATGCGCAATGCATCTATCTCGGTGCTTCGGGAGATCGGTGTTGATACCGGCGGCTCAAACGTCCAGTTTGCGGTCAATCCAGAGAACGGACGTCTAATCATCATCGAGATGAACCCTCGAGTGTCGCGGTCGTCAGCTCTGGCCTCAAAAGCAACTGGGTTTCCCATCGCCAAGATCGCTGCAAAGCTAGCAGTGGGCTATACACTAGACGAGTTAGATAACGACATTACCGGTGTCACACCCGCATCATTTGAACCCACCATCGACTATGTGGTCACCAAAATCCCTCGCTTTACTTTCGAAAAATTTCCCCAGGCGGAAGCCCTCTTAACCACGTCGATGAAATCTGTTGGCGAGGCCATGGCTATCGGCCGGAACTTTGCTGAGAGCTTGCAAAAAGGCCTGCGTTCCATGGAAACCGGGCTTACCGGACTAAATGAAGTGGATATCGAAGGCGCGCCCGAACGAAACGCCATACAGTCCACGCTCTCCCAACATGTGCCATACCGTATCCTCTACGTTGCGCAGGCCTTCCGCCATGGCTTAGATCTGGAGGAAGTGCGAAACGCAAGCAAATTCGACCCGTGGTTCCTAGAACAAATCAAAGCTTTGGTAGATGCTGAAAATACCGTCCGGGAGAATGGCCTGCCTGATGATGCGCCTTCATTGTTAAAGCTGAAAAAACAGGGTTTCTCCGACGCGCGCCTTGCAGAACTCACAGGCTCTACAGCTGCAGTTGTTGCAGCAAAACGGCGTGCGGTCTCCGTCACTCCGAGCTTTAAGCGGGTGGATACCTGCGCCTCCGAGTTTCCCAGTCAAACAACTTACATGTATTCGGCCTACACTGGTGACGGCGTCAACCCGCCGGAAACCGAGGTCAACCCGTCGAAGGCCGAAAAAGTCGTGATTTTAGGGGGCGGACCAAACCGGATAGGTCAAGGTATTGAATTCGATTACTGCTGCGTCCATGCGGCCTACGCGATGCGCGAAGCGGGCTATGAGTCAATCATGGTCAACTGCAACCCAGAGACTGTCTCGACCGACTATGACACCTCTGACCGGCTATATTTCGAGCCGCTGACAGACGAAGATGTAGTCGAGCTCATTCGGGCCGAACAGGCAGCGGGTAAATTGCGCGGGGTCATCGTCCAATTCGGCGGCCAAACTCCCTTGAAACTATCACAAGCGCTGGAGGATGCAGGCATTCCCATTCTGGGCACTTCGCCTGACGCTATTGACCTTGCCGAAGACAGAGAACGCTTCCAGAGCCTTTTGGAAGATTTAAACTTGCGCCAACCACCCAACGGCACGGCAACCTCCGCTGAGCAGGCGGAAAAGATCGCAACACACATTGGCTACCCGGTGGTCATTCGGCCATCTTACGTGCTGGGCGGGCGGGCCATGGAGATTGTCCACGACGTCAACAGTCTGCGTCGGTACATGAAAACTGCTGTAGTGGTCTCGGGAAACTCACCAGTTCTCATCGACTGGTACCTGAGAGATGCCATAGAGGTCGACGTGGATGCGATTTGCGACGGAGAAGATGTCTTTGTCGCTGGAGTTATGGAACATATTGAAGAGGCCGGNATTCACTCAGGTGACAGCGCCTGCNCACNGCCGCCGCATTCCCTCNCGGAGGACATCANCGCGGAATTACGGCGCCAAAGCCGGGATCTTGCCCTGGCCCTCGGCGTGATTGGTCTTATGAATGTTCAGTTTGCTATTCAGGGTGAGAATATTTTTATTTTAGAGGTCAATCCGCGTGCGAGTCGAACCGTGCCCTTTGTTGCAAAAGCGACCGGCATCCAGGTCGCCAAAGTCGCCGCCTGGGTGATGGCTGGCGCGAAACTCGCCACCTTCAATCTCGAGGAACGCCCGGCGAGCAGTCATATAGCCGTAAAAGAGGCGGTTTTTCCATTCGCCAGGTTCCCCGGTGTCGATATCCTCCTAGGTCCTGAAATGAAGTCGACTGGCGAGGTTATGGGAATCGACAAAGACTTCGCCCGTGCCTATGCAAAATCCCAAATGGGCGCAGGCGCGACCCTTCCTGAGCGTGGCAGCGTTTTTCTATCAGTGAAAGACTCTGACAAGCGCGCTGCATGTGACCTTGCCCGCCGCCTGCAGAAACTCGGCTTCGGCATTATGGCGACCAGCGGCACTGAGAAACATCTCGGCCGAAACGGGATCACCGTTCGACGGATTAACAAGGTTTTAGAGGGCCGTCCGCACTGTGTGGACGCCATGAAGTCCGGTGATGTCCAATTAGTAATCAACACAACCGAGGGAGCACAGGCAGTCGCTGACAGTTTTGAGATTCGGCAATCAGCCCTAACGAGTAATATTCCACATTACACAACCGTCGCAGGGGCAGCAGCGGCCATCTCAGCGATAGAGGCTCTTATGGTGGATAAAAGTTTCGAAGGACTTGAAGTAGCCTCTTTACAAACTTACTTTAACACTTTGCCTTGATGACTTTACTCCAACACCCCTTGATCTTTTCTGTGGGACCAGAGCGCTTTTGTTTAATAGGACTAGATAATGGACAAGCTACCTATGACGGCAGAGGGTTTAAAATCCCTCGAGGATGAATTGAAACGGCTCCGAGGTGAAGAGCGCCCAGCTGTAATAAAAGCCATTGAAGTGGCTCGCGAGCACGGCGATCTCTCAGAGAATGCTGAATATCACGCCGCCCGGGACCGTCAGAGTTTCATAGAAGGCCGCTTAGCTGAACTGGAAGACATGATCAGTCGCGCCGACGTAATTGATCCAAAGGCACTTTCAGGCAAAATTGTCCGCTTTGGGGCAACTGTCAAATTGGCGGACGAAGACACCGACGAGGAGTCCACCTACCAGATTGTGGGCAGCCATGAAGCAGATGTTGACTCGGGTAGGCTAAGCCTAACGTCGCCGCTAGCGCGGGCGCTGATTGGCAAGACTGTAAGCGACTCCGTTGAAGTCACCACGCCTGGAGGGTCTAAATCTTATGAAGTCCTCAAAGTGACTTTTAAGTAGAACGTGGTCATCTCTCGCCCACCTCGATGATTCCGGCATATTGTCGTTGGCCACCACAGCTGTATTGGCCCAGCAGACACACAGCGCGAAAAAAATTGGTGGAGAGGGATAATGCTCCCAGCTCCCGCCCTATACGCTTGTTAGGTCGATATCGGGAACTATTGTGCATCGGTAGTGAGACAATCAGACACTGATAGGTGCAGCCTTTTTGCAGAAACTGGTGCTGAGAATTTGAGGTATATCTTGAGCCCGCATAACAGCGGCTGATAACCTCCCAAGGCATGCCAATATCGGAATATAGGTGTGGTCGGCCCGGATGTGGCTCAGCACGCCATGTGTCTTACCCTTCGCCCCTTGGGGCCTCGCAACTTCCAGGAAGATTATTGATCATGGCTCTTTACGTCCTCTGCCCTGCTTTTCTTGTAGCTTTTGACCAGAAAATGTGGCGCCAAGATGCCATCGCTTCATTCAATAGCCTCGCAGTGTTCTAAAGGACGTCTTCCGAATGAGAGACTTTCGCTCGAAATGACAACAGCCGCCCGATTATCGTCATAATTATTTGCAGTTGTAACTCTTGAATGGGCGAACTGCGTCGTTACCTGTTTTCAGATTATTTGAATTCGTGGTTACACCTCTCCCCAGAGATCTTCCGCCACCTTAACCACCAACTCCAATTTTCGCCGCTGATCGTCAAACGTAACATTATTGCCTTCCTCCGTTGAGGCAAATCCGCACTGAGGTGCCACCCCAAGCTGATCCATATCTGCAAATTTGGCTGCTTCATCCACCTGACGCTTAAGCGTCTCCATGCCCTCAAGCTCGGACTTTTTGGTGGTAATAAAGCCTGGCAACACTCGTTGCTTTCCTCTTGATAGAAGTCTAAGTGGCTCGAGTCCGCCGGCCCTCTCCGTATCATATTCCATTAAAAATATATCCACGCCGGTTTTGTTGAATATGGCATCAGCAGCCAGGTCATACGCTCCTTCCGCTGCATGGGTGGAACGAAAGTTTCCTCTACACATATGCATCCCGATGATCATATCATCCGGCCTATCTTTAATTGCCTCATGCATCATCCATGCATATTTATCTATCAACATATCCGGATCCTGACCTGCCGCTTCTTTATCTGCCCTGTGCCTCGGATCGCAAAGATATGTAAAAAAGATATCATCCATCTGTAAATATCGACACCCCGCCTCGTAAAACATGGAAACAGCTTTACGATAAGTCGATACTATATCACCAAAAAAAACGTCGAGATCTGTGTATTCCGGTGGATGGATGTCCTCCACTGCCGTTCGAAAATGACAACAACTGGGACCCGGTATGGAAATTTTCGGCACCACATTTGAGTGCTCAGCAACAAATCTAAAATGTTCGATCATAGGATGATCATTCGGAAAATCGATTGCGCTTTTGATAGTCGGAAAAATGGGCCGGAGCCTCATGCCTGCAAATTGCACACCCTCGCCACGTTCCTCAAGCTCTAGCCCGTCCAACATGCCCATAAAATCGTAATGCCAGAATGATCGGCGAAACTCTCCATCCGTCACCACCGGAAAACCAAGATCCTCTTGGACCTTGATGATATCAATGACTGCCTCATCTTCCACCGCTTTGAGTTCCGTTCCCGGATAAGACTGATCTTCAAAAAACACCTTTTTCGCAAAATGCTTGGCGCGAGCATCGGCGACGGTTTGCGGACGAAGAAGGCTCCCAACATGGTCAGCTCGAAAGGGCGGCGTGGTAGTCATTTTAGCTCTCCTTGTTGACGGAAATCGCGATGTTCTCTTTTGAAATTTGATACGCTCACAATGTCATCAATCAATCGAGCAAGCGCAATACCATAATGCCCTTCCTTTATGGTGCCTGTTGGACGGACCTAACACATCGGATTTAGAGCAACTCCCGTGCGGTCCGAGTGTATCCGGCACAGTTAGCTGGATACAGACTTAAAATCCTCGGCATAATCCCGAAGGGTAACGATGATCGTCTCTCTTTGCGCCGGCGACGAGATTGCTAACATAGACACTAACAACGTACTGAACCGATCATACGATGCCTTCGAAAATGCCTTATAGTCCGGGTCTGTAATCTCGTGGCCCCGCAGCAGCAGCTTATCCAGGTAGACGGTCAGCGCCGCTTCGACCGGCTGGGTTTTTAAGAACGCGACAAAAGCTCTCTGACGTAGCGTCCGATTACGCAAGCGGACGCGCGGGTCACCCAGTGTCGCGCGCGAATGAGCCTCCAGCAGCGTCACTTGCCCATCGGTAAGGTCACCAAAAAATCTCTCAAAATTTGTTTTCAGCCGATCGATGCGGTCTGCGTATCGCGTATCTTCGGGTTTCGAGATTTCGTCAAGACGCTTCTGCCTCCGCACTGCCATCCTCTCTTCCATAAAGGCTATGTCATCACCTGTCATGTGCCGTACCAAGATTCTTGAAGCGTAAGGTGTCAGACCAGTCACGGTTTTTTCAAGTAGAGATTGGCCGGCCGCCAGGGCCTTGGCGATGTCTGCAGCGCCATACTGATCCGCTGCCAGCTTATTTGCCATATCGGTCAGAAAGGCCGCGTAGTTCGGCAATACGTTTTTTCTATGCCAGGCAACCATTTCTGTCACCTGCTGGGTCAGGAAAGTGTCCCCTTCTTCATCAAGATCAAGAAAATAGGAAACCTCGTCTTGAATAAATCCGCCAGCAAACGCGTAAATAAGCCGGGTGCTGGAGCACCCCTCCAGGACCGCAATTAACACCAACAGAATCGCTATTTTCCTGGTTTTAGCGCGGGGTAATGTCACGAGCTTGGGTCCTTGATACCTGTTGAATGATCCGCACGAGAGGCCAGTGCGAGAGATATGCCAATGCGGCTGGCAATCGCGTTACTCGCCCTCCTCTGCCACCAGCACCGGCACACCGGGCACCTGTTTGGAGGCGCGGATGGTCAGCGCGGATTTAACATTTGCCACATTGGGCGCAGCCGTCAACTTTTCCGTGACGAAGCCTTGATAAGTTTCCCAATCGGCGGCAACAATTTTCAACAAGAAATCAGTTTCACCAGCGAGCATGTGGCACTCTCGTACTTCTGGCCAGCCATTGATCAGGGTTTCAAAGGCGACAAGATCCGGTTCCGCCTGACTGTGCAGACCGACTTGGGCGAAGACCGTGACATTATAGCCTAAGCTCTTGGGCGCCAGATCAGCATGGTAGCCGCGGATATAACCAGACTCTTCCAATGCCCGTACGCGCCTTAGACAGGGTGGCGCCGAAATACCCACCCTGCGAGCGAGCTCCACATTAGTCATGCGGCCATCTGCCTGCAGGTCGTGCAGGATTTTGAGATCAATCTCATCCAGTTTAACTCGGGGAGTATGATTTGCGCTCACATTAAGATCCCTGCTGATCAAATGCCTGACGGGGCCCTTTACTTTTGGGGTAATATTATTACCCAGGACAGACCCGCGCAATATTATTTCAAAACAATCCCCACCCTCGAGTTAGTGTCTTGCAGGTGGAGACTGTTAACCTTATCTAGAATCGGGTTTAAGAATTTTTTGTGTGGCGTGAGTTGCGGCACCCTTGCGGCAATGGAAGCTGGTTCTTATGGTGTGTGAGTGCCGCAAATATATGGCCAACGGCGTGGGATCAGATATGAAACAAAAGGAACCATCATGGCGCAAAGACATAGCAAAGTTCTTATCCTTGGGTCAGGAGCCGCGGGGCTTACGGCGGCCATTTATACCGCCCGAGCGGGGCTGGCACCTGTCCTGATCCACGGCATGCAGCCGGGAGGCCAGATGACAATCACGACCGATGTTGAAAACTATCCGGGCTTTGCCGACGTAATCCAGGGCCCATGGTTGATGGAGCAAATGCAGGCCCAAGCTGAGAGCGTTGGCACGGAAATGATCGCAGATATGATTGTAGAAGCGGACCTTGCGACGCGCCCCTTCACGCTCACCGGCGACTCCGGTGATGGTTATTCTTGTGACACACTCATTATCAGCACCGGAGCTCAGGCAAAATGGCTCGGCTTGGAGAGTGAACAGGCTTTCCAAGGCTTTGGCGTCTCGGCCTGCGCTACTTGCGACGGTTTCTTTTTCCGTGAAAAAACAGTGGTAGTGGTGGGCGGCGGAAACACCGCGGTGGAGGAAGCACTCTACCTAACTAATCATGCAACCAAAGTAACGCTCATTCACCGCCGTAATGAATTGCGGGCCGAAAAGATGTTACAAGCTCGTCTTTTAAACCATGAAAAAATTGAGGTCCTGTGGGACAGTGTTTTGGAAGAGGTAACCGGAAACACGGATGGGCCAATGCCTGAGGTCACCGGCATTAGGGTAAAAAACATCAAAACTGATGAAACTCGGGAGATACCGGTCGACGGAGTGTTCATCGCCATCGGTCATTCGCCCAACACGGAGTTGTTCAAAGACCAGCTAAAGATGGATAGCGACGGCTACTTGATTACCAATCCGGACAGCACGTCAACAGAAATTCCGGGTGTTTACGCTGCAGGAGACGTTCAGGATCACGTGTTCCGTCAGGCCGTGACCGCAGCGGGAACGGGCTGCATGGCGGCCCTGGAGGTAGAAAAATTCTTAGCAGAGCAGGAGCCCGACAGTCTCCGAGCGGCAGAATAACATGCTGTTTTACTGCTATTAAACAAACCCCTAGCATTCGAACCTGGATCGGCTATATATTGCCGTGACGGAATTAGGCTATGGATTGGGATAAATTACGTATTTTTCACGCAGTCGCCGACGCTGGTAGTTTTACCCATGCCGGCGAAACACTTAACCTGAGTCAATCTGCTGTCAGCCGTCAGATTAGTTCCTTAGAACAAAGTCTTGAAGTTCCGCTTTTCCACCGCCACGCTCGGGGCCTTATCTTAACAGAGCAAGGCGAGGACCTCTATTTAACGGCACACGACGTGTTTCAACAACTGTCCATGGCAGAGGCCCGCCTCACCGAAAATAAGGAACGCCCCGAAGGGCCATTACGTATCACGACAACCGTGGGTTTCGGCTCGGTATGGCTCACCCCGCGCATCAAAGAATTCATGGATCTTTATCCGGAGGTCGAGGTCTCCCTTATCCTGGTCTATGACGACCTGGACCTGGCCATGAGGGAAGCCGATGTGGCCATAAGGCTGACCCCGCCGCGTCAACCAGACCTCATTCAGCGCCATTTGATGAGCCTGCATCACAATGTCTATGCTTCGCCGGACTACCTTAAAGATCACGGAATGCCACAAACACCAGAGGAACTCGACAATCACAAGATAGTAACGTTTGGCGACCAGGTAGGCGACCAGACCGAGTTGCTGCCATCGCTAAATTTCCTGATCAATGCCGGTCGCGGGACCCAGGGCCCCCGCCAACCGGTTCTTAAAGTAAACAATGTTTATGGGATTTACCGTGCTGTCTTATCTGGAGTCGGTATTGGTGCTTTGCCAAATTATTTTCTTGAGGGTTCGTCGAGCCTTGTGCGTATTTTACCCGAATTGCATAGCCCTGAAACAGAAATCTACTTTGTCTATCCAGAAGAACTAAAGCAATCAGCAAGAATTGCAGTCTTCCGGGACTTTCTGGTGCGTAAGATTCTCGAAGCTCGAAAATAAAATCGCTACAACACGAAGCAAAGGGACGCGTGTGCTTAAGAAACTTAATAGGTATGCGTTGAACACATATCGGCTCTCTAATAATCTCATTGGATTTTGCACTGCAGAAGACATAAAATAAAGAAAGATGATGTTAGGAATCATCCCTTTCGAGCCGAGGTTCGAAAGGAGGGTCTCACGACCCTACGTCTCCCAGACGTGAAGCCTCCCTGTTAAACTTGCCAGGAAACTCCGGTTTCCTGGCTATTTTTTGTTGGATACTCAAAATTGTGCTTTATTTCTCGGCTTACAGAGAAGTAGTTTTCTCATGAAATATCGGGCCGTTCGCCGAAACTCGGTGGCAGGTGGGAGTGCCAACCGCGGCGGACCGAGTTGCTCAAGAGCGGCCCTTAGCGCGCCGTTACCGGATTGCTCAGGACGCCGAGGCCTTCCACCTCCATTTTAATCTCATCACCAGGCGACAAATATTCGCCCAGGAAGAAACCTACACCTGCACAGGTGCCAGTGGCGATCACATCGCCGGGAAGCAGCGTCATTTGCCGGGACAGATGAGCAACCTGTTCAACCACGCCAAACACCATCTCTGCGCTACTAGAGTCCTGTTTCAGGGCTCCATTGATCCATGTCTTACAGGCCAGATCCTGAATATCTTCAATCTCTGAGGCAGGCGTGATCCAGGGCCCCATGGGTGCAGAAGTTTCGAAGCTTTTATGTTCGAACCAATCGGTGCCAAAGGGCCAATCCTCCCGACGCACGTGATCTCGGGCAGACAGGTCATTTACGATGGTATATCCGGCGACATAATTGAGTGCTTCAGCCTCACTGACATTTGCAGCTTCCTTACCGATGACTACGCCTATCTCAATTTCCCAGTCAAATTTCTCCGAATGATGCATGGGCAACCGGATAGCCTCCCCAGTGCCAACAATCACAGAGCTCGACTTGATAAAAAAATAAGGCGCAACCTCTTCTTTCTTTATCGGATTGCCCATTTCAGCCGCATGATCAAAATAGTTCGCCGCAGCACAGTAAATGGTCCCCGGATTCTGGATTGGTTGGCGAAGCACTATCTGTTCCAGAGGCGTCGCTCGGGACCCCGGACTGTTAGAGATCTGGCTCAACAGGCGTTGGGCCGTGTCCCAGTCAGCCAATAGATCGTCGATCGAACGGTAGGCGTCATCAGTCGGCGCATGCACAGCCATTTCCGAACGAAGGTCAAAAACGTTGCCATCTACTAAGATGCCAGGAACGGTGATACTGTCTTTCTCAAAGGACAACAGTCGATAAGATGCCATGATGGCCCCCCTTTGGTAGATTATGCTGACCGTGTTACCCGGCTTTGGCCCCGCAAGCAATCACCTCGTCCATATCCCGGCCGCTGAAATTTTCAATCGGTAAGGCGCTAATCGTATACCATCTTAACATCGAATAGGCATCAGGGTTGATTGGCCCGGTTCCAGGCTCCGAACACTAGCATTTGGGTATTAACCTCGTCATAGCCCCCTCAGACTATGAGTGCCCCAGTCCCCAAAGCCTCCGTAAAAACGGCCTATCGGCACGTCCTAATTTGCTGCATGCCAAAATCTTAATTAAGTGGCTGCAATTGGGCTAAAGATGCTCAGTATTGATCTAACCTCCCACGCTTCGCACATGACAGGATCGTTAGGTGGTCAACCATACCGGCGACCATGCTTTTCTAGTCCAGAATCGAGAATCAATAAGACTGATTTGCTAAACGATGACAATTAGGAGACACGTCAATTTGTTAACTTGACGCCGGTACCTTTTAACCAATCTATGCTTGAGTCGGCTTCAGCCATGAGAACCCGACAGAGAGAGCGAAGGTAGAAAACTGCCGGAGCGCCAGCCAGATGCTAATTCAAATTTCAACAAGAGCAAGCTCCCGCGCAAAACGTGGTTGGCCAGTCGAACACCTAAAGCCAGACATTTTACGCCAACGCTTCAGCCGCACGCTGGATACGCTGGCAGGCGTCTTCCAATAGGGCCGTGCCGGTGGCATAGGAAATACGAAAAAAGGGCGAGAGACCAAAGGCCTCACCAAACACAACGGCGACGCCTTCAGCCTCTAGGAGATACGCTGCTACATCACCGTCCGATTGTAACACCGCCCCACTAGGCGTGGTTTTTCCAATGAGTCCCTCGCATTTGGGGTAGACATAAAAGGCGCCTTCCGGCGTCAGGCAGTCAATGCCGTCAGCTTGGTTGATCATGGAGACCACAAGATTACGCCGCTCCATAAAAGTCTTATTTCGGGTCGCCAGAAAGTCCAGGGGACCATTGAGAGCAGCGATGGCGGCGGCTTGAGAGATTGAACTCGTGTGCGACGTGCTCTGGCTCTGGATCTTGTTCATGGCCTTGGTAAGCTCGACCGGCGCAGCGGAGTAACCTACGCGCCAGCCCGTCATGGAAAAGGCCTTGGACACCCCGTTGAGAGTGGCTGTACGCTCCTTTAAGCCCGGCTCAATCTCTGCAATCGTCGAAAACGTAAATCCATCATACACAATATGTTCATATATATCGTCTGTCATCACCCACACGTGATCGTACCGCATAAGCACATCAGCAAGGGCCCTCAGTTCCGCGCGGCTATACGCCGCGCCAGTTGGGTTCGATGGCGAGTTTAACATTACCCATTTCGTCTTGGACGTGATCGCCGCCTCTAATTCTTCCGGTTTCATTTTAAAGCCATTATCTGCCGAACATTTCACGATTACCGGCGTTCCCTCGGCCAACAGCACGATATCTGGATAGGACACCCAATAGGGCGCAGGTATCACAACCTCATCGCCTTCTTGAACGGACGCCATCATCGCGTTGTAGATATTTTGCTTACCGCCACATGCCACTTGAATCTCATCCGGCGTGTAGCTTAGCCCGTTTTCCCGTTCAAACTTCGCGCAAACGGCTTCCCGAAGTTGGACAGATCCGGGCACGTCGGTATATTTCGTAAAACCGTCTACCATCGCCTTGGCAGCGGCATCCTTTATATGTTCCGGGGTATCAAAGTCGGGCTCACCGGCACCCAAGCCGATGACATCTACGCCGACGGCTCTCAACTCGCGGGCGCGAGCCGTGACAGCCATAGTAGGGGACGGCGCGATCCGATCCAAACGTGACGCTGTAATCGCCATTATCAGGGACTTTCGGTTGATATATTACATAGGCTGCGAAGGAGGTTTAGTCATGTTTCAAGCGGGAAGCAAGGGAGATCTCAAGTTCAAAGTAATGTTCATAATCTCCCAGCAACCAAGTCCATCGCGCGGTAGATGCCCATTGCCTTTCTGACCCGAATCGGTGTGAAATAAAGGAAAGATGTACATAAAAAGTGACAGCCATGAAATTTTTTATCGACACAGCGGATCTTGACGAAATCACAGCGCTCACTGAGACCGGCATGGTCGATGGCGTGACAACAAACCCGTCGCTCATTGCCAAGGCGGGCCGACCGTTCCTGGACGCGATCGCCGAGATATGCCACGTGGTCACAGGACCGGTGAGCGCCGAAGTCACCGCCACAGACGCCCCCACCATGATTAAAGAAGGCCGTAAACTAGCCGCCATTGCTGATAACGTTGCGGTTAAAGTTCCGTTGACCGAGGGAGGACTGATGGCCTGCAAGGCGCTCTCTGATGAAGGCACCATGGTCAATGTAACCCTCTGTTTTTCTGCTGCTCAAGCCATCCTGGCGGCGAAGGCAGGGGCAACCTTTGTTTCGCCTTTTGTAGGTCGGCTAGATGATTTAGGCCAGGATGGGCTCGGCCTCGTGGAAGATATTTGCGACATCTACGCCAATTATCCCAACTTTAAGACAGCAGTACTGGTAGCCTCGGTCCGCGGCCCGCAGCATGTAGTCGACGCTGCCAAGATGGGAGCCGATGTCGTCACCCTACCGCCCAACGCTTTACGCCAATTGTTTCAACATCCTCTAACCGATAAGGGCCTGCAATCATTCTTGAGCGATTGGGCCACAACAGGACAATCTATTCTTTAAGGGAGAGTTGAGATGGCTAGAGACGCCACGGCGCTCAATCAATCCAACCCAATCACCGAAGATCAAGTTGAGGACTTTTTGCGAGATCATCCCGATTTCTTGACCCATCATCCAGCGCTGTTGGATGTAATGACACCGCCCATTCGCTGGTCTGGCGACAAAGTGGTTGATATGCAATCTTTCATGCTCGATCGGCTGCGGGGCGAGCAGGTTGATCTGAAGGATGCCGCAAACCTGCTCATCAGCACAACACGCGCCAATATGATGATCCAAACACGAACTCATGCCGCTGCTCTAGCACTTTTGGGAGCAGAAGACTTAGAGAAACTAATCCACACCACGTGCTTTGATTTGCCGCTTCTGCTGGAGGTAGATGCAGTCTCTCTTTGTTTTGAAACGGGTGACACGGTGCACCCCGGCCTCGGCAGCATGGATATCCGCTGGTTTGCGCCGGGAACCATCGATACGGTTCTAGGCAATCGAGAGGATTATGCAAAACTTTTAGAATACACAAGCGACGACGGCTCGGTTTTTGGTGAAGCCGCAGGAATCGTTCAGTCCGCCGCACTTGCTCGGGTTGGTCCTGGCGGCACACTTCCCGCAGGTTTGCTGGCACTCGGCTCACGCACACGGGGGGCCTTCCATGGCGGCCAGGGAACGGATCTGTTAATTTTTCTCACCCGGGTACTGGAAAACTGTCTTCTGAGGCATTTTTCATCGTACTAAGGGGTCCCATCGAGAGGATACTATGGCGAAAGCCATCGAATTCACCGTTGAACCAACGCTATTGAAGACCGTGTATGCCTGGCGTACATGGCTCACGGTAGAACGCAATTGTTCAGATCATACATTGGACGGCTACGGGCGAGATCTCTCTGCATTTCTTAAATTTCTCCTTGATCATCTGGGTTATCGACCGGGATTACAGGACCTAGAAAAGCTAAAATCTAGCGACTTCAGAGCCTATCTTGCCAAACGGAATATGGATGGACTCTCGAAATCCTCCACCGCGAGGTCAGTGTCCACGCTACGGAATTTTTTCCGATATATGGATAAGGAAGACATTTTACAGAACGCTGAAATCCGCTCCTTGCGCACACCGAAACTGGCCCGGCCCCTTCCCAAACCACTGAGCCCCGAAGACGCGAAAGCCGCACTCACAGCTTTCGGCCAGATCCATGACACACCATGGATTGCCGATCGAGATATTGCATTGATGACGCTGCTCTATGGCTGCGGACTACGAATTAGTGAGGCGCTTGATTTAAATGTCGGTGACATTCCTGCGGATGGCACTTTGGTGATCACAGGTAAGGGCAATAAACAGCGATTGGTGCCGGTCCTGCCGGTGGTAATTGCAGCAGTGGATAATTACCTCCTCACCCGTCCCTTTGGCCATCGAGAGGGAGACCCGCTATTCGTAGGGGCGCGTGGCAAACGGTTAAATCCAGGGGTAGTCCAGCGACAGATGCGTAAAGTCCGGACCCTGATGGGCTTGCCCGATACCGCAACGCCACACGCTCTCCGCCACAGCTTCGCAACACACCTCCTGGCCGATGGTGGCGACCTGCGAACTATTCAAGAACTTTTAGGCCATGCCTCGTTATCCACCACTCAGCGCTACACCAAAGTCGATGCTGCCCGGCTCACGGAGGTGTATCGCGAAGCTCACCCCCGCGCGCGCGCACCGTGAGCGTGACAGGCCGTGCCGCCCAAGAGAAGGCGCATTGCGCCCTTAAATCAGGTAAAATGGCGGATTTATTTTCAGGACAATTGAGAGGAGTTTTCAACCGGGACTTGGTGGTTCTGAACCCACGCCAAGGCCTGAGCATTGTCGGTGGCCTCAAAATACCGGACATCCGCCGTTTTGATGTTCCCCGCCAACTGCGCGCCAAGATGGGCCCACCGGTCTGTACCCACCATGGCAATCTGCATGATTTTACCCCAATGTTTGATGCCAAACGCGACCTTGTCCCAAGACGCCTGCAATTCCCAACCATCAAATTCCTCGAGGTTTGCATACAAACGCAGCGCACCATGACGGTTTAGAATGCCATAAAAAATATCCATCAGGGATTGGTAATCTTCCGCCGTGAGTTTGCCAACGACCTTAACGCAAGCCAAATCGCCGTCGCTTTCTGGAAGGAAAACAAGCATGAAAAATAGCCGCTCCGGTCTTTTTTACATATGAAGGGCGCGGCCATCTACGGCGAGCGCAGCCTCTTTCACCACTTCGCAGAGCCCCGGATGGCCGTGACAGATGCGCGCGATATCTTCAGCAGCCCCGCCAAACTCCATAGCAACAACGCATTCCTGAATAAGATCGCCAGCCGCCGGGCCAATGGCATGGACACCTACAACAGCATCGGTCTCGGCGTCGGCGAGAATTTTGACGAAGCCATCCGTCTCTCCCATGGCGCGGGCCCGGGCATTCGCGGAGAACGGAAACTTCCCGACCTTATAGGTGACGCCCACTTCTTTTAACTTCTCCTCTGTCTGACCGAGCCCAGCGGCTTCAGGCCATGTGTAAACAATGCCCGGAATGGCGTCATAATCGATATGGCCCGCTTGTCCGGCCAAAATTTCCGCCAGTACGACGCCTTCGTCCTCCGCCTTGTGGGCGAGCATTGCGCCGCCGATCACATCGCCAATGGCATAAATGCCATCCACATTGGTTTTAAAGTGATTGTCCGTTTGGATAAATCCGCGATCGGTCATAGTGACACCCACAGTTTCCAGGCCGAGGCCTCGTGTAAAGGGTCGGCGTCCCACGGCCACGAGCACAACATCGGCCTTGAGCGTCTCCGCATCCCCGCCGTCACGGGGCTCGAGGGTGAGTGTCACACCGCTCTTGGTCTTCTTGGCGCCCGTCACCTTTCTTTTGAGTGTAAAGTTAAGACCCTGTTTCTTCAAAATTCGTGTCATATTTTTGGATATTTCGGCATCCATACCAAACAGGATACTATCCATAAACTCAACCACGGTAACCTGAGTACCCAGACGGCTCCAGACCGAGCCCATCTCAAGGCCTATAACACCAGCCCCAATGACGACCATGGATTTTGGCACTTTAGGCAATTCAAGGGCCCCTGTGGACGTCACTACTTGCTTCTCATCGATGTCGACCCCGGGAAGTGGCGTGACTTCCGAGCCCGTTGCAATGATGATGTTTTTCGTGGCAATGATGGTCGGCTCTCCGGATTCTGGGGTCACCTCAACGGTGCCGGGTGCAGTGATGGTTCCAAGACCTTCGACCCGGTCGATTTTGTTTTTCTTCATCAAAAAGTCGACGCCTTTGACGGTATCGCCGACAACGGCATTCTTATGCGCCATCATGGCTTTCAGATCGAGTTTCACGCCTGACGTCTTAATGCCATGATCAGCAAGACCGTGCTGCGCCTCGTGATAAAGATGAGAAGAATGTAGCAACGCCTTCGAGGGTATACAGCCCACATTGAGGCACGTCCCCCCCAATGTTGGACGTTTCTCCACGAGCGCCACTTTCATGCCGAGCTGAGCGGCTCGAATGGCGGCCACATAGCCCCCGGGGCCGCCGCCGATTACTGTTACGTCATATGTGTCGGCCATGATCTACTCCCTACATATCCAGCATGATGCGCTGGGGATCTTCGATGCATTCTTTGACGCGGACCAGAAAACTCACAGCCTCGCGCCCGTCAATGATGCGGTGGTCGTAGCTAAGCGCCACATACATCATGGGCTTGATAACGACCTCGCCGTTTACCGCCATCGGCCGTTCCACAATATTGTGCATGCCTAGGATGCCGGATTGCGGCATGTTTAGAATGGGTGTCGAGAGCATCGAACCGTATATGCCGCCATTGGTAATGGTGAACGTCCCTCCCATCATTTCTTCCATGGTAAGCTTGCCATCCCGAGCCTTCAGGCCAAGTTCACGGATACCCCGTTCGACACCAGCAAAACTCATCTGATCAGCATCCCGAAGGACCGGTACCACCAATCCATTTTCCGTGCCGACGGCGACGCCAATATCGTAGTGGTTCTTATAGACAAGTTCGTCACCATCGATTTCGGCATTAACGGCGAGGAGTTCTTTCAACGCGACAATGCTGGATTTTACAAAAAAACTCATGAACCCCAGACGCACGCCATGGGCTTTTTCGAAGGTGTCCCGGTATTGGGACCGCAGTTCCATGACGGCGGACATATCGACTTCGTTGAAGGTCGTCAGCATGGCGGCTGTGTCTTGGGCATCCTTCAGCCGTTCCGCAATACGCTGGCGGAGACGGGTCATCTTGATGCGCTCCTCCCGGGGGCCTGCCGGGCGGGAGGGAATCTGCACAATTTCCCCCGTCGGTCTAGCCGAAGTCTCTACCGTAGCTTTCGGCGAGGCTGCACCAAGGCTATTGAGAAACGCCAGGACATCGCCCTTCGTCAGACGGCCATCCTTACCGGTCGCCGGAATAGTGGAGGGATCGAGACCGTTTTCATCCACCAGCTTACGAACGGACGGCGGCATGGCCGCATCATCAATATTAGCAGCGTCGGATACAGGTTCGGACTGAGGTGCGGGCAAAGGAGCAGAAGCGCTTACGGCACCGATAGCGGCCTCCCCAATCACGCCAAGTAAGGCGCCAACCTCTACATCTGCTCCAGAATCGGCAACGATATCCGTGAGCGTACCAGATACAGGGGCATTCACTTCCATGGTGACCTTATCGGTCTCCAATTCAAGAATGGGTTCGTCAGCTGCTACCGAGTCGCCCACCGATTTCAGCCAGGTTGTGACAGTCGCTTCCGAAATAGATTCGCCGAGGACCGGTACTTTGATTTCCGTTGCCATAGTCTTTAATTCCCCAAAACTAAGTTCGCCTAAATACTACGTCGCCGCGGGTCTTTTTTTTAAAGCGGATTTTTTTCCAGCCGCTTTCTTCTTAGCAGCCTTTTTTTTAACGGGAACAGCTGATGATCCAGGTAACGCCCTGTCGCCCGGTGCTCTTTGGAACGGCTGCGCTAGATCGCTCGCGGGAACCATCAGAGCTTCGCTCACCAGCTTCGCCTGTTCCCTATTGTGAACACCGAGGGAACCTGTCGCTGGCGATGCTGATGCCGGCCGACCCACATAGATAGGCCTCCGATGTTCGGCTTTTCCCTGATCGATTGCCATAAGAATATATTCAAGCCGTTGAATGAGGTATGTCCACGCCCCCATATTTGCGGGTTCTTCCTGACACCAGATGATTTCAGCATTGGGATACATGCCAAGCGTTTCGGCCAGCCCAGTCCTTGGCCAGGGATACAGTTGTTCGATCCGCACAATGGCAACCTCATCGATCTTATTTTCACGACGGGATTCCAACAAGTCGTAATAGACCTTGCCCGAACACAGAACGACACGCTTGATTTCATCATTAGGTCGCAACTCGTCAACCTCACCGAGCACTCGCCAGAAATGCGTGCCCGGCCCCATTTCCTGAAGCGTCGACGTGTTCAACTTGTGCCGCAAAAGAGATTTAGGTGACATTACCACCAAGGGTTTGCGGAAATTTCTCAACATTTGACGGCGCAATACGTGGAAGAAGTTTGCTGGCGTGGTGATGTTCACAACCTGCATATTGTCTTCTGCACAGAGTTGAAGGAATCTCTCCAACCGGGCAGAGGAGTGCTCCGGGCCCTGACCTTCCATGCCATGCGGCAAGAGCATGACAAGCCCGCACAGTCGTAACCATTTGGACTCACCGGATGACAGAAATTGATCAAAGATAACCTGCGCGGTATTGGCGAAATCCCCAAATTGCGCTTCCCAAATTGTCAGGGAACTTGGATCTGCCAAGGCATAGCCGTATTCAAAACCAGCTACGGCGAACTCGGACAGGGGTGAGTCCATCACCTCAAACGTTGCTTGGTCGGGGCTGATTTCACTCAAGGGGAAATAGCGGTTTTCGGTGACCTGGTCGACCAGGACGGCATGCCGGTGAGAGAAGGTACCCCGTCCCGAGTCTTGGCCGGAGAGGCGGACATTAAACCCATCCAAAAGCAGACTCCCATAAGCCAGCGCTTCTCCCATAGCCCAATCGAGCCCGTCACCGGACTCCATCATTTTATCCTTTGCCTTCAACTGGCGGACCAGTTTCGAGTTTAGGTTGAAATTCTCAGGCTTGCGGGCCAAAGAACGTCCTATTTCCTTGAGTCTATCCAGATCAACACCCGTTAACTCATCGCGTTTTTCCTCGTCCTCTTCCAGTTGGGACAGTCCCTCCCAGGTACCTTCCAGCCAATCCGCCTTATTCATTTTATAGCTAGCGGCCGCCTCAAACTCTGCATCCAAAAGATTCTTAAAATCTGTCTCAACCTTGACCGCTTCAGCCTCGGTCATTGCTCCGTCCTGGATCAATTCATTTCGCAGAATCTCTCTGGTCGGTAAATGGTCCTTAATCGCTTTATACATGATCGGCTGGGTGAACATCGGCTCATCACCCTCGTTATGCCCATGCCGTCGATAGCAGAACATATCGATAACAACATCCTTATTAAACTTTTGCCGAAAATGAGCAGCGAGATCAGCGACCCGGCATACCGCCACGGGATCATCACCGTTCACATGGAAAATGGGCGCTTGCAGGCCTTTAGCAATATCAGTCGGATAAGGCGTTGACCGGGATGCCGCCGGATTTGTGGTAAAACCAATCTGATTATTGACAATAATGTGTATGGTTCCGCCGGTCCGGTACCCTCGAAGCTGCGACATGTCGAGGCTTTCCGGGACAATGCCTTGTCCTGCAAAGGCAGCATCCCCGTGAAGCAGCAGCCCCATTACCTGTTCCCGGTTTTCATCGCCTCAAGCAGCTTGTTTAGCTCGCACTTTACCAAGGACTACCGGGTTGACGCACTCAAGATGGGACGGGTTCGCGGTCAGTGAGAGGTGCAAAGCGCCCTCCGCAAACTCCCTGTCAGCGGACGCTCCCAAATGATATTTCACATCGCCCGATCCCTGAACATCGTCCGGATGCGCTGAGTTGCCTTGAAATTCAGAAAATACCGCAACATAAGGTTTTCCCATTATGCGTGTGAGTACGTTCAGCCGCCCCCGATGTGGCATCCCAATAACGACTTCTTCGACCCCCAAAAGGACCGCTGTCCGGAATAATCTCTCAATACAAGGAATCATGCTTTCGCCCCCGTCGAGGCCAAATCGCTTGGTGCCCGTGTGTTTGACTTGCAAATAGTTTTCAAAACCCTCCGCTTCCACCAAGTCCTTGTAGATTTTTTTCTTAAACTCAACAGAAAACTCATTACGGAAGTCCACGCCTTCCATGTGCTCTTGAATCCAGGACCGCTCCTCGATGTTTTGGATATGCATGTATTCAACGCCGATCGACGAGCAATACGCCTCTCTCATTGTGGTCAGAATTTCACGCAGTGTCGCGGTCTCTTTCCCTGCCATGGCAGTGTAGGTATCCAGAAAGATCGGCTTATCCAAATCATCGTCTGTAAAGCCGTAGTTTTTATAATCGAGTTCCTTGTGCCCGCCTGCACCAATGAGGCCTAGAGGATCAAATTGTGCGTTAAGATGGCCCCTCACCCGGTACGAGCGGATGAGGATGCGGGCTCGAACCGAGTTCCGTGCAGCTTGGGTTGCGTGCTCTCCTGAGAGGACATCTACAGAGTAGCCTTTGTTCTCCGGCTCCCCGCCTGCCCCCTGGCCCAGAATTTTCGTGGTCGATTTGGCCCAACTTGCCTTCGAAACGTCTTTCTGAATGGCGTCTGCATCATCATTGAGTTCAGCGAACGCGGCCGCCCAGCTTGCGTCAACGGAGGCTGGATTTTCCAGGTACCGTTCGTAGAGTTCAGTAATAAAGGCGCCGTTTGCACCGGTGAAAATTGAATCCGTTCCGTTTGCCATTTTCGGCATGATCCAGCATAAAGCTGGACTCCTCCTTTTACTGACCGCAGGCGTTGTTAATTTCTCATCGCCTCCAGCATGGTTTCGCCGAGAGCAGCCGGAGAATCTGATACACGAATACCCGCACTACGCATAGCGTCAATTTTATCTTCAGCACCACCTTTACC
>PBNV01000005.1 GCA_002723345.1 Rhodospirillaceae bacterium
CGGACCAGCCCATCTTCATTGGGAATGCCAACTACGGCTGCCTCTAATACTTTTGGATGTAATAGCACTTCCTCCTCAATCTCTGCAGGGCTTACCCACTGACCAGAGATTTTGAGCATATCGTCAGCACGACCTTGATGTTCATACATGCCGTTTTCATTCATGACGAACATATCGTTTGTACAATACCAACCATCCTCAAACACCTCTCTCGTCCGCTCTGGGAGATTCCAATAACCATCGGCGAGGGAGTCCATTTTGACCCAAAGCACGCCCGGCTCGCCCGGCTCGCGGATTATTTCACCGTCCTGACTGATGATCTTTACTTCCGTCCCCGGGGTGGGTACGCCGCAAGTCCCTGGTGCGAATTGATCAGGTCGGTTGGCGAGAAAGAGAAAACAGGTCTCGGTCGCACCAATCCCCTCCAAAGCCGGCCGGCCTGTGGCCTCCATCCATTCATTAAAGAGAGGCTCCGGCATTTTCTCCCCAGCCGTCAGATAATAGCGCACCCCCTTGAAGGCTTCTTTGCGAGCAGAGCCATCTCGAAGGAGGTTCCGATAGAATGTGGGCACACTGAGCATGATGGTGGGTTTAAACTTCTCTACATTTGCGGCCACAACATCTGGATCAGGCCATCCGGGATCGAGAATCGTCGAGGCCCCTTGATACAGAGACCCGAACAGGCAATGTGCAAGGGAAAATGCGAAGAAAAGTTTAGAAGTTCCATAAATACGGTCACCGGGCCCAACCTCCAACACGTCTCCCATAAGCTTGGCAGCGGCCAGAATCGTTTTTTGCTGATGGACGACGCCTTTCGGTTTGCCCGTGGTGCCGGACGAATACATCCAAAATGCAGGCGCATCCCAACTCATTTGCACTGCTTTGAGGTCTGGCTTTGCAGCCTCCATCAGACTTTCCAAATCCTCGGCACCATAAATCTTTATGTCCGTGTAGAGCACGCGCGGAAGATTTGGGGTTAAGGCCAACGCTTCTTCAAAATGATCTTTGAAAAACGCATCCAAAACGAAAAAACCGCTTCCACTGTCATCAATCGTATAGGCAGTATCTTGCGGTGCGAGGCGGGTGCTTAAACTGACCGGCACAGCACCAATTTTCATCAATCCAAGATAGACGTACACGAAAGCCGGCGTATCCCGGATCATCATCAGGACGCGGTCGCCCTGCCGGACACCTAGTCCGAGAAAGACATTGCCAGCTTTGCTCGCCTTAATGTCCAAATCTCCATAACTTAGAACATGGTCACCGCATAGAATTGCGGGATCTTTATGTTGTCCTCGCCCGAAAGCTGGGCTCAACAAGGCCTCTGCCATATTGACTTTGTCCGCTGATGATACGTCCAATGCTCGCCTATGCCTCCCCTGCGACGAAAAAGTTTTCTTTCGGTTTTGTTAACTCCTGACACCTAGTTTTCCTAGGTGCACAGGTAGAACGTTAAGGTTTTGCCGATCATAGTAGGAGCGTTGTTGGCTAAAATCGAACAAATTTCCGAATTTCAGCCAAATAATTTTGCCAATATTCCCCAAAAAGCCCATACTCTGGGGTTTCGGTGGAATTACAGTAATTTCACCAGGAGGAAATGATGCGGGACTTCAAATTTAAAATATCCAGACTCGGTACGACAGGCCTAGTACTTTTCCTGGGCATCGCGTTGGCAGCGTGCTCACCGGCAAAAAAATATCAAAAATCCAACGGAACCGCGGATAATTCAGGAGAAAGCGTGGCGAGCTGCCAGGCAAAGGCCTCAGATTTGATGCGCCGGGAACTGCTCTTGGACCAGTCCTATGTACGCTCCAGAGGCGATGCTCTCGAGGCTTCATTTGCCCGATACGACGCTCGCAAACAACGTCAGCGCTTTTTCGAAAATTGCATGGCTCAACGGGTATCCAAACCGGTTTCGGTAACCCCTAAAAATTAACTTCAATGTCTAGCGAGCACGGATCCTAAAGAAGGCAACCCATAGCCGGCCGAGTTTTTTGCCTTTCTTTCGCTCCTAAAGTCTTTTGCTAATTTGCGAGACCGCATAATATCTTCGATACTAATCCGAAGCAATTTTTCCAACATTTGCCGGGTCACACTGCCACATAAAAAACGCATCAGATAATCTCTTTTCCCCGGGGCTTGATCGTATCCAGGCGATAGGGTTTTCTATGTCCTATGCAAATAGGAACGGGAGTGGAGGCAGCGATCGCGGCTCTGCAGGCAGGGAAGCTGCCCTTGGCAGAGCAATTATGTTCGCAGGCACGGCAAAAAAACCCATTTGACGCAACCGTTGTCGACGTTCTGGCAATGGTTCAATTGGAAAAAGGGGATGGTAAAGCCGCCCTTGCCACTATCAAAAACGTCCTGTCCCTCGATCGCTCGAGGACGCTGTATCACACCCACCACGGGATAATTTTGAAAGCACTGGGCCGGCTGGAGGACGCTCGAAAAGCCTATGAGGAGGCCCTAGCCCTTGACCCGGAAGCCCCTGATACCTTGTTTAATCTGGCCCTCTTATGTCAAGATACGGGTGATCTAAAGGAGAGCCTGACCTTATGCCTGCGCGTAATTAAGCTGGACCCAGGTAATGCGGCCGCTTTTAACAATCTTGGTACGACACACCAGCACCTCGGACAGTTCGAAGAGGCCGCCACCGCCTACAGAACAGCGATCGCTCTGAACCCGGGCCATATCGGTGCATACTGCAATCTTGCGGCCGCGCTCGCAGAGGGCGATCAAATCAAAGACTCTTTAACCGTTTGTGAGGAAGCACTCGAAAAATGGCCTGGACATTCGGAAATTCTCAACGCTCAGAGCAATGCCCATGTCAAAGCGCAGAATTGGGATTCTGCCCTGGCCGCATCTGAAGAATCAATCAGCAATGCCCCGGAATTTGCTCAGGCACATTATGGCAAGAGCCTCATTCTTTTGACGCAAGCGAAACTGGAACAAGCATGGCCCGAATTTGAATGGCGCGTCCGGCGGCCAAATTTCTGGCCTAAACGTCACTATGGTTTCCCCATTTGGGATGGCGGACCATTGACCAAAAAAACCCTGCTGGTTCATTGGGAGCAAGGATTTGGCGATATCATTCAGTTTTGCCGCTATTTGCCTTTGATCAAAAGCCTGGACTCACCACCGGCAAAACTTCTCTTCGATTGCCCCGACAAATTAATCCCGCTTTTCACGGATTGGGACTGCCTGGATGCAATTGCGGATTTCGGTGATACCCCGCCGGAGGTAGACTATTTTATCCCTCTTATGAGCCTCCCTGGTAGGCTCGGAACTACGCTCGAGACCATACCAGCCGACACGCCATATCTCGTAAATCCGCTCTCAGACTATTTCGAAGTCCCCCCGTTAGCGCAGACGACCCTCAAAGTTGGTATCGTCTGGGCAAGTGACCATGGAGCTTCATACCGGCGTAAAGTCTGCCCAATAGCCGAAATTGCCAACCTCTTTGACATGGAACATATTGCTTTTTATGGCCTTCAGTTTGGGGAGGACGCCCGGGAGCTTGACGCGTATACCGCGCGCGAGAACGTTCATAGCCTTGCAAATGATCTTGGAGGTTTTGATCATACTGCCGCCATTATAGAGCAAATGGACGTGGTCCTCTCCATTGATACTTACATCGTGCATCTTGCGGGTGCCATGGACATCCCAGCTTGGGTTATGCTGCCCTATGCCCCTGACTGGCGTTGGTTTCTCGGCCGAAGAGATACTCCCTGGTATCCTGGCTCTCGACTCTTTCGCCAACAAGCGCCCGGTGATTGGGCTTCCGTTATCGACACCATTCGTCCTGAACTTGAGGTTCTGGTTGCTCAGAACAGATAAGTGCATATGTCCGATCATTTGAATACAGATCTGAGAGAGAAATTGGCGCGCTCAACCGCGCATATTACCGCCGATGACTTGAGCGGCGTGATAGCAGGCGTTTTAGCCGCTCCCTGCGCAGATGGCGGGATTGGCGGCCCCGATGCATGGATGACGATGGTATCAGCAGATCCGGCTCCAGACCTGATCCAGGTTTTACGCGATCACTTTAACAAAGCAGAAAAAGAGTATTCAACAGGTCTGGAAACCCCGTGCCAGAGCGGTACCCGGCTGGCAGACCTCAGGGCCGAACTGGCGCGTCAGGCCCTCAGCGGATTTATTGTGCCCCTGGCTGATGAACATCAGGGAGAATATATCCCAAAACGCGCCCAACGTCTGACCTGGCTGACAGGTTTCACAGGATCGGCGGGAATAGCTGTCATACTGCGTAACACGGCGGCTATTTTCGTAGACGGTCGGTACATTTTACAGGCGGCCGATCAAGTGGATCAGAGCCATTTCGAGATCGTGCCTCATGCCAAAAATTCGCCGTGGCAATGGGTCGCCAACAATACGGATGAGAGAGATATTGTCGGATATGATCCTTGGCTGCATACCCCTGACGGCGTTGAGCGCCTCAATACAGCGATCCAAGAGAGTGGGGGAACCCTTGTCAGCGTGACACGCAACCCGATTGACCAGATTTGGACCAACCAACCAGCCCATCCGTTGGCACCGCTACAGGTCATGGAGCAGGAATTTGTGGGTCAATCCTCAATCGAGAAACGCGAGAAAATCGCTGGAATGCTGTCAGAGGTGGGACACGACGCAGTCGTTTTAACGGCACCGGAGTCAATTGCCTGGTTGATAAATATCCGGGGTGGGGACGTTCCCTATACACCCTTTTGCCTCGCTTTTGGCATTCTTTATAAGGACAGCAGATTCGAGCTCTTCACAGATAAACGCAAAGTCCCTACAAACGTGGCCAATCGCCTGCCTGAGGGCGTTGAGCTGCTAGACCGTGACTCATTTGATCAGCGCCTTGACACTTTGGGCAAATCTGCCGCCACCGTTCGTCTTGATCCAACCTCCACCGCCGCTGCCATAAGCAGTCGCCTCACAAGTTCTGGCGCGGTGGTGCAGCACGGAGAGGATCCGTGCGCTCTGCCAAAAGCTTGCAAAAACCAGACCGAACTAGATGGTATCAGAGCAGCTCATGCCCGGGATGGACTTGCCTTAACTCGTTTTCTGGCGTGGCTGAGCCGGGAGAGTACCAGTGGCAATGTTTCCGAGAAGAGTGCCGCCGACCGGCTAGAGGCCTTCCGGCGCGAGGGAGAGAATATCCGAGGTCTCAGCTTTCCGACAATTTCCGGGACGGGACCAAACGGGGCCATCGTACACTATCGCGTAACCGAGCGAACTAACAGGATCTTGGCCCAAGATAGCCTCTACCTGGTTGACTCTGGTGGTCAATATCTCGACGGTACTACAGACGTTACCCGGACAATTGCCATCGGCACACCCACTCCTGAGATGACGGACCGCTTCACCCGGGTGCTAAAGGGTCACATTGCCCTGGCCACGGCAATATTTCCGCCTGGTACATGTGGATCGCAACTAGACACTTTGGCACGAACCGCACTGTGGCAAGTCGGCCTTGACTATGATCACGGCACAGGCCACGGAGTTGGCCACTATCTGAGTGTTCATGAAGGCCCGCACCGAATTTCCAAGATGCCCAACCGGGTGGCCCTGCGACCGGGGATGATCATTTCGAATGAACCAGGTTATTACAAAACGGGTGCCTTCGGCATTCGGATAGAAAATCTCGTGACAGTCCGGAAGGCAGCTCTGACCGCGGATTCAAACGGCGATATGCTGTGTTTTGAGACCCTCACTCTGGCCCCGATTGATGCTAATCTTATCGCCGTGGACTTACTCACTAATATGGAACGCGATTGGTTAAATCGCTACCACGCGCAGGTATTTGAGGCCCACGGCGCCAAGCTCAATGACGCAGATAGGGAGTGGCTCCACTCGGTAACGGCACCGCTGTAATAATATTTATAAAGATGGGCGCAGCATGTTCTTTCGACATGACAAAAGAGTTTTTTAACACGTGCATCTCGAGTCTACGTTAAATGGTGTTCGTCCGCTATGCAGGCGACTCTCGCCCCAAGAGTGCCTCTCATGCAAAATAAAAACTTATTTGACATCGAGATCGGGGTGCTTGAACATAAGTCAAATATACTAGAGTTAAACGTTTGACAGAACGCTTTGCGCCTTCTTTGCTGCCCTCTGGTCCCCTGAAGGCAGTCGGTTTAGAGGAAATATTTAGCCATTGCAATTCTTGTGAAACCCGCGGCATAGGATCATTTTGAGACGCTCAAGCCAGTGCTCAACGAGGGATGCTTTTTTTAGTTTGATACCGGCACCCTCTTTGAATAGCACGACGCATTTCCCCAATTCACAATAAAAACAATGCGTTTTCATGCTACTTCAGGTATATCAACGGCGCATCAGCCTGATCCAGAAATACCAAGTATTGTCTCACTGAGTAGGAGCAAACCTGCTCAATGTTTCGGGATCGGGCTGAATTAATATGTTTGCAGTGCCAGATGAGGTCCGTAACGTCATGACGCAAAGGAAAAAAAGCCAGAGGGAAGCAGCGACCGCCAATGTGATCTGGGGTGGTCGGTTTGCCGATGGCCCTGGGCAAATTATGGAGGAAATCAATGCCTCCATCAGCTTCGACCAAAGGCTCTACAGACAAGACATTGCAGCATCCAAAGCTCATACCGCGATGCTGGCAGCCCAAGGCATTATTTCGGCAAGCGATTCCAGGGCCATCTCAGAAGGCCTGGACGTCATTATTTCCGAGATAGAGACCGGTATTTTTCCCTTCTCCACGGCACTGGAGGACATCCACATGAATGTGGAGGCGCGACTCATGGAACTCATTGGGGAACCTGCCGGACGTCTTCATACGGCCCGGTCGAGAAATGATCAGGTGGCGACCGACTTCAGGCTCTGGGTGCGGGACGCTCTGGATGGGTTAGATAGAGGAATACAGGAATTCCAACGTATTCTGATTGGACGCGCGGAGGAGCATGCAGCGACAATTATGCCAGGCTACACGCACCTCCAAACCGGGCAACCCGTGACGCTTGGCCATCACCTGTTGGCTTACGTTGAAATGTTGGGCAGGGATAGGGGAAGAGTGGCCGATTGCCGTGTTCGGATGAATGAGAACCCCTTGGGTTCAGGAGCGCTCGCGGGCACCTCCTTTCCCATCGACCGAGAAAAGACATCATCTGACCTCGGCTTTAACTGCCCTACCGCAAATTCTCTTGATGCTGTATCAGACCGAGATTTCGCCCTCGAGTTCCTCTCATTAGCCTCCATATTGGCCGTTCACATGTCCCGCCTTGCGGAGGAACTTGTCATCTGGAGCAATGCGTCGTTTGGGTTTGTAGAACTGCCGGACTCCTTCTCCTCCGGGAGCTCCATGCTGCCACAAAAGAAAAATCCAGATGCCGCAGAACTGGTTAGAGCAAAATCTGGACGCGTAATCGGCAGCCTGAACGGCCTGCTGATCGTAATGAAGGGTCTACCCCTCGCCTACAGCAAGGACATGCAGGAAGACAAGGAACCGGTTTTCGAGACTTCGGACACGTTGGAGCTATGTCTTTCTGCAATGACCGGCATGATGACCGATATACACTTCGCCTCAGCCAGGATGGCAAAAGCGGCTGGAGCTGGACAGTCAAATGCAACAGACCTTGCGGACTGGCTAGTTCGAGTCTTGGGCAAACCGTTCCGAGAAGCCCATCACATCACGGGGACCCTGGTAAAACTGGCGGAGGATAAAGCGTGCGGTTTGGAGGAGTTGAGTTTGGCCGACATGCAGGCAATCGAAAGCGGTATTACCGAAGATATTTTCGTGGTGCTAAGGCTTGAGAATTCTGTAAACTCCCGGACAAGCTTTGGCGGTACCGCACCGGCCAACGTGAGGGCGGCCTGCACTGCCGCCAAAGACAAATATCTGTAGGGTTGAGGCACGATGCATATTTACTTTGGCGTATTGAAGAGTGTAAGCCTCTCCCTGATGATCATCACACTGACGCTACCTTTCCTTGCGGCGTGTGGCAAAAAAAACGCGCCTCAGGCACCGCCCGATGAGAGCTATTCCTACCCCCGGGAATATCCGCGCCGGTAAAAACCGGCCGGCTATCGGGACAAGATCAATAAGATGGATCATTTTACCTACCAGAACGGGGTTTTATGCGCCGAGGACGTTAAGGTTTCTGACATAGTGTTGGAAGTAGGAACGCCGTTCTATTGCTATTCCACAGCCACCATCGAGCGACATTATAAAGTACTTGCGAGTGCGCTGTCTGGATTACCTGCCACGATTTGCTACGCGGTAAAGGCCAACTCAAACCAAGCTGTGATCAGAACACTAGCCACCCTTGGGGCGGGGGCCGATGTCGTTTCCGATGGGGAACTCATTCGGGCACTGCAGGCCGGCATCCCGGCGCACAAAATCGTTTTTTCAGGCGTAGGCAAGACAGAGGCGGAACTTGCTCTGGCGCTCGAAAAAGACATTTTACAAATTAATATTGAGTCCGTGCCAGAATTGGAGCGCTTAAATGCGGTCGCCAAATCCCTGCGGAAAACCGCCCCCGTTGCGTTGCGGATTAATCCAGACATTGATGCAGGGAGCCACGATAAAATCTCGACGGGACGGAGGGGAGACAAGTTTGGCATCGAGTGGCCCCTTGTTCACGAAGTTTTTTCTCATGCCACCGAATTGGAAAATATCCAACCTATTGGACTTGCTGTGCATATTGGTTCTCAGCTGACAGCTCTAAAACCATTTAAAAGCGCCTTTCGGAAACTGCGCGACATGGTCGATCTCTTGCGCGAGGCAGGCCATGAAATTCAGCGCCTAGACGTTGGTGGCGGGCTTGGTATTCCTTATGACGGGTCGGATGTGCCAAGCCCTTCCGCCTATGGTAAAGCAGTGGCAGACACCCTCGGTGACCTCGAATGCGAACTGCTCTTCGAACCAGGTCGCATGCTTGTCGGAAATGCAGGTATTCTAGTCACAAGAGTGGTTTATGTAAAAAACGGAACTGCGCGGGACTTTGTGATCATCGACGCTGCCATGAATGATTTGATTCGGCCCTCGCTTTATGGTGCCCGTCATGAGATCATACCGATAATGGAGGCGGCAGACAGTGAGATAATGACCACTGTGGATGTGGTGGGGCCTGTGTGCGAGACCGGCGACACATTCGCGACTGGATTGCGAATGTCACCAGTCGGCCAGGATGACCTCCTCGCGTTGCGTTCTGCTGGGGCATACGGCGCGGTAATGGCCTCCACCTATAACAGCCGGGCACTTGTGCCGGAGATATTGGTCAGAGGAAGCCAGTTCGCAGTTGTTCGGGAGAGAGTAAATATTGATGCCTTACTTCGCCATGAGAGGCTTCCAAACTGGTTATCGGCGGCACCCAAGGCCTAGACCGCCCGGTGTCACAGCTCAAGAAGTAGGCCTAAAAAGATTTTTGGTATACACAAGTGATCTCAAGAAGTAGCCATTTCTTTCTTTCATACATCGGCCTGACACGATTGAGCCTTATCTGGGAAAATCTGTGGCCTGCGCTCTGGCCTGCGACGGCAATTGCCGGATTTTTTATCGCCGCGGCCCTATTAAATGTCTTCGCACTACTGCCACTCTGGATCCACGTGCTAATCTTGATTGCCACCCTTGCAGGTTTCACCAGCGTAATTTACCGCGTGTTTATTCATTTTCCTAAAATTGAGGCTGAGCAAGCAAGGCACCGGCTAGAGCTCGACAGCGGTCTGATTCACCGTCCCCTAGCCTCATTGGACGACACGTTGGCTATGGGCATCAATGACACTCAGTCCCAAGAACTTTGGCGGGTCCATCAGGCGCGGATGTCCACGCAATCAGAGAATCTGAAGCTGAAATTACCAAAGGCTGGTTTGAGCCGGCGCGATCCATTAGGCCTGCGCGCAGCGGTTTCCTTGATCCTTTTGATAGGCATCATCGCCGCCGGAGCGGATAGTTTCTCACGGATTGGGCAAGCCCTCTCTCCGCCGCTTGATACACCAACCCTGGCGTCCGCCGCGGAGCTCACTATCTGGATCATGCCCCCCGCTTACACCCAAAACCCGCCGGTTGTTTTGCGCAAGGGCGGAACCAAAAAGACCAGCCCTAGCCAAGGCACGCCTGAAACAACCACTACTCAATCAGCCCTAGACCCGGTCCGGGTTCCCATGGGCAGCGAGGTGCTCGCGCAAATGACCGGCGGCAGCGACGTCCCCATCCTCCGACTGGGGCCGCTCAGCTTTCCATTTACGCGTATCAAAACTGATACCTACCACGCAGAAACGAAGCTGAAGCACACCGGGAAAGGGATGACACGGCTGTCGGTGCTCCAGAAGGGCCGGGACGTGGCGACCTGGAGTTTAACGATCATCGAAGATCAGCGGCCCACCGTCGCGTTCTCTGATGCACCTGAAACCTCGCCACAATTGGGCCTTCGCTTACCTTACGAAGCTTCGGACGATTACGGGCTCAAGAGCCTAGCCGCTTCCATCCGGCGGCTCGACGGCGTGGGCATGCCGGACGGCAGCACGGAAATCACCCTCCAGATGCCCCTCCCAGGCAGCGACAAGAAAATAGTCAAAGGCAAATCTAACAACGACCTGATTTCCCATATCTGGGCAGGATTACCTGTTCTGGTTCATTTTCTGGCAACCGATAAACTGGGTCAAAACGGGATCAGCCAAGTTGAACCGGTCATTTTGCCAGAGCGACAATTTAGCAATCCGGTGGCCACGGAACTTATTGAGATCCGGAAAGGGTTAAGCACCCGAAAACGGGATCGAATGCTTGGGATCCTCAAGCTGGACTCGATAGCCGATGAACTAAAACGGCTCGACGGACACACTAGTGTCTATCTTGGACTTCGTGTTGCCCGTGAACGCCTCCGACGGGATTTGGAAAATGGGGTGGTCATGACAGTCCAAAAAATGCTTTGGCATATGGCCTTACGTCTTGAAGAAGGCGCAGCAGCAACGTCAGGTAATGATCTGCGAGCGGCACAGCGGCGCCTGCAAGAAGCCCTCGACAGGAAGGCCAGACCCGAGGAACTAGAACGACTCTTAAACGAAGTTGAAAAAGCGTTGCAAGCATTCATGCAGTCTCTCGCGCGGGAACTGCGGCAGCTTGGTCTAATTTCTCCCCAAGACCCCGAAGCCCAATCACTCTCTAGTCACGACATGCAACGCCTTATTGACCGGGCGCGGGAACTGATTCGGCAGGGATCCCCTGATGCCGCCCGTCAGTTAATGGCGGACCTGAAACAGATGCTGCAAAATTTACGGGGGGCCCTCTCCCGGGGTGGACACCAACCGGAACAGTCCCGCAGAGCTCAGCAAGCTCTGAAGAATTTGCGCGGCCTCGTCAGGCGCCAGCAAAAACTTCTTGATGAGACCTATGGTCGCGCCCAAAGGGAGCGAGACCAGTGGAACCAGGAACGCATCGAACGCTCGACCGAGGGTCGGACCGAGCAGGACTCCATCCGTAAACAACTGGGCCATATGATGCGTAAATTTGGGGACATGATGGGCCGAATCCCAAAAGGTCTAGGGGAAGCAGAGCGAGCCATGAAGGAGTCCGGACAAGCCTTGGGGCAGGGGCACCAGGGTAAGTCTATCATTCCGCAGACGAGGGCCCTGGAAGCCTTACGACAGGGCGCACAGAACTCAGCTCGCGCCCTGGCCCTGCGCATGGGCCGCAGTCAGCACCGCTTTAGCCGGCCGGGCGGTCGTCACGGCGTATTTTCTGGGCGCCGGCTCCGCGGCATGCGACAGGGCGACATGGATCCTTTCGGTCGTCGAATTGAGGAAGAAGGGGGTACGTCAGCCCCCACCACTGGGCGAGTCAAAATCCCCGACGAGAGGGAAATTCACCGGGCACGCCGTATTTTGGAGGAGCTTCGTCGCCGGGCCGGCGATCTGTGGCGGCCTGAAATCGAACAGGATTATATCGACCGGCTTCTCAAACGCTTCTAGCTCACACAGCGATCAAATAAATGATTGGCAGATATGGTCACCTCTCTCGTCACCGGCTTTGCCAAAAGCCATAGTAACGTCGGCGCGGAGTCAAATGGCCGCGCGTCACTGGCCTTGTACGAACGCTGATCCGCAGTGCATTATCCCTCTCCTAAAGACGTTTTATAAGGGGGAGACGTATTATGAAACGGCAAGCACATTTAATCGGTAGCGTCGGGTTGGAAGACGCGGAAACAGTTTTCACTACGACGGCAGAAATTATCGGGGACTGCTGCTCTCGTCTTCCTGATGGCGAGACCGGGCAACGGGGCTATTGGATCCGCTGGCAGCAACAAACTTTCGATGGATGCGATGACCTCGCCGTGGAAAGCGTCAATGTCAAAATTCCCGGCTTCAAAGACACCGTGGAACGTCCTTTCTACAAAATCAAGGACGGAATCAATCCGTTGGCCATTGACCTTGGAGAATTAGGCTATGGGCAAGAGGCCGTGACATCATACGCATTATTTTCCCGCCTTCAGGACGAGGGGAAAATACCAGACCACATGCGCTTTCAAGCATCCATCGCGTCACCCATGGCGCTCTTGTGCGGCTTCGTAATGGCAGAAGACCGATTGCGCCTAGAGCCGGCTATTAACGCTGCCATGGCGCGGGATATGGAAACCCTCCAATCCCAAGTGCCGTCAGAAAAACTCGCTGTTCAATGGGATATTTGTTACGAGATTGTAGGCGCCGACGGCGGACCGCCGATCCCCTACGACGATCATGTGGCAGGAACAGCAACCCGTACTGCCGATCTCTGCGGTCTGGTCAAAGACGGCGTTGAATGCGGTATCCATCTTTGTTACGGGGACCCTGGTCATCAGCATATTATCGAGCCAGAGAGCCTTGCCACATCGGTCGCTTTTGCGAACGCCATATGTGCGGCCTCTCCCCGACAAATCGACTTTATACACATGCCTGTGCCGCGCGGGCGGGAAGACGATGAATACTTCAAGCCACTGGAAGGCTTGAATCTGCCAGCGGAAACCCGTCTGATACTTGGTCTTGTGCATCATACGGACGGCACAGACGGCGGACGGAGGCGGATGGCAACAGCGGATCGCCACGTAAAAACATACGATATTGCGACCGAGTGCGGATTTGGACGGCGCGACCCGGCGACCATCCCGGACCTGTTGAAAATCCATCGCGATCTCTGCGTATAAATAGCTACATCAACAACAACTTTCTAAAAATTTCTTGATGCCCGTTTTTGGCGGCGCCAAGTTTTAGGAGACGAGAAACACGTTTTTTTGCCCAGCAATAATATGGAGATTGAGGCTAACCTTTGGCCGAGGGAAGCCTCATTTTACCGCCCTTAGCTGTATTGTGATTTCCTTTATTATATTTACCTGATGTGTCGCTAATTCAGTAAGTTCATCAATGGAGAGTTCCCGAGACTTGAGTTTTTTTAGCCATACATCATTGAGAAGTGACTGAACATCCGTCACTTCAAAATCTACATCTAAAATCTCGGCAAGTAAGGTATTGGCGGCCCCCTCTTTGCGCCACTTATCATTCTGTTTCTTTGAAAACATGAAGAATTGGTCGGCAGTTATGGCCCTTACATGTGTTGGGTCGTTCAAAAAATCGTCATGTCGCGGATGCGGAACCGAAATTTTTATGACAGCATCCGGAGCACTTACGCGGTAAAGTTCCTGGATAATTTTAAGATACGTATCTCTTTTCTCTCCCAGATGTTCTAAAACATGTGAGAGAAGGATTTCTGTCGCTGAGCTAGTCTCAAACGGCCAGGGAAAGACTTCAAGGTCTGCAAGGGTATCAGGCTCACAGAACCGCTGATTGTCAACATTAATATAGCCGTCACGCCGGTCGAAACCGCAACCCAAATTTAGTTTCACAGCCGATAATCTTTTAACGCCAAAAACATTCTCCCCGCCCGGAAAAACCTAGTTTTGTTTTTTCGTATTATCATCAGGCGGCGGGAACTCTCCCCAGTTTGGAATAGAGATGTCCTTCGCTGTTGGCACAACTTTTTCGAAAACGGCTTCAAATCTAATGATCCCGCCTGGCTTCAAAATTCTTTTGGGCGGCTGAGTGGTGACTTCCTGAACAACGGTGCCGTTTGCATCGGTAGCCCTGGTGACCACATCCGGTACAGGCTGGCTTTCCTCCGTTATATTCTCAACAATGAGATTAATGACAATTTTGTCCTCAACGGTTGCATCCCGCTTGGGTTCTGTATAACGAAGATCAAGTCCATCGCCAGGCTGAGGGACACGAAGGCCGACCAGGCTATAGACTATATTTGCGCCGTTCCAGTATGAAACGACCGTCTCCCGCATGATTGAGGCGCCTGTGAGTGCGCCTGCGATAAGAACGACGACTATGAGGGTCAAGATCAGTCCCATCCGACCACTTTTTTCATTTGTCTGATCTGCTGTCTCGTCTGCAGCCGGAAATGCCATTGGAATGGGATCTGGGTCCGGGATATCGTCTGGCTCGATTTCCTGAACCTCAATTTGCGACTCAGTATTGGGCGCCAGAGACTCTATGGGTTCCGGATCTTCGAGGTCTTCTAAATCCTCCTCGGTCATCTCAACAGGATTCTCATCAGGCTCCGGCATCAAAGACGGCATCGGCTCGGCCTCGTCATCTTCACCGAACATGGCCTCCAGTTCTTCATCGCTGGGCATATTGCCACTTTCCCCATCCGGTTCCGGTCTAATATCATCATCGGGTTCAGTGAGCGGGATGTCTTCGAAGTCGTTATCCGGGCTTGTCTTTGAGACAATGTGGGGTTCGAAGCGGGACCCAGGAAGAGAGCCCAGAGACTGTTCCGACATCGCTGCAGGTTCTGACGCGTCCTGCGGGAGCGGCGGAACAGCACCAGGATAAATTGGATACGGCATAGGCGCTTGAGGCGGATAGCCGTAAAAATGCCCGTAAACTCGGGGGTCCGCTTGTGGTGCAGTGTACTGAGGCAGCGGGGGTGGGGGCACGGCGTATCGTGCTGACGACGTGCCGCTGACCGGTTGTGCCGCGACCGGAAACTGATGCCAGCTATGATCGCAATTAAAGCATCTGACGGCCCGTCCACTAGCACTAATGCTGCGGCCGTCAACATTGTAAGCCGTTCCACAATTTGGACAGGTGATGTACATCGGCACCCTGCTTAATTACGATGCGAATATTTATAGGTAAATCCAAAATTCAACGCAAGTGAATGGGATTTTATTGCTGGCCTAGGACACCAAACTCAAGCTAGGCTTCAATTTATGGCATTTATTTTGCCGAATGGATTTATAGCAAAGTCCTGGTTGTTTCAAAGGGACGGTGGGGTATGCGCCTGAGATTCGGCACAAGCCGAAATTTTTTTCGCGGTAAAGTGAGCGGTAAATGAGCAAAATCGTGCAATTTGAGAATGTGGGCCTTCGATACGGGCTTGGCCCCGAGATACTCCAGGACATCTCTTTTGGCCTGGAGCCTAGCTCTTTTCACTTTCTAATTGGACCGTCTGGCGCTGGGAAATCTTCGCTTTTAAAGCTGATGTACTTGGCACACCGGCCAACCCGCGGCAAGGTCTCGCTTTTCGACAGAAATATATCCACTCTACCCCGCAAGGATCTACCATCAGTGCGCCGGCGCATTGGCGTCGTGTTTCAAGAATTCCGGCTGCTTAATCATCTAAGCGCCTTCGACAATGTGGCTTTGCCGCTAAGAGTCACGGGCCTTCGTGGAGCCGAAATCAAGAGGCATGTTGAAGAATTGCTGTCCTGGGTCGGATTGAAAGACCATCTGGACTCCCGCCCGCCGACTCTGTCAGGCGGGCAGCAGCAGCGTGTCGCTATTGCTCGAGCTGTAATCGCCCGACCTCAAATACTTTATGCTGATGAGCCAACTGGCAACGTCGATGACCGGATTGCCGCCCGCATCATGCATCTCTTTGAGGAACTCAATAAACTCGGCACAACCGTGGTTATCGCAACGCATAATAAGGCCATGGTTCGCGAAACAGGCCATGCCGTTATGTCTCTCGAGAAAGGTAGGTTATCATTGCAGGGCAACGCTGTCAGTGATGCTTCCCAAAAGAAAGGCATAGAGGTTGGAAAAGTTCCTACACGACAGCGGAAGCCCACGGTCTGATGCTCAGGCAGTCCGACATATACTTTGGTCAGGATGAGTCTGGCCGCTTCCTGCCATGGCTGATCGCGTTCATGGTGTATCTCGCTGCGCTTTCCATTGCGGGCCTATTTATTCTGAACGGCCTGACGCAGCAATTCGGCGCCGGCATCGAGAATTCAATGACAATACAGATTCCTGTTACTGGATCACCAAGTCGCGATATCGCGCGCCGCACTGAAGTTCTGCAAAAATTACAGCGCACGAGTGGTGTCATATCATCTGCCCACATACCGGTTAAACGGGTGGCGGAGCTTCTGCGTCCCTGGCTAGGTGAGGCAACCCAATCTGATCAGTTGCCCCTGCCCCAGGTGATCGACGTGGCGGTCGACCGCACAAGGGGCATCCGTTCAGATGATATTCACCGCTTGTTCGAGGATTTTCGCCCGCCGATCGTGGTCGATGATCACGGGGAGTGGCTCTCTGATATGGTGAATGCTTTGCGATCAGCAGAAATTGTCGCGATAAGTATTGTAGTTCTCACCGGTTTGGCAACGGTCGGTACAGTGATCTTTTCGACACGGGCAGGCCTGGGGCTCCAAAAAGATACCATTGCCGTTTTGCATTTTATCGGCGCCAAAGATGACTATATTGCGCGGCAATTTGCCATGCGCGCCGCGTGGCTTGGACTGAAGGGCGGGATTGGCGGTTTGGCGGTTGCTTTGCCGACCCTGGCCGCGCTCCGCTTTGCGATCGGAGATCTAAATTTTGGGCTTTTGCCAGACTTGAACCTATCTTCATCCGGTTGGATCAGCGTTGCCCTTATCTTGCCCTGTGTAGCCATCATCGCCCACCTCACGGCGCGCTCGACGGTTCTTGGTTCTCTCTCCGAAATGTTCTGAGACTGCGGGGAAAAATGCGAGTTAGACGGAGGAGAAACCATAATTGGAATAGGTGGTTCCTGCTGGCAATTATCAGTGCTCTAATCCTGGGTACCATTGTTTCCATCAGCTTGTTGAATTTTGTCGCCCAAATACCAATATCGGCACTCTCAAATGATGAACAAACAGACGCCATTGTAGTTCTGACCGGTGGGTCCAGTCGTCTGGAAGAAGGACTAAACTTGCTGATGCAACGCAAAGCAAAAAAACTTTTTGTCTCCGGCGTATATCGGGGCGTGGATGTCCGGCGGTTGCTGTCTCTGTCTCAGCGGGCACCGGATGATTTAATGTGCTGTATCGAAATCGGGCATACGGCCGTTAGCACAGAGGGTAATGCGGCAGAAACTAAATTATGGATGGACCAGGAGGGCTACCAGTCACTCCGGCTGGTAACCGCGAGTTATCACATGCCGCGCAGTATTCGGGAGTTCCATCACTACATGCCCCAAGTTCGACTTGTCCCACATGCCGTATTCCCCGCGCAGTTCAAAAGGGAACGGTGGTGGAGATGGCCAGGGACAGCCAGCCTAATATTGACGGAATTTGCCAAATATCTAATGTCGTCCGTCCGCCAGACGTGGGAAAACGTAACTACGCAGAAGGCACGCTAGGAAATCAACATGCAGCGCATAATTTCGGGCATCTTCAACTTTATATTCATTGGTTGGACAGCCGTCCTCTTATTCACCTTGTGGATGCTCTTGCCCCTATCCCGCCGAGTGTTCCGCCGCGGTATCTCGCTATGGCCAAAGCTCTTATTTCCGGTTCTTGAACATCTCGTTGGGATCACCTTCGAACTGAGGGGGCAGGAGAATGTACCGGACGGGCCAGTCATTTATGCGGTCAAACACCAGTCAACTTGGGAAACCATGTTCTTTCTATGGCAGAATCCAGAAACCTCTTATATCATGAAGAAGGAACTTAATAAAATTCCCTTCTGGAAATGGTATATGGCCAAAAGTCAGCATGTGGTTATCGACCGGTCCGGCGCAGCTTCTACCATGCGGCAAATGGTCAGCGACAGCGAGCATATCCTGGCAGAGGGGCGTTCCATCGTTATTTTTCCCGAGGGCACCCGCTCGGAGCCAGGAAAAACCAACACATATCACCCGGGTATAGCCGCCCTTTACCGGCGGATCGGGGCTACGGTGATCCCGGTTGCGCTCAATACTGGCCTTTTTTGGGGGCGAAGGCAATTTTTAAAGCAACCTGGGAAAATGACTATCCAGTTCCTTCCCGCCATGCCAATCGACTTAGACAGGAAACAATTTATGTCACAACTGGAGTCTGCCATCGAGGACACAACACGTGACCTGGAGCAAGAAGCCCTCAGGGGCCATCCACATCTTTATCTTAATCCCGTGAAAAAGTAGATTTATCGTTTTTTTTCAATGGATAAAATTCAATCAAGTGTGGACAAAAAGAGGCATTAGTTGTGGAAACAAATCATGAACATTTTGATTGACCACTTTCTAGCATGCTCCTACACTTTGGCGTTAAATCTCTGCTTATCAAACTAGGATCGGTCATACGAGCCGAACGCCAGAGTTTTTCCAGCCGGTTCGGGAGAGGAGAATGGCCATCAAATCATCTATTTCTCAGCAAATCTGGGATATGAAATACCGGTTTAAAGCCGATGACGGCACGCCTGTCGACAAAACCATGCCAGATACATTTAAGCGTATTGCAGTTGCGCTGGCTGACCCTGAGAAAGACCAGGATCATTGGCGTGAAGTATTTTTCAAGGCAATGAGCGATTTCAAATTTCTGCCGGCGGGTCGAATCTTAGCAGGCGCCGGAACCAAGAGGGATGTGACACTTTTCAACTGTTTTGTCATGGGGGAAATCCCAGATGACATGTCCGGAATTTTCACCTCTCTCAAAGAAGCGGCACTGACAATGCAGCAAGGTGGCGGCATAGGGTATGATTTTTCGTCGCTACGACCGAAAGGGGCACCTGTTAAAGGGGTTGGCGCCGACGCTTCCGGCCCGCTCTCCTTCATGGATGTCTGGGACGCTATGTGCCGCACGATCATGAGTGCCGGTTACCGCCGCGGTGCAATGATGGCCGTGATGAGATGCGATCATCCCGATATTGAAGACTTCATCGATGCAAAACAGACCCCCGGCCGCTTGCGGATGTTCAACCTGTCCGTCTTGATAACTGACGATTTCATGAGAGCTGTAAGAGAAGATTTCGCCTGGAACTTGTCCTTTGATGGAGTAATATATAAGAGCCTACCGGCCCGCGACATTTGGGATAAGATCATGCGAGCGACTTACGCATATGCGGAACCCGGCGTGATCTTTGTTGACCGCATTAATAGCCTTAATCCTTTGAATTACTGCGAGACAATTTACGCTACCAACCCTTGCGGTGAGCAACCGCTTCCACCCTATGGGGCTTGCTTGCTCGGTTCAGTCAACCTAGCCCGTATGGTAACCGATCCTTTTTCACCGACTGCCCATATCAACGAGGCGGAATTGAGAGACATTGTAGCATCTGCCGTCCGCATGATGGACAATACAATCGACATTTCGAATTTTCCTCTATCAGAACAACAAGCAGAGGCTCAGGCCAAACGCCGAATTGGACTCGGTGTTACGGGGCTCGCAGATGCCTTAATCATGTGTGGGAAGCGTTATGGCTCCGCAGATGCTGTGAACCTTACCGAAATCTGGATGAGAACCTTTAGGCGGGCGGCCTATCTTGCATCGGTGGACCTCGCCCGAGAAAAAGGATCTTTTCCGCTTTTCGACAGAGATGCCTATCTTGCAAGCGGCAGCATCGTGACGCTTGACGAAGATATCAAAACTGCAATTTCGAAACACGGAATTCGAAATGCACTACTGACATCCATTGCGCCTACTGGCACTATTTCACTTTTTGCAGACAATGTATCTTCTGGACTCGAACCAGTCTTCAGCTTCTCATACATCCGACATGTTCTGATGCCGGACGGAACTCGCCGGGATGAAGAGATCACCGACTATGCCTACCGGCTTTTCCGAAAGCTGAGAGGAGAGGATACGCCCTTACCGGATACTTTTGTGGATGCGCATGACTTAACCCCGAGAGACCATTTGGTAATGCAGGCGGCGATGCAGAGATTCATCGATAGTTCCATCTCAAAAACCATTAATTGCCCGGAAGACATTCAATTCGAGGAATTTAAGGATGTTTACATGCAAGCTTATGACCTAGGCTGCAAAGGGTGCACGACCTACAGGCCCAATGATGTCACCGGGGCGGTGCTGGAGGCAAACTCATCCGGTGGTTCCGGGCAATTGCCCGGCGAAGCACGCGACCAGACTGGCGACCAGGCGGAACTGCCTTTATCTCCGCCGCCGGCCGACAGCGTGAAACCAAAGGATTCAGGAGATGCAAGCAACCTTCACTACCTGACTCAGCCTCTTGACAGACCCGACTCACTTCATGGTGCTACCTATAAAGTTCAATGGCCAGAAAGCGACCACGCTCTCTACATAACTATAAATGATGTGATACAGGATGGGCGGCGGCGTCCGTTCGAGGTTTTTATCAACTCCAAAAATACGGAACACTATGCGTGGACAGTCGCCCTTACACGAATGATTTCTGCCGTTTTCCGCAGGGGCGGAGACGTCTCCTTTGTCGTGGAAGAATTGAAAGCCGTATTTGACCCCAGAGGCGGCCAATGGATGGGCGGAAAATATGTGCCGTCGCTTCTTGCCGCCATAGGTCAGGTTCTTGAGGATCACATGATTGCCATTGGTTTTATGACAGATGAGGGCGCACTCCCAATAGATGAAGCCCTTCGGCAGTCGGGGGTCTTTAAACCGGGGGCGGGCTCCAATATAAAAGGGGAGCGGGGAGCAGTGTCGCACATCCGGCAATGTCCAAAATGTGGCGAGGCCAGTTTGATGCGCCTAGAAGGTTGCGACACCTGCGCCAGCTGCGCATACTCAAAATGTGGATAAGAGCGGCTAACCGTTACTCTGGGTTGTAGACAGCCTTTACGGGTATCGGCCTTCTTAAATTTTAGAACACCATGGTGCCTTGGAGTGGCACCATGGTTTGCCGGGAACCCATTTCTCTCGCCTCGTGCCTCTTGCAAGCTTATTTGGCAAAGTCTTCCAGCACCGCTTGTGCCTTCATGCTGCCCTCATCAGTGCCAGTGCTTTCAGATGTATTTTCACGAATCCACTCCTTAGCGGCATCCATATCCACATCAATGTTTCTCATCACCTGCACCATCACTGCTTCAAGAGCGATGATATGGGCAGCGATGTCATCCAATTGATCAAAGTGCACGTCCACCGCCGAGCCAATATTTTTAAGATGATCCCTGAGATCTTTCAGGTTTCCATCAATTTCTTTGATTTGGTCAAAGAACATCTAATCCTCCTAGGTGTGATAAAATCAAAGTTATACCATAACCCGGCTGGCATACGATGTCATACCAGGTTTATCAATCGCCGGGGATGCAGCATGTTTTAGTTTCTCGCTAGATCCCAAAATTGCATTTGTGTCACGCCCGTCATGTTAAACCTAACGGTGAATTATTAAAATTCGGCAAAAGATTCGGTGCTTTTATAAATGAAATATGGAGCATTGCTGATCCTTTTGACTAGGCAACCAATGATGACACGATTGCTTAGTGAATCGTAAATGATGACAGATTATTCACCTGTTTACTCATTTTGAAGGGCTAAGCGAGCTATGCGGAATAACTCTGACATGGGGAAGTTGCTTCTAAGCATCGAGCTCTTAAGCACGTAACATATCTGCAATAGCAAGTCCCGTGGCCCGCAGGCTCAGTTTTTTCAGGTCTGAGGGCTAGCAATTTTCATGCGACGCACTAATTTGAGATGAATGGAGTCGATCCTTCAATTTATCCCCTTTGCTATTATCGTTCTAATGATCGCCGTCGTTCTTGTTTTGTTTATGGGCCTCAGTGGCATGGCTTTGAGTGGTCGCATCACGCCGATTGCCAGGAACAAATTGATGCGCGTGCGGGTCTATCTCCAGGGGCTTATCGTGCTTCTAGTCCTCATCACTTTTGCTGCATCGGCCTTGAATTAGGAGAGTAATGGTAAATCTCGATAAAATTTACACCCGGGGCGGCGATACGGGGCAAACATCCCTCGCAGGTGGCAAACGCGTACCCAAACATGACCTGCGCGTGGAGACTTATGGCACGGTGGATGAAGCCAACTCCTTCATAGGACTTGCGCGGCTTGCAGTAGCAGGCCGTTCCGACGAAATGCTCCGACGCATACAAAACGATTTGTTTGATTTGGGCGCAGACCTTGCACGACCTCAGGGGGCATCAGACGATCCCGCAGAACAAAAAGCACTTAGAATCGGCCAATCGCAAGTCGATCGGCTTGAAGCGGAGATTGATGTAATCAACGAAAATTTAAACCCTCTGACTTCTTTTGTCCTCCCAGGGGGAACGAGCGCCTCAGCTTATCTTCACGCAGCTAGAACGGTGGTTAGGAGGGCTGAGCGACTCGCCACCGCCTTGATGGAAGTTGAGCCGGTTAACGGGCCTGCTGTCATTTACCTTAACCGGTTGTCTGACCATCTCTTCGTTTTAGCGCGCCAGCAAAACGATGGCGGCGCTTCCGATATCTTGTGGGTACCGGGCGCCAACCTATAGCGTAGCGTTCTCCCATCCTACGGGCTGAACAAGCATGCTGTTCAAGCCTTGCTGTTGAACAAATTCCATAATAGCCTATTATGCAGTGCAAAATCTGTTTTAGACTTAAACTAAAACAATAGTAAGTCGTCTTCAGGAGTAACTGGAATGAAAGTTGTCGTCGCAGTAAAACGCGTCATAGATTATAACGTTAAAATCCGGGTTAAGAGTGACGAAACAGGCGTTGAAACCGAGAACGTTAAAATGTCCATGAACCCTTTTGATGAAATCGCAGTTGAGGAAGGCGTTCAACTCCGGGAAAATGGAATGGTCGATGAGCTAATTGCGATCTCAATGGGTCCCCAACAATGCCAGGAAACAATCCGCACAGCACTTGCCATGGGAGCAGATCGGGGCATTCATGTCGCGCATGATGAAGAGCTTGAGCCTCTGGCTGTTGCCAAACTCATGAGAGCTATTGTGGACGCGGAATCACCTGACATGATAATAGTTGGCAAGCAAGCTATTGACGATGATAGCAATCAGACCGGCCAGATGCTGGCAGCATTGCTGGGCTGGTCACAAGGCACGTTTGCATCCAATTTGGTACTGGGCGAAGGCAACGTTGCGGTCACCCGCGAGATTGATGGTGGCTTAGAAACGTTGAACCTGAAGCTTCCCGCCGTGATAACCACTGATTTGCGCCTGAACACACCCCGATATGCTTCACTGCCGAATATTATGAAGGCAAAGAAAAAGCCCATAGAAGAGACAACCCCCGCTAACTTGGGCGTCGACGTCAAGCCTCGGCTGACGACGCTTAAAGTAGTTGAGCCCTCGAAACGCGAAGCTGGCGAGATGGTCGAGAATGTTGCTGGCCTTGTTAACAAACTCCGAAACGAAGCAAAGGTGATTTCATGACCGTTCTTGTTTTTGCCGATCACAACAATGTCGAACTAAATAGTGGTACGTTGAATACAATCACCGCCGCGGCACAGCTTGGTGATGTTGATGTTATCGTAGCGGGATCCAACTGTCGTGTCGTCGCCGAGCAAGTCGCCACTGTAACCGGGGTAAACAAGGTCCTTCTGGCAGATGAGCCACACTATGCGACGCCCCTCGCAGAGACCGTCGCCCCCCTATTACAATCCATAGCTGACCGGTACAGCCACATTTTGGGCCCAGCCACCACGGTCGGCAAAAACATAATGCCGAGGCTGGCCGCGCTTATTGATGTCCAACAACTCTCGGACATATCTGGGATTGTCGATGAAAACACGTTTGAGCGGCCCATTTATGCGGGCAATGCCATAGCAACTGTACGTTCAGCGGACCCGGTAAAAGTAATTACTGTTCGGATCACCGCCTTTGATGCGCCGGAAATTAGCGGAAACAATGCCGAAATTGCGGATATTAGCGCAGGACAGGCGTCCGACCTGTCAAGTTTTGTAAACGCCGAACTGACCAAATCCGACCGGCCCGAACTGACGGCTGCGAACATTATCATTTCCGGAGGCCGTGGCATGCAAAATGGTGAAAATTTTAAGATGCTCGAGAAAGTAGCGGATATTCTTGGCGCCGCTGTTGGAGCCTCCCGGGCAGCAGTAGACTCCGGATTTGTACCCAACGACTACCAAGTCGGCCAAACGGGTAAAATCGTTGCGCCAGACCTCTACATCGCGGTTGGCATTTCAGGGGCTATCCAGCATCTTGCGGGCATGAAAGACAGTAAAATCATTGTTGCGATCAACAAAGACGAAGAAGCGCCGATCTTCCAGATCGCGGATTACGGCCTGGTGGCCGACCTCTTTGAAGCCGTGCCCGAACTAGAGGCAGAACTTCTTTCTTAATACTTAAAAAGGGGGCGTTGGATTTCGGTAAAGCGCTCTCAGCACCATGTTGACACAAGGCAGTACCTAAACATGAAAGATGAAATTGGAAAAGTTGGCGTGATAGGCGCTGGGCAGATGGGTGTCGGCATTTCCCATGTTTGTGCTGCATCAGGATTTGATATCACCCTGGTAGACCTGTCAGATGAAATCCTCTCAGACGCGCAATCAACCATTGATAAAAATCTAAACCGCTTATTAAAGCGCGGAAAACTCTCTGAAGCAGAAAAGGTGAAAACGCTCGAGCACCTTACCTTGTCCACGAATATTTCGGAAATCAGCGAATGTGACTTGATAATCGAAGCCGCGACCGAAGATGAGGAAGTCAAAAGAAGCATATACGACACGGTCTGCCNTGTGCTGAAGAAGGACGCCATCCTGGCTAGCAACACGTCGTCTATATCCATTACGCGTCTCGCGGCCCAGACCGACCGACCAGAACGATTTATTGGCGTCCACTTTATGAATCCCGCGCCACTGATGGAACTTATTGAGCTTATTTCCGGAATTGCCACAGATCAGTCGGTCTATGACACCATTCACGAATTCGTATTGAAACTGAACAAGACGCCAGTGAGTTCGGAGGATTTTCCTGCCTTCATTGTCAACCGGATACTACTCCCCATGATCAACGAAGCTGTCTATACCCTCTATGAGGGTGTGGGTTCAGTAGAGGCCATCGACGCATCCATGAAACTCGGCGCGCACCACCCCATGGGCCCGCTCGAACTAGCAGATTTTATCGGGCTCGACACCTGCCTCTCAGTTATGCAGGTGTTGCACGACGGATTGGCGGACACCAAGTACCGACCATGCCCGCTGCTGGTAAAATATGTTGAGGCCGGCTGGTTCGGCCGTAAAACGGGTCGCGGATTCTACGACTATTCTGGTGATGTGCCCCGTCCAACCCGATAGAGAGAGATAAGGTGCGGGAGGCACCGTGCAAGACAGAAAAAGCAGCTAGTCTTGGCTAATGCAGCTCCGCGCGAAGTTTCTGGCGCAACATGTCAATCGGAATGAGCTGACCCTCTAAATCGAGGTGCCAGAATTGCCACCCATTACACGCTGGAGCATCCTGTACGGCGGCCCCCACACGATGAATGGAACCACGGTGTTTGGCGCTGATGATTGAGCCGTCTGCGCGCACCTTTGCTGAATGGCGTTTGCGCTGATCGAACAACACTGTTCCCGGCTCCAGCAGCCCCCGTTCCACGAGCCAGCCAAAAGGGATGCGCGGTTCGCTCTTTTTTGAGGGAGTAGATAGAAGACTGTGATCTGCCGCTTCTGGAATTTTTTTAAGCCGTGTCAGCGCAATCTCAATATAGTCCCTGTCCTGCTCTATCCCGAGATAGTTACGCCCCAGTTTCTTAGCAACGGCACCAGTCGTTCCACTGCCGAAAAAGGGATCCAGTATGGTATCTCCAACATCTGTCGAAGACAGAATCACTCGGTGCAGGAGGCTCTCCGGCTTTTGGGTCGGATGGGCTTTCTTGCCATTCTTTTTGATCCGCTCACCTCCTGTGCAGATGGGCAGAACCCAGTCGGAGCGCATTTGCATATCCTCATTAAGCGCCTTCATAGCTTCGTAATTAAATGTATATTTTGACCTCTGCCTCTTGGAACACCAGATCAGGGTCTCATGAGCGTTGGTGAACCGTTTGCCCCGGAAGTTTGGCATGGGATTTGACTTACGCCAGATGACATCGTTAAGAATCCAAAAGCCCAGGTCCTGAAGAATGGCACCGATGCGGAAAATATTATGATAAGACCCGATGACCCATAAGGCGCCATCGTCTTTCAGGGCGTGTTTGGCCGCACCTAACCAAGCGCGGGTAAAATCGTCATAGGCGGCAAAGCTGTCAAACTGATCCCATGCATCATCCACTGCATCTACTTTGCTATTGTTAGGTCGCAGAAGCTCTCCTTCCAATTGAAGATTGTAAGGCGGGTCTGCGAAAACAGCATCCACGGAACCAGCAGGAAGGGACTTCATCACGTCGATGCTGTTCCCCTCAAGAATTCGATTGACCTTAAATTGCTGCTTATCAGACATGCTGCGCATCCTGATTCGCGAGCCTCCAAAGGTCAAGAACTATTTAGAATCAATGGCTTAGGAAGATTTAAAGCGCAATATATGGCGTTTCCACTCAATCAAGACTCAACATCTTGCGGATCGGCGCATAGCTTTTCCGGTGCTGATCTGTAACGCCCCAACGCGTGAGAGCCGCTTTATGCTCCGCGGTGCCGTATCCGGCATTCCTCTCCCAGCCGTANCCCGGGAATTGATCGGCAAGGCCCGACATGATCCTATCCCGGGTTACTTTGGCCACGATTGATGCCGCTGCAATGGACAGCGACCGATTGTCACCCTTTACCACGAACTCAGCGGCACAGGGGAGGGAGGGTAACTTGTCGCCATCCACCAGCACGTAATCCGGTGGCGGGTGAAGTCCGGCGAGGGCTCGCTCCATGGCACGAAAACTTGCCTGAAGGATATTGATCTGATCAATTTCCGGTGCACCCGCCAGGCCCACACCGATGGCCGCCCAGTCCGGCAACAGTGCGAATATCTCATCCCGCTCTCGGGCACTAAGTTTCTTTGAGTCATCAAGTCCCTCCAGTAACCGGGTCGGCAAGTTACCGCCATCCAGGATAACAGCTCCGGCTACCACCGGACCGGCCCAGGGTCCCCGGCCCGCCTCGTCCACACCCGCGACCAGGTGAAAGCCCCGATCCCAAGCGCGAGCCTCCAACTCAAAATCAGGCACGTTTATCGCTCCCTTCATTCTCGCCTTCTTCAATTACGGGGTGATCTTTTTCGGCTGCAGGTGACGAGTAAAAAGGTAATTTTATGAGAAGCCTGCGAAGGGACAGCGACGCTCGACGAAGGCGGTGCTGCGCTCTAAAATTTCGCACTGCAATTTTCACCCGTCGGGAGACAAAGGCGATTTGCGGCCTGGTTTTGCTTGCTGCAGTTGCCACAATATTAGCTTCATGGGCATAGATCGACGACAAAAGTTCGGCGAGTGTGTTCACGTTAGTTGTTAAATTATGAAGTCGTCGGGCGGTAACAACCCAGAGCGGGCTTATGGCCAGGCTGAGCACCGTTACAGCCACCACAAGCCGCATTGTTTCGCCCCCTATAATGCCCGTTTCAAGGCCCGTTTTGGAGAGCAGGAAGGAAAATTCACCAATTTGAGCAAGCATCACACTGACCAGGAATGCCTGGCGCCACGATTGCCCGAGCATACGAACGATGGCAGTGTTCATCGCCGTCTTAAATATAGTTACCAGAAATAAAAGCACNAGTACGGTCCCAATGTTCGCCCAAATAAACTGCAAATCTATCAACAGTCCGATGGAAACAAAAAACACCATCATTAAAATACTCTGAATGGGCCGGATGCTACCAATAAAGGTTGGCCGCTCTCCACTATTGCCCAGCACCAAGCCCGCAAGAAAAGCACCATATGCCGGCGACAGTCCAAGTACACCGGAGACCGCTGCCGCGCCAAAACAAAAAGCCAGGGCGCCCAAGGGCGTGAGGTCCATGTTCTGAACGATATTTTTTAGAAAGGGTATTTGGATACTGCCGCCCTTGGCCAAATACCAAATGAGCCAGCCCAGCATGAGGACAGATCCTAGCAGCACGAGCAGCCCCCGATAGTCAGCCTCGCCGACGGAAATAACGCCCAACACCAACAGCATGGGCACGAACGCCAAATCCTGGGCAATTAGGATCCCAATGCAGAGAAGACCGGTGCGGGTTTTCAGCTCACCGGTCTCCTCAAGCATCTTAATGCCAATCGCTGTGCTGGAAAGAGCCACGACAAATCCCAGCAAGACAGCCATACCTANGCTCCAGCCAAACACATTTGACAACAGCAAGGTGATTCCACCGGCGGTTAGAATTTGGAAACCCGTCGCCAGTAGGACGAATTTCCATAACCTCAGGAACAGCCGAATAGAGAGCTCCATGCCAATCACAAAGAGCAGCATTAGCACACCGAGCTCGGCGATGATATCAATCTGTACGCGGTCTTCTACGAGCCCAAGGGCGGTGGGCCCAAGCAGCAACCCTGCGAGGATATAGCCTACAAAAGCGGGCTGCTTAATGCGCTCCATTGCCATGCCGCACATCAGCGCGGCTAGGACCAAAATGGCAATGCCTGTCAATGCAGAATGGGTAACCGTCTCCATGGGGATAGTTTAACCACAGAATATGGCAGGAAAGTTAAAAAAGATAACACCAAAGGGATCGCGATCCTAACTAAATCAAAAACCTCTTTTTCTTGAGTATAGAGCGCTGCGAGTTCCTCCTCAGTCGGAGCAGTATCCCCTGAAGAAGGTGATCCGATTTCAAGCGCCAACCGGTACTTTTGTTCTCTTTTAATCAATTTGAACCGCCCCGCCATGTTTTCGCGGAACAGCGCGGTTGCTGGGTTTTGTGTGTTACGCTGCAGGATCCATCGCTGCGGGGCTTCTGCCACCCCACACGTCGGACGGAACGAGCGCATTTCCCTCAAACAAACGCCGTGCCGTTCGCAAGAGCGCCGCCCGCTTGATTTTGGGCAGTCCGTCTCCGTGCTCCATTTCCATCTCGACGGAAAATTCCCCCGTGGGATGTTCCACCGACATCAGTTTTGCATCGCCTTTCGGGATCACCGCCAACCGTTGCGCCACCGTCCCAGGGATTACACAGCCCGTGCCTACCGACACGGCGGCAAACACGCCTATGGCCGAGTGACAATCGTGGGGGATAAAGGACCGTGTACAAATGGTGCCGCCATCCCGCGGAGGCGCCACCAGGGTCATCTTTGGCACAGTTTTCTCCGCGACGTCGCCCAGATTCATCTGGTGGCTGATGTCACGCCTGATGGTTTCGATCCTGGTTTTCAGCCCGCTGTCACCGTTGAGTGTCTCCCGGCTTTCATACCCGGTAATACCGAAGTCCGACGCTGCCATCAAAACGACGGGCATGCCATTATCGATGCAAGTTACCTCGACACCCTGAACCATATCAATTACGTTGCCTGTTGGTAAGAGGGCACCACAGGCTGATCCCTCCGTATCCCGGAAATTAATCATCACCGGGGCTGACTTGCCTGGCACTCCGTCAATCCGAGCTTCGCCATCGTATACAGGTGCGCCGTTGTGACTTGGGAATGTCACATCGGCCAAGCTGTCACTATTTTCCAAAAAAATTGTCAGCGTGGTCTCGAAATCACCTGCTGGCACTAGCCCCTGCTCGACGGCAAATTGACCGACGCCGGCCAGGATATTACCGCAGTTCTGCTGCGTCGAGGTCCGGGGCTCGTCCACCACGACTTGAATGAATAAATAATCCAGATCGACCCCTTTACGTGCCGATCGTTTTACGACGGCAACCTTACTAGTAAGCGGATTGGCACCCCCGACACCATCGATCTGCCGGGCATCCGGCGACCCCATAACAGAGAGCAGAACATGATCACGCAGGGCTTCATCTGCCGGTAAATCAGAGGCAAGAAAATAGGTTCCTTTGGATGTGCCGCCGCGCATCAAAACACACGGAATCTTCGTTTGGCTGGTCATAACCGTAATCCATTTTTTTACAGAGCAGCTAGTCCGGAGACTAAAAGGTGCCTGTCGATTTTTCAACGTGGCACGAGCACTACGCGCCCATATGTTTAAAACCAGTAGTACCCCATCGCAGCGTCAAGCGCCCGCTAAAATTCCGGAAAAACATGAAATCCATCGGGCCCTAAGGGAAGGGCCTCGGCTTTCGCCACGGCATCCGTAGGTAACTCGCCATACAAGTGGGGAAACAGCTTCTGTCTCCGACTTTCTTCCCATCTGAGTGCATCGCCCAAGACATCTACATCGACTGAAATCAACATAAGTCCAACCTGGCCTTTGCGATGCTTAGCCGCGCTTTCTACAACCTGGTCTTTACTTGAAAAATGGATAAAACCGTCTGCTTTGTCCTGGGAAGATCCCCTATAGACCCCCAACGCCGCAGCGGCAGCCCACTCATCCTCTAGACACATGTGGTAGATGATCTCTCCCATGGGAGTATCTACTTCGCGAGCCGGTTGTGTAGCGCACGGAGATATCGAAGGTCCATCTGGGCAAATTCGCCATCGTCGATGTCCTGTTTATATTCCTTGAGTTCCTCTTTGGTGCCTTTGGAGATTTCCAAGGCGGTGATTTTGTCGATCAGAGACAACGCTTCAGATTTTTCCTCATCGGTAAGATCTTTTTCGTCGTCCTCGTCAAAAAGGTTGTCTTCGTCTTCGTAATCCCTGTCATCATCTTTGCCGTCATCCCCAGCCACCGGCGCATCAACCTGATCCGGCACCAAAAGGTCATCCCAACTTAATTGAGCCACAGTGACCTGTGCATGCAAGTCCCGGGCGGCGGACAGGGCATCTTCATCCTTTTCAGACCCCAACTTGCCGAGCATTTCGATGAATTTTTGTCTATCCAGGTTAGCCAGCATGGCCCCCCTCCTCTTCCAAATTTCTGTGTCGCTATAGTTGCCCGCGGCCTCGCTGTCCAGCAATCAAAGAAGCCTTTTGGTCATTCTTAAACCCGACCAAGAATGTTCCATTTACACTGAAGATAGGCCTTTTTATGAGCGCTGGGTGCGCCATCATCAATCCAATGGCTTTGGCTTCATCGACGTCTTCCCTGTCCGAGTCGGATAACCCGCGCCATGTAGTGCCCCGCCGGTTGAGAAGAGACTCCCAGCCCAGCGCCGCGACCCAGGCTCTCATATCAGAGGCTCCCACCCCATCTTTCCGAACATCATAAAAACGGTGATCCAGACCCTCAGCCACCAACCATTTAAGCGCCGCCCGACAGATATCACAATTTTTTAGGCCGTACATGCTGATCATAATTTTATCCCGCACGAAACTATTTGGCTTTGTACCGGGCGGACGAAGAATTGTCGATCATTCCAAATTAAATAGAAGCCCGACGAACGTGCGTTGCTGCGTGGCAAATTCCAGAATGGATTACCTGAGTATTTCCGCCAATGACGGTCAAACATACTCATATATTAAAAAAGATGGCATAAAAATTTATAAGTATGATAGGAAAAGGTATTTTTGTTTAGTTATGCTTCATGTCCGCGATTAACCAAAATTTTTCAGACGCAGCACGACGCTGGAGAGCATTGTCTCAAAACATCGATCAAGGAGAAAGGGAGCGGCTTGCACCACTGGTGATCGCCGAGATCAACAAACTACTGGACGAATTTGGCATCAACCGGAATGAGCAAAGCGCGCCATTCAATCCCAGCGTTCTTCAGCACCTTACCGAAAAAGGCGTCGCGGAACTTGGCGCGCTCCTTCGCCCTGAGCAAACGCTGGACATCAAAGCGCATCTGCAGTCCTGCCCGACATATGGCGCACACGTTGCAGCTCAGAGCAATGGACTGGCATTGGAAGGTAACGCCTCTGAATTTGCCTGTTATAGGCTCCCCGACATTGCAGCCACTCCGCATGTAATCGAAATTGCGAACGACCCGGCGCTTATTTCTTTGGCGGAACAGTATTTGGGATGCGTTCCAACCATCTACTCATTAAATATATGGTGGTCTCGCCCCGCCCGGGATGAGGGCACCCGAACTACGCAGTCATTTCACCGTGATATCGATGACTATAAGTTTCTCTCACTTTTTATTTATCTCTCGGATGTCACAATGGAAACGGGACCCCATCAGTATGCTATTGGGACCCACACAAAAGAGGGTTTGGTAAGAATATTAGCTCAATCGCTAAATTTAGAAGATACAGGTGAATTAAAAAAAATTCAGCGATCTCAGGAATTCAAAAAGGTTCTCGCAAGCTTAAACAAAGGGCAAAGCGATCTTGCTCCTGAGCATGCGGAGAGCATAATTGGCGACAACTACAAATCCTACATCGGGCCTGCTGGCACTGGCTTAATCATTTCGCCGGCCGGTTTTCATAAAGGCCTTACCCCTAGAAGTGATTCCAGGCTTATGCTTTGGGTCCGATATGGCACACACGAAAATCCAGCTGTGATAAAAGATCGTACCACACCTGTAAGAGTAGCAAATTGGCAAACCCGTGTGCCGGACACCCCCAAAAACCGTTACATGAACCGGTTAATCATAAACCCCGGGGGCTAAAACTACGATCGGCGCCAAATAACCAGGCCATAGGCCTCATGCCAAACGTCCCCAAAACCGAGGCGCTTGCATTCCATTATTTCAATGATGCCCTTTTTCTCGAGTTTTTGGAGGGTTGGAAGATAACCCTCTAAGTACCCTAAATGTCGATGGTAGGCTGACGCCAAAATATCGAAATTCGCAGTCGCATCATAGAGCTCTACCAATGGTTCCAAATGGAACACCACCCGAGCAGGCTGAGCCAAAAGAAAAGATAACACACTCTCGTAACGCACCCCAATTTGCTCGAGCGCATGGATAGTTAAAATTACACCGTCAGGAGGGACTTGAACAGTCTCTCCACCCTCCATAGTTCTCAGATCTAGGCTACGCCCCTCAAGGTTTACATCTCTTGCGGCGCCAATAGCATCAATCAACTGGAGTGAATTTTTGGACCAGTCAGTTGCCAAAAAAGCTGCACCGGGAAATAATTTAGACAGTATCAACAAGTTTATTCCGGTACCGCTTCCTAGCTCAGTGTAAGATGTCGCACCCTGGAGATGATGCAAAAACAATACCCGCAAAATGGTCAAATGCAGGGAATAGGCGAATGAGGCGTCGAGGCCATGAACATATGTTCCTCTCAGTCGCAGCATTTTCCGATTGAAATAAGCGGGCCGCAGGCTCTCTTCACTCACACCTTCAGCAGCGACGCGCTCTGAAACCCTCTGCCATTGGGACTCCCAATTTTTCCTCTTCAAATCCGATGATGGCTTAGTCATCATGAATTCTAATTTTCTATGACATTCTTTTAGGATCCGAAGCTGATCCGATGAATCAGGAATTATAAAATTCATGGACGCGCGAGGCGTGTCCTCCAGAGATTTAGATGCGATCGCCAGTGGCACCTCCAACCACTCTGATAGATATTCTGGCGAAATCTCTTTAGTGTTCACTGAATTAACTCCGGATCCGGTCATTTCTCTTTAGTTTTATAATAAGCTTTTTACGCGTATATCCTTTGCGCCCGGTCTTGACCCTTATCTAGACGAACTACCGATCACCATGATAGGCGTTGCCCCACGGGTGAAAAAAGGGGGGGGTGCGGGACCTGATTAAGGCGTCGACTAAAATAGTAATGCCAGTAAAACCTTTGAACTAGTGAGTCAAAAATACAGATCTGTGTCTTGATCTCCGCCTAATAAAAAGTTTCAGGCCATGAATGCTCTGCTAGAAAAGCGTCTTTTTGTCATCAGTTCAGGAAAGATGAAAGTGGATATGCGACGGTTTACAAGATTCGGTATTGCCTAACAACTCTGTGGGTTTTGTTTAGTTTTTTTAACGGTGGGGATATGAGATGAAGTCTGCCTATTATACGGAACTTGGTGGTTCGGATGTTCTTAAATTGGGTGAGATGGACAGGCCCGAGCCCGGGGACAGGGACGTGCGCGTTAAAATAGCGGTGTCTGGCGTTAACCCGTCTGACTGGAAAGCCCGGGAACGGGGCCGGGCCGGCGCTTTGCCGTTTCCGTTAATTATCCCGCAAAGCGACGGGGCCGGCATTGTCGATGCCATCGGCGGCGCTGTTACGCATGTGAGTGAAGGCGACCGGGTTTGGGTATTAAATGGCCAATGGCAACGCCCCTACGGTACGGCGGCAGAGTATACTGTATTGCCCGCAAAATACGTGATTCCGCTGCCAGATACGACCAGTTTTGAAGAAGGGGCCTGCTTCGGCATCCCCTTTTTAACCGCACACCAATCCGTTTTCTTTGACGGCGACGTGACGGGCCAAACGATTCTTATACAAGGCGGCGCCGGCACCGTGGGACATCACGCCATTCAGATTGCAAAACGCGCCGGTGCCCACGTCATTGCTACGGTGAGCGGGCCCAAAAAGGCCACCATTGCCAGGGCGGCGGGCGCCGATGAAGTTCTGAATTACAAAGATGAAGATTACGTGGACCAACTGCTCGGCCTGACAGCGGGTCGCGGTGCTGATCGCATCATTGAAGTCAGCCTCTCAGCCAACGCCGCTCTCTACGACCGCATTTTAGCTCCCAAGGGCACGGCTATTATCTATGGTAGTGGTGAACCGTTGGCACAGGTACCGGCCATGAGTTTCATTGTTCGCGGCGCCCAGCTCAAATGGTTCATCGTTTACGAACTCACAGAACTCGAGTTGACGGCAGGCACGGCGTATCTAGAGGGCATGCTCGCGGACGGCGCCCTGGACACACTCATTGGCGCCCGTTTCCCGTTGGATGATATTAGCGCGGCGCATGATTTAATTGCCACGGGTCAAAACCTCGGCAACGTGGTCCTTACCGTTGCCGACCTCTAACCCCTCATCACCGTTAGCCGAACAGCACCGGACAACTGGACCACCATTTGGCACGCGCTGGAAACCGGGTTTCGAGCAGTTAAATCCGACTCCTGTGATCCCAAAATGAGAGAAAACGCCTCCAGGACCCCAGCCACCTAGATTATACGGGATCGGGGAGAGGGTGCTGCCCCTTATATGTGTGACCAGTGCCACAGGACCCTGTCGCACTTGATTTCCAGGCCATGCAGTAGATTTTCGTCATCTTGATCAATAAACTCGAGCTGAGCCTCTGAAACACAATGCTCTTAAAGCCCGAGCCGAGAGACAAATTTAATCATCCGTGAGAATACACATCTATTTGGGCAACCTTTACAGCGATTTATATGGCGATCGGAGGAAAACTCCGCTGCATATCAAGGCTAATGCTTTTACAGGAGGGCTCCGGATTAAGGTCCGTTAACCATTGCCCGGCAAGTTATTTATATTGCCACCATCGAACGTCTAATTTCTTGAGGTAAGATGCATATAGCCTGCCCGCAGCATCACCCATTCCGCCGGGCCGGCACAGCGCTGGGCTTATAGCAGATCCCTGATAACGTAATTTTACCCACAGAACCGGTACGTTTTAAGAACACAAACGGCGCGGTCAAGGATATTATTTCTCTCTCAACCGCGGCATGAGCTCAACAAAATTGCACGGCTTAAACCGATAATCAAGCTGGTGAACAAGGATATCGTCCCATGCGTCTCGGCACGCCCCGGGGCTGCCGGGCAGTGCAAACAGATAGGTCCCCCCCGCAACCCCGGCGGTGGCTCGGGATTGGATGGTAGACGTGCCAATCTTGTCAAAACTCAGCATGCGGAAAAGTTCGCCGAAACCTGGAATGTCTTTCTCACATACCTCCGAGAATGCTTCAGGCGTCACATCCCGCCCAGTGACACCAGTGCCACCCGTCGCCAGAACAACATCAACATCCGAGTCATCAATCCAAGCCTTGAGCTGCGAGATAATTTTGTCCTGCTCGTCCGGCACGATTACCCGGCCCACCAGCTTGTGGCCGGCTCCATC
>PBNV01000006.1 GCA_002723345.1 Rhodospirillaceae bacterium
TTTGAAGGATCCCATAGACCCGCCCCCAGCTGCTCCATTTGCGGTTTGACGCGGCGGGGGCCTCCGCTGTCGTGGATCATGGCTAGGTCCACCTGGCAGATGACGATGTCCCCCGGCGTTACACTGGCTTTGCCAGAGGCGCGGGCGATGATCTTTTCTGCAAGCGTATGGTCCATATCTAGAGGGACACTCCTTTAATAATGTCAGCGGCTTTTTCAGCAATCATAATCACCGGGGCATTGATGTTGCCGCTTGTCATATCCGGCATGACCGAGGCGTCCACGACGCGAAGCCCGTCAATACCCCGAACATTCAGGTCGCCATCTACTACGGCCATCTCATCCACACCCATGCGGCAGGTACCCAGGGGATGATGGACTGTAACGGAGCTTTCCCGTATGTGAGCCTCAAGACCCTCCCGGCTTGTCACGTCGGCCCCGGGTGTTATTTCTTTTCCACGGTGTGGATCGAGAGCTGGCTGGGTCATCACGGAGCGTACAATGTCCAGTCCCTCAAGCAAGACCTCCATATCCCGGGGTGCGGAAAAGAAATTCTGGTGGATTCGGATGGCTTGGTATGGATCGTCCGAGGCAAGGGCAAGATGCCCCCGGCTATCTGGGTGAAGCACCGCGGCTCGGCAGGAGAAAGTGTTTGGAAAACATTTTTTTACGCCGGGAAACCAGGGGTGGGCTAACATGGGACCTGCGGCAAAAAGAAGTTGGATATCAGGCACTTCACTGGAGCGCGTAAGGCGGATAAATCCCATGTCGCCTTGAGGAAAGTCGGTTGCGGGTCCGGTTCCGAACAAGTAGGCGCGAACCATATTCACGGCCAACCTGTCAAGGCGCATTTGTTGGATGAACGGACTGTCAGAGAGACGTTCGTAATTGACCCAGGCCGACATGTGATCCTGCAGGTTCTGCCCGACCCCTGGCAGATCCTGTAAAACAGGGATGCCATGTGTCTGCAAATGATCTGCCGGTCCTATCCCTGAGAGCATTAAAAGGTGGGGCGAGTTGATGACCCCGCCAGAAAGGATGATTTCTCGTGCGGCGCCGACAGTGAGAGGTTTCCCATTTTCCGATATGTCTAGGGTAACGGCCCGTCTGTTCTCAAGATTTAACCGAAGCGCCATGGTGTGAAGCTTGAGTGTCAAATTAGGACGGTTCAAAGCAGGCCTCAGGTAGGCCCGGGCGGTACTATCGCGGTGACCACCCTTCAAGGTTTTTTGGGTCGGACCAAACCCGTCAAGGCTTGCGCCATTATAATCAGGGTTGTCAGGGTAACCGGCAGAGAGGGCTGACGCCTTGTAGGCTACTGAGATGTCATCCTTGTAGCCGAAGTTTTCGGTATGGAGTGGACCATTTCCGCCACGATAGTCATCCGCGCCACGCTCCCAGGTTTCTGACTTCTTGAAATAAGGTAGGACTTTTTCAAACGCCCAACCGGGCAATCCTGCCCTGGACCAGCGGTCAAAATCACCCGCGTCACCGCGCACATAGGCCATAGCATTGGTGGAGGAAGAGCCACCCAAAACTTTACCCCGCGCGCATTCAATCGCTCGTCCTGCGACACTGTCTTCCGGTTCCGCAAAGTATCCCCAATCGTGTTTCCTCTCGAGGAGCATTTTGCCCCAGGCAAGGGGAACCTTGATAAGAGGGTCATGATCAGCCCCACCCGCCTCAATGAGCAAAACACGAGTATCCGCGTCTTCGGTCAACCGGTTGGCAAGAACGCAGCCGGCGGATCCTGCGCCAACGATGATATAGTCGTACTCGGGTGTAGGTGTCATAGGTGAAGAGGTATCAGTTTATGGAATGAGAGAATTCTAACCAACCGCGGCATGACCCTACAAGGCTGTTACATGACTATCCAATTACCTCTATTAATTTGCAATCTGTGACCGATTGGGAAGCCTTTTAAGATAATCTGTTCGACGAAGCAGCCTTTTTGAGCTTTAACTAAGAGGTTAACCAGATCCGACTCGCTCTCCTTACTTTGAACACTCACATCAATATCAATGCCAATGGGAACCCCCTCGTACGGCGCACTTCCGATCTGGTGAGCCTCCCAGCGGAAACTAGACGCCATTTCCACATCTGTAATGGTCAAATTGAGACGCTTGGCAAAAGCCCGAAACTGGGTCATGAGACAGGAGGTCGTTCCCATGGCAAAATAAGCTAGAGGTAGGGGGGCTGCGCCATCACCCCCGTGGAAGCCTCCCTCATCAGATACCATTTCCCATTCTTCTCCAGTCTGGGTCAGCCGTACGACGGCCTCGGTCCGCATTTTGCCAGTAGCCCTGGCCGCCACATCAAATTGGATGTCAAAGGTCCTGCGCTGGTTATTGTTATCTGCCATTGGATAATGCTCCTGTGCTAATGGGGCACGCGGTCATGAAAATCGTCAAATTATAACCGGGGCGCCCTGCGGCTAGAACTCGAAATCACGATAGCTGATCATCCGGCCTTGCCGTGCAGACGATGAGTTCAATTTCGACAAATGCGTCGCCATCTTTCTTTAGCCGGTGTGCCTTAATTTCCGATGTAACGCCGCCTCCCACCCCGGCGATGACCCAGATTAGATTAGGCTCATAGGCGCGTAGAAGGTCTGTCTTTGATGGGATTGCTGGTTGATCGGGGTGAGAATGAAAATGCGCGACTATGCGAAATCCTGAGCGACGGCATTCCTTTTCCATTTGAATACGGGTTGCGGGGTCAACTTCAAACCGGTCCTGTCTCTCTGTTGCCAGAATATTTTTGGCTTCTCTGACCTGGTGCACAACTAACCTGCGGCCCGCCAATAGCGTGCCAGTAATGAGCCCGCAGGCCTCAGCAGGGTATGCTTTTTCGCCACATTTTTGGATGAACCCGATATGGTCCTCTGAAAAAACGATCGCTTCCACAGTCACGGGGCAGTGCCGATGTCAAAACGCTGGAGGAGCTGACCGGTTTCACCGTCAATAACAAGTACGCTGCCAGTTCCAGTCTCCTGCGAAGTGTGTATGATGATTTGGGTGCCTGAGAGGCCAATATTCTCGACGGTATGTCCGGCTGGAAGAATTATTTCGCCCGCTTGGGGTGTTACGGCTTTTATACTTTTCTCTACAGCGTTGTTTTTTTTTGCACCAGCAGGCATTACCATTTTCGGCGCGGTTGCTTTAAAAATCAACCCGGCAATTATTGCGCCAAAGCCAAGGAGCAGGATCACCCCCATTCCGGCTACCAATGAAATTAAAGCCTTGTTCGTGTGTGCCATTTCAGGTCAATCTTAAACGATGTCCAAAGGTTCCGACCAAATTCTCCATTTTACCGCCCCTTCGGAACCTGAAGGCCGTCCCCGCCTTGATAAATTTCTGAGTTCCCAAACCCAAATCGTCTCTCGCACGCGGTTGAAGTCTCTGATCGAGAGCGGCAATGTCGTCGTCGCTGGGAAGAAAGTAACGGAGCCCTCTCATCGGGTCAATTCGGGCGCGAAAATTCTTGTGATGATACCGCCTACGCGCCCCGCCAATCTTGAAGCCCAGGATATTCATCTTGATGTCGTGCACGAGGACGATGACCTTATTGTGATCAACAAGCCAGCTGACTTGGTTGTGCATCCGGCACCAGGAAATCCAGATAAAACTCTCGTCAACGCCTTGATTGCTCGTTGCGGCGACAGTTTGTCGGGCATTGGTGGAGAGACGCGGCCCGGGATCGTGCACCGCTTGGATAAGGGGACCAGTGGTTTGTTGGTGGCGGCGAAGAATGATCAAGCTCATCGGCATCTTTCTAAGCAATTTGCCGATCACAGTTTGGATCGTGCGTATCTCGCCGTTGTCTGGCGTGTTCCTTCTAAGAGATCGGGAACCATCGAAGGAGCTATCGGCCGAAATCCCCGGGACCGAAAAAAGATGGCGATTGTGAACCGGGGTGGAAAGCCTGCGGTGACCCATTTTCTGCGACGCCGAAAATTAGGTGATTGGGCGAGCTTGGTGGAGTGCCGCTTGGAAACGGGGCGAACCCATCAAATTAGGGTTCATATGGCCTCTATCGGCCATCCCGTCGTCGGCGATCAGATTTATGGCGGTCGGACAACAAAATCTATCCGTCAATCAGCGCCGGATTTTTGCGAAAAGGTATTCAAGTTACGGCGTCAAGCGCTGCACGCGTATCAGCTTGGGTTTACCCATCCGTCTTCGGGAGAGCGTGTGTTATTTGAACAAGAATTACCTACCGATATCCAAGTCCTTTTATAAAAAATGAGGTGAGCAAATCAATGAAGGAAGCTCGATTTGCTCACCATATCAGTTAATAATTTTAAGTTTCTCTTCAATAGAAGCTCTACCGATAGTAGCAAATCTACTCTGCGAGTGGCGTTTTTGGATCAGGTGTGGTTCCTTCCGGACGTTTATCATTTTCGTCTTTTTCTTTTCCGGTGCGCTCTTTGCCAGCAGGCTTGTTGTTATCTTCACTCCCTGGAGGCTTTGCTGGCTGGTTGTCTTCAATCGACCCGACCCCAATGGCAATACCTTCCCCCCAGTCTTTTATAAGTTGTCTCTGTTCTCCCCTGAGAATACTGATCCGGTGCTGTGCAAGGATAGTGAGAAGAGACTTAAGTACTGGCGGAAAAGCAAAATATATCAGCCATCCCAAACCGGCCGCAGCAAATATGAATGTCATTTCAAAGGGGTTAGTCAGGATGCTTGTTACGCCAGCAATGCTATTATCTCCGTTTAAAAGATTTAGAAAAGCTGGGAAGACCCCTGAGATATTCATGCCGCCAACGCAAAAAGTGGCATATTTCTTGGGTGTGCGGTCGATTAGGAAGGCGACGACCGAGGGAGACAATCCAACGATCAGAAGGATAAACACCTGGGGAAACACAAACATGAGAGACGCTGCCAAGATCGCCCAAAGTATGAATTGGAAAGAACCCATCGTATCGTTGTTCCTTAAGCGGTAAACAACATCAAGATCACTACGAAAGCCATTATAACCATGGATGCAATGGCGGAAGCTTGCTGCGCCGATTGATCAGCTTTATCGGAGTTAGGATCGATCCCCGACTTAATCTCAGCAATCTCATCTTGTGTATTTTTGAACTCCGAGATCGCTCGCTCATAACCGGCCTCGTCCTCTGAACGTTTTTCACGGTTATCTAACAGGTCAAGGAGGTCGGAGAGCATGCCGCTTTGTACTCGAACAGGTACTTCCGATGAGAGTTCCTTGCGGGTTGCGCGGTGATGATACATTTGGATTACAGGCTCAATTTGGCTGCCGATCCATTTGGCCAGTGCTGGAAACGGCTGAGGATTAGAGAGGTCTTGAACGAAGCTAAGTAGTTTTAGTTGACCGAGCACCTTTATAGCTTCATTTGGGTTTGCAATATCAAGCAAAGAGGGGACGACAGAATTTTTTACTCTGGATGCCACGAAGGCTGCAATGTGCCGGTCGACCGGGATTGTATTTGGGTCGACTGTTTTTGCGGTTTCTTCTAGCGCAGGTAAAAGATCCTCTAAATTGATAATAAATTCGCCATGAAGAAGGGGGCTTTGACATGGAAACCCTTGGTTCATCTCGTACAAACATCTTTCAATGCCATAGCCGGGGTTTTTATCCCGGAGATGGGAGCGCATGCTCAGATAGCCGGCGGCCTTCATATCCCTTGAGGCAGAGGTTTCGGTGTTGATCTCAAACCACCGTTTGGCAATTTCAAAATTAATGGCTTCGGCAAAAGGCATTAATTTACCTCCTCTCAAACGTTCAATCATCATCGCTGTGCCAATGGCCTCCGGCATGAATGACACGCCTTTGAATCGAACTGGCGCCTGGGGGTCTAGACATATTAAAGTTTGCGCAAAAAGCACATGATCGGTCTCGGGTCTCTCAGGATTTGTCTCTGCCTGTAACGTTAAGTCTTCAATGCTACTAGCCAGATCCTCGTCTTTAAGTTCCTGCTTCACCCATTGCGGAATGGTACCATCCTTAATTAATTTCAATGCTACGCCTGGCCTTTGTGCTACCGCGTATGCCATCGTGCGAAGGTAAATGTGATCTACGCCATCAATCTGCAGAGGCTTGCGGGCTTTAACCGGGCGATAGGGTTGGGAAGGTGACGCACGACGGCCATCTCTCCAGTTTTCTAATTCCTTGATGCCCCATCTCTGTGACGGATCATCATTCAACAGACCTCGAATGACGTCGAGTAGCGTTGCCGTGATTAGGTCGTTGCCAACAAGTGTTTGATAGCTAGTGTCGGTTATCTTAGCGCTTATAAGATTTTCCTTTGAACTTGGGGTCGGTGTGCTTTTTTGCGTCATTACGGCGAGGGCCACACCACAGGCATACAAATCGTCTTCGGCACGACCAGTGCCGCGCCCCCCCTCGTCCGCCATACCTCGTTCAATAGTCTCGTATGCGATGGGTTGATCGAACCCCGCGGGGGAAGACACAAACTCTCCCAAGACAACATCCTGTCGTTGGTCATCGCGGAAAAACAAATTGTCATGTCGAATGGCCCGGTGATAAATATCTCGAGAGTGTAGTTCGTCGAGACCTATGATCATGGCGTCGAGGAAAGATTTAATATAATCAATTTTATTGTAGTCCGATTTCTCATTTTTGAGTACGTCACTGACGCGTCCGCCGAGAGGCCTCTCGAAAATCAGGATGAACGTTTTGCGCTCTAACGGTGGCCAATAAGCCACACCATAATCCACGAGGTCCAAGCAGCTCGGGATTGTATTTCCTACTAATTTTTTTATCACATCGGCGCGCACGGCTAGATCAGGTATGCAGACTAGAGCGAATACATCGACACCCTCACTCGTCACCCTTTCAGCCTCGAACGCGAGTGCCGACGGGGAGTCGAGATCGGGCAGGGGACGTGATGGGTGGATATCAAAACGATTATTGAGGACGATCGATTCTGTATTCAAAGAAACCTTAATTGGGCTTTCTATCTCAATTCCTTGGGATTGAAGCAGGTCCATATCATTCTCAGTCCCCGTCCCCGTCTTCTCAGGCTGCGGCACCGGCACCTCGCTACTATTTATGCCGACATCATCTGCCTTACTTTCTGTCTGAGAATCTCCGTCGGGTTCCCTATCCATGAGTGCCTCTCCACCAGGTGCGACAACTTTTAGCGTACCAAGCGCGTCATTCCGTTCAGTTTCTGCAGGTGGTTCGACCATAGAGCTCCTGGCAGATCAATTGAGATTATAATTCAACGTGGCGCTAGTGTACTCGATGGCATCGTCCTCGCCAATTGCATGCGCACCATATTTTCTGCTATGCCCTTAATTATAAATTTTTTATAACTCCGAACCCCAGACCGTAAAAGCTGCCGCTAGTCTGCAAAGGGGTCATAAACTAAGATAGTATCTTCTCGCTCAGGGCTCGTGGACAGGAGGGCTACCGGCGTCTCGATTAGCTCCTCGATGCGACGAACATATTTGATCGCGTTGGCAGGCAGTTCCGCCCAGGAACGCGCTCCCTCAGTACTCTCTGACCAGCCGTCAAGGACTTCATAAATAGGTTTTACGTCTCGTTGTGCGGTCACCGAAGCGGGGAAAATATCAAGCGTTTTGCCATTTAATTCATACCCTATGCAGACTTTGAGTTCTGGCATTCCGTCCAATACGTCCAATTTGGTAAGGGCTATCCCCGTAATGCCGCCGACTTTCGTGGCCTGACGCACCATTACGGCATCAAACCAGCCACATCGCCGCTTTCGGCCGGTAACAGTCCCAAACTCACGTCCTCTCTCTCCCAACAGCTGGCCTGTTTTGTTTTCTTGCTCTGTCGGAAATGGCCCTGACCCCACACGCGTTGTATATGCTTTAGTGATACCCAGCACATAGTCAGCGATTTTTGGACCTTGGCCCGCACCAACCGCTGCCTGGCCCGCAACCGTATTCGAGGAGGTTACAAAAGGAAAGGTGCCGTGATCATTATCGAGCATGATGCCCTGTGCGCCCTCAAACAGTATCCGATGACCATTACGCCGGGCGTCGTCCAGTCGCTGCCAGACCGTGTCGGCAAACGGCAGAATTTTAGGCGCTACTTCGAGTAGTTGGCCGAGAATTTCTGTTTTTTTCTGTTCCTTTGAGCCGAGGCCGCGCAGGATAGCGTTGTGATGGAGTAGAAGTTGATCAACACGTTGTCCGAGCAAGTCCGGATCTGCTAAATCTCCCACCCGAACAGCGCGCCGGCCCACTTTATCTTCATACGCGGGACCTATTCCCCTGCCAGTCGTTCCTATTTTTGCGCCGCCCAGGGCCGCTTCTCGCGCCAGGTCCAGTCCTTGGTGCAGGGGCAAAATGAGGCTCGCATTTTCTGCGATAACCAGATTTTCTGGAGATATTTGAACTCCCTGCTCTTGCAAAATTTCAATTTCAGAGAGAAGTGCCCAAGGATCAATGACAACCCCGTTGCCAATAACGGATAATTTGCCGGGCCGGACAATACCTGAAGGAAGGAGGCTCAGCTTGTAGGTGACGTTATCAATGACTAGGGTGTGGCCCGCATTATGTCCGCCCTGAAAACGGACCACGACCTCAGCCCGTTCGGACAACCAGTCAACGATTTTACCTTTTCCCTCATCACCCCATTGGGATCCGATCACAACGACATTCGCCATCTAATTTCGTCCTATCTCGAATTTATTTAAACGTATTTCTAAACGTTTTTGATCGCACTATTTTGAATGACATGACTACAGCCAAGTCTGCGGGCCTCAGCCGCGGGGTCTGAATGATCTGCCAGGGCTTCAATGACAACCCATCCCTCGGCCCGATAATTTGCGATCTCTCTCGCCGGGGTCTCCAAGAGGGCGAAAAGCCGTCGTGTTGGCACCGGTGCCGGTATGGACCTCATAATTGTGTCGACGAATAACGTTACACCGGTAGCTTCTTCTTGCTCACCTGCTTCAGCATAACCCGAGAGTTGATATCGGCCGCCCCGGCCAAGTTCCCCTCTCACCTTTGGAGAAAAGAGAGTAAAAGTAACGCCGGAATGATATTCGTACCCTCGGATTTCGACAGGATCTAGAGTAAGGGTTATGTCAGCGGCCTTTTTCCTCAAGATGGAGACAACGGCCTCTAAGTGCTCACATTGCCTTAAGGCTGGCAGCGGCAGAGAAGTGCCCTTGATTACGCGCAGGGCATCTGTCGCCGAGCCGACGGCATTCAATAACTGACCGAACACTTGCGCGGCCGGTTCAGAGAATCTGTTAATGGCACTAGCGTCTTTTTGATTGAGTATAGTGCGCAAATGCTGAACATCGCTGGATTTTGTGATGCCAAGATGTTCGCAAATTGCCGGCACCAAAGTCGGCAGACCAAGGTCTATTGAGACGTCCTCAATACCCAAATTAGTGATTGCTTGATGGGCCATAAGGATGACCTCAGCGTCCGCCGCCGGCAGCACTGATCCGATTAATTCAGCACCCACCTGTGCAAATTGCCGCTCCGGTCTGAGGGTCGATCCCTTAACGCGCAGCACTTGGCCCGCATAGCTTAATCGAAGCGGCCTCGGCGCATCAGGAAAACGCGTGGTAGCGATGCGCGCAATTTGAATCGTCATATCGGCTCGGACAGCAAGCATTCGCTGGGATACGGGATCCATGAGCCGGAAACTTTGATCTGCCGTTGCTGCGCCACTCCCCGATGTAAGGGTGTCTTCAAACTCAATTAGGGGCGGTTTAACCCTTTCATAACCGCATGTAGCGAAGGAATGTATGAGGTCTTCCGTAGCCTTGGCTTCCTGCATGGCATTGGGCGGTAAAACGTCCGCTAGACCGGCCGGCAATAGCGCTGGATGGGCTGTCTTCTTCATCTTAGGGTGTTTTTATCCGTGCAATTGGACATCAAAGCTGACCCTAACATTTTTTAGGATGCAGCGAGTGGAAAATAGATTTAACACCTTTATAGAGGGATTTTTGCGCTTTCGCATCCAAAATTATAGAGATTCTCTCGCATGGTCCTGCACCGGACACGCATCGCTTCATTTCATTTTATGGACCGCGACATGCAAGGCAATTAAGACGTCTTGACACGAGCCGCTAGAAGTTATCGCAACCGAGCTTAAATTAATTTTACCGGTCTGAGCCGTCCAGTATGTTTGACCCTGCGGTCATGGCATTAGAGATCAAGATGTAAGGGCTGGTCGGGCTGATTCTGCACATCAAAATTCAAGAAACTGATGAGAAGGTAACTGCCAATCAGAAACGGCAACGCTGCCAAGATAATCACGCCAGTGGCGGCAGGGATGCCGGAGGCAACACTTACATACCACTTCACGGAGCCAAAGGTGAGGCCGAAGGCCAACAACAAGACGCCCAGGAGCAATTCCAAAGTCGCGGCGTTGAAGTCTCTCAAAAAATACGTGTAGAAAATCCGTTTCATAAAGTTACGGGCGTGCTTCAGGGCGAAGGGCATTAAGACCTTAGAAACTTTTAGGTTGCTTGTTTCTTCGCCATATATGGCTTCCATAGGCACATCGGCGACAACTGCTCTGGTGACGTTTAGTTGGTAGAGCATGTCAGATTCGAAAAAGTAGGTATGATCAATCTGGTCCAACGGTAAAATTCGGGCGACCTGAGCATGTATCGCGGTAAATCCATTTGTGGGATCGAATGTTTTCCAATAACCACTTGATAGTTTGGATGCGAACGAAAGGCCCAGATTACCAATCAAGCGGGGCAGTGGCATATTGGAAATCCCCTCAAGCCGGAAGAACCGATTCCCCTTTGCATAGTCCGCCCGACCGGTGACAATTGGCCTGATGATAGTGCTAATCATGCGAGGGTCCATCTGGCCGTCTCCATCGACTTTGACAATTATATCGGCCTCGAGTTGCAGAGCACGGCGGTAACCTGTGAGGGTGGCACCCCCAACCCCTTGATTGGTGTCATGCACAATGATCTCAATTCGCGGATCGTTTGTCTGCTCACGAACTAGTTCCCCCGTTTTGTCCGGGCAGGCGTCGTCAATGATCAAAATATGACTTATCATTTCATCAAATTTTTTTAGGACACTCAAAATGTGTAAAGTTTCACGGTAACACGGGACAACGGCGACGACTATTAACTCTTTGGCCAAACTGGTCGAGGGTGAGTTCATTTCGTGCATTCCTTGTTCATAGCTTCAAAAGAGTAAGCATGGTGCTATGACGAGGCAAGATCGATAGTTTAGTAATATTCGAGGACAATACAGTTTATAGGAGACATTACGCTAATAATCTATCAGGGATTTGCTTAATATTTTAATATCTTCATTATTAGATCAAATGGTGCATGATTCGCGGCAAACTCATGGTTTAAGCAGCAAAAAATTGTTGTCTATCCCGTTAACGGAAGCGGGGTGCGATCTCGAGGAGGCTTGCTGTTTGCCTGGATGATGCTCATCGTTTTAAAAAAGTGGGCGTAAGGAGAGAAACGGCCCTCGTTATTTCCTGTGCTGCCCACCCTAAGACTATCGTCTAGCACATTTTAGGGAGTTGGGGCCAGTTCATTCACGGGACACATCTGCCCAAAAATAAGCGCAAAACTGTATTTGCCCAAAAGTTTTCAATTTTACCGAATTCGCACAAATGTATCGAGTAAGGGGCGTCGACAACCGAGGTTTCGCCTTTCCAGTGCATGAACTAGGTCGCATTTTCGTGGATATAAATTTGCCCGAGATTAGCGGCTTGAAGATAACCCGCCAGATTGAACGCAATAGGATGTTGAGGCATATTCTTGCCGCCGCCGTCAAAGCGTTTGTAATGAATTGAGACCCACATAAAATGTAAGAGTGGTCGGGTTGGGTAAACGCTGCGCAATTACTTAATTTTACCTTCCTTGAACATCACATGTTTGCGAGCAACCGGATCATATTTCCGAAATTCTAACTTTTCGGTCAGATTGCGCGGATTTTTTTTCGTCACGTAATAGAAACCCGTGTCTGCAGTGCTCACTAGTTTTACCAAGATTGTGGCGGGTTTAGCCATTAGATTGCTCCAATCGTTCAACCGATATCTCAAGAACGGCGCGAACAATAATCCTTTGAGAAAGGCTGTCAAGAGACCTTTAATTGTTGGCAGAGGCGATGGATGGTGATACTCCGATGATACGGCGGTAGAGCTCAGGATCTCTGATCAGCTTCTCTGCAACCTCCACGTCTAACGCGCGATTCTGGGCATTTGATGGGCAGGTCGAGCGTAATGATCGGCGGGCCTCTTTGTCTGAGACTTCTACCTCTTGCCCGGAGCTCATGACGTCCTGCAATACGGAAATTTTCTCAAGGCTTCGTGCGATTGCCTCATCCGCGGTCTCTTCGTCGCCCCTGAGACAAATGGCGGGTGGCACCCCAAGATCATGCAAGATATATCCAGAGGGCGTAATAAATTGGGACCAAGTCAGTTTTAATTCCCCGCCATTTGGCAAGTGGGACACAGATTGGACGGACCCTTTCCCGAAAGAGGCTGAGCCAACTACAATTGCCCTCTTTTGATCTTGAAGGGCAGCAGCGACGATTTCCGATGCAGACGCAGATTTGCCGTTGATCAGGACCACCAGGGGCAGATTATTAAGAATGTCATTGCCGCGCGCGATATATTCATGGCGGCTTGAGGGATGTCTTCCGCGAGTAGATAAAATCTTACCGTCCACCAGAAATAGGTCAGCAAGCATTACTGCTTGCGTCATCACACCGCCAGGATTGCCCCGTAAATCGAGAACCATGCCTGCAACCTGAGCCGGTGTATCCGTGAAGGCCGATTGTATTCGTGTCGCCAGTTGGCGGGAGGTTTCGTTATTAAAGCCGGTAACCGTCGCCTGGAGAATGCTATTCTTGCGGACCAGCTTTACTGTGGGTCGCAGAATCCGTTCTCGTTTTATTGAGAGGTTGAGAGGTGTCTCTCCGTCTCGCTCTACTATGAGGCTTACAAAAGAGCCGATATCGCCTCGAATGGTCTTCAGGATTTTGGATGGATGCAATCCTGCCAGGGCTGCGCTGTCCGCGTGCGTGATGAGATCATTCGCCCTTAGCCCAGCCGCCGCCGCAGGCGTCGCAGGGTAGACGTCCATAATCCGGGCGCCTTTGTCCTCGTGTCCGATCTCTACCCCTATGCCCCCAAAGCCCGATCTTTCGGCTCGGTTTTTAGAGGCGTTCTTCGCTCCCACATAGCGCGAGAAGGGGTCCAGGAGAGACAGTGAACCATCGAAAATAGCCTCAAAGATTTTTTCCTCGCTGGCTGTAGAGATGGGTGTTTCCCCCGTTCTCACATATTGCAGGATGACGGCCATCAGGCTAGACCAATTATCTGCATTGTTTTCCGCGGGTAAAAAATATTCTCGTCTGGAAAGTCCGCGCGAGTACACTGCGAGAGTTTCCGTTCCGACTTGGATAATGAGGTCCGAATCGATATTATCTAGGCCCCGAAGCCCCTCCAGGGCCAGGTTGGATAATGAAATATGCTCGATATACTTTTCGCTGATCTCAGTGATGCCGGCGCTCAATGTTTTTTGTAAGCGTCCGGTGAAGTTCTGATCAATTGGCTGCAGTGGAGTGCTGGCACAACTCGCTAAAAGAAAAATAATAACTGGTTGAAGAAGTCGCCAGTTGATTATAGAGCTAGTAAACTTCATAGCGCGAGAGTACATGAAGGCGTCCCCAAGGCACCCATCTCATTTACGTGCTGAGCGGTGTCGGCGTTTTTTAGAGCCTTTTCGCTTTCCTTTGGTGCCCGCCGTCTTAACTTGTTCCGGAACATTTGCTAGCGCAAGTGTTAGCGAACCGCTTAGAGGATTACTCTCCCGAAGAATTACCTCCAATGGTTCTCCGCTTTGGAAAACTAGCCCGTTTCGCCGTCCCATCAGGCGCCGTCTTTTTTCGTCGACCTGATACCGATCGTCCGGTAGTTCGCGCATAGGAACGAGGCCTTCAGCACCCAGTCCCTCCAAGGTAATGAATAGTCCGAACTTTGCCACCCCATTTATGACGCCGGAGATTTGATCACCAATCCGTGATGAAAGATAGGCTGATGCGAACCGACTGACCGTGTCCCGTTCAGCCGCACCTGCCCGACGTTCTGTGCGTGACAAGTGGGCGCCAATCTCCAACAGGTCCTCGAACGATTCTGTCTGTCCGTTCTCGCCAAGGGAAAGAGCTTCTATCAGAGCGCGATGCACCATAAGATCTGGATATCGCCTGATTGGCGAGGTGAAATGGCTGTATCGCCTCAAGGCGAGCCCAAAGTGTCCCAGGTCTTCAGGGGTGTACCTAGCCTGAGCCTGACATCGGAGAACTGCGTCGCTGACCATTCTGCTGATGCCGTCTTTTTTTGCCTGTGTAAGAAGTTTATTAAAACTCTGGGCTCGAATGATTTGTCCCTTTGGCAGACTCATGCCGAGACTGTCGACGAAATCGCGAAATGGATCTAGCTTGTCGGGTGACGGTACCTCATGCGCGCGGTAGAGAAAGGGCCGCCGGGCTCGCTCCAATGCAATCGCCGCTGCAATATTGGCGGCAATCATAAATTCCTCGATGAGCTGGTGGCTCTCCAAGGAGGGCCTCTCTCCCATCTCGGTGACTACACCGGATTCATCTAGTGTTACCACTGGTTCCGATGTTACCAGCTCCAGGGGGTGCCGGGATTTCCGAGCCGATAGCAGGCTATCATACGCGCCAAAAAGAGCATCAATAACCTCAGGCGACAGGCCGTTTGGCAAGGCCACCTTTTCACTGTCACGAACCTGCTGGACTTGCTCATATGTGAGCCGTGCATGTGACCGCAAAATAGCGCGTTCAAATTTGAACGTTTGTAACTCACCGGCGCCATTGATCCAGAGATGCGCCGCTAGACATGGGCGGTCTTCGTCGGGTTTGAGAGAGCACCAGCCGTTTGACAAGGCCTCGGGCAGCATGGGAATCACCCGATCAGGGAAATAGACCGAGTTGCCCCGCTCACGGGCTTCCCGGTCAAGTTCGGAACCGGGACGCACGTACCAGGCGACATCCGCAATGGCGACGATAAGGTGCCAGCCCCGCAGCCCGCCGTCTTCTGTCCCAGCTTTTGCTTCGGCATCGTCCCAAGGTTCGGCGAAAACAGCATCATCAAAATCGCGTGCGTCCGCCCCGTCGATGGTGACAAGGGGAATGTCGCGGAGATCCACCCGTCCAGATGCCGGTGCGCGACCGCAAGCCTCAGCCTCAACCAGAACATCGGCAGAAAACTGATGTGGGATTTCATGCATATGAACAGCAATATGGCTGAAGGCCTGGGGGCCCTCTCCTTTACCAAGCCGTTCCACGACTCTGGACTGGGTCAAGCCGAGGCGTTTTTTCGGCAGGACCTCGGCAATAACGAGCTCACCCGGATCTGCAGACATGGTGTTTTTCGGCGCGACCTCGTAGTCAAAACGCTTGCCTCTGGCGACAGGATGAATGCGCCCGTCTTCGCCAAAAATACCAAGAATTCTCTGTGGCCCGCCCTCCAGCTGCCGGATAATATCGGCGCGGTAGGCGCCATTCTCGGCCCGCGTTAGACGTGCTAGGACTCGGTCGCCAATGCCTGGTGACCTGCGGCTGGTGCGGGCTGGATTAACGAAGATAAGAGGTGGCTCTCGATCTTCTTGCCAGTTGATGGGGACCGCCAAGGCATCACCACCGGCATCGGTGCCGGTTACTTTCAGGACCGCTACCCGCGGCAGGGTCTGAGCCGCGATATATACGCCATTGCGGTTGAGCGCGATCATCCCCTCGTTCAGCAAAGCGGTCAGCTGGTTTTTGAGCCAGTTCCTTTTCTTGGCGCCAATGGCAAGATCGCGGGACAATTCCCGCTTGCCAACGCCGTCCGCATGGTCACGGATATAAGCCAGTATATCCCGTTTGGAGAGGTCGGTTGACGAATTGCGGGGGAGGTTACCCAACGCTAGCTCTGCGAGCCAGCGGGCCCGGGCGTGGCGCTATTGGCAGCCCGTTTTTTTTTAGACGCGTTTTTTTTTGCGGATGTCTTTTTCTTTGTCTTGGTTTTTTTCTTGGCGGTCGCTTTTTTCTTTGTGGCTGTCTTTTTCTTGTTGGCTTTTGCATCCACCAGTTCAATCGCTAGTTCAAGGCTCGGCTTTTCGTCCCGCTTGTCTTTTGGCAGGGTCGCGCGCACGGTGCCGTGTTGCACGTAAGGCCCGAACCGACCCTCCCTAAGCGTGATTGGTTTCTCGTCTCCGGGATGCACACCGAGTTCCTCTGGCGCGGGCCGGCGCGGGGCGTCTGCCATAAGGTCTACGGCGCGGTTTAATCCCACTTCAAGGACATGATCTTCCTTCAGAGAGACATAAGTGCCCCCCATTTTAATGTAAGGGCCAAAGCGCCCAATGGCCGCCGTGATCATGTCGCCGGTCTCAGGATGCGTGCCGACGTCCCGGGGAAGTGATAGGAGACCCAGTGCCATTTTGAGATTTACGTCTGCTGGGTTTATGTCTTTGGTGAGAGTGGCCCGTTTTGGTTTTTTCTTGCCCTCTTGTTCGCCCAACTGAATATAATAGCCATAGGGCCCACGTCTTAGGGTTACTGCAAACCCGCTTTCGGGTTCAAAACCCAGTTCCTTGGGCCCATTGTCGGTAAGGGCGGAGCCGTCATCTTCGCCGTTGGGAACGGCCAGCGGGCGTGTGTGCTTACAATCAGGATAATTAGAGCAGCCGATAAAGGCTCCGTGTCGGCCGAGTTTAAGGGACAACTCGCCGTTCTCGCAACTGGGGCAGGCTCGTCTTAGGCCGCCCTTGTCGTCGAGGCCAAAAAAGTGAGGGCCCAGGAGGCCATTTAATGCATCCAGTACTTCGCGCACCCGCAAATCGCTGGTGCCGCGGATGGCTTCATTGAATGACTGCCAAAAATCCCGTAGCACGGATTTCCAATCCATCCGCCCGCCCGAAATATCATCCAGCTTCTCCTCCAGATCGGCGGTGAAATCGTATTCGACGTATTTTGTAAAAAAGCTGGATAAGAAGGCGGTCACAAGCCGACCGCGATCTTCCGGAAAGAAACGGCGTTTGTCGATCTGAACGTAGTTACGCTCTTGCAAAACCGATATGATGGAGGCGTAGGTAGAAGGGCGTCCAATGCCCAGTTCCTCGAGTTTTTTGACTAAGCTCGCCTCGGAAAAACGCGGTGGCGGCTGGGTAAAGTGCTGCTCAGGTATTACCGTCTCGCGATTTAACGGCTCGCCTTCCGCGACGGCGGGTAGAATTTTCTCTTTATCATCACCATCGCTATCGTCTTTACCCTCTTGATAGAGGCGGAGATAACCATCAAAGGCAATAACTGACCCGGTCGCCCGCAAGGTGACGGTGTCATCAGATACCGAAGCGCCAGTTGGCCGTAAATCGATGGCTACCTGATCCAGGACAGCTGATCCCATCTGGCTAGCGACGGCTCTGTTCCAGATAAGCTCATATAGCTTGCGCTGATCATCCTCCAGCACTGTCAGGTCGCGCGGACGTTTTGTAATATCTGTGGGCCGAACCGCCTCGTGGGCCTCCTGGGCATTTTTTGCCTTACTCTGGTAAACGCGCGGGGTGGCAGGTACGTATTGCGCGCCATATTGCTCACCGATATGGCTGCGGCAGGCGTTTATGGCCTCTTGTGCCATACTCACGCCGTCAGTCCGCATGTATGTTATTAGGCCCACGGTCTCGCCATCAACGTTAATGCCCTCATACAAGCGCTGCGCAATCTGCATGGTGCGCTTGGCGCTAAAATGAAGCTTGCGCGCTGCTTCTTGCTGCAGGGTAGATGTGGTAAAGGGCGCTGGAGGATTACGCCGAGCTTGCTTTTTCTCAACCCGGGAAACAGAAAAGGAGTTTCCTTGGATCGCCGAAACGGCGACAGTGGCTGCCACCTAATTTCCGAGCGCGAGTTTGTCTAAACGTTCGCCATTCAGATGTGTCAGCTGAGCGGTTATGGGTTCTCCGGTGCTTTTTTTGAACTTAGCTCTAACCGACCAATACTCAATCGGCTCGAATTTTTCGATCTCCGTTTCCCGCTCGCAGATCAAGCGAAGGGCCACGGACTGAACACGCCCGGCTGACTTGCTGCCGGGCAACTTGCGCCAAAGGACTGGAGACAAATTAAAACCGACGAGATAGTCCAATGCGCGGCGAGCAAGATAGGCGTCAACGAGTTCCCGATCTACAGCCCGAGGTTGGTCAAAGGCAGCTAGGATGGCGTTCTTCGTGATTTCATTGAAAACCACTCGTTTGACATTGACATTATCGAGCAGCTTTTTTTCTGTCAGCACTTGCTGAACGTGCCAGGAAATGGCCTCACCCTCTCGGTCGGGGTCGGTGGCCAGATAAAGATGATCGGCCTTCTTGACCGCTTCAGCGATGTCTTTGATGTGCTTTTGGGATTTGGGATCAACTTCCCAGTCCATCTCAAAATCGGAATCGGGACGTACGGATCCATCCTTGGAGGGTAGATCTCGAATATGACCGTAGCTGGCCAGCACAGTGTAATTGCTGCCCAAATACTTATTAATCGTTTTCGCCTTAGCTGGCGACTCGACGACGACAACGTCCGCCATGATTAATCCATCTCTCGTTTACACTTCACCTATCATCGCAACTTCGTTGCTCGGATGAGGTGATAGCCGAACTGTTGCTTCAAGTTTTAGTGAAATTATTTCTGTCTCGGCAGGGGACATTTGGCACCGGCGGATCAATTCGTCAACCGCCATGGAGACATAAATTTTTTATTTTTTTCAATTCTATTCCGGTGGGTTCTTATTCGTGCTTGGGATTTCAAAGCTCGATTTTCTCCCTATTCCGCGTGTTGATGACATTTTTTTTATGCTTTGCGACCAGCTTACCGTGATCTCAGGCTGCATAATCTCGGAGCCATTGACCAGTAGAACCTGGCAAGAATTACCTACCCGGTCAAATTTGAGTCTAAATTCTTGAATGCTTATCGGCTTATCGTTGGCTATCTTAGACTGTGTCTTTATTAACCAAGCGAATTTTGCTTTCTTTGCCGGTAATTAAGCGACGGATGTTCTCGTGGTGTCTAGCAATCCCCAGCAGCGTCAATAGCGTTATCGTAATTAAAACTTTTTCAACGGTCAGCAAGTAGGCATAAACAGGTGATGCCAGAAGTGCAACAAGTGCTGCCAATGACGAAAAGCGGAAAATAGCGGCGGTTAACAGCCACGTGGCGATGGTGAGGAGCCCGACTTGCCACGAGATGGCAAGTAGGACGCCCAATGTCGTGGCTACACCCTTGCCCCCTTTAAATTTGAGCCAGGCCGGGAAATTATGGCCAAGTACAGCAAAAAGTCCTGCGATCAAAGCGGCTTCAATTGAAATTTCGCGCGCAATAAGCACTGCAGCTGCCCCTTTTGCTGCGTCAAGCAGCAAGGTTGCGGCAGCAAGTCCTTTCCGGCCAGTTCGAAGGACATTGGTGGCGCCGATATTGCCTGAGCCGATTTCCCGTAGATTGCCGGTGCCGGTCAGCTTGGTAAGCAGGAGCCCAAAGGGAATGGAGCCCCCTACATACGAGAGTATGGCAGTCAACAAATGCGCTTGGCTGAAGATGTCCACAATCGTCCCTTTTCTTTGCTGGGGGTCAGTCAGTGGCCCGGTATACAGTCCTGCCGTCAATCACGGTCCGAAGCACAGCTCCTTGGACTGGTCGGCCATCGAAGGGTGTGTTTTTTGCTTTGCTCGCTAAGTCGTCTGCATTGACCTGCCAGCCGCGTTCCGGATCAAACACCGTAAAGTCCGCGGGCGCGCCGATTTCGAGCCGACCGGCCTTGAGGTTTAGCAAATTGGCAGGTGCAGATGTCACTTTTGACACCGCTTCTAATATGGACAAATGGCCGTTGTGATATAGGTCGAGTGTAACCGGTAAAAGCGTCTCCAAGCCGACACCGCCCGGAGCGGCCTGATTGAAAGGCAAACGTTTTGAGTCCTCATCCTGAGGAGCATGGTCGCTGGCGATGGCGTCTATGGTGCCGTCTTTAATGGCCTCAATAACGGCCAGCCGATCTTCTTCGCTTCGAAGCGGAGGCGATAATTTGGCGAATGTTCGATAGTCGCCGACAGAAGTCTCGTTGAGTGCGAAATAAGGCGGTGCTGTGTCACACGTTACGTTTATTCCGCGTGCTTTTGCCTTCCGGATGGCGTCGAGGGCGTCTTTTGTGGAGACATGTGCAAAATGAAGTTTACCATCGGTCAGTTCTACAAGCCGGATATCCCGCTCCACCATGATGGTTTCAGCCGCTGGCGGAATGCCGGAAAGACCCAACCGTGTTGCCATTTCACCTGAATTCATGACGCCGCTCGCGAGGGATGGTTCCTCCGGGTGCTGGATGATCAACAGATCGAACGTCCGAGCATAGGTGAGCGCGCGCCGTAAAACCTGCGCATTCGCGATTGCCTTTTCCCCATCGGTGAAAGCCAGGGCGCCATACTGGGATAGCACCCCCATTTCGGTGATCTCCTTGCCTTCCAGGCCTTTGGTCACGGCAGCGTATGGATAGATCTTACTGAGCCCGATGAGGCGCGCTCGTCGTGCGACAAATTCGACAACGGACATGTCCTCGATCACCGGTTCCGTGTTTGGAAGGCAGACCATTGTCGTTACACCACCCGCAGTGGCAGACATTCCCGCGGATTTAATGGTGCCCTTGTGTTCTGCGCCTGGTTCTCTGATTTGAACGCGCATATCGACAAGGCCAGGCGCCAGACAGTGGCCGGCGCAGTCAATGGTAGGGATGCTTCCGGGAACACCATTTGCAAACAGTTGGGGCCCAAAGTCAGCGATCAATTCGCCATCGGTCAAAACGGCACCGATCTCGTCCATTCCCGACGCTGGATTGAGCAAGCGGGCATTGATATAGACATGTTTACCTTGGCCGGCGTCGGGCCTGGCATCGGTCCAGTTACCGTTCATGGGGAGGTCTCCTGGCGGCACATCACAGGGTTTCTCTCTCCTCCTGAAGGTTCTGGGCAAGGATTTCCAGGCACGCCATCCGCACCGCTACGCCCATCTCTACTTGCTCGCGGATTACGCTTCGGCTGAAATCGTCGGCAACGACCGAGTCAATTTCAACGCCTCGGTTCGCCGGACCTGGATGCATGATCAAAGCATCAGGCTTCGCGACGGATAATTTGTCGTAGTCCAATCCAAAGAACAGAAAATATTCACGAATAGACGGGATAAAATTACCATTCATCCGTTCGTTCTGGAGTCGCAGCATCATGATGATGTCGCAGTCTGTAAGACCTTCTTTCATGTCGTGGAATACATCTACTCCAAGTTTCCCGATACTGGACGGCAATAGGGTCAGTGGCGCGACGACGCGCACCCGGGCACCCATCGTGACCAACAGGTGAATATTGGACCGCGCTACCCTGGAGTGAAGTATATCGCCACAAATAGCGATTTTCAGTCCCTCAAGCTTACCTCTCCGTCGGCGGATGGTAAGCGCATCCAAGAGGGCCTGTGTTGGGTGCTCGTGGCTACCATCTCCGCCATTAATTACCGCGCAATGTACTTTTTCTGCAAGCAACTGCGTGCCGCCGGCTTCACCATGCCGGACTACGAGGATATCCGGGTGCATAGCGTTCAGGGTCATGGCCGTATCAATAAGGGTCTCGCCTTTTTTGATTGAGCTATTGGCGACAGACATATTGATCACGTCCGCGCCGAGCCTTTTACCCGCCAGCTCAAATGATGTTCGGGTCCGGGTCGAGTCCTCAAAGAACAAATTAATGACGGTCCGACCCTGGAGAAGTTCTGACTTTTTATTGGCTTGGCGGTTCTGACCAACATAGCGCTCTGCCGTGTCGAGAAGCGCCGTTATTTCAATGGGGGAAAGCCCCTCAATGCCTAGTAGATGGCGATCGGTAAAATCTGAAGTGGCAGAGTCAAAGGCCATAAAACGTCGTTATAAACCGGACAGAGTTTGCGGTCCAGCTGTTTAAGTGAGGGAATCTAAAGCGCCTTGTAAAATATAGGTTGCGGCCATCTTATCAACCACTTGTGCGCGCCGCCGCCGGCTCATGTCGACCTCTTTTATCAAGAACCGTTCCACTGCCGACGTTGACAGGCGTTCGTCCCAAAAGGAGATATGTGTGTCAAAGGCACTGTTAACATTGGCCGCGAATTGCCGGACGGACTGGCAGGCGGGGCCTTCCGTACCATCCATACTTACCGGCAGACCCAGAATAAGGCCAGCGGCATCACGTTCGGTAACGGCCTGGTGCAAGATCAGTATATCTTCGGAGAATTTAGTCCGCCGTATCGTATCAATGGAAGTGGCTACTTGGCGAGAACTGTCCGAAATAGAAAGCCCAATCGTCTTGCTTCCAATATCTAAGCCGAGAAGCCGCGCTTTTATGGGAAGAGCCTCAATCATGTCTGGCAGCGTGTCATGAATCATGACAGCGTTATGAAGTAAAAGCTCTCTGGAATAAAGCCGCGAGCCACATTCAAACGGTCGGTTAGACCCTGGCGCAGGCTAATCGAAGGCTTCTTCCCAGGTGCCTTGGGTTGCTGCCTTTGAGTATTCCGTGGCCCGGTTCTCAAAAAAGTTGGTGTGTTCCACCCCGTTTAAGATCGTGTCGAGCCAGGGCAGCGGATGTCCGTCAAGGAGATAGATCGGTTGAAGACCTAATTGGGCCAGGCGGCGATCGGCGATATAGCGAATATAGGCTTTTACTTCATCCGCCGAGAGGCCTTCGACCGGGCCAAGTTCAAAGGCCAGATCCACGAAGGCATCCTCATGAGTGACAATGGTCTCGCAAGCCTTGTAAAGATCACGTTGGAAATCCTGGGTCCAGATCTCAGGGTTTTCCGAGACAAATGTGCGGAACAGCTTGATAATGGAGGCGCAATGCAGGCTTTCGTCGCGCACCGACCAAGTTACGATCTGGCCCATCCCTTTCATTTTATTAAGGCGCGGGAAATTTAGAAGGATGGCGAAACTCGCAAAGAGCTGTAGACCCTCAGTAAAACCGCCAAACACTGCTAGCGTTTTGGCAATATCTTCTTTGGACCCTACCCCAAATTCCTGCATGTAGTCGTATTTGTCTGTCATCTCCTTGTATTGAAGAAAGGCGGAGTATTCTGTTTCTGGCATGCCGATGGTGTCCAGAAGGTGCGAATAGGCTGCGATATGAACGGTCTCAATGTTCGAAAATGCAGATAGCATCATCTGAACTTCAGTCGGTTTGAAGACCTGAGAATAATGCTTCATGTAGCAATTATTCACCTCTATATCCGACTGGGTGAAAAAACGGAAAATCTGGGTCATCAGATGCCGCTCGCTCTCGCTAAGCGTGTGGTGCCAGTCCTTTACATCGTCGGCCAAGGGCACCTCCTCGGGGAGCCAGTGAACGCGCTGCTGGGTTAACCAGGCATCGTAACACCAGGGATAGGAAAAGGGCTTATAAACCGGACTTGCATCAAGCAATGACATGTGTTCGTTCCTTTTGTTGGCTGGCCCGTGCTATTGGCAAGCAAGGCACTCTTCGTAGTCGGTTGTTTCCTGCGTGTCGACGGCATGGGCGGCCAATGGAAGCTCCACTGATGGCACCCCCGGCAGGGGCATGTTGACGTTTATACCTCCGGTCGTTTGTTCAGCAGTCTCCTGAGTAGAGACATCCTCTGCACGCTGGATCGATTTGGACCGACAGTAATATAGGCTTTTCATTCCTTTCTTCCATGCCTGATAGTGAATTTGGTGTAAGTCCCGTTTGTGTACGTCTGCCGAAAGAAAGATATTGACGGATTGAGACTGGTCGATATACGGCGTGCGGTCGGCTGCGAGTTCAATAACCCAGCGTTGATCAAGCTCAAACGCCGTCTTGAACACGTCTTTTTCATCTTGGGTCAGAAAATCCAAGTGCTGGACTGACCCCTCGTTGACGGTTATGGAAGTCCAGGTTTCCTCCTCATCCTTGCCTTTTTCCGCAAGCAGCTTTTTGAGATGTCGGTTACGAACACTAAAGGAACCCGACAGGGTTTTGTGCGTAAAGCTGTTGCCGCTTATAGGCTCGATACCGGGCGAGGCGCCGCCGCAAATAATGGAAATGCTGGCAGTCGGGGCAATGGCTGTTTTGTTGGAAAACCGTTCAAGCATGCTGTAGTCTGCAGCGTCTGGGCACGCACCTCGTTCGTCTGCCAGGAACCGGGACGCATTATCCACGCCCGTTTTTATGTGGCGGAACATCTTTAGGTTCCAGGCTTTTGCCATGGCAGACTCAAAGGGCACATTGTTGGCCTGCAAGAAAGAGTGGAACCCCATCGTACCAAGGCCCACAGAGCGCTCCCGCATGGCAGCGTATTTTGCCCGCTCCATACCGTCGGGGGCATTGTCGATGAAGTCCTGCAGGACATTATCAAGGAAACGCATTACGTCTTCGATGAAGATAGGGTCATCTTTCCATTCGTCGAAAGTTTCCAGATTAAGCGATGATAAGCAGCAAACCGCCGTACGCTCTTGTCCTAAATGATCCATGCCGGTGGGAAGCGTGATCTCGCTGCACAGATTTGATGTCTTTACTGAGAGACCGGCAAGCTTGTGATGTTCCGGAATGGCCCGGTTCACTTGATCAGAAAACACGATATACGGTTCGCCTACTTCGACGCGCGCCGTTAGGAGCCTGATCCAGAGAGCACGAGCAGACACTTTGCGGATGGGGGCCCGATCCTTTGGGCTGAGTAAGGCCCATTCTTCGTCATTTTCAACAGCCCGCATAAAGGCATCCGGGACGAGCACCCCGTGATGCAAATTGGGTGCTTTGCGATTCGGATCACCGCCAGTGGGGCGCCGAATTTCGATAAACTCCTCAATTTCTGGATGGGAAATCGGAAGATAAACCGCCGCTGATCCTCGCCGAAGCGAGCCTTGACTGATGGCCAGAGTTAGAGAATCCATCACCCGTATAAAAGGGATCACGCCGGACGTTTTGCCAGAAACGCCAACCTTCTCGCCGATGGAGCGGAGATTGCCCCAATAGCTGCCAATGCCACCCCCGCTTGACGCGAGCCACACATTTTCTGTCCAGAGGCCCACGATACCGTCTAGGCTATCACTGCTCTCGTTAAGAAAGCACGAGATGGGCAACCCCCGATCTGCCCCACCATTGGAGAGCACAGGCGTAGCTGCCATGAACCAGTGGTTGCTCAGGTAATCATAGATGCGCTGGGCGTGAGCATCTTCGTCTCCGTAAGTGCTCGCGACACGTGCAAAAAGGTCCTGAAAATCCTCACCCGGTAGCAAGTAACGGTCTGAAAGCGTGGCTTTGCCGAAGTCGGTTAGCTTGGCATCCCGGGATTTGTCGGTTGTGACGCTTGGGCCTTTGGTTGTTTGAATTGTTGAATCTAGCACCTGTGCCTCCGTTGCTCTCAAGAGCGTCTCGTTTTGCTCCTCAGAGCGTTTGCTATAAGCGGTGTTGCCGAAGATATGCTTCCCACCGACTAAAAGTACTTATGTATGCTTCACCGGACGGTGAGCCTCCTCCCAAAAAAAATCAAAGAGGATGAGGCCTTTGACCCACATTGTGCGTGTGCCTCCGTCCACTTTATTTAAAGGCCGCAAAAACGCGGTGATTAGTATTGAGACCGCAGATCGGAGCTGGCCGATGTCTTTTTACCGCTATACACGCGGCTTAAGAGGCCAATTAGCTCGCCAAAACTTGCCGAGTTTGGGGGACTTTTTCTAAATTGTCCCGGATGCCCTGCGTTTCTCAATACCCCTAAATCGTCTTTGTGGGACCTTTAATCATACTATATATAGTATGGAAAATTAAAAAACCGTCAACAAATTGTTTATTCGAATCATAATTTTTTTGGTCGGGGTCGGCGATACAGAATACTCTCACAATCCTTGGTCACCCCAATTCCAGGTTTTGAACGGCTTTTGAAGCATGTTCAGAGGATGGTCTCAATATTTGGCCTCGTGCTCTAATATCAACCTTTTTCCTTCTGTATTTCCTCAACCCCCGAGACAACTTCTAACTTTACGGATCCCTGCGACTTTGATTGTCGGCCAGCAACTGAATGAGAGAGCGTATCGAAACAGATTCCCGGCGATCAGCGTTAAGTCTGCAACAGTGAAGTCCTCCGGAATTATCCTTGAAATTCATCTGGCTGGTGATACGTTCCGCGCGTCGTAGCGTTGCCGGTCCTGCAGGACCAAAAATGAATTACTTTGAGAGAAATTCCATGGCTCTTGATGAGGCCACTGTCCGAAGTATTGCCAAGTTAGCCCGCATTAGAATTCCTGAGGCCGAAGTTTCCAGTCTGGCTCAGGAACTGTCCAATATCCTCGAATGGATTGAGCAACTGAACCAGGTGGATACAGACGATGTGATCCCTATGACCAGCGTGACTGATATGGTCATGTCAAAACGAACGGACGAGATCACAGATGGTGATTACTCGGACAAAGTTTTGGCAAATGCTCCAAATCCAGAGGGCCCGTTTTTTACTGTTCCCAAGGTCGTTGAATAATGTCTGATTTGACGGACGTAACCATTGCAGCGGCGCGTGACGGCCTTACTCGCGGTGACTTTTCATCCGAGGAACTGACGGCAGCCCATATTAGTGCTCTCGAGGCGGCCCGCGACTTGAACGCCTTCGTCACAGAGACGTCGGATATTGCTCTAGCGCGGGCGCGGGCCTCAGATGACCGCCGCGCCAGAGGAGACGCCGCTGGCCCCCTGGAGGGAATTCCGCTCGCCATTAAGGATCTGTTTTGTACTGAAGACGTGCTGACCACGGCGTCCTCGCACATTTTGGATGGCTATGTGCCTGCGTATGAGTCGACCGTTACTCATAATTTACGAACCGCTGGGGCGGTCATGTTGGGCAAGACCAATATGGATGAATTTGCCATGGGTTCCGCAAACATTACGAGCTATTACGGTCCGGTCAAGAACCCTTGGTCGCTTGATGACGGCAAGGATCGGGTGCCGGGCGGGTCGTCCGGCGGGTCGGCCGCTGCGGTTGCCGCCCACATTGCCTTGGGCGCTGCCGGTTCGGATACTGGGGGCTCAATCCGCCAGCCAGCATCATTTTGCGGCATCGTTGGTATGAAACCCACTTATGGGCGGTGTTCTCGATGGGGTATGGTGGCCTTTGCATCCAGCCTTGATCAGGCAGGCCCGCTCACGAAATCAGTGCGCGATGCAGCGATCATGCTGCAAGGCATGGCGGGATATGATCCAAAGGACTCCACTTCGAGCGATCAGCCGGTGCCTGATTTTGAAGCCGCATTAACTGGTGACATCAAGGGCATGAAGATTGGTATTCCTGCGGAGTACCGTATTGATGGAATGTCAGCGGAAATTGAAGGGTTGTGGTCAAGAGGCATGGAGATGTTGCAAGACGCTGGTGCTCAGCCCGTGGATATCTCTCTACCGCACACAAAATATGCTCTGCCAACATACTATATTGTTGCGCCCGCCGAGGCATCGTCGAACCTCGCTCGCTATGATGGCGTTCGCTATGGACTAAGGGTGGATGGTGAAAGCCTAGAAGACATGTATGAGGCAACCCGTGGTAAGGGTTTTGGCCAGGAAGTCCGCCGCCGGATTATGATCGGGACCTATGTCTTGAGCGCCGGTTACTACGACGCCTATTATGTGAAAGCACAAAAATTGAGAACGCTAATCTCCCAGGATTTCAAAAAAGCATTTCAAGAGGTGGATGCGTTGTTGACGCCAACTACACCGTCTGCCGCGTTTGCGATCGGAGAACGCATGGACGATCCGGTCCAAATGTATATCAACGATATTTTCACCGTGCCCGCGAGCATGGCAGGCGTGCCTGCAATCTCGGTTCCCGCGGGTCTCTCGGCAGAGGGATTGCCGCTGGGCTTGCACCTCATCACGAGAGCTTATGATGAGAAAACCTTGTTCTGTGTCGCCGACGTGTTGGAGGGGGCCGTCGGTTTTGAGGCTAAGCCGCCTTATTTGGAAGGCGTGTGATGACTTATCTGATCGAAGGCCAGGCGGGTGAGTGGGAAGTAGTAATTGGGCTTGAAGTTCATGCTCAGATTGTATCGCGTGCAAAGCTCTTCTCCGGTGCGGCAACTGCCTTTGGCGCGGCACCCAACAGCCAGGTATCACTCGTGGATGCGGCTCTACCAGGCATGCTGCCGGTTATCAACGAAGTGTGCATCGAACAGGCTGTGCGGACGGGCCTGGGCCTGAGTGCACAGATCAATCTTCATTCGGTGTTCGAGCGGAAGAACTATTTCTATCCTGATTTGCCGCAAGGTTATCAGATCTCGCAATACCTCAATCCGATTGTAGGTGAGGGTGTCCTAACCCTGGAAATGCCGGAGGGGCAGCGGAAGATTGGTATTGAACGGTTACATATGGAGCAAGATGCTGGAAAATCCATTCACGACCAGGATCCCCAACGCACCTTTATTGATCTAAACCGGTGCGGCGTCGCGCTGATGGAGATTGTCTCTAAACCGGACCTTCGGAGCCCGGAGGAAGCCGGCGCCTTTATGCGCAAGCTTCGCTCGCTACTGAGGTATCTTGGCACATGCGACGGCAATATGGAGGAGGGGTCGTTGCGCTGTGATGCGAATGTCAGCGTGAGGCCCAAAGGCTCCGATGAACTGCGCACTCGTGCCGAGATCAAAAACATCAACTCCATGCGCTTTGTCATGCAGGCGATCGAGTATGAAGCCGAGCGTCAGGTGGGTCTCTACGACAATGGTCGCGATGTGGATCAGGAAACCCGACTATATGATCCTGACCGTGGCGAAACTCGGTCCATGCGATCCAAGGAGGAAGCTCATGACTACCGATATTTTCCCGACCCCGATTTGTTGCCCGTCGATCTCACGCAAGAATATGTGGACGAGATCCGGGCCAGTCTTCCGGAACTGCCGGATGCCAAACGACGTCGTTTCGTCATGGACTATAATCTGGCAGATGCGGACGCGATGATCCTAACAGCTGAGCGGGAGACAGCGGAGTTTTTTGAGGAAGTAGCTGACGGCCGGGATGCAAAGTTGGCATCAAACTGGGTCATTCACGAACTTTTCGCGATCCTCAAGAAAGACGGCAAGGATATTTCTGCGAGCCCAGTCACCGCCGCCGCTGTCGGCAAACTTGTCGGTCTGCTGTCTGAGGGCACGATTTCCAATCGTATTGCCAAGGACGTTTTCGAGGAGATGGTGGCGACGGGTGGGGATCCAGAAGCAATTGTAGCAGAGAAAGACCTGACGCAGATCACTGATAACAGCGAGATTGAAGCCGCGGTCGACCAGGTCATCAGAGAGAATTCTGATCAGGCCCAGCAATTTAAAGAGGGCAACCATAAGGTCGCTGGCTGGTTTGTGGGCCAGGTAATGAAAGCAACCCAGGGCAAGGCTAATCCGCAAATAGTGAACGAACTGCTGCGCAAAAAACTGGGCTAAGGCCAGCTGAGCCGGAGAAAGGCAGCCAGGCCCTCCGGCAGGTCCACGAAATCAACCACAGAGCCAACGCTCATGGTGAGCGCCACTGCGCCAATAATTGTCGTGGCGACACCGACTAAGACCCATCCGTCAAAGATTTCGTGCTCCCGATTGATGAACCAGCCAAAAAGCGTTCTGAAGATACCCGTACTTTGCACAATGGGCGAGACAACGGTGACAGGGGCGACCGCCAGCGCCATGAAGCGCAGCATCTGAGAGATGCACACAAGGAGCCCCGTGAAGCTAAACCACCTCGCTGTATCGCGGTCCATTTCTAAGGCGTGGCGGAGGTGTTTGGGCCGCAGAAGATAGAGGATGAGAACCGAAAAAGCGGCAGTGTAGGCGATCAAGCCGCCAACCACGCCCGCGCTTGCTCCGGCGTTTTCGATACCCAACAATGCTGACCGGATCAGGATTGGGCTGGCCCCGAAGGCCAGCGCGCACAGGATGGCGAACCCATATCCCTCCAATAATTTCGGTTTGAACGTGGCCGTCGATGTGCCAGTTGCCGTTTTTCCTCGAACGGCCGGGGAGCACATGGACAAAAGCGGTCCGACAAGAATTAGGATGATGCCGAACACCCGGAGCGGTGTTAGAATCTCGTCCAAATAAAATATCGCTAGCGCTAACGTAATGATCAGGCTGGAGGAATGCACTGGGCCTACGAGATTGGCACCCATAGCCTTGGTAGAGCGATAGTTAGAATAGCGGCCTATAATGAAGTGGGTGACGCCGGCACCTGCCAAGAAAAGAAAATTGCTGGCGGGTAATGCGCTTAAGAGGCCAAATCCGCCAGAGACCAAAGCCGCGACCAGCAGTATGGGCATGCCGATCGGTATGGATACGGCGAGGCCTTGCGCCACGGTACCGCTCAGCACGCCGCGGCGTATGGCAACACTGTTAAGCCCAAACGTCGCTGCTGCCGCCAGGGCTAAAATCCCGCCTAACATGGGCTAGATTATCCTCGCCGCTGTGGCTGGATGGTATCCGGCGGAACGACGTTATCCTGATAGGCTTGTAGGTGTGAACGCATGTTATCGTCAAAGGCGATAGGTTTCCCCGCTTTCATATCCAAGAGCACTTGTACTGATCGTGCTCGCATTCGGATTTCGCCCTCAACTGTGCCAATGAACCGAAGATGCAACGACGACGACCCAAACTTGTCCAGGATTATAGCGATATCAAGCCGGTCGCCTAACACACACGGCTTGATGAACTGGCATTCGGTATGGGCTGTCGGTTGGCCTACCTGTTGGACCATGATCATCTCCGCAAAATTGATGCCGAGGCAGTTTTCGAACCATTCTTCGCTCACGGCTTGTATCATCTCAAAATAGCGCGGGAAAAAGACATACCCTGCGGGATCCGTATGGGTGAAGCGGATGAGAACCTGATGGCTGAAGGGCTCGGGGTTGGAGTAATAAGTCATGGTGCGGGTCTCTCTGATTTTATCCGATTGGACTTAATGGGACACATAGATGCGATCACTTTGGTGGTGTCTTTTGCATTAATATTTTGGAATAGCTCTAAGTTATTTTTGCCTTTTCCTTCACGGAATTCCTTTTTTTGTGTTGTCACCCTATTATAGAGCAATGGGCAACCTCAAAAACCATCTTCGCGTTTTTTTATATGCGGTCATTTGCGGCATGATCGCATATGGCTTCATTCAAGCGGGCATCGTTGTGCACCGTTTACTCGTATCCTGACGGCAGGATCGAAGAGACCTATCCGTGGAACTCTGGTTTATCTTTACACTGGCGGCGGCATTTTTCCAGAATTTGCGGAATTCGCTGCAAAAATCCATCAACTCGGTTTTGTCCACGGCTGGCGCAGCATACACTCGATTTGCCTTTGGTTTGCCGCTTGCCATTATCTACTTCTGTTTTCTCCTATGGCAGGATCCTCAAAACCTCTCCTGGAGTTGGACCTTCGCCGGGTGGGCAGCATTGGGCGGGATCGCGCAAGTGCTGGCCATGTGGTTTCTGTTGCGCTCCTTCGCTCTTAAAAGCTTTGCCGTCGGCACGGCCTATTCCAAGACAGAAACATTTCAGACGGCGCTTTTTACGATTGTGCTCCTGGGCGAAGCGGTGACCAGCATGACTTTCCTTGCCATCTTCATCAGTTTTTTCGGGGTGTGCTCTCTCTCACTCGCCAAAATGACTATCAGTCCCCGACAGTTTTTATTTTCTTGGGCCAATAAAGGGGCTCTCCTGGCGCTGGCAAATGGTGCTATGTTGGGGGTCTCGGCGGTGGCCTACCGAGGTGCGGCCCTGACCTTAGGCGGAGACAGTCCACTGCTGGCGGCGTCAGCAACATTGGTGACAGCGCTCGCGATCCAGACGTTTGTGATGACAGCTTATCTTTTGGCGTTTGAGCCCGGCGAAATCACCAAAGTTTGGCGTAACCGAGCAAAAGCCTCATTCGTCGGCGCAGCCAGCGTGCTAGGTTCGGTCGGCTGGTTTACGGCGATGACGCTGCAAAATGCGGCCATTGTGCGAGCCGTTGGCCAGGTAGAGCTTATTTTTACCTTTCTAACATCGGTGCTGATTTTTAAAGAGAAAATTAATCGATATGAGGTGCTTGGCGCGCTCCTTATCGTCGGCGGTATTCTGGTGTTGCTCCTGGATTAGATTGCGGATTTGGCGTCTTGCCAAGTCACAGCTTACTGGCTTTGGCTACTAATTTTAGCAGCAGTGCATCCAGCTGGTGGACCTCGGCATCCGACAACCCTTCCTTGAGGCTGGCTTCGAACGCTAGAGCCTCGGGCACGATTTGATCATAAATCTCCCGACCGACTTCTGTCATGTTAAGGACCGAATTACGACGGTCCGTGGTATCTATTTGCCGCGCTACAAAGCCCATCTGGATCAAGCCAGCCACAGCTCGGCTCACCTGTACCTTGTCAAGGGCGGCGTGCTGGACAACATGAGAGGCCGAACAATTAGGTTTTCGCCCCAAAGCAAATAAAACCCGCCATTGCGGGTTAGAAATGCCAAATCGTTCGCCATATGCTTGCGAAAAAGCCGCGCCAACGAGTTTCGCCAGGACTGCCAAACGGTAAGGCAGGAAGTCTTGAAGTAGGAGAGGGGCATCGGTAGTCGTTAAACTGTCAGGCATATCAAAATAATAATTGATAATAGTTTCAAATGAAACTATTATTTTCAATAGTGGGGAGAAATATTCCATCCAAAAGAGGGTAAGATCATGGACACGACGATTTCCGTGACCACCGAGTATCAGAGCGGGTTCGGCAATGAATTTGCCACGGAAGCCTTACCTGGGGCTCTGCCAAGAGGCCGTAATTCACCGCAGAAAGTTGCCTACGGCCTCTATGCTGAGCAGTTTAGCGGCACTGCGTTTACGGCGCCCCGGGATGATAACCTTCGGACCTGGTGTTACCGCATACGGCCATCGGCTAAGCATATGCCTTTTACGCAAATTTCGAACGGGTTGCTCCGGGGTGCGCCTTTTGATGAAGCGCCGCCCTCGCCAAACCAAATGCGTTGGGACCCGTTGCCCATCCCTGCAGAACCAATGGATTTTATTGAGGGCCTGACCACGCTGATGGGTGCCGGGGATGGCAGTACGACTGGGCTGGCCATTCATCTGTATACTGCGAACAGTTCCATGGAGGCCCGTTATTTTTACAATGCGGATGGCGAAATGCTGTTCGTGCCCCAGCAGGGCAGGCTCAGGCTTCTCACTGAACTGGGGACAATGGACGTGTCGCCTAATGAAATTGCAGTCGTCCCGCGCGGTGCAAAGTTCAAAGTGGACCTCCCGGATGGGCCCAGCCGTGGATATTGTCTCGAAAATAATGGGGCCGCTTTGAGGCTTCCAGATTTGGGCCCGATTGGTTCAAACGGCCTCGCCAACCCTAGGGATTTTCTGACGCCCGTCGCAGGGTTTGAGGATCTTGAGGGAGATTTTAGGCTTACGGCCAAGTTTGGCGGTAATCTGTGGGAAGCACCTATTGGTCACTCTCCGCTGGATGTCGTGGCATGGCATGGTAACTATTCACCTTACAAATATGATCTGGCAAATTTTAACGCGGTAAGTTCTGTAAGCTTCGATCACATCGACCCCTCAATCTACACAGTATTAACCTCTCCGTTGGGTCCCGCAGGAATTGCGAATGTCGATTTTGTCATTTTTCCACCCCGATGGCTTGTAGCAGAAGATACTTACAGGCCACCGTGGTTCCACCGTAACATCATGAGCGAATTTATGGGCCTTATCCATGGTGTTTACGATGGCCGTGAAGAGGGATTTGTGCCTGGAGGATCTAGCCTTCATAACAGCTTTGCTGCGCACGGCAATGATGCGGAAGTCTATGAAAAGGCCAGTACAGCTGAATTAAGCCCTCAATTTTTGGATGGCACCATGGCTTTCATGTTCGAAACTCGGCATCTTTACCGGCCTACCAAATTTGCTTTTGATACACCGGCGCTGCAGAAAAATTATTACGAGTGCTGGCAGGGACTGCAGAAACACTTCAACGGGAAACCATAAATGACCCTACTCAACGACACCAATGATCCCGCTCTAAAGAGCTGGGTGGCCTCTGCCAATGAGGTTGGCTGCGACTTCCCAATCCAAAACCTGCCCTTCGGCGTTTTTCGCCGCGCTGGGTCCGATGAGGCCTATCGGGGAGGGGTGGCCATCGGAGATCAAATCCTAGATTTGAGTGCTGCGGTGGCTGGCGGCTTGCTGTCGAGTGCAGCGGCAAAGGCTTGTGAAGAACCAACCCTTAATACCCTTATGAGCCTCGGGCGGCCCGCGTGGTCGGATCTGAGGGCGCAGCTGTCTGCCGTGTTGCGGGAAGGTGGCCGCCAAGAGACTGGCGCAGCCTGCCTCGTACCTATGGCCGATGCAGAAATGACAGTTCCAGCTAAGATTGGTGACTACACGGATTTTTACTCCTCCATCAACCACGCAACGAATGTTGGTAAAATGTTTCGGCCCGATAATCCGTTATTACCTAACTATAAATACGTGCCGATCGCTTATCACGGCCGATCATCTTCCATTCGTATTAGCGGCACACCCACCAAGCGGCCAATGGGTCAGCTCAAAGCCCCGGATGCCGAGATGCCGGTTTTTGCCGCTTGCAAACGCCTTGATTACGAGACCGAACTAGGCGTTTACGTGGGGCCGGGAACAGCGCTAGGAACAACCGTTCCTCTGGAAAAAGCTGAGGACCATATTTTTGGCATGTGTATTCTAAATGACTGGTCCTCGCGGGATATCCAGACCTGGGAATATCAACCGTTAGGACCTTTTCTCGCTAAAAACTTTTCGTCCACAATTTCACCGTGGGTCGTGACCTTGGAGGCGTTGGCTCCCTACCGGCAGGAGGTCTACTCGCGGCCGGATAGCGATCCAGCGCCGTTACCTTACCTCACCAGCAAGGATCACGAGGCGAGTGGCGGCCTCGATATTCGCTTGGACGTGGCCGTGGCGACCGAGGCCATGCGGAAAAATGGGCTCGCCCCACAAACCATCGGAACGCCTGAATTCAAAAACATGTATTGGACAATTTTCCAAATGTTCACCCATCACACGAGTAATGGTTGTGATTTCAATCCCGGGGATTTTTATGGCACAGGGACCATATCCGGCACCGGCGCAGATGAATGCGGCAGTATCCTGGAGGTCTGCAAAGGCGGCAAGGCTCCCATTGATTTTCCTGGGGGTGAGACACGTACTTTCCTGGAGGATGGTGACGAAGTGATCATGCGAGCTTGGTGTGAGGCAGAAAGCAAGCCTCGCATTGGCTTTGGAGATTGTCGATCCCTAATTACCCCTGCAAACGGTTAAGGATTATGGTCCTGTGAAATTTTATCTCATTCTGCTAGGCCTAGACTGGCTGATCCGCTTCACTGCCTGGCGTCACCCGGCCTTTAAGGCGCGCCTGGGTGAGCAGAACTTTACTGCACAGATCAAAATTGGCGATGACACGGCGGGACGATATTATTCGTTTCAGGACGGAGTATTTTCGTCCCACGCCGGTATTCATCCGGAACCGGACGTTTGCCTCTCATTTAAGTCACAAACCATTGCTGTGCAGCTTTTGGTGCCGCCGGTGGATTATCAGCAACAGATTGACGCTCAAAAAGAGTTTAATCTCAAGATGACGGGACCGGACGAGCTGACCTACTGGTTTGCCCAGACCATCATGAAAACCCAGAATAGCCACTGGAAATTTGGCGTTGATCTCGCCGATGGCACTAAGCGTTACACGAGCATGACCAATGGCGGACCCATTCAGGTAGATGTAAAGGCCGGCAAGCTGGTGCGCACCGGAATTATTGAATTTAGTGACGATGATCCTGGCACCTGGACCATTGAGGCCCGCGGCAAGAAATTTTCCCCACCCCGAAAGACGACCCTCTCGCCACATGGACAGAACTGGAAGTCAGCGGTCTATTCACCAGATCGGATCTTAACACCCCTCAAACGGGTGGACTTTGACCCTGATGGCGAGCGCAATTGCCAGAACCGGGGTGTGTCCGGATACGTACCCATAAGTTGGAATGAAGCCCTCGATACCGTTGCATCCGAAATCAAAAGAATGAAACGAGACTATGGCGTTGGCGCAATTGCATCTAGCCATGGTTCACATCATACCTGGGGCAATATTGGGTACTACTTGTCCGCTAACTTCCGCTTCATGAACTTGATTGGTCACACGGAGGTTCACCATAACCCTGACAGCTGGGAAGGTTGGTACTGGGGCGGACTGCATCATTGGGGTCATTCGCTCAGGGTCGGTATGTCTGAGAATTACGGCACTGTAGAAGACCTACTTAAACATTGCGAGATGGTCGTTTTCTGGTCTTCAAATCCGGAATCGACGAGTGGGAATTATGCATCCCAGGAGGGATCAATCCGGCGTCAGTGGTTGAAGGACTTAGATGTCGAGTTCGTCCATATTGATCCCCACTATAATGACACGGCTCAAATGCTTGGAGGCAAATGGCTTTCTCCTAAACCAACCACGGATCCAGCTCTTGCCTTGGCCATTGCCTACGTGTGGATGAAGGAGGGTCTCTACGACAAGGACTATGTGGCCAAACGCACCGAAGGCTTTGAGGTTTGGCGTGACTATGTTTTGGGCGTGGATGACGGTATTCCCAAGTCACCGGAGTGGCAGGAGACAGAGACCGGTGTGCCGGCAAAAGATGTTCGCGCTCTAGCCCGCTCTTGGGGCAATCGGAAGGTCTATCTTTCGGCTGGTGGCGCGGGTAATGGCTACGGTGGCGCATGTCGTAATGCCAATGGCATTCAGTGGTCTCGCACCATGATCTGTTTGATGGCCATGCAGGGTATCGGTAAACCTGGCGTCAATCTTGGTAACCTGCAGAGGGCAACGCCGGTTGATTTGCATTTTTATTTCCCTGGTTATGCAGACGGAGGTATGTCGGGTGATCTGACAGGAACGGCCCTTTCCGTTGCGCTTTATCAGCGCATGCCGCAATTACCGAGCGTCAATACGAGTTCGCAAAAAATTCCCCGTCTCGAATTACCAGAGGCAATATTAGAAGGAAAAGCCGAGGGTTACTCGTGGAACGGTAAAACCATTGAAGCCCAGTTTGATAAAATTGTTTACCCGAAGAAGGGGCATGCACCCGTCAGAATGCTCTACAAGTATGGCGGCTCGATGTTTGGAACGATGAGCGAGACCAACCGTTATGTGAAAATGTACCGAACGGATAATCTGGAGTTCGTGGTTAATCAGTCCATATGGATGGAGGGTGATGCAAAGTTTGCTGATATTATTTTGCCTGCCTGTACCAATTTAGAACGGCCCGATATTTCTGAATGGGCGGGTATCGGCGGCTACACCCATCACGGTCAAAATCAGCTTAACCACCGGGTCATTGTCTTTCAGCACAAATGCATCGAGCCTCTAGGTCAGTCAAAGTCCGACTACCAGATTTTCCTGGAGCTTTCCCAGAGATTAGGCTTGGGGCTTCTTTTTTCCGAGGGGATGAGTGAGCTTGATTGGGTAAAACGTCAGTTTGATGCATCTGACCTCCCCCAACATATCTCTTGGAGAGAATTCATCCGCAAAGGCTATTTCGTGGTGCCGCCTTTAAAAGAAGAGTTGCGCCCGCCCGTGTCTTTCCGATGGTTTGCAGAGGGGCGCAAGAAAGATGTGCCTGAGCCTCATCCCCTGCCAGCAGATTATACTGAGCAGTTCCTCGAGGGCTTGCAGACGCAATCGGGCAAGATTGAATTCGAATGCAATTCTCTCAAGCGCTTTGATCCGAACGACGCTGAACGACCCCCCATTGTCAAATATACGTCTTCTTGGGAAGGGCCGAGCGCTGATCGAGCCGTGGACTATCCTCTGCAACTCATAACTCCCCATGCGCGCTTTAGCTATCATAGTCAGGGCGACGGCAAAGATGCTTTTATCAACGACATCGTTGATCACCGCATGGAGATAGATGGGCATTATTATTGGACGTTGCGACTTAATGCTGAAGATGCTGCTGCGCGCGGAATTAAGTTCAAGGATTTGGTGAAGGTCCACAACGACCGTGGTGCCGTCATCTGCGCTGCTTTTCCGACGGAACGACTCAGACGAGGTCTGTGTCATGGCTATGAATCTTGTGCCATTTATGAACCGTTGGGTGAGCCTGGTAACTCTGTAGACAGGGGCGGATGTTTGAACCAGCTCTCTCCCCGGCGGAGCCAGATCAAGCAGGCTCATTCCATGGCCACGAGTGCAGCGCTGGTCGATGTGGAATTATGGGATGGCGGAATAGAGCTCGAGACGGCAATGCAAGCCCGGGCTCAGAAACCGACAAAAGAGCCCGTGCCGGCGGAATAGGGAGGTTGCAATGAGCGGCAAAGATATGGCCCTTGCGTTTGATTATCAAAAGATAGACCAAGCTTATCTCGATGATCCTTTTCCAACCTACGCCTCGTTACGCGAACATGATCCCGTTCACCAAAATCCAGATGGCACCTATTTCCTAACCCGCTATGAAGATGTGGTTCTCGCTATGCGTCATCCGGCAATGAGCTCGGACAAGACGGTGGATTTCAAACCGCGTTTTGGCGATGGGCCCTTATACACGCATCATACCACTTCGTTGGTTTTTAATGATGATCCTTATCATTCCCGAGTTCGAAAATTGATGTCGGAGGCTTTTACGCCCCGCAAGATGGCGGAGCTTGATCCTATCATTGATCAAATCGTAGATGGGCTTTTGGACCGCTTGGGAGGAGAGGGGGAATTTGACGTTTTGCGGGACTTCGCCCTCGCTCTACCAACAGAAATTATTGCTGACATGCTGGGAGTACCCGAAGAGCATCGTCACAAAATGCACAACTATTCCACGCTGATCCTCGGTGCCTTGGATCCGATCGTATCCGACGAGAAAATGCAGGCGGGTCATGATGCTGTGGAGGAGTTTGGGGCACTTTTGGAGGAATTGATTGCAAAGCGACGTGAGCAACCCACGGGAGCGGAGATGGGCGAAGTACTGGCCTCCTTGATCTTTGGTGAGGTTGAGGGTGAGAGGCTTTCGCCCGTTGAGCTCGTTCAGAACTGTATTTTTCTCTTGAACGCAGGTCACGAGACCACCGCTAATCTGGTTGCCAATGGCGTCGGCATACTTCTTGATTTTCCAGATCAGATGGATCGCTTGAGAGAAGACCCAAGCCTGATCAAAACAGCTGTTGAGGAGTTTCTCCGATTTCAAAGCCCGCTTCAGGTGGGCAACAGAAAAGCATTAGAGGAAATCGAAATGGGACCTGAGGGTCGTAAGGTATTAATACCTGCTGGCACCTTCCTTCATACCTGTATTGGCGCTGCAAACAGGGATCCTGAGATTTTTGATGATCCAGAGACTGTCGATATTGGTCGGAAGCCAAACCCACAAATTGCCTTTGGGATTGGGAAGCATATTTGCATGGGCAATACTCTCGGCCGTATTGAGGGTCATACGGCGATTGGAAAGTTTGTTAAAAAATTTCCAAAATTACGGCTTAATGGTGAAAAACGGTTCCACGGACGTGCGCGATTTAGAGGTTTGGCGCAGTTACCCGTGGCCGTGAATTGATGACATGTAGAACGCCCTCATCAATTATATTTTAAAGACGCTTGCCGGAGGGCCGTTTCCAGTCCTGTGGCCATTTTCTCCACATCTGCGCAAACTGCGTATCGGATAAAATTAGAGAAATGCACCCCGACCAGGCCTACCTCGTCGATCATTTTAAAGTTGAAGTCTGAACCAGACGTTATTTTTTCTCCGAACGCTTCATTTGGCGCTTCCCACAGGGTGAAGAAGCCCGCACGCGGCCGGTGTGCAGGTCTGAGACCACAGTCGCTGAAAAGATCGACCAGAAAATTGAGGCGCCTTTCGTAGAGCGCGCGAACAGTCTCTATACCCTCCCGATCGGTCTCAACGGCTGAGAGTGCGCCGGCCGCCATTGGTGGTACCAAGCCGGCATCCGCCTTTCCTTTTATAATTTTTACATCGTCGATAAAGTCGGAAGAGCCTGCCAATGCGCCCACGTGCCAGCCCGTACCATTGCCAATCAATTTTGCNGCGGTGAACCCCTCACACCAGGAGAGGTCTGGGTAGTTAGGCGCTACATCTGAGAGAAGGGAACTCTCATCAGTATGGCTTAAAGAGATGTAGGCTGCATCATTGAACAGTCGGATATTATGTTCCTGGCAGTAGGTGCATATATCGTTGAGCCAGTCCGTCGTAGCGATCTGGCCGGAGGGATTATGAGGATAATTCATCATGACCAAATCCGTATCGGGGCCGATGTCCTCGGCAGCAAAACTGAACTGATTTTCCACGTTCAACGGCAGGGGATGGTGGGTGACCAAGGGATGAAGGTCACACCAATCTGCCGGGATCGGATAACCAGGTTTTGTGGTGGTCGCAACGGTAATTTTTTTTGAGGCACAGCCGCAGGCAAGAGGCAGCAATCCAAGAACCGGTTTGACGCCGGTGAGCGGTACGTAGGTAACTGCATCATCTAGCAGAGCTTGTTTGACATGCGCTGCGACAAAACGCTCCGCAAAATTCGGTACGGCGGGGCTGTCATTATACTGATAGGCGTGCATGACCTCGTCATCACTCATAACGGCATCTCGAGCTGCCTCACGGGCACTTAATAATGCTGGTCCCTTAGGCTCGCCGATTGAGAGATCAAGGAGCTGTTTGCCGGACGCTTCGGCTTCGGCGCGTTTTTGCCGTATGGCCATCAAAACGTTAGCGCCGCCTGCTGCCAGTCTGGACTGCCTCATTTTTCTGCACCTTCGGCCTGGGTCTGCTGTGCCATTTCTTCCTTACCCTCCCGACGCTCTCGACGAGCGATATAGACCACGGAGCAAAAGACGATCAAGCCGCCCACGATTGTAAAGACGTCCGGTATTGCACCAAACAACATGAAGCCAAAAAGTGCCCCCCATATCAGACGTGTAAAGACAGTGGGNTCGATTGCACCAATATCGCCCAACCGAAGCGCCCACGCGAGGCTATAATGGCTGACAATGGTGAGCAATGCGATACTCACTAAGAGCAATGATTGTGTCAGGGTTGGCATTCCCCAATTAAGTGCGGCGACGGGGGAGAGCAGAATTGTTGCCCAGACAGCCATCCAAACCACCGATGTCTCGGGATTATCTTTCGTGGCGAGGACCTTGATGATGAGCCTGTTCGTTGAGAACATGATGGCGGTAAACACAAGAACAAGGATCCCGGGCGTGATCTCCACGAAGCCAGGACGGACAATGACCAGGGCTCCCGCAAGGCCAATCAGCAATGCCCCCCACCGCCAGGCCTTAGATTTTTCTCCTAAAAACAAAATGGCGCCGACGACGGCGTAAAGTTGGCTCGTAAATCCAATCGCCGCCACCATATCCAGGGGAACCCGAGGTAGCGCCCAAAACCAACCCGCGAAGGCGGCCGTAAAAATAACGCCATTAATCATCTGATCTCGATGACGGGTCGGCTTGATCCGACTGTACCCGTGGCGCGTGAACCATGGGACCAGGATTATCACCATGATGGCAGATCGAAAAAAAGCCACCAGAAAAGGATCCATCTCGCCGCCCAGGATTTTTCCGATGGCACCATTGATCATGAGGGTCAGACTGGCAAGGAGAGCGAGACAGATACCTGCGAAATTGGCAGGCTCAACGCCGATGCGGTCTGCCACTGCCTGGGCAGTGCGCTCAAAAGATCTTATCATCTCTAACGTGGCCGATAATTAATTAGCGGGAAGCTGGCGTGATCGTAATCACGGTTCGGTAGTATTTTAATTTTTCATGTCGTGCTGTTTTTTACAACACCGCAGTCCTGCGGAGTATCAGTTTTCCGCCGCAGGGTATTAGAGAAAATTATTACTATTGATAACAATTGAACAACTGTTTAAATGTTATCTTTATATGGTTAATTTAGAAATCAATCAAACGTTCGAATTGGCAGAGACCTTCGGCCTCCTTGCGGATACAACCAGGCTCTCAATTGTTCTGGAGTGCATGGATCGGGAGGTCTCAGCAGGGGAAATCGCAAACAGCCTGAATGTGTCTCCATCATTAGTTAGTCACCATCTTCGTTTGTTACGTTCCGCGCGTATAGTGCGTTCAGAACGGCGGGGAAAACAGGTTTTTTACACAATGACGGATGTTTGCGTCCAGGAGGTGCTCACCACGATGATCAATCATCTTTTTGTCCACGACCATTTGAAAACTAAAACCGAAAATGAAGGAGAAGCCGCATGATAACCGTTACTCAGCAAAAATGCGCGTGCCCCGATTGTGTCTGCGTTATACCTATCGCTGCCGCATTAAAAAAAGACGGACAGAATTTCTGCAGTGAGGCTTGCGCCAACAATCATACATCTGGGAGTGGTTGCGACCACCAAGGTTGTATGTGCTGCGGCTAATACCTCTCAATAACTTTTAAGACAGAGGCGAGCAGGATCGAATTTACAGTTTGGTGGCGAAATTAGCTCTCCATGTGATTCCGATTTTACAATACAATAACTGAGTTGGTCGCCCCCAGAGCTGAAAAAGAGAGAGGAAAAAAAGACCCGACAGCCGTGAGGCGGTCGGGCCATTTTTTGTATCAACTCTCGCGGTATTTATTTTTGAATTGACTAATCCAGTCGGTTTTTACCGCTTGGACGCATGCTGCCCAGGTAGCCCCTTTTGACGCATATTCTCGATAGAGGCCTTCAGCTTTTTCCCTTGCGGCCCTCTTCTTTGGACTTTCTCCTGCCCGACGATGCAGTACCTGCATAAGGGGTGGATTGGCTCGCTTTTCACGGCGCGCCAGTTTGACGGTCTTTCTTGATACTTTCATGATTACCTCACAGCATAAGTGTTGAAGGACCCCGAGAGAGGGTCCTTTGAACAAACAAAGCTGTGAGTGATGAATTAATTCATTGCTCGAGATACGTATGAGATCTGCCATCAACTGTCAACGAATAAGAGGTGAATTCCGATCCATACCCACAGGCATGTGACAAGTGGCTGGGTTTTGGACGGCACAAAAACAAAACTTGAATTTAGTTACTAATATTTGTACACAATGTAAGCGCTGATTTGAAAACAGCTTGCGAGCGCTCAATAAATGCAGCTAAAAAGTTGGGACCGTCCCAGCAAACGCTGTGGGCGGTTTTTTTAGTGGGCTGATCCACCTGACGGATTGGGGATTTGAACTTCAGCTTGTGCCCCCGGACATAACGTTCACAGCACTAAAGAGAGGAAACATTATGACGCTTTTACGAATAGTTACTCTTTATCTTCCTATCCTAGCATTCTGTCTCGATGCCAAGCCCGCTAAAGCGTTTCTGCTTGGGCCGCTTGTTAAGACAATTGCAAATTCCTACTCAAAAAAAAGTCCAGGTCGCGCTCAAGAGGGGAGCAATCTGAGCGAACCTTATTTGCATGATTTCTCTCCGAGTCCGGTGGGTAAGACGGTCGGTAATCTCAACACGAATAAAAGTTGCAAGACGGAAACCAATAAGGTTAGGCATGCGCAAGCCGATAAAAAGGATTGTCGTGATGAGAAACAAAGCAGGGTTCGTCGCGAGTAATTTGAGGTAATAATTTCAACTTCTCTATTACGACTATTATCGCTTAAACGGGCTGATCCACCTGACGGATTGGGGATTTGAACTTCAGCTTGTGCCCCCGGACATAAGGTCCACAGCACTAAAGAGAGGAGACCATCATGACTAACAACCAACAATCCTTTGAGATTGATCGTCGCGATTTTATCAAGTTTGTTTTTGGCACAGCATCTGCCGTTGCAGTATCAGGAGGATCATCAATCTGGCCAACCGAGGCACTGACACGGCCCATAGCGAAGCCAGCCAAGCTTGCTCTCGATGATTATAATTATCTCGTTGATCCTTATTTCGATTATAACCCGCAACTTCCCACATATCGGGAATTTTTATCCCTCGAAAATCTCTCCAATTCGGAACTGAAAGACGCCCTCAAAGATGGCACGTGGCGTTTTGAACATCATCTGAAAGACCCGGATAACTGGTCCGTCCATGAAATTCAAGGTTGGCTAGAAGAGAGCATCGACTTCGATGACATGTCTCCTTGGGGAGCTGCGCAGTATACCGAATATGGAAACGGGATACGCTTATATGACGCGCTACCTTACGAAGATGTCAGGGATCTCAATCTCACTTTAGTGGAGGGAGACGTTCCTGGAAGTAATTTTTGCGGGGTCCGTTACGACGGCGATTTCGAGGAAGATTTTGACAATCTTAATCGAGGGCTCGCCGGTCGTGGCATTAACCTTATCATCGACGGGGGAAACGGGTGACCGCCCCTAAAATGCCTTAATGTGGCCTTTAATTTGTCACAGGCTCACACAATTATGAGGCTACGTGAAATTGTACTCCCTCCTAATCATGTTGACTCTGTGACGTGATTAAACTGCCCCGCTGGTTTTCCCCCGAAACCGGCGGGGCTATTTTTTGTTAAAATCCAAAAATCGAGGTGAATTGGAAGCGTACAGCTGTGCAATTATCTCAAAAGCTTAGCATCTCGTGAGATTGAATTATGGCTTCTCCATCGCCATGGCGCGATAGGCTCATAACCAATATCGGACAGCGCGTGCGGGACTTGGTGGAAACTGCCTTGCTCACTCATTTGTCTGATCTCTTTTTGTACGTTGAGAACCTCTGCGGCCGTTAGTCGATGCTCGGCAGATAGTTCATCCCAAGCGGTTTTTAAAAGCCTCACTTCTCTACGCCATATATGATTGGGACGGGAAATTATTCACGGGGTCAGCCCTCGCCGCCCTCGTCGATCCAGCCTTCCCACTCCCGCCGGGGCCAAGTGTAGCCGGTTTTCACCCGGCCGGCGCGACGCATGGCGGCCATGGCTTCCTTGTTGGAAATCAGCACCCTGGTTTTATGGAAGGCGACGGCATCGCCGTTGGACAGCGCCATGAGGATCGCCAGGGCGGTTTCGTTGTTGCGGGCCTCGTAGGTGAAAACCACGTCGGTGTCACCGAACACCCAATAAAAATTCTGTAATTTGCCGCCGTGGGCTTCGATCACCTTGGCCACCGCGTCGGGCCGGTCAGACGGCCGGGTGGTCATAAGACCAAGAGTTTCTTCGGTAAATTTGGCTTCCGTCATGAACAACGGCATAGTGGACTCCCTGGTTTAACTAAGTTTTTCTGCAGAAGATCATACTCACTTGTTTTTTTTAAGCGAGGACCCATTAGCGAGTCGCGGTTTTCTGGCTGCGTAAGATAATCAGTCGTCGCTATCGCAATTCTGTCTGACAGGACCCACCGTCAGTTAACCTGCCGTCACCGGCAATCGCGACAATCTGGTCTATCGATAGATTACTCAGGGTCTCTGGGTTCGAATTATTTCGGGCTAATAGTGACATCGTCCGCTATCATATCATCAGCGTTGCAAAATGCACGCCGATGGACCGCCCCAAGCGACGTGGTCCACCGTATATGTTGCAAGATGTTGGGTCCGCTATAGAAGGTGGTGAGACCTTCTAAAGCGAAAAACAAGCTCTTGATTGAAAGTCCAAAAGCGAGAAGGAAGACGAGGATAAATTTTCGAGAATTTCGACGATGCACTTCCCGTGCTTCAACGCAGAATCAAGATAGATATGCGATCTCAAACTGTTCGTATTTTCGATTATGATGATAATGACCGGCAGTATCTTTTTATGAAATCACTCTACATTCCGGATGACTTTGATAACTACAAACACCAATCAAAATTTGGTCAGAAAGTCGCAAAAATTGGAAAGTTTGATTTTTCACAGTACGCGCCCTTGGCGTCTGTCCTCGATGAATATGTGCGAGAGAATTTTCCAGAAATTTTTCAAGATTGGAGTGCCAAAGTAAATTGTTGTGTAATTTTCGGGAGTAAATTGATTGCCGAGACATAGAGGGGTATACGATCCGAACAGAAAGGAGCCTTATGAGCTCAGTCGGTCTCGTATTGAGAATTTTGTAAAATGCCCCGCATGTTTTTATCTCCAACAGGTAAAGGGTGTTAAGTTTCCGAGTATTCCGGGTTTCAATATCAACGAAGCGACGGACGTTCTGTTGAAGCGAGATTTTGACGAATACCGCGAGAACGGCACCAGTCATCCTTTTTTGATAGATCGGGGCTTGGAGCATCTGGTTCCGTTTGCAGACGACCGTTTTGAGCTTTGGACACAAAGCCTTCATTTCGGGGCTGAGGGACGGTTCCACTCAATTCATGAAGAAACTAATCTCAAAGTAGGTGGGGGGCTAGACGATGTGTGGTTGAACACCAAGACAGGTCAGGTCCACCTGGTGGATTATAAAAGCACGTCCCAAAAATCCGCAGGTAAAGAAATTACCCTAGATGGCAAGTGGAAGGGTTCCTACAAACGTCAGATGGATTTCTACATATGGGTCATGCGCCGGTTGGGTATAGAAACTTCGGATGTTGGATATTTTTTATATTGTGATGGTGACCGCTTTACTGAAGAGAGATTCCTCGGCCAAAAACTTGCAATCATGCAATTTAAAATGAACCTCATTGAATATGAGAGCGATATCTCCTGGATTGAACCTACGCTCCAGAAAATCAAAAAAGTTTTAGACAGTAAAGAACAGCCCAACCATTCAGAAGACTGTGATTACGGTGCCTTTATCGCGGATTTAGGCAGATGCTAATTCACCGCGTTGACGCTTCAAAACCCAAATATGGGATCTGTCACGGCTTTCTTGCCACTCTCATCCGATCCCCAGGCGTGCAATTAACGATGGTATGGCCTCTTTAAACTTGAAAAATCCCTTAGTGGCGTATGGCCAGGTCTCGCGGTCATAGGAGCGGGCTAGACGGGTAAAACTAATGTTATTCTCAATTGCTCTGTCTTCGACCACGCCCAATACATCCTGAGCGGGACCGACAGGCGCGAACGGTGTAATGACCTGTTTGACGCCACTTGCACTCACGGTGTTGATGATCCCATTAACATCACCCGGGTCACACTTAGACACAGGAATATCCATCTCGTTTGCAAATTTAATAGCAGTGCTCATGGCATTGCTAATAAAGCCTGCAACCCGCGGAGAGATGCCGTTAGGTGAGCGTTTCTCGGAGCAGTTCACGTAAATTATTTGTCTTAAGCTCTTTGGAGAGATATCCAGGCTCTCGAGGCCTAAATCATCTTCGGTAACGATCAATACGTATGGCGTGTCCGGGTTGACAGGGTTTTGGAATGAGAGAGTTTTAGGCGCAGGGGCCATAGGACCATCCAACGGCTGCGCATCCATGGCTAATTGGCCGGCAGGATTAAAGCGCCCTCGGGTAAATTTGCAAATATTATCTGCCCGCGCGAGATAAGTCTTCCCTCGAGTTTGAAGTCCGCCAACCCATCTCCATGAGAGTGTATTTGATGCTGGGTCACCGTCTAATAAGTGTTGCATGAAAAAATCAGCACCCAACGTCCAGGGGAGGCGCAGTGTAAAAATCCAAATACTCGCAAACCACATCCGAGCATGATTGTGCAGGTAATTAGTCTCGACCAATTCACGGACCCAAAAATCAAAACAAGCGATCCCTGTGTTTCCAGTAAAGGCCTCTTGCAGCTCGGATTTCCCCTCCCAATCTGCCAAATCCTGATCCCGAGACAATTCATAATCGCGCCACACTTGTGGACGCATTTCCAGCCAGCCTTTCCAATAGGAACGCCAGAAGACTTCTTGAATGAATTTTTCGGATGCGGCAAAGCTGTGAGAACCAAGCGCAGCCGATACCAGTTCCTCCTCGAGAATCAGTCGGTGGCGTACCCAAGGAGAAAGGGTGGATACCGATAAATGTTCATGGGGGCCGTTATCGAAATTTCTATCTGCCGCATAAGCGTGGCCCAGTTTTGGCTTGAAGGCGTCTAATTGCTCGAGAGCGCTTTCTCGAGTTGCGAGTGGCTTATCGATAATGGATGTCATTAGAACCGCAGAAGTCTTATTGTACGTGGGTGAAGGTTGGGAATTGGCAGAGTGTTGGAGGGTTTGTCGAAAACTATAATTAAAATCAGTGGCCTAGTAGAAATGCGGGCAAAACATACCTTTTGGATTAATTTGAATAAAAATCAAAAATTAAATCGTTAATCTTCACCAGTGCGGATAAATCTGACTTTTTTCTGCTTTCTCTAGCCGCAATAACCTTTGCCTTTTAATTTTGTAGATTTGGAATTGGTATTGCCCAATTACCTGCCAAAATATCTTTTTTATCACATTCATTCAGGTCTCCTCTCTACTGAGCCCGTATTTGAAGGAGGTCAGCTTTCTGTAAAACTTGCAATTGATGAGAGTTTTTCACCGTGCCTTGATAACAACCAATCACATATTCGGCTGGCGTAGAGCTCATGACTTTTATCCGCAGGATGGCCATCAGTGTCAGAAATTTGGTCCACTTTTTCAAATACGTATCCTAGGTATCGTGATGAGTCGAAAAAACCGTATTTAATATATTCCGCTATCCTGTTGGGTGCTGGCGGCCAATCATTCGTGCTATAACCCCATATGACATTTTTCTCATTTAGTAAAAGTTCTATTAATTTATAGTGCATAATTGCTTTTGCTGCATCATCCCATTGGCTCCTCAGTCCTTTGTAATGACTATAGAGCTCACCAATTAAGGGCGGTGGATTAATAACACCTTTGTCAATCGCCACTAATGTACTGACCCCTAAGTCTAAACAGTTGATCTCTTCGGTAAAGAACTCACGACGGTCCATTGACGGTAATGTTACTATGACCACATCCGGTTCCAAAATATCCAATGTCATCATCAAGGTACGAGCTATGTATTCGTATCCCTTGCCACCGTGGCCCATATTCCAATTGGCTATCGGCACCCCCAGTTTTTCTGATAAAATTGTACAAGATATTTGTGAAAAGGTTTTTTCGAATGCTACTCCGGAGCCTTCCGTCCAGCTGTCACCAATAAATACAATATTTATCTTTTTGCGCTCATGGAATTCATCACATCGATAACCATGAGCATTTCTGGGTTCAGATGTTCGACCAACAGGTATTTCTCCGACAGGAAATTCGTTTATCGGGAAAGTACACAAAGATTGGTTTAAAAAGACCATGGGATATTTAACGATTCCTATTAAACGGGTTTAGTTTGATAAGGTTTAGAGCCTTAAAGGCTTATTAAAAAATTTTCATTGGATCGATAGCATTGCTTCGGCACCCCATATAATAATAAACGAAAAACTTTGCCAGATATGCGCAGCGGTTCTGGGTACTACTTAGTGGCATCCAAATACCAGCTTTATAGGACGAGCGTCAGGGGCCCACGACAAATTCGGATAAGCCTTAAAAATGGTGGTATGTTAATTTTTTAATCAATAACCAATGAAAAAGGTGGTTACCTTAAATCACATGCCATGCATATCTTCCAAATTAATCTGAATAAAAATCAAAAATAGAGTCGGTAACAACACTGGTGTGAACGAAATTAAAAGGGGCATGCATCGCGACGTTTGGTTAGGCAAATGCGCTGGGAGGGCGTTGAAGCCCATAATGTTCTCGAAGCGTAGTGCCCTGATATTCGGTTCGGAACAGGCCACGTCTTTGCAGCAGTGGTACGACCTCATCGATGAAAATATCGAGCATACTAGGTAGCAGTGGCGGCATTAAATTGAACCCGTCAGCGGCCCCATTGAGAAACCAGTCTTCTATCAGATCGGCGACTTGTTCGGCAGTGCCGGCGAAAAGGTAGTGTCCACCTATGTGCGCAAAACGTGCCAGAAGCTCGCGCAGTGTTAAATCTTCGCGTTGGATAAGATTAATCACCATTTCGGTGCGACTTTTGCTGGTTTCAATATGCGACAGATCGGGAAAATCGGCCACAGTTAATGGCCTGTCTAGAGGTAAGTGAGAAAAGTCATGGCCGCCAAACCACGTGCCGAGGTATTTCACTGCGATCTCGACATCGGCGTAGTTGCTCAATTCTAGCAGCAGTCGCTTTGCCTCAGCCTCTGTCGATGCAATCGTAGGACATAAGCCAGGTAAGATAAGGACTTGGTCTGGCCGGCGGCCTTCGGCGGCGACCCGTTTCCTCATGTCAGAGTAAAAAGCCTGGGCCGTTGTTTTTTCTATATGTGCTGTGAAAACCGCCTCGGCGTGGCGTGCAGCAAATCCGCGGCCATCCTCAGATGATCCGGCTTGAACGAGCACCGGGTGGCCCTGGGGCCCTCTTGGCAGGGTAAATGGGCCCGCCACATTGAAATATTTTCCTTTAAAGTCGATTGGACGAATGCGATTAGTATTTGCGAAGACAGCATTCTGTCGGTCATCGATTATGGTGTCATCGGCCCAGCTATCCCAAAGACCCTTAACTATCTGCACGTGCTCCTCAGCGAGTGTATATCGTTCAGAATGTGATAATTGACCCGTATCTCCAAAGTTTCGCGCTGCGGCTGCCATCCATGAAGTAACTATATTCCAACCTGCCCGACCTTGGCTGATGTGATCTACTGAGGCGAATTGGCGGGCAAGGTTGAATGGTTCGGTATAGGTGCTAGATCCGGTGGCAATTAAACCGATGCGTGTGGTGGCCACCGCTATTGCCGCTAGCATAGTTATGGGCTCGAGCCAGACCTGCAACGCTTTGGCCGATTTCGTCTGGGCAGTATTTGTCGTTAGCTGATCTGCAAAAAAAATGGAATCGAATAGTCCCGCTTCTGCGCGCCGCGCGAGGTCCTGATAATAGTTTATGTCCGTCAATTCAGCAGTAGACGATAGTGGGTGCCGCCATGCCGCTTCATGGCTGCCACGGCCTTGGATGAAAAGATTGAGATGTAACTGTCGTTTCATTCTTTGGCGTGTCATTTTGCCTAAATTTATTTATCGAGAAAATTTTATTGTTTGCCTTTTGTAGAACACTGGCTGACTCTGTGACGAGAGGAGCGGAGTAAAGGACAATATGCCGGAATTAGAGGGTTTTTCACACACCGATGTAAATACAAAACCTCAGGTTGATAAGAGTAACCCCTCTTTGCGCCATTTTATTTAATTCTCACCGTTGAAAATCACCCATAATGAATTCAAGCTACTATGTCTCTGCCAATGCTCCAAATGCTGTCACATGGATGCCAGTCTCTCGTTTGCGTTTTGTAACATAACTAGAAAATCGATTGCGGAGACCTTCTGGTTCCCAATCTACTAAAGCACTTTGATAGCTGGGTCTCTCTTTAATTTGGCCGAACCATCGGTTTAGGTTTTTATAACGTCCAAGTGGCCACTCCATTAGCATCATTCGATGGATATTTGGCATCCAGGCAATATCAGCGAGGGTAAATTGATCTCCGAGTAACCAATGTCGTTTCGCTAGGGTCCCGTCTAGGTTCTGAAAATCGTTATCCGTGCGAGTAACAGCCGCGTCCAACTTAGTTTTCGGGAAAATATCGTTGCCCTGCCATTCGCGGATAAAATCAACCAAGGCCTTATTATTATGATTGATCTCAAAATTTGCGATTTCAGTCTTTGTCATGGGTTTCCGTGGGCGAAATAAAAATTCATGTGAGAGGAGCTTGAGATCAGCTTGAGCTTTGTCAGCCTGATCAAGCCAACCGATCAACTCGGGTTCCATATTAGGGTCTGACGGCCTCAATGAAGGCTCAGGAAAATTTTCGTCGATGTAGTCAATGATATCGCAGGACTCGATGACTAGCGTTCCATCGTCGACGAACGCTGGCACCAACCCTTTAGGGTTAATTGCTTGGTATTCTGGAGTGGCGTGTTCGTTTTTTGGAATGTCAATAAGATGGCCCTCCCATGCGAGTGCTTTTTCATCTAGGGTTATCCTAACCCGTTGCGCGCAGCTTGAGAGTTCACCATGCCAAACATGCAGACCTTTGAGATCTTTTACGGTCGGATCAAGAGGTTCTATAATTGGCACACCGTTATCCTTTTTATATTTGCCATCATCTGTTTTTGAGACTGTCGGACATTTTAAATTTCATATTATTGATAAAATGTGGTGCCATAGGTTTGAGCTTACCATACTCCTTGGCTGTTCGTTCAATTATCAGTGTATCCTCATGAGCAGTATTGGGGGAAAATACTCTTTGCTCATGCTTGGGGCCTCTAAACTTAACGGTCAAAATTGCCAAGATGAAACAGGCAATCTCCGCGCTCTGATAGGCTCGGTATACGTTTAGCTAGAACCAATCCATCGGTTTTAAATCTTACTTCTTCTGGTTTGAGCCACGGCGTGTCTGGATGATGAAGATAGCCCGCAATCTGGTTTGTGACGACCATATCCCCGAGTTGAACAGCTGGTTCAAATAATCCTGCTTGATCGGCATAGACGAGAAGATTCTCAGAGTTGCTATTCAGGTATACGGTCTCTTCGGGCTCCGAAGCAGGTGGCAAAGTAATGGGTGACCAAATTTTCAAGTGATGGAGTAGGCGTCGTATCCCTAATTCACAAATTTGAAGGCTTTCAGATGATACTGTGCCGGAACCGCCGAATTCACCACCAATGCCTATTGCATTCTGACGCTCCGCAGCGGCCATCGTTGTTCGAATACCCTTGTTTGATGGTATTGAAATAGCATAGGGAGCTCCAAAAGTGGTCACGAGTTCTTTGCATTTATCTGCTTGCTCATCCCCTACTTTCCCTGCCCTGTACAAAATAGTTGGGAGATAATGAAGTGATGTGCCTCCTGAATGGATGTCAAAAGAATAATCCGCCATGCTCATAAGCACGGTCTCCACAAAATGCGCAATTTGGCTAGTGGGTGTTCCATGAGGGTCGCCGGGAAATTCCCGGTTCAAATTTAAATCATCGACTGGTGACGTTCGTAAGCCGGCTTTAGCAGCCGGAAAATTTGTCATTGTCAAAATTATGACCTGACCATTGACTTGCGCCGGTTCAATTTCCTTGATCAGTTTTGTAAGTGCAATCTGGCCTTCAAATTCATCTCCATGTACGCCCGATGAGAGTAAAATCGTCGGACCAGTTCCATTCTTAACACTCACTATTGGTATTGGAATAAAACCATAAGCTGAACGGTGAACTGAATGCGGAAGTTTAAGGTATCCAAGCTGTTTTCCGCTCGCCGACAAATCAAAAGTAGGTTCAATTATTGAGTTGGCTGACGTCATTTTTACATTCCAGAGTCTAAGTTTGAGAGCTTTCGATAAAGGTTGTGATATTGAAGGTACCAGCCTTGAGGTATCAGAGATACTCCCCAGCTCGATCAATCCCATTGACGCAAAAGATGCCCTCAATGTTGTTTAAACTAATTTCGGAGAACAACGGGTCAAACTTATTCTGGCCGAGACATCGATGAAACTTATAGGAAAAGCCGTCTCAGATGAGATGGCTTTTCTTGAGACTATCAAAGTTGTGAAAACCGGTTAAAGCGCTAGGTTTTGAGATTAGTATAGTAAGTCGTTCTTATAGTTCCGCAAGAAATCCCTCTGGAGTAGAAAACCCTAAAAGGGGTCAGTATCACCATAATCTCTCAAAGCCTGCCCTGTAATCCAAGGTGCAGAATAAGGCCGTCACCCCGTAGAGCGGAGTTCCATTTATCATGTCTCTCATTATTACAAAAAAATTCCGTAAGTGGCAGAACTAAAGTGGCGAGATATTTGATCGGGACTAAAACTAGTCGGGGTTCTCAACTTTCTATTTGAGAAAAAAATACTTTAGATCGCGACTAAGAATCATTATAAACAACCCGAATCTTAATTTTGTTTTCTCTAGTATTGAGGGCGGAAAAAACTGCCTCGAGAGGTTTGGAACTAGAATGTTATTAATAGATACCCCCATGCAGTCATTTCAGGCGACGGCATTTGAACCAGGTAACAGTGATTTCGTTGCAGTTGATAGCTCGAAAATGAGAGAAAAATGGAACGTATTCTTCTTTTATCCAGCAGATTTTACATACGTTTGTCCCACTGAATTGGAGGATCTTGCTGACCATTATAGTGAATTTCAAAAAATTGGAGTTGATATTTATGCCATTTCAACGGATAGCCATTTTTGTCATAAAGCGTGGCACGAGTCGTCTGATGCGGTGGGCAAGATAAAATTTAAGATGATCAGCGATAATACTTTTGAAATCTCGAGGAGCTTTAATGTCCTACGAGAGGGTGAAGGCAGGTCCGAACGCGGAACTTTCGTCATTGATCCGGACGGGATTATAAAATCAATAGAGATCAGTTGCGAGGGCGTGGGCAGAGATGCCTCTAGCCTGTTAAGAAAAGTAAGAGCGGCCCAATATGTCAGGGAGCATCCGGATGAGGTTTGTCCTGCTAAATGGGAAGAAGGCGAGGCCACAATTGAGCCATCTTTGAACCTCGTTGGAAAAATTTAGCAACAAATAAACAAAGCATTAGACCCTTTATCCTTCTGAGGATCACTTCGTTGGAATATTGAAAAATTGATTTCGGACAATATCAGGCAATCTATTTCGGAATACGCGGCTGCAATGACAAAGCCTGTTTCAGTCGTCTTGAACACAGGAAACCATGAAAAACGGGCAGAGTTGGTCGAGTTTTTGCAATCTGTTGCTGCGACTACAAGCTCAATAAAGTTTGTTGAGCGGGAATTTTCTGAGAATGTTCGAAGTCCGCTAACCTTCACATTAGAGGTAGAAGGGGAACAAACAGGTATATATTTTTCGGGAATTCCGGGCGGGCATGAATTCAACACCTTCATCCTAGCAGTTCTGCAAAGTGGCGGAGTGGATATTAAGCTTGAAGACTCGCTAAAAAAGATAATTTCAAGTATCCCCGAGAAGCTATCTTTTGAGACTTTTATCAGCCTGAGTTGCCACAATTGCCCAGAGGTTGTGCAGGCCCTGAATCAGTTCGCATTATTGAATAAAAATATAACTAGTGAGATGATTGATGGCGGATTATTCCAAGACACAGTTGCCGAATTGGATATACAGGGTGTTCCCAGTGTTTTCTTGAACGGGAAATTATTTGCAAACGGAAGGGTCGAAATCTCATCTATCATTGAGAAACTAAGCGACTTACGATCTAGTCCTACCGTTCATTCGAAAAAAGGCGCTGTGATCCAGGACGTTTTGATTGTCGGAGGCGGTCCAGCGGGCATAAGCGCTGCTATTTATGCTGCTAGGAAAGGTTTGAGGGTAACCTTAGTTGCGAAAAATATTGGGGGACAACTCAAAGAGACGCTCGGTATTGAGAATTTTATTTCCACACCGAAAACAACAGGCATTGAACTTACCAATGCGATACAAAACCATATGTTTGATTATGATGTCACCGTAAGAGAGCATGTAAGCGTTGTTGATCTGGAGACGGGCACGTTAAAGGGTATTACACTCTCCTCAGGTGAGGTGATTTATGGGCGTTCGTTAATTATCGCTACGGGTGCTAATTGGAAAAAACTGGGAATTCCAGGCGAATTGGAGAACATAGGAAATGGTGTGGCCTACTGCCCCCATTGCGACGGTCCCTTTTACAAGGGAAAAGATGTTGCGGTTATTGGAGGAGGAAACTCAGGTGTGGAGGCAGCGTTAGATTTGGCGGGAACAGTGAACAAGGTTACGTTGATAGAGTTCCTCCCGGATTTAAAAGCAGATCAAATATTGATAAATCAATTAGAAAAACGAAAAAATATAGCGGTCATAAAAAATTCAGCGACTACACGAATCGTAGCAAAAGATGGAAAAGTCATTGGTCTAGAATACAGAGATCGTAGCACTGAGGAATTAGTATATCACGAGGTTGCCGGAATATTTGTGCAGATTGGGCTTGTCCCCAACAGTGATTTTTTGTCTCAGACTCTAAAGTTAAACAAGTTTGGTGAGATAATCGTAGACGAGTTCTGTAACACCTCCGTGGAGGGCGTTTTTGCATGCGGAGACGTAACCACAATTCCCTATAAACAGATCATAATGTCCATGGGTGAAGGCTCTAAAGCCGCTATAACGGCGTCCGATTATTTGCAAAAAAATCCGATACAGGAGGAGTTAGTCGCATAGGTCATAATTCGCGATGTAACATGTGTCTGAAGTGTCTGCACGCGCGCTAAGTTAGCTTAGAATGTATGCTTTCCTCCCAAACTACCGCAGTATCCAAGCAGTTTCTTGACTTTACCATACTCGTAAATACTGGGACTAGGTCATAGTGGCGCTAGCCTTGATTCTCCTAAAATTATAAATTCGTCTTTAATTTGATTTCATTTTTTATGAGGTGTTGGGCTGGTTGGACAGATCGGTCCTGCGGCTCGGAGATCTCGTCTAAGTCGGAATAACGGCGAGAAAAAATATGGCCACCGACACGAAGTTCCTGAGCTAGGGCATTACAATGAACCAACCCGCAACGTTGGGCAGCGGGAGGCAGCCATTGACCGATCAAATTGAAGGCTTCATCCTCATTTTCATCTAATTGCAACGAGGTGATTAGAGAAGAAAACAGCATTTCGTCGCTAGTGACGTTTACTGCTTCAGGACAATTAAACTCTAGGGCTCTCTCGCTCGCCGAACATAATATCGTCAAAAAAGCATCCAGTGACAGATATGCGTTCGGCGCTCTAGCCAACCGGAATGCAACCCGGAGCGTTTCAAAAAGCGAACTTCCTCGGCCATTAGACTGTAGCCACTTTCTTGCAGACCAAATGAGTATTTGTTCAGCAAACGGAAGTTTTGGGAATAAGATTTGAGAAAAATTTTGCATGTTCAATTGAGTTTTTTTGACAAAAGGCCGATTAAATTGATAATGATTCTTAGAATTAATTGCAACATCTAACTGACATAAATTAATTGGTTTGTTCCTAAGACTAGGCCGGATGCACTGGTGATATCTAAAATCTGATTATAATACAGATGGTTATCCATTTTTTTCTTATGTAGAATAATGTACGCACATCATCTAATAAGAACCCCTAATTCATTAAGTTTATTTCTTAAATTAGGTTTTTTTTGGATTAATTTGACTTTTGAACAGGAGTTTAAGAGCCTGAGTTTAATATAATGTTGTGTGCATCCAAGATGGAATTCAGGTTCTCTGGATCGCCGCGCCCCCAACCGCATTCGGAGCCAACTCCAGCTATATCTGTTTGTTGTCGGGCGAGATCTAATTTGCGGGCATTACCCTCGTGATCATTGTGATGAACACATCCAAGGTAGAGGTCAGTATCGGCTGACAGTTCTAAATCAGCTAAAGGTGCAAAATATGCTTCATCATTCCTGTCCTTCGGGACCGGCATATGAATGTAATCGATCCGTCGCGAGACCGCGGCTGTCAGCTCATTCGCCATCTCCACCAGGTTCCCGATGTCTTTCGGCTGGACACAGTGTTCGTCAAGGGGGCTTCCATAACAAAGATGATAACCCATATCGATGCTGCCAACGACCGCGTCCCCTACTTTCGTCAACGTCCGAATGATGTCATCCTTGTATCCTTGATAAGATTTGAAATACCCCTCCCACATGAGCACCTCCTGACACACATCCCACTGATACGCGAGTTTATGATGGGGTATTGATCCGGAGATCTCTCTCACTTCGTCAATAAGGTGGGCCGTGTATATTTCTGTGAAAGCCGCCTGATCTTCAGGCGTAATATACATATAACTGATGGCATGAGGGGTGGCTGAGCAAGCCTGATACTTGACAGTTTGGGGGATAATTCCCTCGGTTTGAAGTACCTCGAATTGACAGAAAGATGTGATGGCATCTTCGGCATATCCTGTCTCAAGTTGAATAGAGGAGTGGTCCGTTCCATCGATAATTTTGAGGAGGGGCCATTCTCTAATCACCTTTCCGTCCCATTGTTTAAATTGGAACCACGGCACGTTCTCATCTCTTTCGAAGGCGGGATTTTTGCCAAGATGGCGGCGTACGAAGCCGATCCAATCTGACCTGCGTCCTGTCTCACCATCTGGCATCCTTTTTACATGTTGCCCGATGGATTGGGATACCTTGCGGAATACCTCGTCGGCGCTCTCGAGTGGCACGCTTCCAATAAGATGAGCGATGGGTGTCATTACAGGGATCCCGCGTAATTTGTGCTAACCGAGCCTGCGCAATCAATCGATCGAAACAAGCCTGAATGCAATAATAGTGAGGGCTGCAAAACGGCGTTCAGAGTGACACTATCAGCTAACTGACACTATTGATTAACATTTATCCTTTTCGAATACGAAAATTGTTCTGGGCAGAGTTATTACTCGCACAAGCTGAACGATATAGAGTAGAACGAATTTTCCAAAATAGTTTGTTATCATAGCAGCAAATGTCAAAGGGAGACGCAGTGCTTTCCAGCCCCAACATATCAAATGTTCGGTTCACTCACGCGGGCTTCTGGGTGGAAGACCTTGATAAAATGGCTGATTTCTATCAGCGTGTTTTTAAAATGCATCGATCAGATCATGGAAAAATAGATGCGCATGGCTTGCGAGCTGAACTTGCATTTTTGACGGGGGATCCAGAAGAGCACCATCAGTTGGTATTCATAGCTGGAAAACCAAGAGATTTGCCTTTTAACGTTATCAATCAAATTTCATTCCGAGTTGGGAAACTGTCCGATTTACGCGCTTATTGGCATTTTCTGCAGGCAGAGCCGAACGCGAGCGGGATATACGCGTTTAGCCATGGAAATGCATGGAGCCTGTATTTTCACGATCCAGAGGGTAACCGATGCGAGATATATTTGGACACCCCCTGGTACGTTGAACAACCTTTCCGGACCGAATTGGACCTAACCTTGTCTGACACGGAAATCCTGGAACGAACCAGAAAAGAAGTGGCAAAATATCCATCGGCTAAGCCGCTCAAGCTGTGGCAAAAGGAGGTCGCCGATAGTTTGGGGCTTAAGGATTGGGCACCATCCGATCTTGCTGAGGATTGACGGCGAGGGTCTAAAACGTCAACATTTTAGTCAATTGAGACATAAAAGTGTCGTTCGCTCCAATTTTGGCGTTGAAATCTTTTTTTCGCCAGGGTAGTCGGACAATATTATTGGGAGACAGCTTATGTTTGTAGACGCTGAACAACCTTGGCCACTCAATGCCTGGTACCATGCAGCATGGTTTAATGAAGTAGAAGATAAACCATTTTCAAGAACCCTGTTGAATGAAGCAGTAGTTTTATTCCGAGATACGGACGGGGTGGTTCATGCCCTTGAAGACCGGTGCTGTCACCGGGCCACGCCGCTCCGGTTGGGTGATGTGGTGGAGGGTGGTCTGCAATGCGGATACCATGGCATGGTATTTGCCGGTGATGGGAAATGTGTCCATATCCCCGGTCAGGATACGATCAACGAGCGGGCCCGTGTTCGAAGTTTCCCGGTCGTTGAACGCCAGGAAATAATCTGGATATGGATGGGCGACCCTGTCTTGGCGGATGAGAGCACCATCCCTGATTATCCCTGGAATGATGATCATGAAAATTGGCCACACACCTACGGCCTCTATGAAATCAACTG
>PBNV01000007.1 GCA_002723345.1 Rhodospirillaceae bacterium
ATCACAGACACAAGGCCTGCATTGGACATGGATCACGCCTTGAGGCTCAGAAAAATGAATCGACAACCACGGGTTGATTTTATTTGAAACACCCGGAACTCCGTTTCCGACAGAACCCATTCCCGTATCCCTTTATCCTGCTCCTGAGACAACCAGAACGATCCTAGATGGTTGGTCTATTCGGCCGGCGCCAGTTGCTTGATCTCGTTCGCTTTCTTTTCTTTGATCAGCTTCAACACCTTTTCCGCCGTTGCCGGCAAAGAGGTTACACGAACACCAACGGCATCATGGATGGCGTTGCAGATGGCCGCCGCCGTTGGCACAGCAGTCGGCTCACCCACACCTTTAGCACCAAAGGGACCTGTGGGGTCGAAGTTTTCCACGATGTCCACGTCAATCTCAGGCATGTCCAGGCTGGTTGGCATAATATAGTTCGTAAGGTTGGGATTAATCTGTTTTCCCTCATCATCAAACAGCATTTCCTCCTGAAGGGCGTACCCCACACCCATGGAAATACCACCTTGGATCTGGCCTTCCACCAGCATCGGGTTGATCGCTGTGCCACAGTCATGGGCCGCCGACATGTACAGCACATCCACCTCACCAGTTTCATCGTCTACCTCTACCTCGGCTATCTGAGTTGCGTAGACATAGGTGGAAAACGGTTTGCCTTGGCCGGTTTCTGGATCCATATCCACCGTTGGCGGGTTATAGGATGCACTTCCGATGGGCGGCTGGCCCTGCACAAATTGCGCCTGGAGAGCTACTTCACCAATAGCTACATTCCGCTGCGGGAAGCCTTTAACCTGGATTTTGCGATCTGCCGCTTCCAATTGGCTCGGCTTCACGTTTAGCATGGGAGCGGCGACCTCGAACAAAATATCCTTGGCCTTCTCTGCCGCCAGCTTAATAGCATTGCCGGTAACATAGGTCGTCCTGCTGGCGATGGCCCCTGTGTCCATTGGGGTGGTATCCGTATCGGCGGAAACCACATGTACGTCGTCCGTGGAAATACCCAGCTCCTCTGCAGCAATCTGGCCCAGCACAGTAAGTGAACCCTGTCCCGTTTCCACAGTCCCTGTCAAAAGGGTCGCTGTTCCATCTTCATTAACTTTAACGGTAGCCGCGCTGGGATTGGCAGCAACGGTGAACCCAATAGGGTACCACATACAGCCGATACCTTTTCCTTTATGCTTCATTTACTCCACTCCTCCCAACCAAACCGGTCGGCAGCCATTTCTAGGGAATCCTTCACAACGACACTCTGCAACACTTGCCCGGTCGGGCTGGCAGATCCTTCGTGAAAGGCATTCCTCATTCTGAGTTCCAGAGGATCAATGCCCAGATCAACGGCGATGTCATCCATGTGTGACTCGTAGGCGAAGCACACCTGTGGGGCTCCGAACCCCCGCATGGCGCCAGTCATTGTTTTATTAGTGTAAACTGCGAAAGCTTCAACATACAGATTTTCAATGTTATATGGCCCGGCGGAGAGGATACAGGCCTTACCCAAAGTTGTTTCAGACCAGGAGCAATAGGCTCCACCGTCACATACCAGCCGAACTTTTCGGGCAACAATCTGACCGTCTTTATCCACACCAGTTTTATAGTCCATGACAAATGGGTGACGGGTCGTGGACGAGATAAATTCGTCTTCCCGTGTGTATATGCCCTTGACCGGCCGGCCGGTCTTCTTGGACAAAAGCGCCAATATCGGCTCTGTCGTAATCTCATTCTTACCGCCAAAATTACCGCCCACCACGGTGGCTATAATACGGACGCGATTAATCGGAATATCCAAGGTGCGAGAAATATCAGCTCGGCCAAGTGTAATACGGCCAAGGCTTGAGTGAAGTGTCACCCGGCCATTGCCATCCCAGTCTGCGATAGAGGCGTGTGGTTCCATGGGAACGTGCTCCACCATCTGCGTGGAAAACGTATTTTCATAAATCCGGTAGGCATCCTTAAACCCCTGCTCCACATCACCCTTTTGGATAACCTTAGTTGCGTAAATATTGCTACCACCCTCATGGACTTGTGGCGCGCTCTCCTTCATGGCTTCAATCGGATCATATACAGGGTCCAACGGCTCATAATCGATTTTGATTTTTTCAAGCGCATCTTGGGCCAACTGCTCAGTCACGGCTGCCACGGCGGCAACGGCATCTCCAGCATGAAACACCATTTCATCCGCAATCACGGGCTGATCTTGATAAGATGGCCCAAAGGAGTTTATTGGAATTTCCTTGCCGATTAGGGTTGCCATCACGCCCGGCATTTTCTCAGCTTCAGACACATCGATGCTTTTGATGCGAGCCTTGGAAATGCCGGACCGTTTTATCTTGGCATGGATCATGCCCGGAAAGTACATGTCGTCGATATACTTGGTTTGACCGAGACCGTGGAGCCGCCCATCTGGGCGGGAGGCTCGCTGACCCACCGCCGGCGTCTGGGTTCGGGCTTCCGGAGTATCTGTCACGATAGGGTAAGACACCTGGTCCGGAACGGCGGGCAGACGCAGGTTGTCGTCAATTTCACGCATCTCTTCGAGTGTTGCGTCGCGCTCCGCTACTTTTACATTATCTTCCATTTTTCATGGCTCCTATTAGGCCGCCTGTTTGTCGCCGCGCATTTCGGCAGCGGCATCAGCAACGGCTTCAACGATTTTCGTGTAGCCTGTGCAGCGGCAGAGATTACCGGCCAAGGCGTCCTGAATTTCTTCCTTACTAGGATTGGGGTTGTCGTCCAGCAATTGCTTGGCGGTCAGGATCATGCCGGGACCGCAAAAACCACATTGCAAGGACCCCAGGTCCTCGAAATTCTTTTGTAAAGGGTGATAGGCGTCCAGATCGGCAAGCCCTTCAATGGTCTCAACTGACCGCCCCCCCGCCTGACCGGCGAGCACGAGGCAGGAATTTACCGCGATACCATCCATGATCACCGTACACGCGCCGCAGTCGCCTACGTCGCAGCCGATTTTAGCCCCGGTTAAGTTCAGATCATCCCGCAAAAGACGGAGAAGCGTGGTTTCCGGCGGCACCGAAACGCTCTTTTCCTCGCCATTGACCGTTAATGTTACGTCCATTGTTCTTTCCTTTTCTATTCTTGCGCGGCAATTTCCACGGCGGCTTGTAAAGTTCGCCTGGTCAGCACGTCTATTAAATCTCTCCGGTAATCAAGCGATGCACGGAAATCATCGATTGGATTGCACTCGGTAACGGCTATTTTGCCCGCCTCACTGATCAGGTCATCGCTGACCGGCTTCCCTTCAAGGACTGCCTCTGCCTTGGGCGCCCGAACTACCACAGGCGATACGGCCCCAAGGGAGATTCGGACGTCTTTGAATTTACCATCTTCCACCCAAAGGCTGGACGCCGCATTGACAAGCGCCAAGGCCTGTCCCTTGCGGAGACCAAATTTATAAAAATTAGTCGGCTTGCCCAGGTTCCTCTTCGGGATAATGACATCAATCAATAGCTCGTGTGGCGCCAGGATAGTTTTTCGGGGGCCTACAAAAAACTCCGTCAACGGTATTCGTCGGGAACCGTCAGGACCAGCGACCGTCACCTCGGCGTCAAGCGCGACCAGCGTAGGACCAGAATCCATCGATGGAACGCAGGTAACCAGGTTACCACCGAGCGTGCCAAGATTCCGGGTCTGAACTGCTCCAATAGTATGGGCGGCATGGATCATTGCGGGCACGTGTTTCTCAATCAACGGATCGGCCATAATCGCCGAATGGGTCACGCCCGCGCCAATACGCAAACCATCTTCAGTTTCCTCTATGCCCTTCAACTCAGCAATCTGTGACACATCCACTACGGTTCCTGGAGACTGGCTAACATGTTTCAACTCCACGAGATAATCTGTTCCACCGGCAAGGATCCGCACATTGGGGCTGTGCGCCGCCAATGCGGATATGGCGGCTTCCTGGTCGTCCGGTTTAACAAAATCAAAGGGTTTCAATTTTCACCTCTTTCACACTGTTATACGTTAATCGACAATTGGCGGATTTTCGAGCACTGTAAAAAGCCGCTTTTGGGACTTCATCACATGAGCATTAATAAGCCGAGCGGCACTGGTTTTGTCCCGAGCCTGGATTGCGTCGATAATATCACAATGCTCTTTAACTAGTTTCTGGGACGATGCCCCAGACGGGGCCGTCGACACGCCAACAAATGTCAGACGGTCAAACTGATCGATTACTTCCTGCGCCATCTTGATCAACCGAGCATTTCCCGACAATTGAGCGATGGCACGATGAAATTCCCGGTTGTAGGCCACCCACTCCGCCAGGCTCTCGACATCGACAGCCGAGCGGAAACGATCTAAAAATGCTAAATCCAAGTCCGATGCCCGTTCAACTGCCCACTTGATACAGGCCTTTTCCAGGAGAATACGGGTTTCATAGAGGTCTCGCGCGTCTGCCAAAGAAATGGGCAGCACTCGATATCCTTTTCGAGGCATCACCTCAATCAACCCCTGCTCCTGCAGCCGCAACAGTGCATCTCGCACGGGCGACTTGCTAACAGCATACCGCGCTGCCAGCTCTTTCTCCTGGATTAAAGCGCCGGGAGTGAGGACACAGGCAAGGATATCCCCACGGATACGGTCATAGACCCCATCCCGCATAAGGCCTACGCCACTTGCACCGTTGCCTTCTTCTTCCCGAAAGTCTATTTGTTCAAACATAGGCCCGTTTAAATATCTCTATTATGCATAAAATATCGTAAACAGATATCTTTTAAAAGCACTGGGCCGGTTTTATTTTTCCAATAATTTCAATATTCTAATAATCAATTAGTGTACTTTAGATAATTTTTTTTATATATCTGATATTTCAGACGATAAATTCAATCATCAAAATATCCTGTCGTCTGGTTCTTCCCTTTGGACCGAGCCCCCGTTATTATCGGAGCCAGCACGCCACGTCGCTGATCTTTAACCCTCAAGATGGAGGCTCTTCTGATGGCCAATCCCAAACACGTCGACCCTGACGGTGGCACTCTATATAAGCGTGCGAACGACATGTTCGTAAAAGTTACTACAGCGGATACCGGCGGTGCCTACGAAGTCTGCGAAGAGCGGTGCCCGCCAGGATTTGCGTCCCGGCCGCATATGCACCCTCAGAACCATGAAACATTTTTCGTCATTAAGGGCGGCGCTAAATTCCTCCTCGGCGACGATGAGTTTGATGNCAAAGAAGGGGACTTGTTCCATATCCCGCCAGGAACGCCGCACCAAGTAATTGCCGGTGAGGAGGGCGTCCACATGCTGATGGTCTACAGCCCCGGCACCACGGAAGCGATGTTTGCTGATATGACGGCACTATCTGAGGAGGAGCGCGCAGACTGGGATACCGGCGCCTCAGTCGCGGCGCAACATAACACCATTTGGGTCAAAGATTTCCCTACAAACGCGTAACTAGACCCTCTAACAAAAACGGACTACGTCAAAAAACTGCGCGGCAACTCGTTTTTAGGAGAGCGAGGTCCCCGAGTGACGTGTTAACGTGCCATCAAGACGAATCGCGCTTACTCCCGCCAAGACAGTTGGGAGAGGGCATAATCTGTCCGCCTCTTTTATCCCACTCTTCTCTGGTCATCGCTTGAATAGAAAGGGCATGGACGTCCCCCGCCAGCTCATCAGCGAGGATTTGATTGATCCGCTGATGGCGCTGCACAAGACGCTGGCCCTGGAAGTCATCCGAAATGATAACCACCTTGAAATGAGACTCAGAACCTGCTGGCACGTTATGCATATGGCTCTCGTTGATAACATCCAGTCCAAGCAAGGGTATTGCATCGACGATTTTTTGTTCGATCGTTTCTTGGATGGTCATGGTTCTTATTTCCTCTCTTAAGTTGTCACTTCCGGACATACCCGGAGAATTTCATTCGCCCAACTATTGAACGTCCCGTTGATCACCTGCGCCTGCAGCAAAAAATCGTGCGCGTCCTGGGCCGGACCGGGCCGTATGGGTTTCAACGCGCCTGTCGCTTCCGCAATCATTTGCATTTGCGCTGCGTTCTCAAATAGAACGGCCAGGTACACGGCTTCCTCCAGCGTCGCTCCAACAGTTAGGAAACCGTGATTGTCTAACAGCACAGCTCGTTTGTCTTCCAGAGCTTCCGATATAAGCCGGCCTTCTTCATCGGCAATGGGCACGCCCGGCCAAACCTGCAAGTGGCCGCAGTCTTCATAAAAGACAGATGCATCCATATGCGCGACGGCGAGCGCCCTGCCCGTCATGGAGAGCGCGGAAGCAAAAGGCGGATGGGTGTGAACAATGGCCTTTACGTCGGGCCGTCTTTTGTAAATCCAGAGATGGAACTGCATGCCGGGGTTGGGAACGGCGTTCCCTTCCACCACATCCATCTTATTATTTACACGAATGACAGTGCTCTGGGTGACATTGGCAAAACCTTCCTTTAGAGGAGCCGTCCAATAGGTTTCTTGATCATGACGAATGGTGATCTGCCCAGCCAGCGTTGCACAGTGCCCGTCTCGGGCCAATTTGCGGCACGCAATGGCTAGCTTCAATTGGACCGATAAACTAGCCGGCANCAAGTCCATGTCCACGTCGCTTATCATAGGGCCCTCGCTCTTCTGAGACGTTTCCGAAAAGGAACATCCCCACACATCAGCATAGCATACCGGTCGGTTGTTCCAGAGCCAACACCATGCCATGGTAGAAAAAATCTGGTCTTAAAAAGGAGGGTGCGATGTCCGAAAAGATCAAATTGGAAATTTTCAGCGACTATGTTTGACCCTGGTGTTATCTCAGTACCGGGCGTATTGAAAAACTTAAAGAAAATTTCGACGTGGAGGTGACACTTATTCACTTCCCTCTACATCCAGAAACACCCCCGCATGGGCAGTCATTAGAAGACCTCTTTGCCGGTCGCGATATGGACATTAACGCTATGTATTTGCGAATGAAAGGACTGATGGATGCAGAAGGACTGGAATATGGACCACGCACACACACTTATAACAGTCGTCTGGCGCAGGAACTTGGAAAATGGGCGGACCAGCAAGCCGCTAGCGGAAAAGATTATTCGGCCATTCATGATGCGCTCTACCGAGCTTATTTTGTCGACGGCCAGAATATCGGCGATGTAGATGCTCTGTTGGAGTTGGCGGAAAAAGCGGGACTACCGGTTGAGGATGTGCGCAATGTCGTCTCCGCTCGTATCGCAAAGGAGGCGGTAGACGCAGATTGGGAGAAATCGAGACAATATGGCGTCACTGGTGTTCCAACCTTTGTCGCGGGCGGGTATGGCCTAGTAGGTGCTCAGCCTTACGACGCACTAGAGCAGTTGATGCTAACGCTAGAAAACCCTATTGCCACTGACAAGGCCTAACGCGTCAAGAAATTTTAAAGATCCGAAAGCGCTTAAAGTTTCTCAGAAACTTGGTCCGAACAGGCCCGCTGGATCAAACGACGCCTTCAATGATCGGAGACGCTCAAGTGTAGCATTGCTGTAAAGGCGGGAGGCGGGAACGCTTTCCCCAGAGAAACCAGGATCGGCTATGTGCCCGCCCAGGTGCACCAAAGAGTCACGGACTTGGTCGGCCCAATTTCTGCACAGATCAGCCTCTCNCACTGCCTGGCCATCACCCAGGACGATAATTCTGTTTTCAGCTTGTATCGGCCCAACGGCACATAATTCATCTGCCCTTTGCCGAAGGGCGCCGCCGAGATGGATCACACATACCCGACAGTCGGGCGTGGGCGCATCGGCAAGACTGGACTGAAAGAGTTCAACGGCTCCCAAGGGAAATGTCTCGAGGTCCACGGCGTGCCAGCGCCGTGCCGCTGCGGAGACCGATTCTAGCGCCGCGTGTTCCTGCCAGGCCAGATAAGTCATCGCTTTTACAGTGTCTGAGATCGGCGGAGAAAATGAGATAAGGTTCTGGTGCCAGATCTCACCGTCTTCTGGGGTGCCCGCATAAAACATAGCAAGTTGGCAGACGCGCCCTCCCTTTTGGTCACGTCCGGCAATGAGCCATGTATTAAGTACATCGGGGAATTCGCCAGAGAGTGCGCGATGGTGCGCGGCGAGATCTCCCAGCTGATCCAATGGATAAGTCATGTATCCCGCCAGCACATCAGGGCCCAGCGACGACAGTTGATAGGCGATGGACGTCACCACGCCAAAGTGCCGGCCAGCCCCCTTCAGCGCCCACAGCAGCTCGGGATTTTCCTCTTCACTGACATTGATCAGAGAACCATCCGCGATGGCTAACTCTGCGGATATGACGTGATCACAAGTTAATCCCTGGCTGCGGTGCAGCCANCCGATACCACCACTCAATGTCTGACCGGCAACGCCGGCATCCGGAACAGACGCCCCCGTGCAGGCCAGTCCAAATGCCTGAGTGACCTGATCAAATTCCCGCCACGTCACCCCTGTCTGGGTAATCGCCCATTGATCTATCGGGTTCACCTGAATACTTTTCAGGGTCGACATGTCCAGGAGCAGCCCGTCGTCAACCGCTACAAACTTGGATGGATGCCCTCCACCGCCAATAACGCCCACACCAATGTTGACCTCCTGGGCAAAGCGCAGAGAAGCAATAACATCTTCAGCATCATACGGCCGTACAACAATCTGAGCGGTATGGTGCACTTGTTCGTCTCTGCTTTTGGCCGGCGCCCGACCCGTCGTATAAAACGTCGCATCGTCCGGGGTAAGCACGCTACCCCCGATGTTTGATTTCAACCTTTGGACTTGTTTTCGCTTTAGCATGGCTCTGTCTTAGAGGCTTTTCAATAGGACGCAAGGACACTTGATCCGGCAGAATAATCGTTGAACCGGGAGATACTATCTTAAGCTGACCGGCTGACCACTCTCAACGGACTGGCAGATCGCTTCGAAAAGCGCGATATTTTGGATTTTTTCTTCGTTGGTAAAGGGATACGGAGTGCCACCGAGACACGCTTCGGCAAACGCGTCAAAATTTAGCCGGACGGTGTCTTCCCAGTTCATCGTCCTAGTTTCTATTTTACCCTCCTCCCGGCTCACGGCAAACCGGGTCGGTCCGGGTTCTGAGGGGTGATGGTAATCCGTTGCCTCTGCCCAGGCCTTTGATCCAAAGACACAATAGCGGAGATAGATCGGCGTCTCCAAAACCGAGTTAAAAAAGCCGGTCGCACCGCTTCGAAATCTGACATGAAAGGAGAGAACATCCCCGTTTAGGTTTGCTGGATTCCGCCGGGCGGTGTGAGCATAAACCTCCTCCACTGAGCCAAACATGCTCATGTAAGCATCCGTCAAATGAATACCCGTCGCCGTCATGCCTGCAGCTGGGCTCTCCTTCGTGGACACACGCCAGTTATCGGCAGGTAAATTTGCGAGCTTGTCATGTGAAAAATTTGCCTCCACATGCATAATGTCTCCAAGGCTACCTGATTTTATAAGGTTTTTAATCTCAATCATGGCCGGCTCAAATCGCCGCTCGTGACCCAGCCCCAAAATAATGCCCGCCGCGTCGCAGGCGGCTACGGCCTTTTCCGCGCTCTCCCGGGTTAGCGCAAGCGGCTTTTCGCAGAACACGTGCTTTCCGGCACTCGCAGCAGCCAGGATTTGAGCTTCGTGCAGACTTTGGGGCGTGGCCAGAACGATGGCCTCAACCTCCGCGTCTTCCAGAGCATCACCGAGATCGGGGGATAACTCAAGGGAGTGCTGTGCTGCAATTTTCTGAGATGCCGCAAGATTTAGATCGACGGCGCGCACAAACCTGATTTTTTCGCTCTTATTTTGGAGGGTGGAAACAATATGCTGCCCCCACCATCCCAAACCGATAATCGCCGCCTTAACCATGCCTAGGTCTCCGACCGTCACGTTTAGCCCTCAAAGGCCTGTTAATGTGCGGCACCAAGCAAATCAAGAAGTTTGTCGCAGGGAATGGATACGAAAAGACACTCCTGGTCCCGATTTTCCGCTACTTCACTTCTGTTGATGTCGTGGCTGATTCGTGCCGGCGCTACGAACCAATACATGGTAGAGTTAACGCTAAGCCCGTCCAGCGCCGTATTGATATTTGACCAATGGGATTGGGTGTTATACGCAGTAAAGCTCGTTGTTTTGAACTTTTTCTCTGGACTTAACAATGATTGATAAACGTTTTGCGTCGATTGAAAAAGCGCTCGCAGGCATCCAAGACGGATCGGTTATTCTAGTAGGAGGCTTTGGTAATGCTGGCTCTCCCATTCCGCTTCTAGAGGCCCTAATTGATCAAGGGGCCACAGATCTGACGATCGTATCTAACAATGCAGGTGAGGGTGACTTTGGGCTTGCAGCGCTAATGAAAGCGGGACGCATAAGCAAAATCATCTGCTCCTATCCGAGAAGCTCGGGCTCGGTCATCTTTGAAGAACTTTATGGACAAGGAAAAATTGACCTAGAGGTTGTACCGCAGGGAACGCTCAGTGAGCGCATGCGGGCTGCCGGTGCGGGCATCGGCGGATTTTACACGCCAACATCGGCCGGCACCCTTCTAGCCAAAGGCAAGGAAACCCGGGAAATAGAAGGGAAGCTCCACGTCCTCGAACTCCCGTTAAAGGGAGACGTTGCATTGATAAAGGCCGACTTAGCGGACCGTTGGGGCAATCTGACATACAATAAATCAGCCCGTAATTTCGGCCCGACGATGGCCATGGCAGCAGACCTTACCATTGCCCAAGTGCGACAAATCGTCGATTTAGGAGAAATTAGCCCGGAACTAGTAGTCACACCCAGCATCTTTGTCGACAGGGTTGTTAAGGAAGGAGGCCAAACATGAGCAGCAAATTGACGCGCTCGCAAATAGCTTGGCGAATTGCCCAGGACATAGACGATGGCAGCTTTGTCAACTTGGGTATTGGCATGCCCGAATTGGTTGCCAACTACCTTCCAGACGGCCGCGAGATTATCATACACAGTGAGAACGGTTTGCTTGGAATGGGCCCCGTTCCGGAGGACGGCCAGGAGGACGGGGATCTCATTAACGCGGGCAAGAAACCAGTGACATTGTTGGATGGCGGTAGTTATTTTAGTCACACGGACTCCTTCGCAATGGTTAGGGGCGGACACCTGGATATCTGCGTTTTGGGGGCTTTTCAAATCTCGCAAACAGGGGATTTGGCCAACTGGGCCACCTTGAATAACACCAATCCGCCGGGTGTTGGAGGTGCAATGGATCTGGCCGTTGGCGCGAGACAGGTGTTTGTTATGACCGAACACTGCACAAAATCCGGTGAACCAAAAATATTAGAACAATGCACTTACCCCCTGACCGGCGCTAATTCGGTCTCAAGAATTTACACCGATCTCGCCGTTATCGATGTCACGGGTTCCGGATTGGAAGTTTGCGAATGGATCGGGGACATGACGTTTGACGATCTTCAGGCTATGACAGCCGCTCCTTTGTCCCCTGCGAGCGACGCGAAACAGCTCACCGTACCCGAACTGTAACATCATCTGTGACGACAAGCCTGTTAATCGCTTAGCCGTTGAAAGTCTTGCCGGTGTACTTTTATGCACTCCAAAGCTATTCTTCGGCGTCTCAGCTATCTTGCTTAAAAAATTCACCGACCCTATTGGATCTCGTTTCAGGCCAGGAACGGAACAGTAAAATAAGCTAACTCTTGTCCTCCAGTAGTACTTCACTCATATCGTCAAAATCGGTTACTGGCACGCGGTAGTCTTCGTTGAGCCAGTGACCCAAATCCAGTTGGCAACATCGGACCGAACAAAATGGCTGATATTTGGCCTCCGACGGAGCCCCGCAGGTCGGACATACCCTACGTTTCCCGCGCTGCTGGGCCTTAGCAGATTCTAGATCGACGATATTTTCTGTCATTTCGTATCTCGCAATTCAGCTTATCACCGACAGATCAAAAGCGTCAAAATCATGCCGCGATTCTGTTTCAAACTCAACGGGGTAGACAAGTTGTTTTTCAATATCCGCCAAGTAGGGCTTCAGTTTGCCGTGGCGTAAAAGAGTGGCAACGCTAGACGCACATCGAACACGTATGGCTTGGCCAGAATGAACGCTATTTTCAGACTTCAAGCGGTAGAGGATGTCGTAGGCGATGCTTAAAGGCTGCCGCGCCGAGGAACCCTGGGTCAGATTCAGATCACGAAAACTGTTCCTGCGCCGGCGGCGGGTTAATTCAAACAAACCCATTGCCGAGAAACCCAAAAAGCGGACCTCGCGGTCAGCGCTTCCAAAGGACTGACTCAAAACTCTCTTCACGCTGTTTTGGTTTTCTTTGCGCTTTAATGGCAGAAAATCGATAATAATCTGCCCTGCCAGTTCCCTCAATTGAATTTGACGGCCAATTTCCGCGGCCGCTTCAAGGTTGGTGGCGAGCGAGAAGTCTTCTCCCCTGCGTGACGAAAACCCGCCGCCGCTATCCACATCGATGGCCGTAACTGCTGCTGCTTCATCAATAATGACTTTGCCGCCAGACGGTAGCAAAACCGAAGGCTCATACAGTGCCGCCCATTGGTCCAGGAGGTCATAGGTCTCAAAGATATCTCGTTGATCTTTAGAGCTTACGACTTTGCCGATCCTTGCAGGATAGAGATTTTCAATAACATCAGACAGGAAAAGTTGCATGCCCGTGGTGTTTGTCACAATTTTGTCACATGGTCCGCCAGTTGCCGCGAGCAGATACTCGATAGGCGACGGCGGATCCATGAGCAGGGATGGCGCATCTCTGATCGTGTCAGTATCGAGAACAGCTAACCATTTTTGGCTCAACTGGCCGATTTCTGTTAATAAATGTTCAGCATCAGCCTCTCGAGCTTCCGTTCTAACAATTACGCCGCAATCCAAGGGCAATTTAGCGGACAATAATTCTTGTAACCGCGCACGATCGTCTTCATCGTCGATCTTTTTGGAAAGGAAGATTCCGGGCTGTGAGGGTTTCAGAACTAGGTGATGAGAGGCCACATTTAGTCGCGTGGTAAGCCGCGGTCCTTTTTCTTCATAGCCCTCGCTTTGGACCTGGACGACGACCGTTTGTCCTTCAGAGAAAAGAGTTGAAATCGGCTTGGGTTTCTCCCTTGCTGGATCGAAGACTTGTGCATCTGCAGATGGCAGAAATCCCTCTTTTTCTGACCCCAAATCAACAAAAGCGGCATTAAGACCGTGGTGAATCTTTATGATCCGACCTCTGTAAACGGCTCCGAGCGAAGCCGTTGCCCCCGCTCGGTGAATAAATTGACGCGTAAGAAGACCCTCAGTAGTCATCGCATAGCGTGTTTCTCCTGGCCCCACCCGGACAAATATCTCGTTGCTCATAGAATAGGGTAGCCGGCCGCCCTCAATAAATTGGCGGTCTCATAAAGCGGCAACCCAACCACATTAGGATAGGATCCCGAGAGCCTTTTAACGAAGCCGCCGGCTACCCCTTGAATAGCGTAGGCTCCCGCTTTGTCCTGCCATTCTCTGCTTTCCAGATAGGCACACATTTCCTGTTCGGTCAGGGATTTAAACTGTACTGTTGTCATCACCACCCGGGTCCGGAGAATGGCTTCTCCATCGATTACGCATACGCCACCAAAAACACGGTGACGCCGTCCGGATAAAAGCTTAAGGTATTTTTTCGCCTCGCCCGCATCCTTAGGCTTTCCTAAAATCCGTCTGCCACAGGCCACCACAGTATCGGCCGCCAGGACTAAACTTCCTGGTCCCAAACCATGAACCGCCTCAGCCTTTGCCCGGGCAAGCCGCTCCGCTAAGAGGCGAGGAAGCTCCTGTTTGGTGGGCGTTTCATCAACATTTGCCGGAACGACTTTATCCGGCACGACACCAATTTGTTTCAGAAGGTCAATGCGACGCGGAGAGGCCGAGGCCAGCACCAACTGAGAGCAGGGGGGGGTTGGGTTAATCATCGGTCAGTGATCCATCGACCGACAAAGAGAAACTATTTAAATCTGAAAGTTATGCGGCCCTTAGTGAGGTCGTAAGGGGTCATTTCGACGTTCACACGATCTCCCGCCAGAACCCGGATCCGGTGTTTTCTCATTTTACCGGCTGTATGAGCGAGAATTTCATGCTCATTATCTAGCTTCACACGGAACATCGCATTTGGCAGTAGCTCCGTCACAGTTCCTTCAAATTCTAACAGTTCTTCTTTCGCCATGGATCATCCTTTTTTGGATCGAGTTGTGCCAAACCTGATGGGGATGGCATTATAAATCAAGCTTTTTCGCCCGTTTCCCTAATCAAGCCGAAAATCTGTTAGCTACGCGTTCAATGAGCTCATCTCTCAGACCACGATATTGCTCAATCAATTGGTCACGAGTGCCCGAGAATATTTCGGGATTAATGGTTGGCCAGTATTCAACCTCACATGCCATCCAGCGGGTCAGTTCCACCGCCGAGTGTTGGGCCTCGGGAGAGAGCGACACAACCAAATCAAAAGATGTATCATTTAGAACCTGAAATGTCTTGGTTTGGTGCGCCGATAGATCGATATCGACCTCCCCCATAACCTCGACCATGAATCCATTTAGTTCGCCGGCCCGAACGCCGACCGAGTCTACATATATATGTTCACCATGAAGCCACTTAAGAATCCCTTCTGCCATGGGCGAGCGCACGGTGTTGAATGTGCAGGCAAATAAGACAGATGTCGGTTGACCAGGCATATTTCATTAACGCTGATGTAAGACACAGATAAGCGTGAACAAGCGCCGCGCGGTATCAAAATCAATTTTAACATGAGGTGCCAGTCTGTCTTGAAGCGCTTGAGACCCCTCGTTGTGAAGTCCCCTGCGCCCCATATCGATGGCCTCTATCCGGGATGGGGTCGCAGTTTTAATCGCATCGTAATAGCTGTCACAAACCACAAAATAGTCTTTAATGATAGACCTGAAATTTGAGATCGGAAGACTAAAATCCGTCACCGAATAATCGGCTTCATCGCAAACGCCAAAAAGAAGCCGGTTTTCCTCAACACTAAGGTGAAGATTATACGGCCCATTAGGCCCTTCAACGAGGTCGAAGAAATTCTCATCCAACAGGTCGAAAATAGCGACGGCACGGTCATGGTCAATCTCCGGATGTCGGCGCACCACAGTCTTATGATCCAAAAAGACATTAACAATTCTTTTTTGATCGTCCATGCTGGCTACTCATCTGAGTTCGACGCCAACCTGATAGATACGGACGCCGCATGCGCGCCGAGCCCCTCTGCTTCGGCCAATGTTACCGCTGCGGGTCCTACCTTTCGCAGAGACTCCAGAGATGCGCCAATCAAGGATGTTCTTTTCATAAAATTAAATACACCAAGACCCGACGAAAACTTAGCGCTTCGGTCCGTCGGCAGCACGTGGTTGGGACCAGCAATATAATCGCCGAGCGCCTCTGGCGTATACCGCCCAAGAAATATAGCGCCCGCATTACGAATTTTGTTCGCCAAAGCCTCCGGAGCTTCCACAGCGAGTTCAAGATGCTCCGGCGCAATGTAATCTATGATGGGAAGCGCTTCTTCCATATCGCTCACGACGATGACCACCCCGTAAGAGGTCCAGCTTTTCCGAGCAATATTCTCACGCGACAATGTCTCCAGATGACTCTCAACAGCCTCACAAACAGCGTCAGCAAAGGCGGCATCGTCTGTGATTAGGATTGACTGGGCATTGGCGTCATGCTCAGCCTGAGAGAGGAGATCTGCTGCAATCCAGCCTGGCTTATTCTGACGATCCGCCACCACCAGAATTTCGGACGGGCCAGCAATCATATCAATACCCACCTGACCAAAGACATTCCGTTTTGCCGTTGCCACATAAATATTGCCCGGTCCCACTATGACATTTACTGGCGCCACACTCGTCGTACCATATGCCAAAGCCGCAATGGCTTGCGCCCCACCAATTCTATAAATTTCACTAACGCCAGCGATATGAGCAGCCGCAAGAATATATGGACTGAGTATCCCATCCGATGCTGGGACCACCATGGCGAGACGGTCAACACCCGCTACCTTAGCCGGCAGGGCGTTCATCAAAACGGAAGACGGATAGGAAGCCGTACCGCCTGGCACATAAAGCCCCGCCGCCTGTACAGGTGACCAACGGTAGCCCAGCTTCACCCCGGCCTCGTCGGTATATTCCAGGCCAGACGGTACCTGTTTTTCGTGAAATGCACGGATACGTTCAGCCGCCAACGCTAGTGCGTCGAGCGTTCCATTGTTACAGAGCCTGAGGGCTTCTTCGATTTCGAACTGACTCACCCGAATTGTGTCCGCATTAATTTCATGGCCATCAAGTTCTTTTGTCAGATCAAACAGAGCCGTATCGCCTTCAGTTCGAATTCGCTCAATTATTGACGAGACAACACCTGACACATCCTCGGCAATCTCTCGTTTCTTGCCCAAGAATGTCTTCAGCCGATCTTCAAAGTCCGGGGTCCGGGTGTCAGCTCGGAAGGTCATGGACAGCCTCTCGGAAACGTTCGATCCAACCTGTCAGCTCCGTGGGCCTAGTTTTCATCGCTGTTCGGTTGACGGCAAGGCGTGACGTAATGGTGGCGATCTCCTCTACCTCGACGAGGCCGTTTGCTCTCAAGGTGGATCCTGTTGAGACGAGGTCCACAATCCGGCGACAAAGTCCGAGCGATGGTGCGATCTCTATCGCACCGTTCAACTTGATGCATTCCGCCTGAACCCCCCTCTCGGCGAAGTGTCGTTTTGTAATCTCTGGATACTTTGTCGCAACACGTATATGACTCCACCGGGCGGGATTATCCTCTTGGGCGGAATCCTCGGGCTGCGCTACGACCATCCGGCAATACCCAACCTTCAAGTCCAGCGGCGCATAAATCTCGCGGGAATCAAACTCCATCAGGACATCGGCACCGGCCACACCGAAATGGGCAGCGCCAAAGGAAAGAAGGGTCGCCATGTCAATGCTACGGGCGCGAATAACCTCGAGTCCTGGATTGTTGGTAGCAAAGTTCAGTTGACGTGCGTCAGGGTCATTGAACGCAGCTTCCGGTTCAATACCTGCCTTGCGAACAAGCGGCATAACGTCATTTAAAATCCGTCCTTTGGGCAGCGCCAGGATCAGTTTATCATTGGCCAACAAGGGGTTCACTCCAGTGCTAGGACAAAAGTAGAGTACTTAACGGGTTTTCATCAAGAAGACCAGGACATCCATTACCGTTTCGGCTACAGGCTGGACCCCATGTGAGGTCTTGCGTCTAGCCTGTTGTGTTTGTTATTCCTGATCTTCGGTTACGCGCTCAATATCGGCGCCACAAGCAGCAAGCTTATCTTCCACGCGCTCATAGCCTCGGTCCAAGTGATACACGCGATTGACGATGGTCTCTCCCTTTGCCGCCAGACCCGCCAAAATCAGAGAAACCGATGCCCTCAGATCGGTAGCCATCAGTGGTGCACCAGACAACTCTGGGACCCCCCGGATGATCGCCGAAGAACCATGTACATTGATATCTGCCCCCATGCGGCACAACTCCGGCACATGCATAAAGCGATTCTCAAATATCGACTCGGTGACCATGGAGGCACCTCTCGAGACCGATAGAAGCGCCATTAATTGCGCCTGCATGTCGGTTGGAAATCCAGGATAGGGATCAGTCATCACATCTGTTCCCAAGGTATGTTCAGCTTGTCGCCGAACACGGATCCCAGCGTGCTCTTTAGTGACTGCAACACCGGCCTTGGACAGCGTATCCGAGACCGCCCCGATTAACCCCAGGTGGCTTCCTTCCAGCAGAACATCCCCCCCAGTGATAGCAGCGGCTACGGCATACGTTCCGGTCTCGATGCGGTCTGGAATTACGCGATGCTCCGCTCCATCCAGCTGAGATACACCACTCACGGATAAGGTATCTGTACCCACGCCTGATATTTTTGCGCCCATGGCAACCAGACAATGGGCGAGGTCAACTACTTCCGGTTCCCTGGCCGCGTTTGAAATTATGGTCTCGCCATCTGCCAAAACTGCTGCCATCAGAGCGTTTTCCGTCGCCCCCACGGAAACTGATGGGAAATGCACTTTATTGCCCTTCAGTCCTCGGCGAGCGATAGCCCGGATATAGCCCTCTTCCAACTCAATTTCAGCGCCGAGTGACCTAAGGGCATCCAGGTGCAAATCCACGGGTCGTGTTCCAATGGCGCAGCCACCGGGTAGTGAGACCCTGGCCTCTCCCCAGCGCGCTAACAGAGGACCCAGCACTAGGACGGACGCTCTCATCCTTCTCACGAGATTATAGGGGGCCGTTTTCTCCTTTGGTTCAGCAGCCGTCAGAGAGATCGTCCTAGCAACATGCCTCCCATTTGATTCGTTTCTAGGCCTGCTCACACTGACACCAAGTTCGGCAAGCAGATGCACCATAGTAGTGATATCAGCCAAATTGGGTAGATTGGTCAAACGCAACGTCTTTGATGTCAACAAAGATGCTGCGAGGAGGGGGAGTGCGGCGTTTTTCGCCCCACCGATCAAAATAGTTCCAATTAGCGGCTTGCCGCCCAGTATTCGTATTCGATCCATCGATATCCTTTTGTATTAGATAGTACCTGCATAGTGTATATGAGTTGGGGATTTGACATGGCGTCTCGTTCCTTGACCTTCAAATCTCGACCTTATCACACTACTAGGTATCGCCTCGTTTGGTAGCGTTCTCTTTAAACGCTTTTCGGCGTTTTAGATTCTCGCGCAATGCTCGGGCCAAACGCTCCTCTTTTTGTGCAGCCAGATCCACTTTCTTTTCGATTTCAGCGGCGGGTGTTTTTAACGGGTTTTTTTCCATGTAAGATACACATATGTTTGTTGTCTGAAACGGGGGTGTTCTTAGTAAACCATCCTGCTCTTTTGGAAAAGTTTTGTAGAAAAGTTTTGCTCCGATTAAGATTATGAACAGACCTGCTTATCGCGGCTTAACAATGCAAAAAAAAGCAGCCACGCTTGGTTGTTGGTCGTTACAAAGCTGTTGCGTAACGGCCAATATAGAATATAAAACAAATTAGTGCCGCTGTAGCTCAGGGGTAGAGCGCACCCTTGGTAAATATTGCCTCTCTTAGTCGAAAGACTGAGATGAACACCCATCAAACTCAGGGAAAGCTAAGGACAACTGTCTAAGCCAATCCTGAGCGAAGCCCCATACTGGGGAACGTGCAGAGACTTGACGGTGGGAGCCTACGGAATGAGAATTCTATGGCTAAGAGAAAGTCCAACGGTTAAAACGAGCGTTGCTCGCAGGCCGAAAGGCTGCAACCGCAGAAGGGTGAGGTCGAGAGTTCAATTCTCTCCAGCGGCACCATCTTACAACTTCTCTCCTAACAAACGCTCCGGCTGAAATAGGTGGCCATTGTATTGACAAGGGGTAGTCAAGCAAGGGACATAATAACTTTTCAATTGTGGCAAACTAATTTTACTTACACTGCCACTTAAGGCCAAATTTTTGGGTATTCGTCGCATGTGATTGGCCCACCTTGCACCAAGTTTGGAAGCTTCGTCTCTGTGGGTGCATAGCTATTGAGATGCCAGACAATATCGTCGCCGGTTAGGCGCAATGAATAAGCACGACGACGTTTATGAACAGTCGAATTGGCAAAAGCGGCGTGGAGCATTTTACCATGAAAAGCGAAACAATCGCCCGGTGATAAACTCCAAGAAAGGACGTCATATCTACCCTGATGACCATCGATGTCTGGCGCGAGGCCATCAAAGTCTTCCGCTTCCTCGACAACTTCGCCCAGCCCAATGCGAACCGGGTGAAATTGTTTACCCCAGAGGTGCGAGCCTTTAACGAACCTCATTGTCCCGTTATTCTCATCTACCGGGTCGATTGGTATCCAGAGAGACACAAAATCTTCGCCGGCAAAATTGAAGTAAGGTTGGTCTTGGTGCCAATAGGTGGGATTATCCGTCCCGGGTTCTTTGAGTAACAGGTGATCATCAATCAAATTCACCGTGTCTGCCCCCATCAAACCTGCGGCGAGCTCTGCGACAGGCGATTCGAAAATAAAGTTGTGCAGCTCCTCGACCCGACGATACATGCCATGATCTGTAAGAAAACTTCCTTTCCCGTCTTTTGCGTAATCCTTTGCAAGGGCACTTGGATTTCTGCAGGCATTTTCGAAACCGGTTTCCAGAATATCCATCCATCCCTGGTCAAAAACACCCCGCAAACAAACGATGCCATCCTCGTGCCATTGCCGAATGTCATCAGGCGACAACTTATTACTGCACATACAGATCTTCCCATATCTTCCTATTATCTGGTCATTTTTAGAAAATTAATTCGGGCCGTCAATCAATGGAAATCCCCGTTTCCACGCTTTATTGCTGCACCTTTGTCGATGCATTTGGCTTAAGGTCTGTCCCTGACCGAAAACGTTTCCGTAACTTGGCGTGCGCCAGGTGGGCGAGGCGCCCCAACACTTAGGTATTTACTTTAAACTCAGTGCCCACGGGCATTGCGAGAGACAACAATACGCGCCATAAAGCACATCTATGTTGCAAATAGATTCCCCCACTCCTTTTTTCCAAAGTGCCATCTGGGCGTGTTTGGCGGCAATGTCCTTCGCAACCATGGCAGTTTCTGTGCGCTATTTGGACGGCAAGTTTGACGCTTTCGAGTTGGTCTTTGTGCGTGCTCTGATTGGGCTGATCATAATTATACCTTTGGTGAGTCGAGAAGGTCTCAAAAAATTGAAAACCACTCGAATGTCGATGCATTTCACCCGCGCCCTGTTCGGCACCATGGCGATGGCCGCCCTTTACTACGCCCTCTCAGCTTCCCCAGTGGCGGAAGTCATCGCCCTAACGTTCCTTATTCCAATTTTTACTACTATCGGCGCGGGCCTGATCCTTAAAGAGACCATTGGCCACCATCGGGGAGCTGCAACCCTGCTTGGTTTTCTCGGGGCACTTGTGATTATCCGCCCCGGCTTTACTGAGATAAGCTGGCCCATATTTTTGGTGTTTCTCTCTTCGGCGCTTTATGCCGCTGCTTGGCTGTGCGTCAAAATTCTTACCCGGACCGATGATGCCAGTGTCACGGTGTTCTGGCTCAATATCTTGATGCTTCCCATCGCCATTATTCCAGCCATCCTCTCATGGGTGACACCGGACTGGGAGGATATAATCCCGCTTGGCGTCATGGCTTTGACAGGCTGGTCAGCACATTATTGCCAAGCGCGGTCTTTCAAAAATACCGATGCAAGCGCGGTCATGCCGTTTGATTTTCTTCGCTTGCCAATTGCAGCCGCTATCGGCTTTATTCTATTTGCGGAGGTTCTAGATACTTGGTCTTGGTTCGGTGCCGTAATCATTTTCGTTTCTGGGTATTACATTACCCAACGAGAGACTAAAGCCGCGAGAACGCCACCCGACGTTCAACAGAGATAATCAAATGATACCGCATCATCCTGGAAGCACACCGCGCCTGAAACCTACGTTAAATTTAGAATAACACTGTGCCGGGAATTTGTGGTTTACCGGTATTGCGATTAAGTTTTTCCTACCTACGTTATCGCAGAGGGGATTTTACCCGGTTTATGAAAATGGTTGATGTCATGAATGATCTCGCCCAAGCTCGATTTGAGCTTCTTAATTCTTCAATCTTCCAACCTAATTCGATCAAGTCCATTGCAGGCCTACGAACATTGATGGAGCATCATGTTTTTGCTGTCTGGGACTTTATGTCCCTCGTGAAAGCCCTACAACGGGAAGTCGCTCCGGCCCCAGCCGCTTGGTTGCCTCCGTGCGACAGTGAAGGAGCTCGAATGATCAACGAGATCGTTCTATGTGAAGAGAGCGATTACGGCCCGGATGGACATAACACCTTGTCCCACTTCGAATTGTATTTAGATGCCATGCGTGAAGTGGGCGCCGATACATCCCAGGTCGAGACATTCTTGGGATCCGTTGGCCAAATGGGCGTTGATAAAGCTTTGGACGAAGCCAGCCTTCCGGTGTCGATCGACCAATTTGTTAGGCACACATTCGATGTCATCAGATCCAATAAACCATGGGTGGTCTGCGCCGCATTTGCCTTCGGACGTGAGTCTATCATTCCCGATATGTTCCAGCGGCTCAGACGATCAGAGGTAATGAAAAATTGCGATTGCCCCGCTTTTGACTATTATCTTGCCCGCCATATTGAAGTCGACGGCGGGGTAGAGGACACTCCGGGACACGGAGAATTAGCGCTTCGTCTCCTGGACAGATTGTGCGATGACAATGCTGATAGGCACGCTGAGGCTGAGCACACAGGTATACAGGCCCTGCGGGTGCGCACGCGATTTTGGCTGGGTGTCTCGGAACAGTTAGACATAAAAACAGCAGCGTGAAAGGCTATAACTTCTTTGGGAAACATCAGGTCAAGGATCCTTGTGGTCGATCGCCACAAACCGTTAAAACAGTTCGTTAGTCGCTAGCGGACATATTGACTTCAGTCCTCGAATCAACTGGTTTAAAAGCTGGTTTTTTAACCGACCATGAAATCATCCTGGTTCAGGCCCGCACCGTCGTTCCCTGACAATTCTATCTCGGCATCGGCCTGGGCGTCATTATCCAGATCAATCTGGACCAGGCTTGAAGCTGCACTCCGCTCGACCCGGACTTGAGGAATAGTTCCATCGCTCGAAAATGCAGCCTCGTTGAGGAAGGTGAACTCCGGGCCAACCACCCCTGTAAGGTCAATCAGGTCATTTGAGGTAACGTCCGTTCCAGAATCAAAGTCAAAAATAATATCTCGAGCGCCTTCTCCGACGCTCATGTCCTCCAGCGCGGAAAATTTAAAGACGTCAGATCCGGACCCGCCGTATAGGTGATCAATCCCAGCCCCTCCCAGGAGGGTGTCGTCGCCATCGAGACCATAAATGCCATTATTCTCCTGATCACCGGTCAGGTTATCGGATTGATGGGAACCCCGCACAATCTCAACATCAATGATTTGGGAGACGTTACCATTGATCACGAACTGATTGTTGCGAAGATCAACAATGACCGGGGTTCCTGAGAGCTGTTCAAAGGATGCAACATCCACCCCAGCACCTCCGTCAAGAATGTTAATACCGGACACATAAGTCAGCGTGTCATCTCCCGCTCCACCAAGGAGTATATCATCCACAGGACCATTAAAGAGGGGCTCATCAATTTCGTTTATAACATCAATATTGGAGACGGGCGTATCCAGAGGCATGTCCTCGTTCGTATCCCCCACTTGGAAACCAACACCGAGATGCTTACCTTGCAAGATTATTTCACCGGCTGCCGCGCCTGCCTCGGCCGTCGCAACCGGGAGGGATGCCATTTGCAACAATAACGCATCACGGACTTGTTCGATCCCTTCACCTTCGACAACCAGGTGACCGAATGTCGTTGTGTCAATTGTCACGGTATAATGGTCGCCCACGTTCGGTGTAACATCGACCGTTAATACTGTTACTTGGTGCGCCGGCGCTTCAGGTGGGCTAACGGTTTCTACAGTGGCCCCATCGTCAGCATCGGTGCCTTGGTTGGTGGCAATGACCGTGGTTGTCAAAACCATACCGGCGATCACACCAGTGAGAAGCATGGTTCCCGCCTGTGCTGTATTCTGCGCGCTAACCACGGACATAAATCTATCATCTGCATTTATTGCATCGACAAGATTAGTGCGGACCGATGACAGGGTGTCGCCGGCCTGCGCAGTGTAGCTCACTGTCTCGCCATTCACCGTTATGGCATAGCTGTTACCCTCATCTACACCTCCTACGAGCTCAACGGCGTCAACTTGGGGAACATCGACGCTGGCCTCACTGAGTGTTTCGACACCGAGAACGGTCTCGACCGGGTAGCTGATTGTGTCGCCGGTGGTAAAGCTGAGAGCCTCCACGCCGATGAGAGTGTCCGTCCCGAAGTTCCCATCTGTGGTATCAATATCGGTGACGGTGCCAAGAACAAAATCTATCGCATAACCATCCATATCTCCATGAAAGACAGCGGTATCAAAGCCATCTCCCCCGTCAATCAAATCATCACCCTCTACCCCGGAGAGCCAGTTGTTGCTCGCATTTCCTATAATTACATCATCCCCTCGGGCGCCAATAATATTTTCAATATTGATAAGGATGTCTGAGGAAGTGTCGGACTTACTAACCAGGCCAGTTAATAAGTCAATGTGAGCATCCAAATTTATCGAACTGTAATCAACTGTATCCGCACCATCACCCCCATTAATCAGATAGTCACCAAGACCGACCTGGATGATATCATCACCGCCGCGAGCGTAAATGGTATCATCCCCGTTGAGACTATTGATCTCATTTCTCTCCTCGGTGCCATAAATTGTGTCATTGTTTTCGCTAGCGATCACGTTCTCAAAATTGAGGATGATCTCGGGGGCGCCATTGGTATTTGTCGCTTGACCAGTTTCGAGATCCAAGACGATACCTCCAGAACCGCCTTCAAGAGCAAAGGTGACCGTATCATTACCAGCGCCGCCATCTAAATTATCTGATCCCTCACCACCATCTATGG
>PBNV01000008.1 GCA_002723345.1 Rhodospirillaceae bacterium
ACGTTTTCGGCGTTTGGGTTCGTCATCGCAATTTTCTCGATCACCGTCTGATGCGCCGCCGCCACTGATTTCCCGATCATCGTTATTTGTCTTGATTCTTTGGATAGCAAAATTCGGCGGGATCAGACTGTCGTCCACTGAGATATCAATCTTTGCATCAAATTTCTTCTCAATTTCGGCGAGGGCTCCCCGCTTGTGATTAAGGACATACAGCGCCGCTGACGATTGCATGGCGACAGTCATCATGGTGGCGGGTTTTTTGGCACACTCTTCCTCGATTCCTCTCAGAACGTGGAGCGCAGTGGATTCTGTTGAGCGTAGTATGCCAGATCCCGCGCAATGCGGACATACATCGGTCGTCGTTTCAGTAATGCTCGGACGTAGCCGTTGCCGTGATAATTCCAGTAGACCGAAGGGACTGATCCGTCCGATCTGGATACGGGCACGGTCGCGGCGCATACCTTCTTTGAGCCGCCGCTCGACAGCCGTTTGGTTGCGGTGGAAATCCATATCAATGAAATCTATTACTATCAGCCCGGCCATATCCCTGAGCCGAAGCTGCCGTGCGATTTCCGTCGCGGCCTCTAGATTTGTCTTAAGGGCTGTTTCCTCGATATTTCGGCCCCGCGTTGACCGCCCCGAGTTTACGTCCACGGCTACAAGCGCTTCTGTGGCATTGATAACAATATATCCACCGGATTTTAGCTGGACTTCCTGTCCAATCATGGACTCAAGTTGGTTTTCGATATTATACCGGCTGAAGACAGGAACAATCGGGTCTTTATAGGGTTGTACCCGTTTGGCGTGGCTTGGCACCAGCAGCTTCATCAAATCCTTGGCCATCCGGTAGCCTTCGTCCCCTTCGACAAAAATTTCGTCTACGTCCCGAGTGTACATATCCCGCAAGGCCCGTTTAATTATGTTGGCTTCCTCATGGATGAGGGCCGGCGCGGTGGAGGCTAGCGTAAGTTCTCTCACATCGTTCCAGAGCCGAATCAGATACTCGAAATCCCTCTTGATTTCTGCCTTGCCCCGCTCAGCGCCTGCCGTCCGAACGATAACAGCCATACCGTCCGGAATTTTCAGGTCGTTTACAATGGTCTTGAGACGTTTTCTGTCGGCCCCACTACCTATCTTTCTTGAAATTCCACCACCCTTGCCGGTGTTGGGCATCAATACGCAATAGCGTCCCGCCAGCGACAGGTAGGTTGTGAGAGCCGCACCTTTATTGCCGCGTTCTTCCTTAACGACCTGCACCAGCATAATTTGGCGCCGTTTAATAACCTCCTGAATTTTATAACGGCGAACCGGTTTGTTGCGGCGGCGGTCATGGCCCTCATCGATGTCATCCCCTCCAAGGGTCTCAATGGCTTTGCCGCTCAACCCTTCCTCACCGTCGTCGTCATCGTCGTCCGACTCAGTGTCTGCCTCCCGTGCTTGCTCGTCCTCCGCGATCAACTGTTCCCGGTCAGCAACAGGGATTTGATAGTAATCCGGGTGGATTTCACTAAACGCCAGAAAGCCGTGTCGGTTGCCACCATAATCTACAAAGGCAGCTTGCAGGGACGGTTCGACCCTGGTCACTTTTGCAAGATATATTTTGCCTTTTAGCTGCCTGCGTGCGGCAGATTCGACGTCCAGCTCTTCAAGCTGGGTCCCGTTCAGTAACGCAACCCGGGTCTCTTCCTGGTGGGCCGCATCGATTAACATTCGTTTTGTAGCCATGTACCTTAAAACTCCTTGCTCCCCGGTTCCTGTGTCCATTGTAGGACAAACACGAAAGGGAGACTCGTTCAAATGAGCTGGTGGCGCCGACGAACCGTCTCACGTGCGCATTACTCGAACCGTCCGCAACTAAGTTACGGACCGAGTCTCGTGCATTGTTTCGGGCTGCTATCACCAGCATAGTCTGTTCAATCACCATTATATGTTCGGAAGAAAGCGGCAAATATATGCTCTTGCTGCCGTCAAATTGAAAACGCGGAACACATTGGAACCCATGCGCCAGCCGCGCTTTCTCCTCCGATTTAACTTTTCCGTAATTAACATAACCGTAGGATTTTCATTCGACAATCATTATTAAGGCATATCAGCAGAGTTCGGCGGGTGCAGACCGAAGCAGACGGGGACATGCCTGAACGTGTAATGTCCTGAAAAGCTGCAGTGTCTTCCGTAAAAAGAAACATTGTGCGGGCGATGACAAAACGACTTCTTTTCAGAAACTTTGCGGTACTCTTTTGGATCAGCGGTCTTACAGTAGCCTCAGTAATACCTGTTCGGTCGGAACCAACGGTGTCTGCGGTGCGCCTTGGAGTACATGTAGATAAAACCCGGATCGTTATTGAACTGTCCGACAGGGTCGATTTCCGAATCTTTCCGATGATCTCGCCCTACCGGTTGGTCGTTGATTTGCCAGCAATGAAGTGGCGGGCGAAACCTCGGCTGGATTTTCATCGGACGGGTTTGGTGAGCGGCCTGAGATATGGTCTGTTCAGTTCGACTGCCTCGAGAATTGTCCTTGATTTAGATATGCCTGCGCGGGTGAAGAATTCGTTTATCCTTCCCCCCGCCGGGGGGAAACCGTACCGACTGGTTTTAGACATTGTTAAGACGAGCCACATTAATATGACCTCCAATGAGCAAACATCTCGCCATACGGTAAAACCTCACGTGCCGCCGGCACGAGAGGCTTTACTGGGGCCACCGGGCCGAAAACCCGATCCCATGAATTTCAACAAACGAGTGGTCGTAATTGATCCAGGTCACGGTGGCGTTGATCCAGGAGCCGTAACGCGCAACGGGATCCTCGAAAAGCACGTGGTATTGGCAGCCGCGAAGGTCTTTAAGAAACGATTGGAACAAAGCGGACGGTACAAAGTTTTTCTGACCCGCGACCGTGACGTGTTTGTTCGGTTACGGGATCGCATCGCATTCGCGCGGTCCAAGAATGCAGAGTTGTTTGTCTCTCTTCATGCCGACGCCACCAAAAGTAGAAAGGTTCGGGGTATGTCTGTATATACATTGTCGGAACGAGCTTCTGACAAGGAAGCTGCTGCATTAGCAGAAAAAGAAAACAAGTCTGACCTCATCGCGGGCGTCGATCTTAGTGCGAATTCGAAGGAGGTCACTGATATCCTGATCGACCTTGCTCAACGAGAGTCCATGAATGAGTCCTCCAGGTTTGCCAGTGTCCTCGTTGATAAAATGTCGGGTGTTGGCCCGCTTTTACCTAACAGCCACCGGTTCGCTGGTTTCGCTGTTCTTAAAGCACCTGACGTTCCCTCTGTGCTGGTCGAGCTCGGATTTCTATCTAATGAACGCGATGCCAGGGCTTTGCTCAGTGGAACCCACCGGACCAAAGTGGCTGATGCTCTTTACCGGGCCGTTGACGAATACTTCAATCCGGTGGAATAAAAGGGCGGAAATTTATTGTGGTTAAGCGTAAATGGCAAAAATCTTCAATTTACCGCTGATTCGAGCAACATCATCTTTCAAGATGGGCTGTGCCCTAATTGCGCCATATTTTAAGGCGAAATAGTTGAGAAAAATCATGATAAGAACGTTTTTCTTTTTCGTCAGCACACTCATTATATTGACCGTCGTTGGTGCCGCAGGCGGCATTTACATATTCTACACTTTTGGCCGTGGCCTGCCTGACTATAGGCAGCTGGCAGACTATAAACCGCCCGTGATGACCCGCGTCCAGGCGGGGGATGGCCGTTTGCTTGTGGAGTACGCCATCCAGAAAAGGGTTTTCGTGCCAGGAAGCGCTATTCCAAAACTCGTTGTCCAAGCCATGTTGTCGGCGGAAGACAAAAACTTCTATTATCATCCCGGCGTTGATTTCATTGGCGTAGCGCGGGCGATACTGACCAATGTTAAGAATATTACGACGGGCCGTCGGCTCGTTGGTGCTTCAACGATCACTCAGCAAGTGGCCAAGAACTTTTTACTTACGTCGGATGTTACGATGGAACGTAAAGTAAAGGAAGCGATCCTCGCTTTCCGGATTGAACGGGCGTTGTCTAAAGATCGAATTCTCGAACTCTATCTCAACGAAATATACCTTGGGTTCGGATCTTACGGTGTCGCTGCAGCGGCGCTTAACTATTTCAACAAATCTCTGGATCGTTTGACCATTGCCGAAGCCGCGTTCATTGCGGCTCTCCCTAAAGCTCCCAATAATTATAATCCATATAAACGGCCTGTGGCAGCGAGGGGGCGACGGGATTGGGTGATTGGACGGATGCTGGAAGACGGGGTTATTACGCCGGCGCAGGCTCAAGATGCCCGGTCGCAGCCATTGCTCGTTCGCAAACGGGATGAAACGGAATACGTCCAGGCAAAATATTATGCGGAAGAGGTGCGCCGGGAACTCGTGGCACGCTATGGGGAGGAGGAACTCTATAAAGGTGGACTGTCAGTAAGGACGACGCTGAACCCGCAGCATCAGAGAATAGCCGTTCGAGCGCTTCAAAGCGGGCTGGAAGCGTATGACCGACGACACGGGTGGCGGGGGCCAATAAACACCATTGATGTCTCTCGCGGCTGGTTAGATGCTCTAACGTCTCTCAAACAACCAAAAGGGCTTGGCTCCTGGCAGCTGGCGGTGGTCTTAAGCGCGACGGAGGCCCGTGTTGAGATCGGCCTTGGTGACGGAAGTTTGGGGACCATACTATTGGAAGATCTTAAATGGGCGCGACAGTGGCTTGAGGGCGAAAAGCTCGGCCCGCGGGTCAAAAGCGCGGCGCGTGTGCTCCAGGCCGGCGCTGTGATTGTCGTGGAGGACATCACCACTGTTAATGACAACTCTGCGCTTGCGGGTAGCCGGTACGCCCTGCGTCAGATTCCAGAGGTTGAGGGCGCTCTGATTGCGATGGATCCCCATACCGGTCGCGTGTTGGCCATGGTTGGTGGCTATGATTATGATAAAAGTCAGTTCAACCGTGCGGTTCAGGCACGCCGGCAGCCAGGCTCAGCCTTCAAACCGTTTGTCTATTTGGCAGCCCTGGATAAAGGGTTTACGCCTTCGACGCTAATATTGGATGCGCCCTTCGTGATTGATCAAGGGCCGGGATTGCCAAAATGGCGGCCGGCGAACTACACCAAAAAATTTTATGGTCCCAGTACCATGCGGCTCGGAATTGAAAAATCTCGAAATTTGATGACAGTTAGGCTCGCGCAGACCGTCGGCATAGAAAATGTTGCGCAATACGCGAAAAGATTTGGTATCTCAGAAAAGTTACCGCCCCAACTTTCCATCTCGTTGGGAGCGGGGGAAACCACCCTACTTAACTTGACAGCGGCTTATGGCATGCTCGTCAATGGCGGCAAAAGGATCCGGCCTACTCTGATCGACCGGATCCAGGATCGTGCAGGTAAAACGGTGTTCAAGCACGACGCTCGAGTTTGTTCAAATTGCCAGCCAGATTTCTGGACCGATCAATCGGTCCCGACCGTGCCGGACATAAGAGATGTCGTAACAAAGCCCTCTAGTGCGTTTCAAATGGTTTCTATGCTCGAGGGAGCTGTCGAGCGTGGAACGGCCCGAGGGATTAAGGCCGTGGGTAAGCCGTTGGCAGGCAAGACGGGAACCACCAATGATGCCCTTGACACGTGGTTTTTGGGTTTTTCACCGGATTTGGTAGTAGGTGTTTTTGTAGGCTTTGATACCCCCCGGTCTCTTGGAAAACGGGAGCAGGGTGCGAGCGTTGCGGCACCGATTTTTAGAGAATTTATGGCGAAAACGCTCGCTGGCAAACCAGCTATTCCTTTCCGCATTCCGCCAGATATTCGTCTTGTTCGCGTCAACAGCACAACGGGGCGGCCGGCGACGCCAGGCGACAGCCGCGTCATTCTAGAAGCCTTTAAACCGGGAACAATCCCCGTAGGTCGTCAGCAAGTTCTGAGCGGTGTCGGCGAAGCCGATCCAGCGAGACCATCACCGACGTTTGGGACCGGTGGGTTATATTGATAGCATTGCCGTGCGATGCGCGCGGGCCCAGTGATCGCGGTCAAGGCACATTTTTTTGGCGCCTAGCCATTCTAGTCCTCGGTCTATTCTTGCGCCGACAGGCTCTCTATCCTTGCTCATGAGCGACGAACCAATTAAAAGCGAGCAGTTGGATCGAAAACGGTGAGTGGCAGGATGCGTGCTGAAGTTGAACAGCAGGTCGCAGATATCAAGCAGTCTTTAGAGCTGCTGAGGAGGCGACTTTGACTACGATAAATCAGTTCGCAAGCTCGACGAATTAAACACGATCGCGGAGGACCCCAACCTGTGGGATGATCCGAAGCACGCTCAATCTGTGATGCGGGATAGAACGCGGCTGGAAAATGGGATTGCGTCCGTGGACTCCATCTCTCGCGATCTCTCGGACAATGTTGACCTTCTCGAACTTGGCGAGGCGGAGGGTGATCAAGAAGTGATAGGTGAGGCGGAGGCGGCGCTCAGGAACCTCTCCCAGAGCGTTGAGAAGGCCCGTATTCAAGCGCTGCTCTCCGGTGAGGCTGATGGCAACGACTGCTACCTGGAAATTCATGCCGGCGCCGGTGGTACGGAAGCGCAAGATTGGGCGCAAATGCTGCAACGCATGTACGTGCGCTGGTGTGAGAAACGGGGTTATAAACTTGAATGGCTTGAGGAGAGCATTGGCGAGGAAGCCGGTATCAAAAGCAGTGTGGTGCGGGTGAACGGCGCAGAGGCTTATGGTTGGCTCAAAACCGAGAGCGGTGTTCACCGTTTGGTTCGCATCTCGCCCTATGATGCTAGTGCCCGGCGCCATACTAGCTTTGCATCTGTCTGGATTTTTCCGGTCATCGATGACAATATCGAAGTTGAAATCGAAGAAAAAGACCTGCGCGTGGACACGTATCGGGCGTCAGGTGCTGGCGGTCAGCATGTGAACAAAACAGATTCTGCGGTGCGTATCACTCACCTGCCCACGGGGATCGTCGTTCAGTGCCAAAATGACCGCTCGCAGCACCGAAATCGCGCGGCTGCCTTCGATATGCTTCGCGCCAGATTGTATGAAGTCGAACTGCAAAAGCGTGAACAAGTGGCCCAAGCTGAACACGACGCGAAGACTGATATTGGTTGGGGGCACCAAATCCGATCTTATATACTTCAGCCCTATCAACTAGTGAAAGATTTGAGGACGGAGCTGGAAACTTCAAATACTCAAGGTGTTCTCGACGGAGATCTTGATGATTTTATGGCGGCAGCGCTCGCTTCCCGCATTGAAGCTAATGAAAATGAGGGCCCAACTTAGTCCGTTGCAAAAGGTTCGTAATAAGCGCGGGGAAATCCAGCGGCTGTTCTGGCCTCGATGGCGAAGGGTGGTTTAAGGAGGCCTTTAAAGCGTTTTCGAACCAGATCTTGAAAAGTTTGGGCTGGGTCAAGACCGCGCCGCTCACAAATATAGTCGAACCATTTTACGCCGGCCGCTACGTGCGCAATTTCCTCTTGAGCAATTGTGTTCAGGATTGATGCGGCGACCTCATCGCCCGCTGATTTTAGTTTTTCAATAGCCCCCGGTGCCGTGTCCAAGCCCCGGGCCTCAAGGACCAGGGGAACAATGGCTAACCGCGCAAGGATATCGTCCGAAGTCGACTCTGCGGCCTCCCATAGCCCGTCATGGGCAGCAAGTTCGCCATAAGAGCTTCCGTGGTCTTCCAGATATTTTTGCAGGGTGGTGAAGTGGCGCGCTTCGTCTGAACCCACTTCTGCCCAGTCGTCATAAAATTCCCTCGGTAAACTCGGGTCGGTAAACCTCGTGATAAGATCCCATGTAAGATCGATGGCATTCAGCTCGATATGCGCGATTGCATGCATGAAAGCCACTCGACCATTTTTTCTGCCCAGGCGACGACGGGGCATCGCTCTTGGGTGCAATAACTCAGGCTTGTCGGGTCGATTGGGCCGGACTGGTGGGTTAGCGGATCCAATCTCCACCACAACACCCTTTCGCCAGCGTTGCCAGAGATCTTGGGATAAAGCCGCCTTTTGTAACGCATCTGCTTCTAGCAGGATGGTACAAGCGCATTCAGCGAGGGAATGCATGGGAGAAAAACCCTGTCCGTAGCGTGCAACTCGGACGTGTTTCTAGCACAAAACTCCTGGTTGGTATAGCCTCTGCCAACCTGCGATCAAAACAAAAACGGAAAATAAGCCGTGGGGAGAGATTTTGCTGGCTAAGATGTCGCCAGTAGGAGCAACGCGGCGATTATAGTTTAATGGACCGGGGCCATGATTTGAGTTCGATAATTTTTTAAGGAGACTGGCACAGATGTTTCAAAAGGAAAATTTGAACTACGCACCGATTCCGCTTCCGCACCGATCAAAGATGAGCGATGAGGAGATGCGCATGGCGGCTGAGGGTTTTCTGGTTAAGATGTCCCAGCGTCACACGGTCAGAGATTATGCAGCCCGGACGGTCGATCGGGCGGTAATTGAGCGCTGCATTGAGACAGCGGGGTTGGCCCCCAGCGGCGCAAATCATCAGCCTTGGCATTTTGTTGCCATCTCGGATGCTGACGCTAAAAAAGAAATTCGCTTAGCGGCCGAAGAGGAAGAGAACCGATTTTATTCCGGCAAAGCAGGGGACGAGTGGATCAAGGCGCTCGAGCCAATAGGTACGACTGCCTCAAAGCCACATTTGGAAGAGGCTCCGTGGCTTATCGTTATTTTTGCTGAGAGGTATGGTGTATTCGAAGATGGTGCCCGATACAAAAATTATTACGTGTCAGAGAGCGTCGGAATAGCGACCGGCTTTTTGATCACGGCGCTTCATATTGCGGGTTTGGTTTCTCTGACCCATACCCCAAATCCAATGACTTTTTTAAGTGACCTGTGTGGCCGGTCGGCGTCAAATAAACCTGTGATGATTTTGGCTGTGGGGCACCCAACCGACTGCGCAATGGTTCCATCTGTGGCAAAAATCAAGAAGCCGTTAGAGGACATTCTTACGGTTATGTCCTAAAATGACCTTGGTATGGTTTTAGCCTGCTGGGGCGTCGCCAAATATTTTTTTGAATACAGTGAATACACGTGTCGCGAGTGTCTCCAAAAACACCTCTAGGTCCTCCGGTATGCTGAAGTCTCCGAGATCTGCGAGGCTTCTTTGCAGTGGCTTCGGAAGCATGAGTAAGCTGCGTCCGTCCAACTGTCCTTCCAGGGTAAGTCGCAAATGGCCCTGAATACTCTGGAAGATCGAGAGGACTCGTTGGAGCAATTCTGCATCGCTGTGGTCCAATAATTTGTGCGCTGCGAGGTTCTTGAGAGCGCTCGCAGTATTAACGCATAATATGGACGGATGATCGGCTGCGTGTCGCAGTTGGAGATATTGAACGATGAATTCAATATCAACGATGCCCCCGCGAAAATATTTGATCTCCAAGATCGAGTCCGTTCTATGTTCCTTGTCAATGCGCCCCCGCATCCCTGCAACGTCTGCAAGTAGTTGGATTGGCTCCCGGGTCCGGGTGAGTGTTTTTTCGATTACTTGGTTTACCTGATTGATGAATTCAGCGTTACCGGAGATGGCGCGAGCTTTCGCCAGGGCCATATGTTCCCACGCCCATGAAGATTCATCGTGGTATTTGGTAAAGGCGTCGATATGAGAAGCAAGTGGCCCAGCGGTTCCCGAAGGGCGCAATCTCATATCCACCTCGAACAGGTTTCCTTCAGCAGTGGGTGCCGTAAGCGAATTGATGAGTCTTTTGGTAAGACGACTGTAATACTGTCCCGGGGCTAGGGATTTTTTGCCATCTGATTTGTGTGCTCCTGCATCGTGATCATAGATTACGATAAGGTCGAGATCGGACGAGGGTGTCATCTCCCGCCCGCCCAATTTCCCCATACCCAAGACCATCCAACGGCCACCAGAGATCCTCCCATGTTGCTTGGAAAATTCCGCATGTACCTGCTCGGCTAAAGCAGAAATTACGGATCCTGCGATGTTACTGATGGCGGCACTGATGTTGCTCCATGGCGCCAATCTGCGGAGTGCGTGGATACCCACTTGGAGCATCCGGTCTCCAGCCCAGATCCTGCTCTGGTTCAGGCATGTTTCAAAGTCTGGTGCGGCAGCGAGTATGCCGCGGATTTCCCGTTCTAGGGTTTGCTCATCAGGTATCGCACCGTAAAACTCTGGCTCTAATACGTAGTCTAACAGACCGGGGCGCCGGCCTAAATGGCCAGCTAAACGGGGGGCACTGCCCATCACCTCGGCGACCACTTTCAAAAGCGAGGGATTTTCCCTGAAGAGAGAAAATATTTGAATGCCGGAGGGAAGGGCGCTTAGGAATCCATCAAATCTTCGAAGGGCGCCATCTGGATCCGGAGAATCGCCAAAGGCTGCTAGTAGTTGGGGCACAAGGTCTGTCAGAATTTGACGAGCTCTCTCTGTTCGCATGGCGCGATGGCGGCCCCGGTGCCAATTGCGAATTATATCTGCGACTGCGGAGGCGTCTCCGAAACCAAATTGTCTGAGCGTTTGAAGCGTCCCCGGGTCGTCATCTGTTCCAGTAAATATCAGATTCCCTGGGGTGATTTCGCGCGCGGGGTCCGAATGCTCTTCAAATAATTGAGCGTAATGCCCTTCCACGTTTATCAGGTAGCCGGTTAATGTTTCGCGGAATTCTTCCGAATTTTTATTTCCAAGGAACGTGGCTATGTGGCACAACCCCTCTTCGTCTGGCGGAATTTCATGCGTTTGCTGGTCTGCAATCATCTGTAAGCGGTGTTCCACTTTTCGGAGATACCAATAAGCGTCGACTAATTCTTTTGCAGTGCTGTCTGCAATCAGTCCTTTGTTGGCAAACATGCGGAGGGCATCTTCCGTCTTAATTTGCCGCAGTTCGGGGTGTTTTCCACCCCAGATAAGCTGCTGTGTTTGTACGAAAAATTCCACTTCCCGAATGCCGCCTCGTCCCAATTTGACGTTATGGCCTTCAACTGACATCGTATCGGCTCCCCGATGGGCATTAATCTGCCGCTTAATAGCATGAATGTCCTGGATGGTTGCAAAATCCAAATTTTTGCGCCAGACAAATGGCGCCAATCTCTCAAGGAACCGCTCTCCAGCCCTCCCGTCACCGGCGACTTGCCGAGCTTTAATCATCGCCGCCCGTTCCCAGTTTTGTCCCAATCCCTCATAATAGCCCTCAGCCGCCTCCACGGAAATTGCCAATGGGGTTGCACTTGGGTCTGGCCGTAGCCGGAGGTCTGTCCGAAAAACGTATCCATCTTCCGTGCGTTCTGAGAGTAGTTGGATAAGATTCCGCGTCAGGCGCACCAAATTTTGTTGGAGCTTCAACGGCGCGGTGGTGGAAATAACTTCAGGATCATAAACGACTATCAGGTCTATATCGCTCGAATAATTCAACTCCTGTGCCCCGAGTTTCCCCATGCCGAGAACGATGTAGCCTGACCCAAACTCGGGATCCCCAGGGTCCGGTAGGATGAGGGTCCCGGTTTCATGCGCCTGAAGCAACAGATGCTTCACGCTGTGAGAGATTGATGAATCCGCGAGTTCACTAATGGCCTGGACTACTCTTGGCTCGGTCCAAAGTCCGGCAATATCGGCGAGGGCGATGGTCAGGGCGGCTCGCCGCTTAACCATTCTTAAAGTCTTTGCCGTTTGAGATGGGACAATTGTGCGAATCGATAAAATTTTGGAACATTTTAGGGGAGACAAGGCACGCCTATAAGATTCGTCCGGCCCCTGGAGGAGCAACGTCGAGAGGAAACCTGGGTCGGAAACGGACGCTTGGGTCAGAAAGGGACTGTTGCCGAACATTGAGGCGAGTAGTTTGGATCCGTCAGGTGATTGGACAATTTCCAATAGATCGCTGTTGGTATCCGATTCGGGAAGTTTTTGTATAGCTTCGATTAGCCGTTTAATACCGATGTCGGCCCGTTCGCAATCATAAGGATCCGGGAGTTGATCAAGGACACCGAGATATTTTGCGTGTATCTTAGTCATAGCTTCCTAACCCTTCAAGAGTGCTTTATGACTGATGCAGGGTCAAGGAAGTCAGTCTGGCCGACGAATTTACCTTTGGCCTTGTGACATACTGAATTGACAAATGGAAAACGTTTAAGAATGTCAGAAGAAGCTAACCAGAACTCCCCGGGATTTTTAAGGAAGAGCATAAGGCTAGCGGTTCAACTCGCCGGCGTGCTGACCGTTGGTTCCATTATTGTTGCTGGAGTTTTGACTTGGCGCCTGACCTCCGGGCCAGTTTCAATAACCCCGTTAACCCCTTATTTTGAATCTGCTCTGAGTTCCCGGACGGGGTCTTTTATGGTTAACGTGGATGATACGATTCTCAAATGGGTCGGTGGTGATCGCGCGGTCGATCTTATCCTTCGCGGAACACGTGTCCTAAGTCCGGAAGGCCAAATATTTGTCCAAGTTCCCGAACTCGCCATTTCTCTCAGCGCGTCCGCCTTGTTGAGAGGCGAACTCGCGCCCAAAAGCCTTTATGTGTCTGGCGCCAGCATTACCGTTATTCGAGATATCGACGGCCGCTTGGGAATCGAGCTTCCTCAAGGCCAAAGGTCGAGCGAGGGACTTGTGGGCAAGTTGCTCAAGGAATTTGTCCGGACGTCTGATAAAGAGACCGCCCTTATCGAGCTCAGACGCCTCCAGATCGATAATGCAACTGTAAACGTAGATGACCGAAAATTGGGTGTCACCTGGACGGCGCCGAAATCCAGCATATCGATCGCTCGGACCGACACCGGAATTACCAGTTGGGCACAATTTGAGCTCTTGTTGGGAGAGCAGAGAGCAACTGTCAACCTCAACGGGTTTTTTAATCTGGCCCGAGAAGAACTGTCGTTGACCTTCGGGTTTACCGACGTTTCTCCATTACAGATCACCGGACTTTCAAGGAAATTCGAGACCCTGCGATATTTTGATGCGCCCGTTACGGGGTCTGTCGCTCTTCGATTTACAGCAAATGGTGTCACAGACTCAGTTGACTTTGATTTGGAGACGGATGCCGGCAAACTTCATGTTCCCGATCCCTTTGAAACGGAAGTAGCCATCCAAAGCGCGCGCCTCAAGGGTTCCTTTGACCGATCACGCTCATTATTGGATATTGAAAACGCTAGCATCAATCTTGGAGCGCGAGGCACACTTTATTTGCCCCGGCCGTTGAGCCATAGGCTCCCCGTGCGGGGCATATCAATGTCCGCAAAATATTGGGTGAGTGCGGAGAAATTCCAGTTGGAAAAGTTTGTCGCCGATCTTGCCGGACCGAGGGTCGAGGCGCGAGGTGTCTTTCAGGAAATCGCGGGAGAGAAGAGTTTTGAGCTTAAGGCAACGGCACATCAGTTTGAGATGAATACCCTCGGGTATTATTGGCCCACTAAGATTGCGGATATCGCGCGTGAGTGGATGTTGGCAAATCTCTCAGATGGGACGATGCCACAGGCAAGAGCGGCGATCAGCGGGCGATGGAGCGATAGCCATGGGTTCTCTCTGGATACGTTTATCGGAGATATGGAGGTCCAGGGCTTGGCCGTAAATTATTTGTCGCCAATGCCGCCGGCTGAGAATGTCTCCGGGTTTGCAAAATTTAATAAAAGGACATTTGAAGTGACCCTGAAGAGCGGACGCCTTCCAGGCTTGTCCCTGAAGAGCGGTAATCTCTTATTCACAGGGCTTGATCAACAAGATCAATTCTTAGATATGGACCTAACCGTCAACGGGCCATTTAAATCAGCGCTAGAATTTATGGATAGCGAGCCGTTGGGTTTCGCAAAGGCTGTAAATTTTCAGCCTGACGGCGTGACGGGCCAGGCCGTGGCGCGAGTTAAGCTGGGGTTTCTGGTCGAGCGGGCGACATCGCCAGAAAATGTGGAGGTTTCCGCCACGGCGTCTTTGGAAGATATCTCGATCCCTGACATCGCTCTCGGTCATACCCTCTCGGCTGGCGATCTCAATCTAAAAGCTGACAATAACGGATTAGTAGTATCTGGAACGGCCAATATCGCTAGAATTCCTATGACGTTGGAATGGCAGGAGAAATTTCAGAGTGATGTTGAAGACAAAACACAAATCTCAATGATAGCAGATCTCCCCGCCGAAAAATTTCGATCCATCACGGGACTTGGATCGATGTCGCTCGGGCCAGTATTTGTGGACGGTGACCTCGGCGTTGGACTTCAAGTCGCGATGAACCAAGAGCGAGCCGGGCGCTTTGATTTGGACCTTAATCTCCTTGAGACTGACATCACCATACCTCATTTAGGTTGGCGAAAATCTGCCAAGGTTAAGTCTGCCGCAAAAATCTCAGCGGAATTTGAGGCCGTGCGACTAACCCGCATTGAGCTGTTTGACTTGGCGGGCGGTGGTGTCAAGCTAACAGGTGATGCGGTGTTCTCAAAAAATGCAGTTGAAACCGTCAATATTCAAAAATTTTTGTTGGGCCGGAGTGACGTTTCCGGTCGCGTGGCTCGCCGAGATGGAGGCTGGTCGGTCTCGGTTCGTGGGCCGAGACTTGATATCTCTGCCCTCCTTGATCATGAAGATGAAGCTGCCCATTCACGGGAACCAGGCCCCGAGCTTGGCGTGAACCTTGAGGTCGGCCGGTTGGAGGTCTCGGATGGTAATTATCTTCATAATGTATCTGGCAGGTTAAAAAATAACGGGCGGGTATGGACGGAGCTGGATGTGATTGCCACAGTGGATGGGGGGAAATCATTGATTGTTAACCTGTCCCCTGTTGCTGGCAAACGGCTGCTGTCCATCGGAGCGGAGGATGCCGGAGCGGTTCTAAAAAGTCTCGGTTATTACGAGAACATCGTCGGCGGCAAGCTCGCAATAAAGGCAGAGTACGAAGACATGACCCCGGACAGCATTGTTACCGGCCAGGCGCTGATTGAGGATTTCCGGCTTGTGGACGCCCCCGTGCTTGCGAGGCTCTTGAGCATTGCATCAATCACGGGTATTCCGGCAGAACTCGCCGGAGCTGGGTTGTCGTTTCAGCAATTAACCGTGCCCTTTGTCCATGATAACGGGTTGATTCGTATTAATGATGCAAAGGCAGGTGGGATTAGTTTGGGTATAACGGCCAACGGTAATATCGATACTGATTTGGATACTCTAAATATTAAGGGTTCAGTGGCGCCGCTGGATAAAATCAACAGTCTGTTGGGGAATATCCCTCTTTTCGGGGTTTTCTTCTCCGGTGGCGAAAAAGGTGGTGGCGTTTTCGCGGCGGAATATTCCATGGCGGGCCCGTTTGATGACCCGGAAATTTCAACCAATCCTCTGTCGGCTTTAACGCCCGGTATTTTCCGGAAAATTTTTGGGGTCCTTCCTGATAGAGGGACTTCTGAAGATCGCGGGGGAGCAAATAAACTTGATACTCTGAAACAACCAAGTTTATATGATTAGATCAGTCGGGGAGAACCAGAACGTGACGTTTTTTCCCGGCCGTTAACTTAATGAATCCCTCAGCATTCATGTCCGAAGTCCCTATTTTCTGCATTTCATTTGAAACGGCTGCACCATTGACTCTTGCACCACCGCCCTTGATCAAACGCCGGGCCTCGCCCCTAGAGTTTGTGAGTCCCGCTTGATGGAATAGTTCAAAGGCGGCAATGCCAAGCTGGAGATTACCTGATGAGATTTCTACGGTGGGCAGATCAATACCCGCGCCGCCGGACTCAAAAGTCTCCTGCGCTGTTATTCGTGCCGCGTCTGCGGCATCGCTGCCGTGACAGAGCGCGGTGACATTCGTCGCCAATATTTTCTTAGCTTCGTTTAATTCCGCGCCTTCCAGGGACTCCAGTCTCGCAATTTCGCTCAACGGTAACTCCGTGAACAAACGGAGGAACTTACCGACGTCAGCATCCTCGGTGTTCCGCCAATACTGCCAGAATTCATATGAGGAGGTTAGACTTTCGTTCAGCCACACAGCGCCTGCGGCCGTTTTTCCCATCTTTGCGCCAGATGCCGTTGTTAAGAGTGGGGAGGTAAGGCCAAGTAACGGCACTTGGTCGACGCGGCGGCCAAGTTCAACACCATTAATAATGTTTCCCCATTGATCGGAACCCCCCATTTGCATTCGGCAGTTAAAACGCCGTGAGAGTTCCAGAAAATCATAAGCCTGAAGAATCATATAATTGAACTCAAGGAACGTTAGCGGGTGTTCCCTGTCGAGACGTAATTTGACGCTGTCAAACTTCAACATGCGATTGATGGTGAAATGCGGGCCATAATCGCGAAGGAACTCAATATAGTTGAGTTCGTCCAACCAGTCGGCATTGTTGACCATCAGCGCGCCATTTGGGTCATCGCCAAAGGTCAGGTAATTGGAGAAGATGCTTTTTATACTGGTCAGATTTTTACTGATCTGGCTTGTGGTCAGAAGCCTCCGGCTCTGGTCCTTGCCGGACGGATCACCGACTTTTGTTGTCCCGCCGCCCATTAGCACGAGGGGTTGATGGCCTGTCTGTTGCAGCCATCGCAGAAGCATAATTGGCAGAAGGCTGCCGGCGTGCAGGCTCGTAGCTGTGCAGTCAAAGCCGATATAGGCGGTAATGATCTCGCGGCTTGCGAGGTCATCTAAGGCCTCTATATCCGAGCAGTCTTGAATAAAGCCTCGTTCCATAACAGTTTGAACGAATTCTGATTTGTGTTTGGCCATAAGTTCGCCGCTTCCTATTATGATATCCGATACTTGCCGGAAGGCCGGTCGTTTAGCACAATCACTTTACAGGTACAACGGTCGGGGCGGCGGACGAGTTGAGTGCTACAAAAATATACAGAGCGATCGGGCTTATGAGTGGCACATCCATGGACGGTATCGATGTAGCGTATCTTGAGAGCGACGGTGAAGCCATTGGGCAATTGGGGGGGCATTTAACGGTGCCCTATACAAAACAGTTCCGAGAGAAACTCCGGGCCCTTATTGCCTTGGACAACGGCCCAGAGAGAGCCGTAAAAAGTGCCCGAAAGAGTGTTGAGGACGAACTAACGTTGCTTCATGCGGAGGCAGTAACGAGGTTTATGTCCGAGGAAAACCTGTCTTCCCCTGACGTCGATGTGGTGGGGTTTCACGGCCACACGATTGATCACAATCCAAACCGAGGCTACACCGTGCAAATTGGTGATGGACCAACATTGTCCCGTCTCCTGAAACTCCCTGTGGTCCACGACTTTCGGTCAAATGACGTGTGGAATGGGGGGCAGGGAGCCCCTCTGGCCCCGATTTTCCACGCTGCCCTGTTCGCAGCCGTGGAAAAACCGACCGCCGTTCTGAACATTGGTGGTGTGGCAAATGTCACTTGGATCGGTGAGGAGCTGCGCAGCATGCTGTCTTTTGATACTGGTCCCGGGAATGCCCTGATCGATGACTGGGTTCAGGCGCATGGTGCCGGTGACTATGATGAGAGCGGAAAAAACGCCGCTGCTGGCTCGGTCGACCACGCTATTCTACGGATGTTGTTGGAGGACCCGTATTTTATCGCGCATCCGCCAAAATCCCTGGATCGAAAAACTCTCTCTGGGGCCTGCGTGGAAGGCCTGACTCTGGAAGATGGAGCAGCTACGCTGGCAATGTTCACGGTGAGGTCAATTGGGTTGGCCGTGCAGCATTTTCCGGTGCCCCCCGGGCAGTGGATTGTGTGTGGCGGCGGGCGACACAATCATTATATTATGGACTGTTTGAGTAGAGAGGTGTCGTGCGCTGTTTCGGGGTCGGATGCATTGGGTTGGAACGGCGATGCAATAGAGGCGCAGGCTTTCGCCTTTTTAGCGATCCGGTCGATACTTGAGTTGCCGATTACTTTTCCCGGCACAACGGGTGTCGCGAGACCGTTGACCGGCGGTCGCGTTGATGTGCCCGCCGACAATTGTGGGTAGTTTCATTTTCATGCTCGTTTTTTTTCGTTTGCCTGCCCGTCAGGTTCCAGTACTTGTAATTTGTCGAGATAGGTGCCGATTTCTGTGGTGAGGGAGTCAAAGCGATCCTGGTAAAAGTGATCTGCCCCCTTTATCAAACTGTATTCGACGGCAATATTTTTCTGCCCATCGAGCTTTTGAGCTAATTTCTTTACCGCCTCCGGGGGGACATGCTCGTCAGTGTCGCCGTGCACAATAATGCCGGACGATGGGCAGGGAGCGAGGAAGGAGAAATCTTCGGTGCCCGCTGGTGGCGACACCGCTACAAATCCATCGATTTCTGGCCGGCGCATCATCAACTGCATGGCGATTAGCGCGCCGAACGAGTACCCACCAATCCAGCAATACGGACTGTTAGTGTTGAATTGTTGGACCCAGTCAAACGCATATGCTGCATCACTTAATTCACCGACGCCATTATCGAAAACTCCCTGTGAGCGACCTACACCGCGGAAATTAAAACGCAGGACAGAGAAACCCCTCTCTACAAATGCATTATACATAATATAGACGATACGGTTGTTCATGTTCCCGCCGTGGAGCGGGTGGGGGTGCAGCACGATAGCTATCGGAGCATCGGCTTGTTTACTTTTGTGATAGCGACCTTCGAGCCTGCCATCCGGTCCGTTGAAAATAACTTCTGGCATGTGAGAACCTGAACTCACTCTATAATTAACTAAATTGACAAATTAATCCGACTAATTAGATGGGACTCTCTCGATAACCGCTCGACTTGCGGCCAAATATAAATTGACTAAATTAGTCAGGTAAACTAATGACTACTATAAATATAAGGCGTCGCGTCCGAAAACCCAAGCACTATGAATGCTTTGGAGTAGCGTAGTGCCATCATCAGTGGAACCTTAAATATGACCCTCGGTATTTTTACACGCCTGACCGAAGATATCGACTCTTTTATTACCCGTGACCCTGCCGCCCGGTCACGCGTTGAAGTGTTGCTCTGCTATCCCGGTTATCACTCGGTACTTTTCTACAGGCTAGCAAACGCGCTGTGGCGCCGTAGGTTGAAGTTGTTAGGACGTTTCATCTCTAACATTGGAAAAATACTCACCGGAATAGAGATCCATCCGGGGGCTACCATTGGCCGGCGGTTTTTCATCGACCATGGCAATGGCATCGTGATTGGTGAAACCTCGGAAATTGCTGACGATGTGACACTTTATCAGGGGGTTACGCTCGGCGGCACATCATTGGAAAAAGGAAAACGGCACCCGACCCTGAAAAACGACGTGATAGTCGGGGCAGGTGCCCAGGTTCTGGGTCCTATCATCGTGGGTGACGGGGCACGTATTGGAGCCAACGCTGTCGTCCTGAAGGATGTTCCTAAAGGCGCCACCATGGTCGGTATTCCTGCAAAGATGGTCATGGGACGAGACAAGGGACTGACTGAGGAGTTTACTGCTTATGGAACACCGACCGAGGATTTGCCCGACCCAATATTACGCAGTTTCGAGAGCCTGAGGGCGCAGCTCAACGTTCTCGCAAAACGCGTAAAAGATTTGGAAGTCGAACTAGAAGAAGCAAAGCCCATGGCTGGTAGCGATGTTGCAAATGACAAGGGGTTATCATCCTCCGGGGGATAATTCTTAGTGAAGGGAGAGTTATCGTGAAACTTAGCACCAAAGGCCGATACGCTGTTATGGCGATGGTGGATCTGGCTAAGCAAAGCCACGGCGGCCCGGTGGCTCTTGGGGATATCGCTGACCGGCAGGACATTTCTCTGTCATACTTAGAGCAGCTATTCGGCAAATTGAGGAAGGGTGCCCAGGTCAAAAGCGTGCGAGGCCCGGGTGGCGGGTACATACTGGCTCGAAATCCCTCAGAGATTAGGATATCGGATATTATTCTGGCGGTTGATGAGCCCATCAAGGCAACCCGATGCACCCCAGGCTCTTCGGAGGGTTGTCAGTCCGACCGAAGCCGCTGTCTTACCCATGACTTATGGGAGGAGCTGGGCGCGCAAATTTTCACGTTTCTCAGCGCGGTGTCCCTTGAAGATGTCATGGAAAACCGGTTACTTGGCCTTGGAAGTAGGCTTCAGGGAGTTGCGCCGACTCGGTTTTCTGAGGCGGTAAACATGTCGGCCGATGACGGCATGCAGGCTGCTGAGTAATACATTGTCGGAATGACGCAAGATGGGAATTTTTAATCCTATGACCACCACTTACCTTGACTATAACGCTACAGCGCCTGTTTGGCCGGAAGTTGTTGAGGCAGTTTCTCAGGGTTTGGCGGCTAGTGGCAATGCATCTTCCGTGCATAGTGAAGGGCGTGCTGCCCGGCAAATGGTTGAAGAGGCTCGGGAGAAGGTGGCTGCGCTGGTGAACGCGAGACCGGGGCAGGTCATTTTCACGGGCGGGGGCACGGAAGCCAATAACCTGGCGATGTGGCAAGCCGAATTAAGCGGCGTTACTGTCTCGCCAATTGAGCATGAGTCCGTCCTTAAACCCCTTGAGCACGCAGCTCGCTTGCGCGTCCAGTCCGATGGTGTTGTTGACGTGAATAGTCTGCCCGAACATCTCGACGGACTGGTCTCCGTCATGCTCGCCAATAACGAGACAGGTGTTTTGCAACCAGTGAAACGGCTGGCAGAATTGTGCCGTGAACGCGGCGTTGCCGTGCACACGGACGCCATCCAAGCGGTGGGCAAAATAAATGTTGATTGGCGCGATTTGGGCGTTCAGATGATGAGTATTTCCGCCCATAAATTGGGGGGGCCGCAAGGTGTCGGGGCCTTGATTGTTGATGACACCTGGGGCGGTAGGCCACTCTTGAGAGGTGGCGGTCAGGAGCGTGGGCGCAGGGCTGGTACCGAGAACATTGCTGGGATTACGGGGTTTGGTGTGGCGGCTGAATTAGTCCAAAAGAACTTCGTCGCCATGGCTAATGTTACCGCACTTCGGGATATGTTGGAGCATGGCCTCCGGGCCATTGATCCAACTGTCATTATTCACGGGGGTAAAGTTGAGCGGCTGCCGAACACTGTGTGTGCGTCAATGCCCGGTGTCGATGCGGAAACGCAGGTCATGAGTTTAGATCTCGCAGGTGTGATGGTTAGTGCCGGGTCGGCGTGTTCATCGGGTAAGGTGACGACATCCCATGTCCTGAAAGCCATGGGTCTGGATGATGCAAGTGCTTCCTCAGCGATCCGTATTAGTCTTGGTTGGCACAGCACGCCAGACGATGTGGAGAAGTGTCTGACGGCTTGGCGTGACCTTTACACGCGGACACGCTGGACCCAGGCAGCGGCGGCGGAATAAAAATGGATCAGAGTAAAAAACCAATTTATCTCGACTGCCATGCGACCACGCCCGTGGACCCGCGTGTGGCCGAGGCCATGATGCCCTATTTTACCGAAAAGTTTGGTAATCCCCACTCCAGTGGACATTTTTATGGGTGGGAGGTCGCGGAAGCCATCGAGATTGCGCGGGAACAGGTGGCCGCATTGATCAATGCAGAGCCTGAGGAAATTTTCTGTACCTCCGGTGCAACCGAGGCCAACAATACTGCGATTAAGGGCGTAGCAAGGTTCTACAGAGAACACCGAAATCACCTAGTTACGGCCGTCTCGGAGCACATGTGCGTACTCGATTCATGCTTCCAACTGGAGAGAGAGGGCTTTGATGTTACCTATCTCCAGGTGGGATCTGATGGTCTACTTGATCTGGAGGAACTGAAAGCCGCACTTACCGACCAAACGATCCTAGTTTCGATTATGTCCGTTCAAAACGAAATCGGCACGATTCAGCCCATGGCGAAAATCGGCGCGATCTGCCGGGAGCGAAAAGTCTTTCTTCACACGGATGCAGCTCAGGCAGTCGGGAAAATTCCAATCGATGTAAAGCAGATGAAGATAGACCTTCTGAGCCTTACAGCTCATAAGATTTTCGGGCCCATGGGTATAGGAGCACTTTATGTTGGCAAAAAACCGCGCGTCCGGCTGGAGCCGATTTTCAGTGGGGGCGGCCAGGAAAAAGGACTACGCTCTGGTACTCTTGCGCCGGCACTGTGTGTCGGACTTGGCGAAGCCCTGAGAATCGCCGACGAGGAGATGTTGGAAGATGCCGCCCGCCTGGGAGCTCTCCGCGACCAAATGTGGCAGCGACTTTATGGCGCGGTACCAGGACTTGTCCTGAACGGCAGTATGACTAACCGCATCGGCGTTAACCTTAATTTCAGCGTTGACGGCGCGGATGCGGAGAGCTTGATGGCCGCTCTTCCCGGACTTGCGGTCTCGTCAGGGTCAGCCTGCTCATCGGCATCAGATGACTCCTCTCATGTTCTCAAGGCTATCGGGCTCTCAAATGCATTGGCAGAAGCGAGCCTTCGGATCGGGTTGGGCCGATTCACCACAGCAGATGAGGTGGAATCGGCCACAAAGCAACTCGTTAAAGCGATAACAAAAGTTCGAGACGGACGCTATGAAATAGCGGCCGCCGAATAAAAAACTATTAAAAATAAAGGTAAAGAAACATGCCCGCCCATACAGAAACAGTCGAACAGGTCCAATCCGTAGAGAAGTACAAGTACGGTTTTGTAACCGATATCGAGACCGACTCGGCGCCAAAAGGATTGAATGAAGACATTGTCAGGTTCATTTCGGCCAAAAAGAATGAGCCAAAATGGCTTTTAGAGTGGCGGCTCAAGGCGTTTGCTCATTGGCTTACTCTGGAAGAGCCAGATTGGGCCAAGGTCGGGTATCCGCCCATCGACTACCAGGATGCTTATTATTACTCCGCGCCCAAAACCAATGAGGATGCGCCCGAGACCTTGGATGATGTCGACCCCGAACTCCTTTCCACATATGAAAAACTTGGCATTCCGTTGCATGAGCAGGAAATTTTGGCAGGTGTTAAGAATGTTGCCGTGGATGCGGTGTTTGACAGCGTGTCTGTCGCTACCACGTTCAAGGAAACCCTAAAAGAGGCCGGTGTTATTTTTTGCCCGATCTCCGAGGCCGTTCAGGATTACCCTGAACTAGTACAGCAATATATGGGATCTGTGGTGCCGGTCGCTGATAACTATTTTGCGGCTTTGAACAGCGCGGTTTTCACTGATGGATCTTTTGTCTTTATTCCAAAGGGGGTGAGATGCCCCATGGAACTGTCCACTTATTTTCGCATTAACGCAGCGAATACCGGGCAGTTTGAGCGCACCCTGATTATAGCTGAGGATAATTCCTATGTAAGTTATCTCGAAGGCTGCACGGCGCCCATGCGAGATGAAAACCAACTTCATGCTGCCGTCGTCGAGTTGGTCGCAATGGATGATGCCGAGATCAAATACTCCACGGTACAGAATTGGTATCCTGGTGATGAGAACGGTGTCGGCGGCATTTATAACTTCGTCACGAAACGGGGTTCTTGCCGGGGCAAAAGTTCTAAAATTTCCTGGACCCAGGTTGAGACAGGCTCGGCGATCACGTGGAAATACCCAAGTTGCATCCTACAGGGAGACAACTCCGTTGGAGAATTTTATTCCGTCGCTATTACAAACAATCATCAGCAGGCAGATACGGGCACCAAGATGATCCACCTCGGCAAAAACACCTCGTCCCGTATCATTTCAAAGGGGATTTCCGCAGGGAAGTCGCAAAGCACATATCGCGGGCTGGTGAAAATGATGCCTAAAGCTGAAGGTGCCCGGAACTACACTCAATGTGACTCGCTGTTGATCGGCAAGGATTGCGGAGCCCACACCGTGCCGTACATTGAGAGCCGCAATCCATCCGCCAAGGTGGAACATGAGGCGACCACATCGAAAATTGCCGATGATCAACTTTTTTACTGCCGTCAGCGGGGGATGTCAGAAGAAAATGCCATTGCCCTAATCGTCAACGGATTTTGCCGCGACGTTCTTCAGGAGCTACCTATGGAGTTTGCCGTGGAGGCCCAAAAACTTGTCGGCATCAGCCTCGAAGGCAGTGTCGGCTGATAAATTTTAGGGAATACGCATAAAATGCTCGAAATAAAAAATCTTCATGCCACTGTTGATGGCAAGGAAATTTTGAGAGGGATCAACCTGACCATGGGGTCCGGGGAGGTGCATGCCATCATGGGGCCAAACGGTTCTGGCAAAAGCACGCTGTCATATGTCCTATCCGGTCGGGACGGCTATGAGGTGACAGACGGCAGTGTTACCTATAACGGCAAGGACCTTTTAGTTATGGAACCTGAGGAGCGTGCCGGTGAAGGTGTTTTTCTGGCATTCCAGTATCCTGTCGAAATTCCCGGTGTGTCGTCCATGAATTTTCTAAAAGAGTCTGTGAACTCGGTCCGTAAATACCGTGGTGAGGAAGTCTTTGATGCCATGGATTTCCTCAAATTTGTCCGGGAAAAAACGAAAACGCTCAACATATCCGACGACATGCTAAAGCGCGCCGTTAATGTGGGTTTTTCAGGCGGCGAAAAAAAGCGTAATGAAGTACTGCAAATGGCGGTTCTGAACCCAACCCTGGCTATACTGGATGAGACCGATAGCGGTCTCGATGTGGATGCCCTTCGGATTGTGGGGGATGGCGTTACCGCGCTGCGCTCACCGGAGCGCTCTATGCTGGTAATTACCCACTATCAGAGGCTCTTGGATCACATCGTGCCGGACCATGTGCATGTTCTAGCCCATGGGCGTATCGTCAAATCGGGCACCAAGGAACTCGCGCTTGAGCTTGAGCAGAACGGTTATGCGGAATTCGCCTCGGAAGCGGCGTAAGTGTTATGAATTCGATTACTCCCACCAGCCAAGCTCTGCTTGACCGCTACGAGGCGGTGAAGAAAAATTTCGTGGGCGCAGACGTGCCTTGGCTTGCCGCAATTCGTGATGAATCTGCTGCAACGTTCCGAAAACACGGGCTTCCTACGCCTCGTACGGAGGACTGGAAATATACAAATTTAAGGGCGCTCAATAAAATCGCCTTTGATGGGGATGCTGCGACTGACGTCAATGTGGCGGATCTGCCTGAACGTGCTGGTTCGGGGCCGAGGCTCGTCTTTGTGGATGGCCGCTATCGGGGAGATTTGTCCCACTCTGGTGCGTCAACTAAGGGTGTCAGGTGTAGCCACGTGGCTGACTTATTGGAGTCGGATAAAGACCTGATCGAGGCGAGTTTGGCGGATACCGGTGATGAAACGCCCCTGTTGGCGCTTAACGGGGCTTTTCAGGAAGACGGTTATGCTCTGATTTTGGAAAGAACTACCCTCGTAGATGAGTTGGTCGAGGTCTTGCACGTGAATGCGGGCTCCGCAGTTAATCAACCCCGAAATATTATTGCCGTTGGCGCCGGAGCAAGGGTTCGATTGCTTGAAACTCACGTGGGAACTGACACTTCAACTCAGTTTTTTAACGGGGCTACAGTAGTTACTGTTGATGAGGGGGCAAAGGTGGAGCATCTTCGCCATCAAATGCAGCCTGTTAGCACAGTTCATATAAACACCATCCGAGCCCATGTTGCTGTAGGCGCGAGCTACAACAGTTTTGTGCTGGCGGAGGGTGGGCAGATGTCCAGAGACGAAATACAGGTGGCTTTGATGGGCAAAGCGGCTTCAACAAAATTGCATGGCGTCTATCTCGGCTCCGGTTGTCAGGTGTTGGATAATACGACAGTTATTAGGCATCAAGCCCCGGGTACTAAGAGTGAAGAAAATTACCGTGGCGCCCTCAATGATCAATCTCGGGGCGTTTTCCAGGGCAATATTTTGGTGCAAAAGGGTGCAGATGGAACAGACGGACGCATGAGCAATAAAACCATTCTCCTTTCGGGTGAAGCAGAAATTAACAGTAAGCCGCAATTGGAGATCTACGCTGATGACGTCCAATGCGCTCATGGCTCAACTGCCGGAGAGTTGGAAGAGGCGGCCCTATTTTATCTCCGGACGCGGGGCATTCCAGAGGGCGAAGCCAAAACAATTCTAGTTGAGGGGTTTTTGGCCGAGGTCATGGAGGAATTTGGTCTGGGTGAATTAGCTGGCGCTTTTCGGGCCCGAATTAGTAGTTGGATGGAGGCCTAGAGGAAATGGATACAACACTTCCGATCCATCAGAATCCCTACGACATTGAGTCAATTCGCGGAGACTTCCCCATTTTATCGGAGAAAATCAACGGCCACCCTCTGGCATTCTTGGACAGCGGCGCGAGTCCGCAAAAGCCAGAGGCTGTTCTGCAGCGTATGGAACACATGTATCGCCATGAATACGCAAATGTGCACAGGGGCGCGTACACACTAAGCCAGGCTGCCACAGATCATTACGAGAATGCACGCCAAACAGTGGCACGCTACCTAAATGCTGCCAGTGATGAGGAAATTATATTCACCCGGAACGTGACCTCTTCGATTAACTTGGTAGCTCATTGCTATGGACGCGAATTTCTAAAGTCAGGCGATGAAATTATCATTACCCATATGGAGCACCATGCTAACATTGTGCCGTGGCAACTTCTGCGCGAGGCCGTTGGAATTGAGTTGAAAGTAATCCCGATCGACGATGCAGGTAATTTGATGATGGACAAGTTTGAGGAGCTCCTGAGCCCGAGAACTAGGCTAGTGTCAGTGACGCATATTTCCAATGTTCTGGGTACCGTTCTTCCTGTTAAAGAGATTATTCGCCTTGCCCATGCCCATGATGCACGTGTCCTGATTGATGGTGCGCAAGGCATTATGCACAGTCGGGTCGATGTGCAGGAGCTGGATGTTGATTTCTACGGCTTTACTGGCCACAAACTTTACGGCCCCTCTGGGATTGGCGTGCTCTATGGGAAGAGAGATATTCTTAACTCCATGCCGCCTTATGAGGGCGGTGGGGATATGATTGATCGGGTGACATTTGAAAAAACCACCTACCGTGAGACGCCCGCACGGTTTGAAGCCGGCACTCCAGCCATCGTTGAAGCTGCCGGACTAGCGGCGGCTGTTGAATATGTGGAGAGCATTGGAATTGAGCGCATTGCTGCACACGAGCAGTCTCTTCTGGATTATGCGACCGCTCGGCTCTCAGCCATTGAGGGCCTTCGGATTTATGGAGAGGCTGAGGACAAAGCCGGTGTTGTTTCATTCACGATAGAGGGCGTTCATCCACATGACATCAGTACGATTATCGACAGCCATGGTGTTGCAGTAAGGGCCGGCCACCATTGCGCTCAGCCCTTAATGGACCGGTTTGATCTTGCTGCGACGGCTCGAGCCTCTCTTGGCATGTATAATAATAAATCTGACATAGATCAATTGGTTGAGGCGCTTGAATTCGCAAAGGATATTTTTAACTAATGGACGACATGTTGAGAGAATTGTACCAGGAGGTCATCCTGGACCATGGCAAAAATCCCAGGAACTTTCGCCACCCTGAGGATGCCACATGCAAAGCCGATGGAAACAATCCTTTGTGTGGGGACCAGCTTACGGTGTACGCCAAGGTGGGCGATGACCAAACGATCAAGGATGTTGCCTTCGAAGGCCGGGGCTGCGCTATATCTCTAGCTTCTGCCTCAATGATGACCGAAATCGCGAGCGGTAAATCAATCTCACAAGTCCAGAACTTGTTTGATTTATTTCACAAACTTTGCACGGGTGAGGAAGAGGGCATGGTGCCGGACGAATTCGCGGATGATATTGAGAAATTGAGGGTGATGTCTGGGGTGCGCCAGTTTCCCATGCGGGTAAAATGTGCCACGCTCGCCTGGCACGCCATTCACGCCGCCGTCACCGGCGAAAATAATGCATCGACTGAATAACTTGAGAGTAAGAGGAACCATCCATGTGGGGCGCCCTAAATATATTTGGCAAGAAAAAGCAAGAAGTAGCAGAAACCCAATCTGCTGATGACTCCGTTGCGGTCGCGTCTCTCTCTCAGACGCCAGACCAAGCGCCCGAAGCCGCGCAGCCTGTCTATGCGCCGAGCCCGTGGGATGGAGGTGATATGGGTATGGGCGGCGAAATTCAAGCTGGCCTCGTGGCGCGCGCGGGAAGTGCGCTGGAACCAGGTTCTAGCGTCGCCGAGCGAGACGCCATCGCCGCGGCGCTAAAGTCTGTTTACGACCCCGAAATACCGGTGGATATATACGAACTGGGCCTAATTTATGAGGTCAACATTGAAATGGACGGTACCGTGCACCTGGTAATGACCTTAACTGCGCCAGGTTGTCCCGTGGCGGGTATTTTGCCTCAGCAGGTGGCGGATGCGGCAGCTTCCGTTGAGGGGGTCGGTGAGGTCGATGTCACCCTCGTCTGGGATCCGCCCTGGGATATGGAGAAAATGTCTGAAGATGCCAAACTCGCCCTTGGCATGTATTAAGGAGGGACGCAAAAATGGAGACGGAAACAGCGCCGATTAAATTGACAACCTCTGCAATCAGCCGAGTTAGAGCGTTGATGGATCGGTCCGATAAGCCCGTTCTTGGATTGCGCGTTGGCGTGACAAGCACGGGCTGTTCAGGCCACATGTACCAGGTTGAGTATGCCGAAGATGAGCGCCCGCTTGAAGAGGTGATTGAACAGGACGGTGTAAAGATTTACGTAGACCCCCTGGCGATGATGTTCATTTTTGGCTCTACAATGGATTATGTTGAAGGCAAGATGCAGTCGGGCTTTGTTTTTGAGAACCCCAACGAAACCAGCCGCTGCGGCTGTGGTGAGTCTTTCGCGGTCTAACGGCAGAATTAGCAATGCCCAAAGTAATATTCGAGCTTCCTGCCGGAGAGCGTCGGGAGATTGATGCTGAGCAGGGAAAGTCTCTGCTCGTTGCCGCTCAACAGAATGACATCGATATTGAGGGTGCCTGCGAGGGCGCCATGGCATGCTCAACCTGCCACCTTATTGTTTCGGAAGGCTGGTTTGAGAAATTGCCGGATGCCAGTGAGGAAGAGGAAGATATGCTAGACCTGGCTTATGGTCTAACCAGAACCTCCCGGCTCGGTTGTCAGATTACAGTGACGGAGGACCTGGACGGCTTAGTTATCAGAGTGCCGGATGAAACTCGCAATATGATGATTTGACCAGCGCGATGACCCTTTTCGAACGGCTAAAAAATGATAACCAATCCATTTGGTCCGCCTATATCCAGCATGAATTTGTCCAGCAATTGGGGTCTGGGGTCTTGCCAGAGCGATGCTTCCATCACTATTTGGGCCAAGATTATCTATTTCTCATCCATTTTGCCCGGGCCTACGCTCTGGCCGCATATAAATCTGAAACGCTTGCCGATATACGTCAGGCAACCGCTGGTCTCTCGGCAATTATCGATCTGGAGATGGGTCTGCATGTCCAATTTTGCGCCAGCTGGGGGCTGACAGAGGCTGATATGGAGGCGCTCCCTGAAGCAGATGAAACCATAGCTTATACGCGTTTTGTTTTGGAAAAAGGGAATGCCGGCGATCTTTTAGATCTACACGTGGCGCTTGCTCCCTGCATTATCGGTTATGCTGAAATTGGAAATATTCTTGCGGCTTCGAATAACGCTAATGCTTACGCGTCATGGATCGAGATGTATGCCTCGGATGAATACCAGGACGTGGCGGCCGCGGCAATTTTGCAGTTGGATCGCTTATTTGAGTATCGGGCTGGTGAGGGACGCTATGCCGTGCTTTCGAAAACCTTTGCCCAAGCCACACAATTGGAAGTGTCGTTTTGGCAAATGGCACTTAACCCGGCTTAAGGCACTATCATTGTCACACTGTCGAGACTATAGTCTGCCCATGAATTCACTTGGAATTGATAAAAGGCCGGAAGATACCCGCGTCGTCGTCGCTATGTCAGGAGGCGTCGACTCCTCCGTGGCGGCAGCACTCTTGAAGGAGGAGGGCTATGACGTCGTTGGCATCACGTTGCAGTTATATGACTATGGCGCCGTCGTCGAGAAGCCCGGCACATGTTGCGCTGGTCAGGATATTTATGATGCGCGCCGGGTGGCGGACGCGCTTGGCTTTCCTCATTATGTGCTCGACTTCGAGGACCGATTCCGCCAAGAGGTCATCGATGATTTTGCCGATACTTATCTGTCCGGTGAAACACCGATCCCGTGTGTAAAATGCAATCAAACCGTAAAATTTAGGGATCTTGTGGCGCGCGCACGAGACCTGCAGGCGGACGCATTGGCAACTGGCCATTACATCCAGCGTGTGACCAGACACAATGACGTGGAACTTCACCGGGGCACCAATCATGACAAGGATCAGAGCTATTTTCTGTTCGCCACCACGCAGGAGCAACTGAATTTTCTCCGCTTCCCCCTCGGGAGCCTGACAAAAGATGAAACACGGGCCCAGGCAGAGCGTCTCGGCCTTGCTATCGCCGACAAGCCGGACAGCCAAGATATTTGCTTCGTGCCAAATGGAAAGTATGCCGACATCGTTAAAAAGCTTCGACCAGAAGGGGTTGTTCCCGGTGACATCGTGGACGTCGCTGGCCGGGTGCTTGGCGAGCATCAAGGCGTTATTAATTACACAGTTGGCCAGCGCCGGGGGTTGAATATTGGCGGTGGTGACCCTCTCTACGTTATCAGGCTCGACCCGGAAAACGCGCGGGTGATTGTTGGTCCCCGCGAGGCCCTTCTGGAGAACGAAGTGCGGCTCCGCGAGGTTAATTGGCTTGGCCAAGACCCTCTGCCGGATGCGGGATTGGAAATTCAGGTGAAACTGCGTTCTCTGCAACCTCTGGTGCCCGCCAAACTGCGACCTCTGCCAAATGGAGCGTTGGTAACCTTGCACGAGGCGCAGGCCGGTGTTTCCCCGGGTCAGGCATGTGTTTTTTACGACGGTGAGAGGGTGCTCGGCGGTGGTTGGATAGTCAGGCGGGATCGTTCGGCCCTAGCGGCCTGAACCCAAACCCGCTAATCTCCCCTGCAATCACAGGTCGGGAGGAGCACTTATGAAGACCATCCATGTCAGCCCGGAAGAAATGGAGGCGCGGACCGCCCGGTTCGGCCAAATTACCCCGCAAAGCACTAGCTATGCGGAGGACACGGGCATTCCCAAAGAAGCTTACGAGATGTTGACAGCAAAGACGTTGTATCTCCTGATGTCCCCGGAAAGCCAGGGTGGGCCAATGGCCCAGGCTCCCGCTGTCACCACGGCAGACAAAATGAGCGTCATTATTGCTGAATGTCCACCCGGTGACCGACCGCTCCTTCATGCTCACCACAAGACCAATGAAACGTTTTTTTGCCTAAATGGACGCTTTCGTATCCGGTGGGGTGACGAAGGGGAAAATGAGACCTACTTGGAACCGCTGGACATGATTGCGGTGCCGCCCGGCGTGGTGCGAGACTTTACCAATGTCTCAGACGAAACAGCCCGGCTACTCGTCTGGATTACTGGCGAGGCAGAAGATGACTTTAACGATATTGAGATGCCGCCCGTGGAGGCCGAAAAGTTACAGCAGAAATTTGGTGCTGGTATTCTAGATAAATTCGCTGCTATCGGTGTGAGCTTCAACGCTGGACTGGACGTTTGACGTTTGACAGTCTGGGGCCCTTGACACTCAAAGGGCATAAAAATATACACCTGTCTTCTCTCCGGTCGGTCCGGTGTTCAGAGGAGTATTCACTGATAGGCGCCCGGAAATCTGGCGTATTGATAAAGTGTGGCGGAGTAGCTCAGGTGGTTAGAGCAGCGGAATCATAATCCGCGTGTCGGGGGTTCAAGTCCCTCCTCCGCTACCATTTATTTGATTGTCTTATCTCACGCCCGTCATATTTGGTTCATCCGTTTGCTAATTCGAACGCTGTTTGCACTTGATCTATTCTATGCGAAGAAGACTCTCGATTAGGCAAACTTCGGATTAGTTTTTTGCCAATATTTTCATCACCAGTGAAGTCTTTGGAAGACAATAATTCGACCTCCATCCATTGGCCATCATCAGAAAAGCCCATAGTCCGACTTATTACGAGAATGCCCCCTTCCTCTCTAGGTTGTTTGGAGTGATGCCCGGGGTTGAAAAAGATCTGGTTGTTTTTTTTGGTCGAAGACATATATGGTTACGGAGCAAATGGAGGACCGTGTTAGTAGGTCTTTAGTGCAGTGGCGGAAGATACGTCGGGCTCACGCGAAAACCAAGTAAAGCCCACAAAAATAGGTGTGTTGGTCTCTATGGTTACTATTAGGGCCTCGTTCAACGCATGGAGGATTTTTTATGTTAGTGGTTATATCGCCGGCAAAAAAGCTTGATATGCAACGCTTTGACGACATTCCGTCAACCCAACCACTTTTCGAGCATGAGGTCAGAGAATTAGTTGAAACTATGCGAAACCTCAGCCCTGTTGAACTTCGGTCGTTAATGGGTATCAGTGAGAATTTGGCTAAATTGAATGCGGACCGTTTTGCAAGATTCGGATCTCAGGACAAAAACCCTGCAGTGTTTACTTTTGCTGGAGATACGTATTTGGGGCTAGATGCCGCAACTCTCGCGCCAGAGTCAATGGCCTGGGCGCAAAATCATTTGCGAGTTTTGTCTGGTTTATATGGGGTGTTAAGGCCACTTGATGAAATAGAACCGTATCGTTTGGAAATGGGAAGTCGGTTAAAAACAGCTGGGTCGCAATCTCTGTACCAGTATTGGCGTCGTAAAGTATCCGATGCCCTTAATGCTGAAGCAGAAGCCACAAAATCGAATGTATTGGTGAATTGTGCTTCTAAAGAGTATTTCAGTGTTGTTGATTTGACCACTCTCGAAATACCGGTAGTGACGCCTGTTTTTATGGAAAACAAAAGTGGAAAAGCAAAAATTATCAGCTTTCATGCGAAGAAAGCGAGAGGTGCGATGGCGCGTTTTATCGTGCAGAACAAACTCACAGACAAAGAAGATTTAAAAGATTTTAATGCTGGCGGATATCGCTATCAGCCGGAGCAATCGAACTTAAATAGTCTCGTTTTTATCCGCTAAGAGTGGACGCTGTTTAGGAAGTAGCCAACTGCGACCTTCTTCTCGAGCACAAATTTTCTTGTTTGTATCAAAAAAGCTGCTGAAATTAGAAAACGTTGGTCTGGTCCATCTTCATAAAGATGCTGGCGATGCCGGTACCTCCGTCCAAAGGACGCAGGTAAGGATAAACTGTAAAGATGCCACATAAGACATTCATAATTGAAGGATTTTTGGTAATCTACATATGCAGATTACCCCGGAGATAACCTCAATACCATATTGCGGAGTAGGTCAGACTAAAAATTGAGACGAGAAACGAAGTTGTTATCTCGAGATTCTAATACAGAAACGCAATGGCACGCACGTCTAGCTTGGCGCAATGCCTAAAAAGGTAAAGAAACGGTGCAATATAGCATTGTCTGAGCGGTAAATAGAAGGGGCCAAACCGTGTCACCAATCTTGCGCTCGGAGATCCTAAGCTTTGAAAAGTGGGCCAAGGCCGCGTGTCCCTGTAGCTCGATTTTCGAATGCATAGGACGTGCACGGTTTCGCGACCGCAGGGCCCGACCTATGCTAACGAGTTTTATTATTAGTTGGTGCTTTGGCAGTTGAGCGGAGGGAGTTTAAAGCCCAGTCTCAGCGAAATTAGGGGTTTTGTAATTGAAATTTGGATGTATTCTCTGCCTCCGTGAAAAAAAAGGTTAATTGCCACACTATCAGAGGAGGAAAATGTGAACAAGAATTTGTTAATGGCGGCAGCAGGTATGATGTTTGTCGTCGCGGGAGGAGCTTCAGCAGCTGAATTGGTAAAGGTTGCATCCTTCGTATCCCCAAAAAGTATAGGCGTGACAAAAGTCATCAAGCCATGGATGGAGAAAGTTCGGGCTGATATCGGAAGTTCAGCAGAACTCAAAGGGTTCTGGGGCGGTTCTCTCGGCAAAAGCCCAGTTAAACAGTATGAGTTGGTGAAAAATGGCGTTGCAGATGTAGCCTGGATTTTACCGGGCTATACGGCCGGTCAATTCCCTGAAATGCAAATTGTAGAACTACCCTTTCTCGTCGACAACGCCAACGAGGCTGGTCTTGTGGTGCAGCGCCTGCATGACGCAGGCCATCAGACCGGGCTCGGCGCCGTGAAACTTCTTGGTGCGTGGGCCACGTCGCCCAACCTTCTGTTTATCAACAAACCTGTTAAGAGTGTTGCCGATTTGAAAAATTTGAAAATCCGTAACGCCGGTTCCGTTGGTGGATATTGGCTTGGCCAGATGGGAGCGATACCCCAAACGATGAGTGCTCCAAAAATGACAGTTGCGCTGAACCGAGGTACTATAGATGGTGGCCAGCAAGGTTGGACCGGGATGAGAACATTCAAAGCTATGGGCCTTGTCACCCATGCAATGGATTTGCCACTCGGCGCCATTCCATTCTTCCTAGGCATGAATAAGAAAAAATGGGACGGTCTGCCCAAAAATGTTCAAGCAGCATTCTTAAAGCATGGCGGGGAGACTATCGCCCGAAATGGAGGCAAAGCTTATACCGATGCGGTAACACAGATTTTGTCCAAAAATGCACAGGCGAAAAAACTGACTATAGTGAAACCGAGTGGACCCGAGTTCGATAAATTGGTAGCGAATTCTAAGAAAACTGTTCACAGCTGGTGGATTAATAAAACGAAGAACGGCCAGGAAGTGTACAATAAAACGGTAAAATTCCTCGCCGATATCCGAAAAAACGGATAATTCGCAACACTAGTTGATCTAAACGTTGGATCAATTTGAGCATACCAGCAGGCGATTGAGTGGCTACTTGCGGCTCATCGCCTGCGTCGGTTTTACCGGCCTTGTCATTGTTGCGTTGTTAACGATGGTAGACGGCCTCGGTCGTTGGTTGGCGTTGCCTCGCATTCCTGGCTTTAATGACATTGCGCAGGTGTCCTATGCAATTGTGATTGCCTCCTGTTTTCCCTCCCTTTTGTTACGAGACCAAAATATTGTCATCCGCTTCCTCGGACGAGGCATAAAGGGGCGCACTAATTACGCGCTTGAAGTCTTTGGTAACCTCATGACGCTGGCGTTTTTTGCTATATTAGTTTGGCAGTTCTATCTTATTACCTTGGATCTACAGGCGAACAATCGCGCGTCGCCTACAATTGAATTCCCTATAGCTCCTTGGTGGTGGATTGTCTCGGTCATTATGACGATCACAGTTCCGGTGCAGTTTTGGGTTCTGATTGACAGTATTTACAGCGTCCTCTTTAACCGTCCTACTCGGTTGCCGAAGGAAGAGGGGGAGAGCGTCTGATGGATCCCATCGTCCTCGGCAGTATCGGCCTTGGGGCCATGTTCTTGCTAATTGGCCTGCACGTGCCGATCGGCGTCGCTATGGGTCTCACCGGCGTGGTGTCCGTTGGCTTCATTATCGGATGGGAGCCGGCTTTTTCGTTACTCGGCACCGAGCCGTCTGCGGCTATTGAAAATGAGGGGTTGGCGGTCGTCGCCCTCTTTCTACTGATGGGCGCGTTCGCGACAGAGGCCGGCGTTTCTGCGGATATGTACCGGCTCGCCTATGCTCTAATTGGCCATTTCCGGGGCGGACTTGCCATGGCGACAATTGGAGGATGTGCGGGTTTTGGCGCCATTTGTGGATCCTCCGTAGCGACAACAGCCACCATGGCCAAAATTGCGCTACCCGAGATGATCAGGCGGGACTATCACCAAACACTTGCGAGTGGGAGCATTGCGGCCGGGGGTACATTGGGGATGCTGGTTCCACCGTCTGTGGTGATGATCATTTATGGCATTCTCATCGAAGAGAGCATCATTGCACTGTTTGCAGCTGCAATATTCCCAGGCATTATTGCGACGGTTCTCTACTGCATCACTATTAGTATTTATGTTCGCATCAAGCCCGAGGCGGGTCCTGCCGGAACTCGCGTCCCATGGCGGGAAAAGGTGCAGGTCTTTGTAGCTTCTTGGAGGTTCCTTCTGATCGCAGCGATTGTCTCCGGCGGCATTTACACTGGCGTCTTTACCATAACGGAAGCCGCCTCAGTAGGTGCGAGCGTCTCCTTCATTTTTGCCCTCATGAATGGCATGAAAATGAGAGGCTTCCTGGATTGCCTGTCCAGTACGGCGGCAAATACTGGCATGATTTTTGTCATAATCATGGGGGCCTCCATCTTCAGTTATTTTATCACCCTCTCGGGTTTGCCGGATGCTTCCGTGGAGTTCATCAAAGCACTTAATGCCCATGATGCTGTCGTGCTGATTCTACTCATGGTTATGTATTTAATTCTGGGCAGCATCTTCGATACGGTCGCCGCAATGGTTATCACGCTGCCGTTTGTGTTCCCGGTAATCACAGATATGGGATACGATCCCGTATGGTGGGGGGTGGTCAACGTGATGATAATGGAGATTGGCATGATCACGCCGCCTATAGGGATCAACGTCTTTGTCCTAAATGGTATGGCGAAAAATCTTAATCTCAAGACAATCTATGCGGGTATTCTGCCGTTCTTTGCCACAGATATATTGCGTCTTGCAATCGTGCTGATATTCCCGACGACGGCACTTTGGCTGCCCAAGGCCTGGGGGTTAATGTGACTTCTAGACGCTGCCTAGTCCGTAAACCCTCTCGGCATTTTCGCGTAATAATTTCTTCAAGACACCTTCCTTCAGATTAAGGTCTGCTATTTCCTGTAAAGCACGACCGAAATCGATAACCGGAAAGTCCGTGCCAAAGAGGACTTTGTCCTGTCCATAGGAATTCAAGTAGCGGACGAAACTCTCAGGCCAGTATTTCGGCGCGTGGGCGTCGCAGCCAATAAAAACGTTTGGATGCTTCCAGGCCATAGCGATCATCTCATCTTGCCAGGGAATGCCGATGTGGATGCCTATTAGTTTTAGGTCGGGAAAATCGCAAGCCACGGCATCCAAGGTGATGGGTTGGCCAACACTCCGCATTGGGTGTTTGGGCGAATAAACCATTGATTGGCCTACCTGCAGCTGAATCGGCACGTTTAGTTCGACACATTTTGCGTAAAACGGGTAATATTTGGCGTGATCAGGTGCGAGCTCGAACCAATGCGGGTAGGCGTGCGCGCCGATAAACCCTAACTCGGTAACAGCGTGCTCGAACGCTTTGATGCCGGCCATTCCATCATAGGGATCGATACCTGCCAACCCGTGAAACCGGTCCGGGTGGGCAGCTACCGCATCAGCAACCAATTCATATGGAATATGATAGGTTGCGGGCAATCCAGGGCGTCCAATCTTCGCCGCAATTAGGAATGATTTTTCAATCCCGGCATCATCCATGCGGCGCAGCATGTCCTCATGGGAGAGACCTTGGTAGGTTTTTTCTGATATACCTAGCTTTTCAACATAAAACCCTCGGCGGTCTTCAGGTCGATAAGCCAGGGCTTCTTGGGTCTGAATATTTACGACCGCATCGATTGCGGTCACGGGTAAAGGGTTGTGGGCCATAAGTCTGTTCCATGGTCTTATTGTGTGCCGGGAAAGAGCATGCCATTATTCATAAAAATGTAAATAAATTAATGGGTTAGATTTTGCATTCGGGACAAAATATTGCCTCGGCTCTTCAACAGAACGCCGTTCGTCGCGGTACTCATCCCGCAATTGTTGAGGGCAGGAGGACCTATACTTACGATAGTCTAGATCAGCAGGTGCGTCAGATTGCGGATTATTTGGTTACTCTGGGTGCCGGAGAGGGAACACTTGTCGGGGTATGTCTGAAGGATAGTGCCGAACATCTGATGATCAATTATGCGGTCGCCCGAATTGGCGCCATCATTTTACCCTTGGACTGGCGCTGGACAGAAGCAGAGATCAGGAACGTATGTCATTATTTTGAGGTAACGGTGCTCTTAATGGAGGCTGGGACTCGTCTCTCTGATTTGCCCTGCATTGAAACCGGTGCGGCATGGCAGGCCGGGGTGGCGGAGCAGTCTGGCTCACTACCCTGCGCGCCCGGTGGGAGCCGTCCAGTGGTTTTGTCGCTTTCTTCGGGAACGACGGGGCGCCCAAAGGGTCCTTTGTTAACGCATGATCAGTTTACGGCTCGCTTCGTCATGGCTTGGGTCAGTCTGGGTTTCAATCAGCATGACCGCTACCTGAGCGCGACACCCCTGTATTTCGGGGGCGGGCGCAGCTTTACTATGGGCAGCCTTTTCAGCGGCGCCACGGTGGTCATGTTTCCACCTCCTTACGAGCCGGAAGAGCTTCTTGCTGCGGTCGTCCGGTATGAGGCCACAACGCTTTTGCTTGTGCCCACCTTATTGCGCCGTTTAATCGATATTCCCCGAGGCACCCGGCCTTTAATGGCAGGATTGAGCCGGCTGCTGTCGACGGGTGCTACTTTGCATCCCGACGAGCGTGAGGCGGTGATGAAAAACCTGAACCCTAATTTTATCAATTATTATGGCTCGACAGAGGGGGGCGGGACGTCGATCCTCTTGCCCAAGCATGTGGGAGAGGCTGCATATTCCGTTGGAGAGCCAATCTATCAAACAGAAATTCAAATTGTCGATGACGTCGGCAATATACGGCCTGCTGGCGAGGCAGGACTAATCCGTTACAAAAGCCCGGGGGTTTCTGATCGTTTCTACAACGACGCTGCTGCTAGTTCAGAGGCTTTCCGGGACGGCTGGTATTATCCTGGAGATGTCGGTCGCTTGGGACAGGACGGTTTGTTGTATCTAGTGGGACGCGCTATGGATGTCATCATTCGTAATGGCGTCAATATTTATCCGGGCGAGGTTGAGCAGGCCGTGCTTTCTCACCCCGGCGTTACGGACGCTGTAGCACTCGCCTGGCCGCATCCGGAGCGGGGGGAAGATGTCGCCGTGTTTATCGTCGGCGAGGCTGTCGACGAGGACTCTTTGGATGTCCACTGTCGCGATCGGTTGGCGTCGTATAAGGTTCCTGAAAGATTTTTCTTCGTCAATGAGCTGCCTAAGTCGGGGCTTGGCAAAGTGATCAAGCAGGAACTGGTGACCCTACTGCCCTCCCGCTGAGCACGGGTGGTTCAGGTGATGGCTGTGGCTGCCGCGAGCCCATCGTACATGGACGATTTCATGAGGTAGGCCCGATGTTTTTCCGCATCAGATGTCGTTTTCTGCAATTGCAGGAGAGAGGCTCTCCGTTTCTCCGGATCTTTTTCTGTCATCCTTTTCCGGTTGCGGTCGGCCTGCAGCATGATTTCGCGTTCTGCGATGGGCTTGCGTTGACGCGAATAGAGTGCCAGCAGTGAGAGGTCGCCGCCCTCGTGCCAAATTTTGTCTATCTTTTCGGTCAGGTTGTGTGCGTCGTGTAGGCCGCCATTCATGCCCATTCCACCAGTTGGGCTGTTGATATGAGCTGCATCACCCGCCAAAACGACCCTACCGTGGTCATATCGTTCAACAATACGTTGGTGAACGCGATACACTCGCTTATCCGTAATATTAAAGGCTTGGCTTGAGGCGCAGATGGATTGCAAGCGGGCTTCTAGGTGTTTGTCGTCCAGGGCCTCTTCCGGCGAGAGGCCCTCAGGGAAATATAGACTGACACGCCACCGGTCCGGCAACCGTAAAAGGCTGAAATTACCATCCGTATCCCAGCAATAACTGACGTTCGAAATGTCATCCAAATGTTCATGGAACGGAAACGTTGTTGTAACCAGGACGGTCCGCTCTGGATACATTGATCCCTCGAAGGAAAGGTCCAGGTGCTCACGGACTGAACTTGTGGCGCCATCTGCTCCAATTAGGAAGCGTCCGGTAAGTGCGACGCGCTCGCCGTTTTGGTCGGCAAAAATTGTTACGCTTTCGTCATCCTGTTCGAACGCCTCAATCTTCGTTCCATAATACATTTGAACCAAGGGATCTGCGGCGAGCATCTCTCCCATGATGGCGCACAATTTACTTTGTTCGAATTGCAAGCGAAAGGGGTAGTCTGTGACATCCGCAATACAGCCCATGTCAAAAACGGCTTTCTCGCCGGTTGTATGCATTCGTATTTGCCATTGCCGCGCCGGCATGCCTCCATCCACGGCCCGAGCGCTAATGCCATAGGGTTCCATCATGTCGAGCGTCGGCGGATGGATTGTGGACGCCCGTATGTCCGTGTTTACCATCTCGGCGGCTTCAATCAGTGCTACCGGTATACCAAACCGGCTGAGCCGGACTGCGGCAAACAGGCCGACTGGTCCCCCCCCGGCGATGATCACCCGTTCACTGTTTTTATCGATTACCAAGTCAGAATCCTTGCGATTGCATGGTCACCTGTATCCGAGTATGTACTATTGCTCTGGGCATTTGCCAATTGCGATAGTTTAATTGAGAAGGAATTTTAGCGCAGATGGCGGACCTTGAATATGCAAAACGCGGACTTGTAGGGGTTTTGACGCCGCAAGCCAATACCACGGTAGAGCCAGAATTTAAAATTCTTTGGCCTGATGGTGTTGGGATGATTAATGCCCGTATGACAAGCGATAAAGGCACCATTGTTGATCGCCTTTATGATTATGTCGATCAGATTGAGGCGACATTCGATCGTTTTGCAAACGCGCCCATCGACGTGGCCTGCTTCGGTTGTACCGGGGCATCTTATCTGATTGGCCGGGCGCGGGAGGCCGAGATCTGTGATTCTATCTCAAGTAATCGCGGCTATCCTTTCGTGACGGCAGCAAGGGCCGTTTGCGACTCTTTTATGGCTTTGGGAGCCAAAAGGATCGGCCTCGCTTCACCCTATCCTCCGGATCTCACGGAGAGCAGCATCGGTTATTGGGAGAGTGCTGGGTTTAACGTGGCCGAAGTCGCGAGTGCGTTTAACCCCGACAGCGATTTCCACCCGATCTATAGCCTTCAGGCAAGCAGTGCGGCGGAAAGTCTCAAGCTTTTGGAGCACAAGAACCTAGATGCCATCGTCATGCTTGGTACGGGTATGCCGACGCTCAAACCGATCCTGGATGTTGCCGACTGGGCCGGCCCCCCTGTCACGTCTTGTATGCTCAGCCTTGCCTGGCGTACGGTGTTATACCTCGACGATGAAGAGCCCGAGGAAGCCAATATGTTGGCCTGGAGCCAAGGAACTGCTTGGCGCGCTCGCATGCCAAATATCAAACCCGCTCGAAACTGAACTCGCCCAGAGGTTTATCACCCTACATTTTCTCGGACGCTTATAACTTGACCGGTGATCCTTTTTCTGAGGAGCGATCAGCAGCTATGGTCAGGGCAAGCACGTTTCGCGCATGTTCGCCCGTTGCAAGTCCGACCCCCCCCATGCCAAGAGAATAGCGAATGAAAGCATCGGATTCTTCCTTCATTGGTCCAAAGAATTCTCCAAGGGCAAAGTCGCCCGGCATGGCTGAGCCAAGAAAAGCCACGTTTACCTCATGCTCTGGCGTATAGGGACAGGGGATGGGTTCTCCGGGTGCCAGGACGACGTCGCGATGGGCGTCATCAATATTGAGAGCGCCTGTTGCGCCATGCAGGTCGATTTCCATGGTCGCCGTATAGGCAGGCCAATGATGTGGTGGAAGCCAGCTTGTCCCCAAGGTGGCAACACTGCCATCGCCGAATGTCACCATCATCCATTGGAAGTCATCACGGTTATACTTCTTAAAGACTACACTCGCTGCCCGAGCATAAACTTCGACTGGTTTCTTACCTTCCATATACCAAAGGATTAGATCTACCAGATAGGTCAGGGTGTTGATGGAGGGGGTTGTGTTGGGTGAGCGGCTTGCCACCGCTTCGCCAACCGCTCGAGTGACATAAATTTTCCCCATGGCCATTACGATTTCACCCAGTTGTCCCTGTTGCACTGCTTGTTTGGCGAGCAGATAACGGCGCCGGAACCGCTGGGTATAGCCAACAAATACCTCAGATCCGCTAGCCTTGGCTTTGGCGAGAATATCGTCAGCCTCGTCCAGGTCGAGGACGAAAGGCTTCTCAATGAGGACAGGTTTGCCAAGCTCTGCGGCCAAGGCAGCGGGCCCATGATGATTTTCCTCATCCGTTGACACGAAGACAGCGCCGACGCGGTCATCCCGAATGGCCTCTTCATAATCTGATGTCCGCATGTCGGCGTTTGTTGCGGCTGCAAGATCCCCTAATTTTTCCTGTTTTGTGTCGCAAACGGCGAGGTAGTCCACCTGCGGTATTTGTGTGCATGAATGAGCCCGGAGCGTGCCAATACCTCCAGAACCGATTACGGCGACACCAGTTGTCTTCATGCTCTTCCTCCCCTTATTGATCGTAATTTGTAGTTTAATTTTTACTGCCAAGTGTGTTCAAGATCTCAATATCTCAAGCGGCAAATAGCTTGTCGGAAAGTGTTGGCGATGCGGTCCTCGTCCCAATGTCTACCCTCGCAGACAACGCGATGGCCGGCAGCAAAGACATCTTTAATGACGGCCCGTCCGCCGGCAAAAATCCATGTGTCGAGTATGGCGTCTCCGGAGCGGCCGGCCAACACCGGATGATCCGTGTCCAGTATAATCATATCCGCCCGCACGCCCGTCTTAAGAGACCCTACGGGCTGAGCGAGGGCTATGGCACCACCTTGCAGCGCTGACTGAAACAGGGAGGCGCCCGTCGAATGACCATCTCCGGCGGCGGAAATGTTTCGTTGCTGCAGAAGCAGCCGTTGACCATATTCCAGAAGCCGAATTTCATCCGCCGCATCGACGCTCGTGTTGCTGTCGGAACCAAGACCAAAAACGCCACTTTGGTCTATATATTCAGACAAAGAGAAAAGTCCGTCGCCCAAATTTGCTTCCGTGCTTGGGCAAAGCCCGGCCACGGCACCACTTTTGGCGAGCAAGGCGATCTCAACCTCTGTCATGTGCGTTGCATGTACCAAACACCAGCGGTTATCGATGTGCTGCTTTTCGAAAAGCCACTCAACGGGCCGTTGACGTGACCATTCGACGCATTGTGTGACCTCTCGCATCTGTTCTGCAATGTGAATATGGACGGGGCCGTCAGTGATGAATTTGAGTATCTCCGACATCATTTCAGGTGAAACCGCGCGCAGGGAATGAAAGGCCATGCCCGTCTCTATACCAGGTAACGAGCGGCACCGGGCCTGCAACTCGGTGACTAACCGGGCGAAAGAATCAATGTCGTGGAGGAATCGTTTCTGTCCGTCCAAAGGTGGTTGGCCTCCGAAGCCGCCCTGGGCGTAGAGCACTGGTAAATGGGTTAGGGCGATCCCCGTTTGGCTTGCAGCGCTAAAAATACGGTTCGACATCTCATTTGGGTCGCTATAGGTCTTGCCGCCGGGGCCATGATGCAAATAATGAAACTCTCCCACTGACGTGTACCCGCCTTTCAGCATCTCAACATAGAGTTGGGCCGCAATGGCCTCGACGTCTTCAGGCCCGAGTGCGGCCAGAAAATCATACATAACCGTTTGCCAGCTCCAAAAGTTGTTTTCTGTGCCACCGCCGATTTCCGTGAGGCCGGCCATGGCCCTCTGAAAGGCGTGGGAGTGAACGTTGGGCATGCCGGGAACGCAGGCACCAGATAGTTTTTCGGCCGTGCTGTCCGGATCTTTGGAAATAGCCGATATCATACCGTCATCCTCTACAGTGACGCAGCTGGGCGAAAGCCAGCCATCAGCAGACAACAGGTGGTCAAATTGATAAGTTTTCGGCATTCGGCATGAACCCTTTATCTGTTTCTGCCGGCGGTTGAAGGCCGGTCCGGGATGGCCAAATAATTTAAGAACCGGATCATATTAAACCGGGAGATCTGCTCTGTCTCAAGAATCTCATTTTGGTGTTCATCCCTCGGCCCGTTCACGCTACGCTTCAAGAAGCGGCTCTGAGTACCAATCTATTAACAAACTTTCATAGGGAAGCGTGTTCAATGGCACACTGGCAATCAATCTGGATCAACGCGAACATCGCAACCATGACTGGCGGGGGACAGCCCTATGGTGCACAAAAGGCAGCGGCCGTTGCCGTCGATGACGGCAAAATCGCTTGGCTCGGTCCCATGGCAGATCTGCCAGGGCGGCCGGATGATCTTGCGAAAACGGTTCAGGACTGTGCTGGCCACTGGATGACGCCGGGTCTTATTGACTGTCATACTCACTTGGTTTTTGGCGGGAATCGGGTGAAAGAGTTTGAACTTCGTCTCAAAGGGGCTAGTTACGAGGAAATTTCCAAAGCGGGCGGGGGCATTCGGTCCACTGTGACCGCCACGCGCGAAGAAACAGAACGGATGCTTTTTGAGCATGCGGAGCGCCGGCTCCGGCGCCTAATGAGTGAGGGCGTTACCACAGTAGAAATTAAATCCGGCTATGGGCTCGATACCGAGACCGAAATGAAAATGCTGCGCGTTGCCCGTAAATTGGGTGAGAAATTGCCAATCCGGGTTAAAACAACTTTCCTGGGCGCCCATGCGTTGCCAGTGGAGTATGCCGATAATAGCGCGGGCTATATTGATCTTGTCTGCCGCGAGATGATACCGGCTGTAGCTGCAGAGGGCTTAGCTGATGCTGTGGATGTATTCTGTGAGGGTATCGGGTTTACCATTGACGAAACGAGACGGGTTTTTGATGCCGCGGCCACCCATAATTTGCCGGTAAAGGCCCATGCGGAGCAATTAAGCAACTTGGGCGGCACACGGCTTGCTTGTGAGTACGGAGCCCTCTCCGCCGACCATCTTGAATATTTAGATAAAGCCGGGGTAGAGGCCATGGCCGAAACTGGTACGATCGCGGTGCTCTTGCCGGGGGCATTTTATTTTTTGCGAGAAACTCAACTACCTCCCGTGGCTGAACTCAGGAGCAATAATGTGCCTATCGCTATTGCGACGGACCTCAACCCCGGGTCCTCGCCGGCACAATCAATCCTCACAATGATGAACATGGCGGCAACCCTGTTTGAGATTACTCCAGAAGAAGCCCTCGCAGGCGCGAGCGTCCATGCCGCGACAGCACTCGGAATCCAGGCTGAAACAGGAACCTTGGAAATCGGTAAAACTGCCGATTTTACGCTCTGGGACATAACGGAGCCGGCGGAGCTGACTTACTGGATCGGAAATATGGAGCCAGTGCAGACGATCTTTGGTGGTGCCATCCGTTCTTGATCCCGCATCAATCTGATAAAAAACTTGCTCTGGTACTTTTATGAGCTCGGGCCAAAACTGGCGAACGCAGGGGATAGTATCTGCCAAATTTTCTCAGGTTCCGCGGATCTTCGGTAACATAATGTGGGGCCACGGAGACGGAAGATCATTAAGTGCAGGAACTTCGATTAAGTTTGGGCCGTCGTTGACGACTGCCTGCCCGAGGCACGATTTTAGGGCCTCCGGTGTTTCCGCCCGCTCGGCCATTACTCCAAAGCTTCGGGCAAGCGCAACAAAATCTGGACTGGTCAAATCCGATGCAATAGGCCGGTTGTTGTACTGCTCTATTTGAAACCGACGAACATTCCCAAACGCGTTATCGTTAAAGATGATATAGGTCGCAGGAATGTTGTGGTGTACGGCGGTTGCCAGTTCAGTAATGGTGAAGAGAGCGCCCCCATCTCCCGCAACTCCGACGACTGGCACGTCTCGGCGTGCGTGCGCAGCCCCGGTTGTGGCCGCGACTCCCCATCCCAAAGTGCCTTGGTAACCCGTGCTTACAAAGGTGCGCGGGCTGTAACTGGGAAATAAGATGCGCGAAACGTACCCAATTTGGGTCAACTCATCGACGAAAATGCCATCGCGGGGCAGCGCGTCCCGAATGGCACTGAGCCAGGCCGCTTGTGGTGCCAGATCTGACATTAGAGTTTTTTGGACCTCTTGTTTAACGCGCGCGACTTTCTCAACCCAACCCGATCGGTCCGGTTGTGCGCCAAGCGCCTCCATAATAAGAGGCAACGCGTCTGCCGCATCTGCGTGGATCGCGGCATCGGGTTTAGATATACGAGTAAGTTCCTCTTCATCGATTTCGATGTGAATGATCTTGATGTTTTGGTCAATACCCCAACCCATGCGCTGGGCCTGCATCCGGCTGCCCACGCCGATTAGAAGGTCACAGTCGGACCACAATCGATGGCCTGTTGGCATGTTTATACGCAACGCGTGGTCGCTGGAAACAACACCGTTCCCATTTCGAAACGCGGTGACCGGTGCGCTCAAGCGCTCTGCTAGCTCTGTAACGAGTTGGGAGACGCCCTGGGCGCCAGAGCCGACGGCGATCATCGGCGCTTTGGAATTGCGAATGAGATCGAGAGCGGTATCCAGAGACGAGTGGTCGGGATGGGGGGCGATGACAGAGGGGCTCGAAACGGAATCTTCTGCCTCAGCGGTCTCGGTCCAAATATTGACGGGAACTTCAATGCCGACCGGCCTCGGGCGCCCGCTGCAAAGTAAACCCCATGCGTGCCTGAGTTGGCTGGCTGCGTTTTTACCATTATTAACCATTGTTGCGTGTTTAGTTAATCCAGCCAGGATACCGCTTTGATCCGTTATCTCGTGTAGCAGTCCAAACCCCTTGCTAATAGCGCTGCTCGGTATTTGCCCAACAATCGTCATCACCGGTGCATTCGTTGAATAGGCGGTGGCTATGGCTGAAGCGGCATTCAGAAAACCGGGTCCCGGAACGATACAGCAGGCTTGTGGCTTGCCCGTAGCGAGCGCTGCGCCGAGCGCCATATATGCAGCGCCTTGTTCATGACGTGCTTGAATAGGAGATACGCTATCCTGTTGGTCATAAAGGGCATCAAAGAAATCATCATTTTGGACCCCGGGTAGGCAGTATAACTGATCAATTCCGTTATCTAACAGAGACTGAACGACAAGTTGAGCAACGGTTTTTGACATGACTGGAACACTGCTTTCAGTAACTTAATTGAGGGTGATTATGCCCGTATCCTGGGGGTATATTTAATCAACTGCAACAGGCTTAAATTGCTAGGATACGGTTTGACCTTTTTTCGGCGAAAGGCTCCAATATCACGAGAAGGAATGGATTTACCTTTATGTCGGTCAAGCTCGGCTGGTAGACGGCGCGGATGATGTGAATAAAATGTCTCTCGCCCGAGCATGCCGAGCGGATGGCTTGGATTTCTGGCAATGGGGATGCTAAAGATATTTTTGTCCCTAGTAATCCCTTGTATTTTGGGCAATATGAGAGAGAGGGAATAGTTACACGGACGCTGAAAATGGACCCAATTCGCATTGCCTATCAGAGCTATACTGACCAAGACGAGGCTGGGACCTATTGGGATCACCTTCAAAAACACCTGGACGATATTGTTGATGAGGGTACGGTAGTTGACATCATCGGCATAACGCCGGGAGATGCCTATGCGCATTCCTTGGAAGAGTGGCGTACCGGCCGGGAAATGATCTGCAATGCCATCCAGGCTGAAAAAGACGGTTACGACGGCTTCGCTGTTGGCCATTTCCAAGAACCGGGCCTCTACGAAGCCCGGGCTTCTGTCGATATTCCGGTGCACGGTCTTGGCGAGGCCTCAATGCTCTATGCCTGCCAGTTGGGCCAAAAGGTAGGTATTGTGACGATCAATCCTCGTTATATCCCCTGGTTCCACCATCAAATTGGTAAGTATGGCCTTCGCGAACGGGTGACCGGAGTGCATGCAATGGAATTTCAGCCAGGGGCGATATTGGCGGCTTTTGACACAGATGGTGGAGAGGAGGAGGTTGCTAAATTATTCGAGATGCAGGCCAAGCCTCTAGTGGACAGAGGCGTAGATGTGCTGATACCGGGTGGGGGCATTCCAATGCTGCTATTCAGTCGATTATTTAATCATAATGTTGAAGGAGCGCCGGTTATGAATGGAATTCCCGTCCTGGTGAAGATGACTGAAATGGCGGTGAAGCTGCGCCGGCTCACAGGCCTCAATGTAAGCCGCACCAGTGATTTTGCGCTCCCACCCCAGGAAATTATCGACCAGTTTATATCAAATCCGAGGGATTTGTGAGGAATGGCGAAACGACAAGGATATGAAGGCGTCGCAGTGTGTGTGCCGGTGACGGTGCCTTACACCCGCTATTCCATTAAGAGCGCACATTGGTTTTGTGGTCGTGCGCTTGCGGGCCTCATAAAGGGCGCAGGTATTGACAAGAACGAGGTCGACGGGATGTGTGTATCGAGTTTTACGCTCGCGCCGGACACAGCTGTTGGGCTTACTCAACATCTTGGTATGTCTCCCCGTTGGCTTGACCATATTCCAATGGGAGGTGCCAGCGGAGGGGTGGCCCTTCGTCGTGCAACCCGTGCGATCCAGGCTGGGGACGCCGACATTATTGCCTGTATTGGTGCAGATACTAACCATGTCGATACTTTCCGACAAACCGTGGCAACCTTCAGCCAGTTTGCCAATGATGCTGTATATCCCTACGGCTCGGGAGGCCCCAATTCTAGCTTTGCCTTTTTGACTGATCATTATATGACCGAGTTTGGTGCTGAGCGTGAGGATTTTGGCCGAGTTTGTTTGGCTCAGCGTCAGAATGCGCTCCCCGTGGCTCATGCCATGATGAAACGACCACTTTCTATGGATGAGTATTTAAATGCACGATTGATTGCAGAGCCTCTGCGTCTCTTCGATTGCGTTATGCCCTGCGCTGGAGCAGAGGCATTTCTGGTGATGTCCATTGACCGTGCCAAGTCACTTGGTCTCGATTATGTAGAAGTTATGGCGACGATTGAGCGTCATAATGCTTTTCCGGAAGATCCCGTTCAGTATCGCGCGGGCTGGGCGGTAGATGTGGAGGATTTTTATGGTCAGGCAGGTTTGGGGCCCGAGGATATAGATCTAATGCAAGCTTATGATGATTACCCAGTTATCTGTTTTATGCAAATAGAGGATTTGGGATTTTGTGGGAAAGGAGACGCCGCAAGGTTCGTCCGTGAGCGGGATTTGACCGCAGAATGTGGAGACTTTCCGTTCAACACGTCGGGCGGGCAATTGTCCACTGGGCAGGCAGGTGCCGGTGGAGGCTATATTGGGGTGGTAGAAACCTTACGCCAACTGACTGATCAGGTTCAGGGGCATCAAGTCGAAAACGCTCGGCATGGTCTCGCGGCCTTTTTCGGTATGATTAATTATGACCGCGGACTCTGTACTTCAGCCATTATTCTTAAGAGGGCAGACGCTTGACTACACCACTACCCAAACCCAAACGCAAAGACCCGGTTAAACGAACACGTAAACCCACTATGCCGCCGGGTAATCGGTCGCGCGAGGCACAAGGCTTAGCTTCCATGGCAGCCCGTGGTCGGTTTGCATTGCAAACTTGCGCCGACTGTGGAGCTGTTCAATACCCGCCCCGCCAAATATGCAGAGAATGCCTCAGCGGCGATCTCCATTGGAAAGATGTTGATAATGGTGGCACGCTCTTGGCAGAGACTACCCTACAACATTCTAATGATTTATTTTTCAGGGATCGGTTGCCCTGGCGTTTGGGGGTTGTGAGGTCTGATCTGGACCTATCTATGGTTGTGCATTTGGCAGAGGATTGCGTGCCTGGGGAGCGCGTCCGTTTGTCCATTGGGTTAGATCGTGCTGGCAATGCTGTAATGGCAGCGAGGCCGGAGAAACCTTCATCTGGTGAAGAGGATGATTTACAGTTGAGAGAAATGACATTTGATCCGAAAAATCGCCGTGCTCTTATTGTGGACGGCAAGACGGAATTGGGCCTTGGTTTTGCCAAAGCATTGCTTAAGCGTGATGCACGAGCGATTTTTGTAGGAGTTGCGCAACCCTGGAAAGCCAGCCCTTACCTTGACGAAATTAGGAAACTTGAAAAGGTCACCATTTACGATCTCGACGTCACAGATACCGACTCGGTGGAAGAATTAGCCGCAACAATTGGCGACAAGGTCGAGATTATGATCAATAACAGTTATCATCTTCGGCCTGGCGGACTCATGGACCGTTTCGATATTAACGTTGCTCACGACGAGATGGAAATCCATTACCATGGTCTCATGCGGCTTGCCGGCTTATTCGGCCCGGTCATGCGATCGCGAGGGGCTGATGGCCAGCATGGCGCGGTTGCTTGGCTAAACGTTTTGTCGGCCTACGCAATGGTGAATAACCCAGAGCTTGGAACCTATTCTGCCTCTCAAGCGGCGGCGTTATCATTGTCACAATGTCTTAGGGCAGAAATGACCCATGGCGGCGTCCGAGTGGTAAATGCCTTTTTGGGACCGATAGAGGACGAGTGGCATCAACTGGCCTTACCGCCTAAACTAGATCCGATCGTAACGGCAGACCGAATTATCAAGGGACTAGAACGTGGGCAGGAAGATATTCCCATTGGTGCCGTAGCGGAGGAAATTATTGAACGCCTCTCAGAGAATCCCAAAGAAATTGAACGAGCCATTAGGCTCTGAACGGGCTAGGAGTGAGTACAAAATGAGTAAACGCAGATCCAATGGCTTGTTGAATAGCTTGCTTGGTGCAATCACTGGCGGTGGAGTGCGTGTGGTAGACCTAACAATGACCTTGGATCAAAAGGTTCCAACGATTGTACTGCCCCCAGAATTGGGACAATCGTGGCCGTTCCGACTGGAAGAAATATCACGGTATGATCATCGGGGACCCAATACCTACTGGAACAATATGTCCTGTGGAGAACATACGGGAACGCATTTTGACGCGCCGATTCATTGGATCTCAGGCAAAGACTTGCCCGATAACGCCACGGATACCATTCCGCCGGAAATGTTCTTGGCCCACGCCTGTGTTGTAGATTGTACCTTGGAAGCAGAAAAGGATCCCGACTACCTTCTCACGATCCAGAAAGTAGAGGAATGGGAAGAAGAAAACGGTAAAATTCCACCCCGCTCCTGGCTCGTAATGCGAACTGACTGGTCCATGAAATTTGATCCTGTCGAATACCTGAATCTGGATGACACCGGGGCGCATACTCCAGGGCCGCACATGGACCTTGTGCCCTGGCTTATTGAAGAGCGAGACGTAGTGGGTTTCGGCTGTGAGGCTGTTGGCACGGATGCTGGCCAGGCCCAGCATTTCAATATTCCATTTCCGTGTCACCATCTAATGCATGGGCATGGTCGATTTGGTCTTCCGGCGCTTACCAACCTTGATAAGTTGCCCCCACAGGGTTCACTTTTTATTACCCCGCCACTCAAAATTCGCCAGGGATCTGGCAGCCCCGTGCGCGTTTTAGCGCTGGTGGAAGAGTAAATACGGATGACCGCAAAGGAGGGCGCTTACACGCCGCCGCCCGAGGTCTATCAGGCGGGATCTACGACGTATGGCAGACTGTTTCAGGAGTCTGCATCTCTTAATTCGGAGCGAACGGCACTGATTGAAGGCGCGCGCTCTCGAAGCTACGCAGAGTTAAATGAGCGCAGCGACCTTATGGCACGCGTTTTGTTGGACAGCGGGCTTGACCGGGGGGATCGTGTCGCTCTGCTAACCCGTAATTGTATTGAGTTTGTGGAGGTGGAACTAGCGGCCGCAAAGATTGGTGCCATTTCTGTAAACCTGAATTGGCGCCAAACGCCGGCCGAGCTTGCCCATTGTGTCTGCCTAACAAAGCCGTCCTTTATTGTCAGTGGCAAGGAGTTCGTGGCGCCGCTAAGAGATGCTGGCTGGGAGACTGACCTAGTGATCGGTCGGGATTATAATGCAGCGCTTAATGCCGTTGACCGTGCAGACTTACCTTTCGTCGATGTCGAAGGCGAGGATGGTCTCTGTATTTTATTTACCAGCGGTACCACCGGTATGCCCAAAGGGGCGCTAATCAGTCACCGGGCCATGATTGCCCGGGCCCTGATTTTTGCAACGGAGACAGGTGCGCCCAAGGATGATACTTTTATTGCTTGGTCACCCCTATTTCATATGGGATCGAACGATTTCACGTTGGCAACACTTTTGCGTGGGGGCCAAATCGTGATCATCGATGGCTATGACGCTGACAAGATGATTGATGCGATCGAGGAATATGCGGTGCATTATGTGACCGTGGTGCCGGGAATGATCGAAGATTTTATTAAACATTTCAAAACTCGGGACGCGAAACCAAAGCCCATTGGCCTAATTGGTGCCATGGCGGATCTGGTGCCTCGGCCACTACTTAAAGAAATTACGACTCTTTTAAATGCACCTTATTTCAATACTTTTGGATCAACGGAAACAGGAAACCCGCCGGCGTCAGCGAGCCTTATCCCCGTCGGTAAAGCACCAGAGAGTTTGTCGAAAAAACAAAACGATTTTTGCGAAATACGTCTCGTCGATGCTGATGGCAATGATGTGGTTGATGGCGAGCCCGGGGAACTGGCTATCCGCGGCCCCAGCGTATTTTCTGGTTATTGGGGTAATGATGCCGCTAATCAAGAGGCCTTTCGGGGCGGCTGGTTCCACATGGGGGACGTCTTTCGTCGCAATGCAGATGGATCACTCGACTTTGTGGACCGTGTAAAATACATGATTAAGTCAGGTGGAGAGAACATTTACCCCGCGGAGATTGAGCAACATATTATGGTAGATGAGCGTATCCTCGACGTGGCCGTGGTTAGAAAATCGCACGAAAAATGGGGTGAGGTGCCCGTTGTATTTGCCGCTCGAAGTGATCAGGCCCTAACGCCAGAAGACGTGATTGGTATGTGTCGAGGCCGTATTGCAAATTACAAACTGCCCAAAGAGGTTCATTTTATCGAGATGGATGACCTGCCGCGCAGCACGTCCGGTAAAATTCAACGACATATCCTTGAAGAGCGTCTAAGATAGGTCGGACTTCTGACGACTTCATGTAGTGTACCAAAATAAAATGTATACTGTTAACGGCGCGCGTGACCATAAAATATAAAGTTAGTTCAACCGCCCGTTGGGAGGGCTCTAAATGACTGATGCGCTCAATCAAACGCCTCTCCACAGCTTGCATGTTGAACTCGGTGCTAAGATGGTGGATTTCGCTGGCTGGAGTATGCCAGTACAGTATTCCGGGATCATCGAAGAACACACCCAGTGCCGGGAAAAAGCGGCTTTGTTTGATGTCTCTCATATGGGGCAGGTCGAGCTTCGGGGAAGTTATACTGCCAAGGCTCTGGAAAAACTCGTGCCGAGCGACATCGATGGTATGAGGGAAGGGAAGGCGCGTTATACGCTGCTTACCAATGAGGATGGCGGGATCAAAGATGACCTGATCGTCTCGAATGCGGGTGATCATTTATATTTGGTAGTCAATGCCGCCATGCGGGATCAGGATATCGGTCATTTGCGCGCGGCCCTATCAGATGTTGACGTTGTGGAGTTGATCGATCGAGCTCTGATCGCAGTGCAAGGCCCTGAGGCGGAGCCTGTCGTCGCCGCCTTCGTGCCCGAGGTTCGGGATTTAGGTTTCATGGAAACAGTCATGTGCGATTGGGCGGGGATTTCTTGCCGAATCTCACGGCTCGGCTATACCGGCGAAGACGGGTTTGAAATATCTCTGCCTGATAGCAGTGCCCGGGAAGTTGTCACGGCGCTGCTGGATCATCCGGATGTTGGGCCTGCGGGACTTGGCGCCAGGGACACGCTTCGGCTGGAGGCTGGACTTTGTCTCTATGGGAACGATATCGATGGTACGACTTCGCCGGTGGAAGCTAACCTTCCCTGGACCATTCAAAAACGCCGGCGGGAGGATGGCGGCTTCCACGGCGCTGATCGCATTTTAGCCGAACTTGCCTCTGGACCATCTCGGAAACTGGTCGGCATCCTACCCGATGGCCGTGCCCCGGCCCGGCATGGAACCGAAATTTGCACAAACGGCGGACAAAGCATTGGCGCCGTGACCAGTGGTGGATTTGGCCCAACGACAGGCGGCCCGATTTCAATGGGCTATGTTGACAGTAATTACGCCGGATCGGGGACGTCTGTGATTCTCAAAGTCCGTAACCGTGAGGTTATTGGAACCATAGTTGAATTGCCCTTTGTCCCCCACAAATATAAACGTTAAGCCACTCGAAATATTAGCCTCTTCAGAGGGCTGTACCCGTTATTATTCGGCCTGGGCAGGGGTGGCTTGAAGTGGCTAGGTGTGTCGCAGATAATCTGTGATATTACGCAACCTACAAATATTTTTTAGCGTGCCGGTAGTGCCGGACGCAGTCTCTTGATGGATGATATGCCATGACCCAGGAACGCCTCTCCCTCAATGAACTTGTCGACCGAGAGGCCTTTGTGCCTCGCCATATCGGGCCCCGAGAAGACCAGATGGCCGATATGCTTCAGCTGCTGAACGCTCCTAGTTTAGACGAACTTATCGATCGTTGCGTCCCGAACTCGATCCGTATGGCGGGATCGCTTAATCTTGCTCCGGCAAAAAGCGAGCATGAAACGCTGTCGTATCTGCGGGAAATGGCGGGTCGCAATGAAGTATTCACCTCGATGATCGGCATGGGCTATCACGGGACCTACATGCCACCGGTTATTCTACGCCGGGTTTTTGAGAACCCGGGTTGGTATACGGCGTATACACCCTACCAAGCGGAGGCAAGCCAGGGGCGCCTGGAGGCATTGTTGAACTTTCAACAAGTTGTAATGGATTTAACCGGCTTTGATTTGGCCAATGCCTCCCTTCTTGACGAAGCAACGGCCGCCGCCGAGGCCATGACAATGACCCGGCGCGTGTCAAAATCTAAAGCCAGTGGTTTTTTTGTGGATCAGGACACCCATCCCCAGACCATTGATGTTATTAAAACCCGCGCGGAGGCGCTCGGGATCCGGGTCCATGTTGGCGATCCGTTTAAAGATCTTGTTGCAGAAGACGTGTTTGGCGCCTTGGTTTCTTATCCTGGTTCTTCTGGAGAGGTGCGCGATTTTACGGCAGTAGCGGCACGCTTGTCAGCCGAAAAAGCTTTGACTGTAGCGGCCACAGACCTGCTTGCCCTAACCATGTTGAAGCCGCCTGCAGAGTGGGGGGCTGATGTCGCCATAGGGTCCGCACAAAGGTTTGGGGTGCCCATGGGCTACGGCGGACCTCACTCTGCTTTTTTTGCCACGCGTGAAGCCTTCAAACGCACCATTCCGGGTCGCATTATTGGCGTGTCCGTGGACTCCGAGGGTCGCCGGGCGCTCCGCATGGCTTTACAAACCCGCGAGCAGCATATCCGACGCGATAAGGCGACCAGCAACATATGCACGGCACAGGCATTGCTGGCGATTATCGCCGGTTTCTACGCGGTTTATCATGGTCCGAGAGGGCTTGCGCGTATTTCTGCCCGTGTTCACCGGCTGACGTCAATTTTGGCGGAGGGGCTGAGGCGGTTGGATATTGACGTGGTGACGACCGGTTTTTTCGACACCCTGACCGTCAAGGTGCCAGGACAAGCAGCACGCGTCCATGCCCGAGCACTTGAACGCCGCATCAACCTGCGGATTGTAGACGGAGATCATGTGGGTATTTCCCTGGATGAAACGACGAGCCCGGCTGAGATCGAGACGGTCTGGCGGTGTTTCTCCTCTAAGTCCCGGGATATGCTCTCGTCTGCGCAGATTGACGGTGAGATCGAGGATGCCATTCCTGATTCTATGGTGCGGACCACGCCATATTTAACCCATCCGATTTTCAGCCATTATCATAGCGAGACGGAACTGTTGCGCTATATGCGGAAGCTTCAATCCATGGATATTGCGCTTGATCGTTCCATGATCCCGCTTGGATCTTGCACTATGAAGCTTAATGCCGCGTCCGAGATGATCCCATTGAGTTGGCCAGAGTTTGCTCACATGCACCCGTTTGCGCCATTGGATCAGGCCCAGGGTTACCAGCAGCTCTTCGAAGAACTGGAGGAAATGCTTTGTGAGGTTACGGGTTTCGATGCGGTGTCTCTGCAGCCTAATGCTGGCAGTCAGGGAGAATATGCTGGACTTGTTGCCATCCGTCGGTTCCATGATGCGCACGATGATCAGAACCGGACAGTCTGTCTCATCCCAAATTCCGCCCATGGTACGAATCCGGCGAGTGCCGTGATGGCGGGTTTCAATGTCGTTGCTGTAGAGAGTGATGACAGCGGAAATGTGGATGTGGATGATCTCAAGGCCAAGGTTGAGGCCAATGCTGCGGAACTCGGTGCTTTTATGATTACCTATCCGTCAACCCATGGTGTTTTTGAAGAGCGGATCAAAGAGATTTGTAAGATCGTTCATGATAATGGTGGACAGGTCTATATCGATGGCGCGAACCTCAACGCCCTCGTCGGAATCGCAAAAATGTCTGAAATCGGCGGGGACGTTTGTCACATGAACCTCCATAAAACTTTCTGTATCCCCCACGGTGGTGGTGGTCCCGGCGTTGGTCCAATTGGCGTGAAGACGCATTTGGCACCTTTTTTGCCTGGTCACAGTGTGGTCGATGGCGTCAATCCCGCAGCCAGGGACACTGAGCAAACGGGTGCTGTATCCGCCGCGCCCTGGGGATCCGCTATGATCCTTCCTATCAGTTGGGCATATATTACTATGATGGGGGGAAATGGGCTGACACTGGCTACTAAGGTGGCGATCCTGAATGCCAATTATGTCGCGCAGCGCCTCAAAGATCATTACCCGATCGTCTATACGGGGGCGAGCGGCGACGTAGCTCATGAGTGTATTATTGATTTCCGCCAGATTGAGGAACAGACGGGTGTAGGCGTGGAAGATGTGGCGAAGAGACTGGTGGATTACGGTTATCACGCACCGACTATGTCCTGGCCTGTGCCCAACACCATGATGATCGAGCCCACTGAGAGCGAGGATAAGGTGGAGCTTGACCGGTTTTGCGATGCGATGATTGCCATTCGAGGTGAAATTTCAGATGTCGAAGGTGGTCTTGTCGCCGTCGAGGATTGTGTAACCCGACGGGCGCCGCATACGGCCCGAGAACTCAGCGAGAATTGGGATCGTCAATATGGTATGGAACAGGCATTCTTCCCACTGGATTTCGTAAAAGTGGATAAATACTGGCCCGTGGTCGGTCGTATTGACAATGTGGCGGGAGACCGTTCGTTACAGTGTGCTTGTCCGCCGATGAGCGACTACGCCGAAGCGGCTGAGTAAAAGGCATATCTGCAGAGGACTATACGAACGTCCCGCTGAAAATCGGGCCCTATCAGGTCCTATCCACCCTCCTTCTCGTAATCCTCAACGTCCTATCATCTTGAACATAGCATCTCCGTAGACAGCCCGTGCTTCGTCATGCTGGGGCTTCACGGCGGCGGTGAAAGCGTCGAGTTCATCCGGTGTTAGCTGGTTAATTTCGCAGCCTTCTGCTTGGATGGCCTGTTGGCTCTCGATGGCCTCTTGCTCGGCCTGGCCCCTTTGGATTGCGATAGCCTCGGAAACGGTCTGTGCCATAAACTGTTTTAACTCCTCAGGCCAGGAATAGTAGGCTGTTCGGTTGGCAAAGATGCTTCGCGATATGTAGAAGTGGTTCGACATGGTGTGGAAGCGGTGGTACTTATGAACGCCATAAGTCACTGTATTTGCGAAGGGGTTCTCCTGCGCGTCCAGGCTCCCATCAGTGACCCCTGCAATCGCCTCAGTAAGGTCTAAAATTTTTGGATCGGCGCCCAGAAGTTGAAACGTTTGTGCCTGCACGTCGCTTGGTAATACGCGGATTTTCATATTTGTCATATCTTTGGGCGCGTGTATGGGGTGCAGTTTGTTAGAGATATGGCGAAAGCCGTTCTCGAAGTAGCCCAAAATCTTGTAATTGATACGATCTTCCGTTTTGCGACTGAGATAAGTACCAAGCTCTCCGTCAATCGCGGCGCGGGCCGACACATTGTCAGAAAAAAGGAAGGGTAGGTCGACAAATCCCAGTTCAGGTACACGGCTGGTAAGATAGCTCGACGACTGGTAACCGAGAGTGAGGAAGCCTTCTTCCACAAGGGTGATTATCTCATCGGCGCGGTAGCCGATATCCATGATGTTATAGATATATTTGACGTCCACATCGTCGCCGTAGGCAGCTTCTAATTTACCGCCAATGTAATCCAACCCTTGGCTGAACGATGTAGAGGCCGGACCGTACCCGCCCAGTCGAAAAGTATATTTTTGAGACATATGTGCCTTCCCCAGTGTCATTAAGTAGGTATGAGTTTGGAACAAGAAGTCCATTTAGAGCACCGCCGAACCATGTCTTAAGCCGTGGTCCACACTCAAAGAACTCCGAATATAGTCTAAAGAATGCCCTTTTTCTGGTGAGAGGTCGAGAACAGGTTGGCAAAATGTAAGGACGGTCCGCTCAGATACAAACCACCTGACGAAATGGTGGTGGCGAGATAAGATGCACTGAGAATTTTGAGAGGGGGAATATTTTCATGGCGCTCATGAATGGAAAAGGTTGCGTCATTACGGGCGGTGCTGGAAGTCTAGGCCGAGCAAGTGCACGGGCATTATTGGCCGAGGGTGCCAAGGTGCTTTTGGTAGACCAGTCCCAGGATGCTCTCGATGATGCGGCGGACGGATTGGCAGGTGAGGTGCTCACCCAGGCGGCTGACGTCACAAAACGGGAAGATACAGAGGTCTACATCACTAAGGCCGTTGAAGCTTGGGGCGGGATTGATCTCACGTTCGCAAATGCCGGCGTTAGTGGAACGAATGCGCCCATTACGGAATATCCAGAGGATGTCTTCGATGGAGTAATTGATGTGAACATTAAGGGCGCTTTCCTGGCGTTGAAATATGCCATTCCCCACATGCGTTCCGGCGGGTCTGTAATTGTGACCTCGAGCATTATGGGGGTTCAGGCACGGCCGAACTCAGTTGCTTATATTACCTCAAAGCACGCGCTCGTGGGCATGGTGCGCTGCGTAGCGCGGGAAGTAGCCCCTCAAAATATTCGGGTAAATATTCTTGCGCCCGGACCTATCTCCAATGACTTCCAACAAGCCATAGAAGATCGAATGAGCAACATGATGAACGTTGATGCGACCGATATGCTCAATCAGATGATCCCCCTGGGTCGCCATTCTGAACCCGACGAAGTGGCCAAATCGGTGCTGTTCTTAGCATCGGATATGAGCAGTTTTTCTACTGGTAGCGTCTTTATGGCGGATGGCGGTTTTAATGCTTAGTTGGATGCTTCCTGGATCGCCCGCCAGATTTTTTCTGGCGTGGCCGGCATGTCGATGTGAGACACACCATACGGTGCCATAGCGTCAATGATGGCGTTCATGACCGAGGGCATTGAGCCTACGGTCCCGCATTCCCCCGCACCTTTTGCGCCCAGCGGATTGGTTTCCGTGAGCACAGGGCGACCTTCCACATTAAAATAACAAAAGTCATCCGCCCGAGGCATGGCATAGTCTAAAAATGTTCCAGCCAGGGTTTGACCCACACTATTAATGTGCAGATCTTCCATCAATATCTGACCTGCGCCCTGGGCTATGCCGCCATGGACCTGTCCTTTAACGAGTAACGGATTGATCTCGAAACCGACATCATCGACCACGGTGTATTTGACGATTTTAACCGCACCAGTGTCCGGATCGATCTCGACTTCTGAAATATGGCAGCCGTTTGGGAAGTTCGCTTTTTTGGGGTTAAAAGTGGCGATCTCATAGAGGCCGGGTTCCATTCCATCGGGAATTTTTGCCGGCTGGAAGGTGCTTTGCGTGACCTCAGTAAAGGAGATTGATTTGTCCGTTCCGCTGACGGTAAAGGCGCCATCAGCAAATTCTATATCTGTATCAGAAGCTTCCAGCAAATGCGCCGCAACCCTCAGCGTTTTATCCACGACCTTACGGATTGCCTCAAGCACAGCTGAGGTGCCAATGCTGGCGGTCCTGGATCCACCCGTCCCAGTTCCAAACGAGACCTTGTCCGTATCCCCCTCGATAACCCGGATATTCGCGGGATCGATAGCCAGTTTCTCTGCTATCAGCTGTTTGTAGATGGTTTCATGGCCCTGACCATGGGGAGTGGAGCCGACGAGCAGCGTTAGCGTGCCTGATGGATCGAAACGCATCTCTGCCGTTTCTGGCTGTGCACCGGCGGCCTGCTCTACCGTGCAGGAAACGCCGATGCCGCGCAGCAAGCCGTTTTCTGCGGCCTTTTTCCGCCGGTTATTAAAGCCGGCATGGTCGGCTTTTGCCAACGCAAAGTCCATCATGGCTTCGAACTCCCCACAATCATAGGTGAAGGTCAGTGGCGTTTTGTAGGGCATCTGAGTCGGCGAAATCATATTACGGCGGCGGAGTTCAATGGGATCTACCTCGAGTTCTTTGGCTGCCAGGTGGATCATCCGTTCCATGACGTAAGAGGCTTCGGGTCGCCCGGCGCCTCGGTATGGCGAAATTGGATTGAGATTGCTGAAGCGGCCGACGACCTCCACGAACATACTTGGTGTCGTATAGGCACCCGCCAATCCGCCAACATTGCCAGTAGAAGGGCCCATTCCCATGAACGACACGTAAGCGCCGAGATTTGCCTCCGTGCTCACCCGCATTGCCAGGAAATTACCGTCTTGATCGAGCGCGAGCTCAGCCTCCGTAACATTGTCACGAGCATGGTCATCAGATGAGATGCCCTCTCCCCGATCCGCCACCCATTTCACCGGCCGACCGATGCGCTTTGCGGCCCATCCGACCAGGGGTATTTCCGGATAAATTGAGCCCTTCATGCCGAACGATCCGCCCATATCGCCGGTAATGAGGCTGAGCTGATGTTCGCCAATCTTGAACGTGTTTTTGGTAAGGCTGGTGCGAAACGCCCATGGCCGTTGATGGCCCGTATGAATGGTGTAGCGATCATTGCCAGGGTCATACAGCCCGATGGCCCCACGCGGTTCCATGCTATTGGCGGTAATGCGATTTACGACAAACTTTTGTTTGATGACATGTGGTGCACGAGAGATGGCCTGTTCCGTCGCCTCCTTATCACCAACGTTATACACAAAGCTCTCATGGTCACCAATTTCATCCCAAATAACAGGTTCGTTGTCTGCACCGCTTAACGAGAGGGGAAGGGGAGCGTAGTCGATCACGACGGCCTCGGCTCCATCCTTTGCCGCGTCTGCGGTCTCGCCGATGACCAAAACGACGGCCTGGCCAATATGGCGCACCCGATCCCGAGTCAGTGCGGGCCTCGGTGGGCGATACATAGGTGTGCCATCCCTGCGTTTCCGTGGAGAGCCGCCAATAATATCACCCATACCGTCCGCGTTGTAATCTTCGCCCGTCAGCACAGCCACAACACCGGGAACAGCTAGCGCCGGAGTAATATCAATATTTTTGATGACAGCGTGGGCGTGCGGCGAACGCACCACAATCATTTGGGTTTGATGCGGATAGTTAAGGTCGTCGGTATATTTACCGGCGCCTTTTAGAAGTCGTGGATCCTCGGTGCGCGGGACAGGCTGACCTGTTTCAAAGTTCATCGGTTGTCGTGTTCCGTAGGCGTTGTTACAGGACGAAGCCTATTCGTTAGACGCCGACCAGAAAACTACTTTTTTCTGTCTGTCAGCACCAAAATAATGGCAAACATGCTCAATAACCCGCAGATAGCTAACCCCGCGCTCAATGGGATGTCTGTGCCATCTTCTGCCAACCCCATCACCATGGATGCTGCTGCGCCAGCGCCATATTGCGCCAAGCCGATAAGCGACGATGCCCGCCCCGCCATCTGCGGAAAGGGAGACATGGCCCCCGCTGTAGCGGCCGGAATTAAAAGGGCGAACCCAACCATGAACCCCAGTGACGGCAAGACAATACCTGGGGGGGAACTCCATCCCAGGAGTACGACACCAAGTGCGGCGATGCCAGATATGAAGCAAATCACACTTCCAATAATGATTAAGCGGGTTCCGCCCATGCTCTCTGCCAATCGCCCCGACAGCCAGGAAGCCGCTAAGTTCCCCACCATGACAGCGGCAAAAAGAAGTCCGAACATCTCCGGGCTTACGCCCATAAACTCGATTAGGACGGAAGAGAGACTGGTTAGAATGGCAAACAGGCCGGCGAAGGGACCAATCCCAGCAAAAGCATACGTAAAAAAACGTCGCGACCTCAAGAGTTCTTGGTAGGCGGCGATCATAGCACTTATTTGAAGGGCATTGGGCTCTCGTTTTCCAGTTTCGTCTAGCCAAACCCAGAGGCCAAGAGTTACTAAAAGCCCAATGGTTCCGATAATATGAAGATTGAACTCCCAACCCACATAGACGGTCAAAAAGCCACCCGCAATGGGGGCGGCAATGGGCATTATGCTACCTGTCATAAAGGTGTATGCGAGCATTTTTGTTGCCCGGGTGCCATCGTACAGGTCTCGCACGATCGCCCGGATGATGATCATGCCGGATGCTGCTGCTAGGCCCTGGAGGAATCGCCAGGCGTTGAGCCACTCCATGGAGGGCGAGAGGGCCGATCCAAAACCGGCTGCTGTGAAAAGCACCATAGTGCTGACAATTACGGGTCGTCGGCCGAAGCGGTCTGCTAAGGGGCCGTAGATCACTTGTCCGAGAGCAGCGCCAAAATTGAGGTAGGCAAGTGTTAGCTGAACCTCTCCGGTATCCACGCCGTAAGCAGAAGCGACAGCCGGTATTGATGGGAGGAAGATGTCAATGATGAGCGGCATGAGAATAGCCAAACCGCTGAGCAAAAGAAGAACACGCCAAAATGTCATGTTTTTATATCTCGGAATTCCTTGGTGATAGGATGCTGCGGTCCGCGGGCCAGTGTCCTGCCTCGGAACCTGTTCGAGGAAGGGCCCCAGCAGAGGGACCGAACAAGATTATTGCGCCGCCACGGGAGCAGGGGGATTTGTGGAATGTAGAATCTGTTTGAGCGCTTTGCCATCTGGTCCGGCGAGAGCGGCTTCGAGCGCCGATTTAACGCGTTCTGGCCCATCAGGTGGTGGGTCTGCCAAGAGCGGCACAACTAGATCTGCCACAATCCGCTGATAATTGTTGCTACCTCGCTGGTGCGTACTGCCATATCCTTTGATGAGACGAGCGAGTTCGGTAACCTCTAACGCAAGGGCGGTGTTGACGGATGCCGCCTGCATTACGAGAGCAAGCCAGCGGTCAATCGCCGCCTGTTCGACAGCCCACCGGTAGCTGTAGGGGCGCCACCAGCGTAATCCGGCTAAGATTTTCATCTTGATATATCCCGTAATGGTCGTCGTGCGGACTTCCATTCCCCAGTGAAGTGTTTTCAGTTTGCCGGAATTTTTTCCCCACGACATCAGGCTCCGAGCCATGGTCGGGGGTAGGAGGTCACAGACCTCCTGGATGCCAGGTTTCAAAAACTCTGTAACGTGGAATGGATCGTCTGCCGCTGTCCCCAATTCATCCTTAATGCGATTGAAACGGGTGGGCCGGCCCTTCGCTTGGGCAACCCGTATGATGTCTTCATAGGACATCCGAATGGCAAGGTGCCGCCCAACTTCCCGCAATAGAACCGGGTCGTGCTCCCGGAAGGGTTCAAGTCGTTCCATATAGTCGCGCGCATAGTCGGCGTCTTGGTAGTCGATGAGGCGACGGATGCCGTGTAATAATATTTCGTGCACCGCAGGAGGGAAGCCGGTTTTCACCTGTTTTTCCAACTCTTGTTCCGTTTGGTTAGAAATATTCTGTTTTGCTGTATCGACGGCCAGCCCAGCCCCGCCGGATTTGGCCACCTCAAGACCGGCAGAAAATCCAGCAAGATTAGCTTTTACCGCTTTGCCCTCTTTTTTTATGGCTGAAGTGAAGACGTCTGGCTCCAGCGGTAAGGCCCCGGACCCCGCTAGCGCACCGAGCATTACAGCGTTGATTATGGCCCCTTTCCGTTGAGCGATATCGGCGGCGTCGAACATAACTGCCTGTTGTGCATTTTTTTTCAGAGCCGAATAGAGTTTCTTCTCGTCGAGGCGTCCATCTCCCATGCCCATTTTTTCCACCGTTAGATAGACACGGTGAGTGGAGCCAATAAGGGTTGTCCGGTCCGGAGTGATATAGCCTGCTGACAGCGCACGCGATCCCTCTGCCAATTCCGTCGCGATCATCACATCTACCTCACCGATGGCGGGGCTTAGAGAAAAAATGGGTCGCGCGTCGTTCGGAGTTTTCTCGGGCCAAAGCTCCACATAATAGGTGGTTGCGCCTGTCCGTTGGGCGACCCCCGGGATGGAGGTTGCCTGAACAGGAAATCCTTTAGCAATCGCCGCGTTGACGATCCAGTTCATGAGAACGCCACCACCTTCGCCACCCAAGGCCGCGATGAGAACTGTCAGGGGTCGGGTCACGCCGGTCATGCCGTGTCCCCTTTATCACTCATGCGACCTATCACGCTTTGGCGAATTTTATGCACAGCCTTTTCAATCGGGCCCGCATTCTGAACCCGCTCCGCCTTGTAAAAGGAAGGACACAATACCGCAGCATGGGAGACCTCGCCACACAGCCCGCAACCTACACAGCCATTGTTTACGTGAGCGATAGGATCCGTTCGAAGTGGATCTGGGTTGGGTTTGATAGTAAGGGACGGGCAGCCGGAAAGCCGGATACAGGAGTGATCCCCCGTGCAGACCTCGTCGTCTATGCCGAACCGGGGCGTTTCAAAACGAATACCGCCCTCCAATTTCCGGGCGTTGTCTGTTTTGAGACGACGTTGGCGCGCGAGCATACACTCCCCATCCGCAATGATTACCTTTAACCCGTTAAAGTCGGTGGTCATAGCTTCCCGGAGAGTATCCACCATTACATCTACGCTATAAGTCCGGATGGTTTTTAACCACTCAACTCCTAAGGACTTGAGTGTGCGTTCGATCTCGCCGGTGATAGCCCGATTATTGGTGCGGCTACGGCTTGAGGGAATATTTTGCTGCCCGGTCGCCGACGAGTAGCCGTTTTGCATGATGATCAGGATCGCATCCCCCTCGTTGAAAAGGGCGGACAAGACACCGGACTGCAGGCCATTATGCCAAAATCCACCGTCTCCCATAATGCTAATGGTACGTTTTTTCTGGATATCGCGGACACCAGCGGCGCTCGCCAAACTCATGCCGTACCCCAAAATTGAGTTACCCATGCTGAACGGTTCAAAAGTGCCAAATGCATGACAGCCAATGTCCGCAGCGATGTGGATGTCGCCCAGCTCCTCCTTAAGGAGTTTGATAGCCGAGAAGACTGGCCGTTCCGGACAACCGGTACAGAATCCGGGGGGGCGAGGCGGGACTTTTTCGTCCAACGCCGCTTGGGCATTAGCCCTCACATTTTCCAGTCGGGCCGCTTCATCGCGGAGGGCCTCGCCTTGGATACCGGCATCATCATATTGGCCAAGATAGTCAACAAGCCCTTGGGTGATTACGTCTGCTGTATATTCTCCAGCGAGCGGTAAAACGTCCTTGCCGTGTAGTCTGGTCTGCAGGTCTGCCCCCCGAAGGATTTGGCCGATCTGCTGTTCAAGGTACTCTGGATTTCCCTCCTCCACCACCAGGACCGACTGTTTGCCTGTGCAAAATGATGAGATCTGCTCCGGCACCAGCGGATGAGTGACGTTCAGGACCAGGATAGGAACGCGCGTATTGCCAAAAGAGTCCGCGAGTCCCAGGTTGGTCAAACGCCGAATTAGCGTATTATAGAGACCGCCCTGAACAATAATGCCATGGTTCGAAATTTCCCCGTTGAAGACTTCATTCATGTCATTCTCAAGAATGAACTTTTGCGCAGCCGGGATGCGATCTTCCACCTTCTGTTTCTCATGCTTAAAGGTAACGGGTGGATGGGCCAGCCGGTCATACAAAAAGCCTGCGGGATTGTCGGCTTTGTTCCGCGCGTTTATGGGGGATGCCACATTATCTTTTGCTTCAAACGATCCTTGTACATGGCATGCCCGAATGCGGAGTTCCATCATGACTGGGCTGCTAGACGCCTCGGAAAGCTCAAAACTTTTCTCTACCATGTTAACGATGGTGTTCAGATCTGGACGAGGGTCCACCAACATGATGGTGGATTTTAATGCAAAGGCATGCGTGCGCTCCTGAATAATACTGGCCCCTTCACCATAATCTTCGCCAGAGATGATCAAGGCACCGCCCATTACGCCAGTTGACGATAAATTGGAGAGCGCATCGGAGGCTACATTCGTTCCCACCACGGATTTCCACGTCACGGCACCACGCACGGGATAGTTCACCGAGGCAGCTAGCATGGCTGCGGCGGACGCTTCGCTGGAATTTGCCTCGGCGTTTATGCCAAGCTCACCCATTAGATCCTCGGCCTGTATCAGCACGTCCAGCAAATGAGAGACGGGGGCGCCCTGGTATCCACCGACATAGGCAACGCCGGATTGCAGAAGTGCCTTGGTGACGGCAAGGATCCCCTCTCCATTGAAGGTTTCCCCTTGTCCGAGTTTGAGGAGCTCAATTTCTTTTGTGAAGGACCGTTCCATGGACCACCCTATTCCAGTTGTGTTTTTAGTTTTTATTCCTGAGCAACAGTATAGAAACGACTACTGATCAAGTCTAACATCGTGATGCCCGGTCTTGGGATGGTTCGCACTACGTTTTTGGGGTTACCTTTGCTGTGCAGAGGGCGCTGAATGAGTTAAGACAAACTATGGAAGATCCAAGTGGTTTTTTGAGATCTCTGTTCGACACAGCCATTGCAGTTGCTCAACCGGCGCTCTGTGTGCCACCTAATTTGCCGTCCCCTCCGGTAGGCCGTACCCTTGTGATTGGCGCCGGCAAGGCATCAGCAGCGATGGCAGCGGCGGTCGAGACGCACTGGGACGGCCCCCTCGAGGGTGTGGTGGTTAGCCGATACGGGTTTGCCCAGGCGTGTAAACAGATAGAGGTCCTCGAGGCTTCTCACCCTATTCCCGACGCTGCGGGTCTAGCGGCGGCGAAAAAAATTCTTGCGTTGGTAGAGGACCTCTCAGGTGATGATTTGGTATTATGTCTCGTTTCGGGTGGTGGTTCTGCGTTACTCACACTGCCCGCAGGCGATATCACGCTGCATGATAAGCAAACGGTCAACGAAATGCTGCTGCGGTGCGGCGCCCCGATTTCTGAGATTAACACGGTTCGGAAACATCTCTCCGCTGTAAAGGGTGGGCGGCTCGGGGCCGCCTGCGCACCTTCCCGACTGCATACCCTCATTATGTCCGACGTTCCAGGGGATGATCCGGCTATGGTTTCTTCAGGACCGACCATTCCAGACAGTTCGTTGCCCTCCGATGCGCTGGATGTGTTGGTAAAATATGATTTGCGGGTCCCAGCATCCGTTCGCCGCCATTTGACTGACCAGGTTCCGGAGCCAGTGCGTGTGGCAAATGCATCGCATTACGTCATTGCTTCTGCCCGACAGTCCTTGGAGGCTGCCGCTGCTGTCGGCTCTCGACAGGGCCTCGGTGTGACTATCCTAGGAGACGCGATCGAGGGTGATTCCCGACGCGTTGGCCAGGATATGGCGCGCAGGGTGCAGGCACCGGAGGACCGACCACGTCTTTATCTGTCAGGTGGTGAAACCACAGTGAAGCTCTCGGGTTCCGGCACAGGTGGGCCAAACACCGAGTTTCTAATGGGATTGGCCTTAGAATTAAATGGCGCGACCGGTATTCACGCCCTGGCGTGTGATACGGACGGGATTGATGGGTCCGGTGACAATGCTGGCGCCCTGGTTACCCCGGACACACTTCGGCGCGCGACGGCCGCGGGATTGGATCCCGTTAAAATGCTGGATAACAACGACGCTTATGGTTTCTTTGCAGAGTTGGGGGATTTGGTGATTACTGGTCCGACCCACACGAACGTTAATGACTTCCGCGCGATCCTCGTGGAATAACACGGGCCTGCACAATAGTCTGGTTTGACCCAAACCAGACTATTGTGCAGGAAGAGAAAAATTCCGGTTTTGACGGAACCGCATCAACATGCACACTGAGTCTGAAACAAAAGGGGTAAATGGCCATGAAAATAACTATGCTGGGCACTGGGGCTGCATTTCCTGATCCAGATCGGGCTCAGTCGGGCATTCTGGTTACATTGGATAACGGCAGCCATTACATGTTCGATTGCGGCGCTGGTACGACCCACAACATGGTGCGCGCTAATGCTAATCCCGCTGAGGTAAAAACGGTCTTCCTCACACATCTGCATCATGACCACATATGCGATTTTCCGCTCTTTGCGATTACAGGCTGGATGTGGAACCGGGAGGGATCACCCATCGTCCTCGGCCCCAAAGGAACTCAGCATTTTTGCGATCATTTGTTTGAGGGTGGTGCCTTTGACTCCGACTTTCGCGCTCGAGGGGCTTATGGTGCACGTCAGAATAATTTAGATGCAGTTCGGCCGGATGTCCGCGAGGTGAGCCCCGGCCTTGCCTACGAGGATGAGGACGTGCGCATCCTGTGTGATTGGGTGGAGCATATTCCGCGGGAGATTAGTGAATGCTTTGGCATCCGGTTAGAGGCAGAGGGAAGAAGCATCGCGTTTTCGGGAGATACTGCACCATGTGAGGCAATGGTGAAGCTTGCGAAGGGCGTGGATGTGTTATTTCATGAGTGCACTTTCCCCGAAGTTTTCATAGAGTATCGCGCCAAGGGCAATGTCGGGATCCACGCGCACACACCGCCCACAGATCTTGGTAAAATCGCCCAAAAGGCAGGCGTAAAAAAATTGGTCGCCACTCATTTCGGTCATTTTGACTCCACCAGTCCCATGATCAAAACAGCTGGCGCGCCTCATATGCCGGTGGATTTAATGGGCCCACATCTGATGGACGATGTGGTGCGCGATATCCGTCAGAATTATGATGGAGAGCTTCTTCTGGCCCATGATCTAATGCGGATAGATCTGTAGTGTTAAGCGAGTCGCTTCCCACGCACGGCGGCGATATTAGCACGGCAAGCGACCGGTTTGGTGCGCCAGAAGAGGGGTGGCTTGACCTCTCAACAGGCATTAATCCCTTTAGCTATCCCAACGTGACGCAACGTGCTGAAGCCGTTCGCCGCTTGCCTACGTCGGGCGATGCGGCGGCATTCGAGGCTGCCGCGCGGACATATTACCGAGTGCCAGCAGGTGCAGCCCTCGTTGCTGTGCCGGGCACCCAGGCGGCGCTCCAGATCTTGCCCTTGTTGCGGCCAAAATGTGCAGTTGCGATCCTAGGGCCGACCTACAGTGAGCACGGTAAAACTTGGCGGATGACCGGCCATAACGTTCAGGAAGTGAGTTCATTTGAGGCACTTGGTGATGGCGATGTTTCAGTTCTCGTTAACCCAAACAACCCAGACGGGACACGATATGATCCTCGGATTATCGTGGAGCTTGCAGAACAAGTTGGTGCCCACAAGGGCATGCTGATTGTTGACGAAGCGTTTGTAGATACGGAAGAGGGGCTCAGCGCGGTCCCACAGGCCGGGCGAGACGGTCTCATTATTTTACGGTCCATGGGTAAGTTCTTTGGGTTAGCCGGTTTACGTTTGGGATGTGTGATCTGTGCGCGAGCGGTTGCTAAAAAAATCAAAGACCGGCTCGGTCCCTGGTCGGTTGGCGGCGGCGTATTGGAAATCGGTACCCGGGCGTTATCGGACGTGGCCTGGATTGAGGAGAACCGGCTTCGGCTTTCCCAATCTGGAGACG
>PBNV01000009.1 GCA_002723345.1 Rhodospirillaceae bacterium
GTCCACCAGGACCATGCCCGGGGCCCATACCACCGCGTCGTGGATAATCAGCGGGCTTACGACCCGGTTTACCGGGAGGCCCACCACTACCCCGCATGTTAAAACTTGGGTCAGGTGAACCAATAAAACAACGGGGTACGATTGGCCAATCAGAAGTCAAGAAATAGGCATAGGTCCCATTTGGGAAATCCGGAGTAGCAGTATCCATGCCGTTACATTTATCCAGGTCGCCCGAATTTTCGACATACTCATAATCTGCAATAAACGCGCCGTCATATACTCCCGTCGGACTATTCCAACCACCGGGTCGCTCACCTGTTTTAAGTCTAAAACTAGACTTAAATTCTCTAATTCCTCCAGCTGCGCTTTTTTTATCCGCGAAACCATACAGAGTGTAAATCGGAAATCCATCTGCCGCCCATCCGATTATTTTGGAGTGTGACGTCTTCGAGATGCCCTCTTTTTCCATTAACTCCATTGGCAGACCGTGATAAAGGTATTTTCCGCCTGGCTGAACGTGCGCCTGGCTCTCATCTGGACCCAGCGGGACGGCACCTGATAGGGCCTCATAACGCCATTCTGAGTTGCGATAACCTCCCCACCATTCCGCAGCGAGCGGTTCAAAAGGCACTCCATTTACGGCGACCCCAAACGCCCAACCGGATTCCAACTCAGAGGGACGCCAACTTTTGGATGGTTTTGTGGTGATTTCAAATCTAAAGTTTTGCTCGCCAATTTGATCCGGATTACCACAATTAGGGATCCGCCCCACTAAGTGATATGGTATGCCATTCGATTTTATAATCCGCTCATTGCCCTCAATCTCAATCGATATTCGAGAGGGTATATCGAGTTCAATGTTCGAAGGTTCAAACTTTACCGGTTTGATCGTTATCGCAGTATGCGCCCGAGTGGGAGCCCCCCCCTCCCCCACGATGATCCCTGGCAAGCGATCCAGATGATGAGAACAATGCAGCAGTAAGAATGGAAATAATCGCTAATTTCATGACGTTTACTCTCCGCATTAATGGGACAGGGTCAGAGGTTTTGGTCCCGATAAATTAAACTTGCATCCTAAAATCAAACAGCCAGACAAGATACCAAAGAATTATCGCCGAGAAAGTGGTTGATAACGAGCCGGAATTTTATCGAACTCGAATTCCAAGCTTGTCCAGTGAATTCGGATGTCTCCCTCATTTTTTGATCTAACGGCAAGATAAAGACGTAGTCCAAATATGCTCAAAGGGATAAACGTAGTTTGGTTTAAACGCGACCTGCGCCACGAAGACCATGTCCCCTTGGTGGAAGCCACCCGCAGCGGCGCTGTCACCCCTATTTATGTTGTGGAGCCAGAATACTGGAAACTGCCCGATGCGTCGGGTCGGCAATGGGCCTTTACTGCAGAATGCCTTCTCGATCTTCAGAATTCCCTCAACGAAATAGGTTTGCCGTTGATTGTTCGAACTGGCGACATCGTCTCTATTTTATCCGACCTTCACGCCCGTTTCGGGGTCAAATCCCTCTTTAGCCACGAAGAGACCGGAAATGCTTGGACCTTTAACCGAGATAAACGCGTAGATCATTGGTCGAAAACGAATCATGTTACATGGTTCCAATATCCTCAATTTGGCGTGGTTCGAAAGTTGAAGGATAGGGATGGTTGGGCATCAAAATGGGACACTTTCATGGGTCTATCGCCAATTATGCTTCCGGCGGAGCTAGAGAATGGGCCAGACCTTAATTCTGACCCAATACCAAGCGGGATCGAGTTAGGAATGGCATCCGACCCGTGCCCCGAGCGGCAAACGGGAGGCCGGATGGAGGGATTGCGTGTTCTTTCGAGCTTTTTGCAGACCCGAGGTCAGGCCTATCATAAAGAGATGTCCAGCCCCAACAGTGCATTCGATAGCTGTTCCCGACTGTCGCCCTATGTTGCCTATGGTGCCCTATCTATGCGTGAAGTCGTTCAGGCGACGCAAACAAGGGTCAGTGAAGTGCGCCAAAAGAGCCGATCTGAGTCTGGGACATGGCGAGCCGCCCTGAGTGCCTTCGCTGCCAGATTGCACTGGCACTGTCATTTTATCCAAAAGTTGGAGGATGAGCCCCGTTTCGAGTATTCCAATGTCCACAGGGGCTTCGACAACATACGCGACGAAAAACAGACCGATGAGGAGCGCCTGAAAGCTTGGACGACCGGTCATACCGGCTATCCTTTCGTCGACGCATGCATGCGCGCATTAAATCAAAGGGGCTGGCTAAATTTCAGAATGCGCGCCATGTTAATGTCCTTCGCCTCCTACCAACTTTGGCTCCATTGGCGCAAGACCGGATTATGTTTGGCGCGCAAATTCACAGACTATGAGCCAGGCATTCATTGGAACCAAGTGCAAATGCAGAGCGGCACAACGGGTATAAACACAGTCCGAATTTATAACCCCGTAAAGCAAAGCCATGATCAAGATCCAGACGGCCAATTTATTCGCCAATGGGTGCCAGAGCTTAAGAGGGTAAATGAAGAATTTATTCACGAACCATGGACCATGACACCCATGGAACAGAAAATGGTGGGCTGCGTAATTGGGGAAGATTATCCCGAGAGGATCGTTGAGCATATCGTGGCCGCACGCTTTGCCCGAACAAACATTTATGATCGAAAAAAATCTCGAGAATTCCGGGAGGAAGCCAAACAAATTAACCAGAAGCATGGCAGCCGAAAAAAAATTCGGAAAAACGGTCCTGGGTAAATATGCTGGAGCTGTTGTTTCAGAAATTAGGAGATCTGAGATTTCTTGAAAGTATAGCCGCTTGAAATCTTCGGGCAGTGTTAGGCTTAGTAGCCACGCGGTACGCCCAATGTATTAGCCGAGTAGTATCAGGCTCTTCCCGATGGCGCTCGATGAACCGCCGCTCTGCCAACGGCCTGCAACGCCGTATCAACAAGATCATGGGTTAACGCCGAACTGGCTTGCAAAGAGGAATTAATCATACCCGAGCGAATTGCCAAAGTCATGGCAACCGCTTGCAACACATCCCCGTTACTTGTGGGACCGGTTACCGCTATTTCATCGTCTATGGTCTTCAGCATCAGAGAAATCAGCTGCTCGACCTTGATAGGATCGCCCGTCTCGATGTGCAGCGGAAATTCGATATCGAAGGTATCCCCTGTTGCCGTTTTAGCGTGGTAGGGCAAATGTTTCATGATCACATTCCGCCTAAATTTTTGTCATACCCAGCATAAACATAACGGCGACGCTGCCAACTAGCTGACCGCCGTTGATCCAAACTGATAACCTATGCAGCCCCTGGAAGGCATTCTCCGCCTCCGCATTACCGCCCACCATCTTATCTCGGTGAACATTAATGCGAGGCATCAGAACCTGACGTGCCAAGACAGCCGCAATCCCGATAACCATCAATATTACCGCAGGGAGTGGTTGGATAGTTATGAGACCTAAAGCCCCAACTGCAGACAGCCCAATAATAACCAGGTAGTACCAAGGAAAAATACTCCGGACGAACGGGCCTGCAGTCGCTTCGTCTAACTTTATGAAGATCAGGGGCGCCATGATGCACGAGAAAAAGAGCATCGATCCCAAGAGAATCGCTGCAGATAATAAACCTGTAACAAAAAGGAAGTCAGACATATTAATTAGTATTACGGTATCCGTGCTATTTTAGATCTTCTCGAGGGTTCGTGTGGCAGTGACGCAGACCCTTTCAAGCCTGTTAATGCATAACCAATTCGGCATCAATAAGGACTAACAACAAAACTGCTGATCAGTCTAAGTCGGCATAAACGTCATCTAGGATTTTCATCATAGTTTCATCAAGCGTCCTTTTTTGAGGAACGTTTGCAAAATAAAAATGTGGGACATCGGGATGACCCGCGAAAGGGTCGCAGTGTTTTAAATCCTCTTGGTTTAGCAATTTTAGACCGGCCTTGTAACGGGAAGCCATCTGCGCGCGCCCTATTAAAAGTTTTGCGGCTCCAGATTCGACGGGCCCATTGGCAGAAATAAACGCTATCGGTACCAGGTCTTTAGCTGCTGGATCGCGGAAAAAGTCATAAACTGCCTCGGTAACATTGGGAAACCAAACATTAAATAAGTCGTCAGCGATGATAACGCCCTCCGGGGAGAGCACCGCTTCGGCAATTTCTAAATCATGAAGTACGGCCTCTCTGCTATGGTCTCCGTCGACACTGAAAAGTCGGATATTTGGGCCACGAAAAAGATTGCGCAAGGCGCCGCAAGAGAGCTGCGTACTATCGCTAATTTCCACCCGGTATTGCTCTTTTGGAATACCAAACTGCTCTAAATTACCAATCAGTTTGTCAATATTCTTGGTATCTGATCCTATCGGACGGCCAAAGATATCGATTGCGTGAGCGATCTCGCCTAGATTCATCCAATGGCATAAGAGTAGAAACAGTTTACCCTGGTGAACACCAATTTCTGCTATATTCCCGTTTACCTTCAAGTAGTCTTGAATTTCAAGCAAGGACCAAATGACAGATAAGGATCCACTTTGAAGCATCCCGTTTAAAGTATCGATACCTCGAGTGGCAAAACGAACTCTAGCCTCAAGAGATTTTAATTTAACTGTCATGCTCTCATACTACGCGTCCCGGAATGAATAAAAAGCTGATAATTTAGCCGCCAAGAAAGAGATTTAGTCATACCCTAACCACTTTCACTAGGGCTCAAATTCAGTTACAAATAACTATTACTTCGTCATAGAATCGTTGAATCCTTTAGCGTTGTCTTACACGCTTCTTTGTTCAACAAGAACTGACAAGAGGATCAAACACGGCCAATTGCCCAACAACCAATTAACGTCTATCCAGGGAGAATTTTCTCATGAAAAAAATAAATAAAAGGCTCTTTGTAGCTTCACTTATAGCCGGACTTACATCCTCCGGAGTAGCCCATTCCCAAGCGGTAAATTTATCCTCAGAAACGGCTGGGCCAACAGGCGTGCCAGGACAAATCATGGGTCACATGGCTGACGTACTAGCAGAAAAAAAGATTGCTAATCTGCAAGTTGCACAGGGACAGACGCTTACTAACTCAGTCAGGAATGTGGCCGAGGGCAAAACTGATTTCGCCTCTGCTCCGATTATCTTGCCGTTCTTGTTATCCCGAGGTGTCGGTCCCTACGGAAAACTCGGAAAAGAAAAGGGAGCAAAGTTAGCAGCTAATCTTCGCGCACTTTATCCTTATAATGCTGGCGGTTTCTACGGATATTTCTACAGCAACAAAGGCTATAAAAGTTGGGCGGATTTTAAGGGCAAAAGTATCTGGAATGGTCCGCCAAGAGGAGCCGCTCTTAATAACGGGCGACAAACACTCGTGATGGCTGCTGGACTTGCAGATGGAAAGGACTATCGAGGCGTCCAACAAAACTGGGGCCAACTTATGACAACGTTGGTAGACGGATCGGTCGATGCTTTTGTTATTCCGACCACATTTCCACATCCATACATTACGACCATGACCGCGGCAGGCAAAGTAACGGTTTTGTCTGTACCCAAATCTAAAATGGAGAGCCAGTTAGGCAAACGCCTATTTGGCGTTCCAGGAAACATCCCCATCGTCATAAATGGTAAGGATTTAGGTTATAAAGACTCGCTAACTCTCGTCTCCGAGGATGGCATGTTGCGTGGTCTAGGGACAGCATTCACCGATGTTGTGCATAAAAAAATGTCATTTAAAATGGTTAAAGCGATAACCGTGGCCCACATTGAAACGCTGGATAAGTTAAAAAAACGTGCAGCGTTTTTATCCAATGTTGGTTTGGCTGAAATGGATGCAAAAAAATCCGGCTTCTGCGGTAAGTCCTCGCTGAAGTACCACCCTGGTGCAGTCGCCGCTTGGACTGACGCAGGGTATAAGTTACCCGCATGCGCCAAACCATAGTTGTGCGATAGATTAAGTTATCTACTGCCTACTTCACCATCATAATTAGTTCAGTTTTTTGGGCGTTAACCCGTCCGAAAAACTGGATTTGATGATCCAGCTCCGAAAGCCGTTTTTTTATCTGAGTAGTGTGGCTCAATCCATAGGATGGACCTCTCACTAATTCAGGAGAAACATTGGCATGGTGCCGTCTGAAGTGAGTAACAGATCCGATTTAGGGTCATTGACAATGAGTTCATCTTCCGCACCCCCAACAACGAGTCCTGCAGAGAGGCTGATCGGTCCCCTCGGGATTCTCCTTGTTATAATTGGCATGGTTCACACTCTGCCTACCCTTCCGGGGCTTGATGAATGGGTCAGAGAATTGGCTGGAAACCAATCGCTTACTATCAGAAGGTTCCCCTTTCAATATCTGAATCCGCTCGTTTTTGTGTTAATGATGACAATAGTCGTTCTAAAGCATTCTTTTTACCAAACGTATCGACACAAAAATGGAATTATCCCCCACCTGGGCCTGGCTGCTGACATATTGTTTGTCCTGATGGCATACGCCGTGGCATGGACATACCTCATGGAAATCGAGTCGGTTTGTATCATCGATCGAATAACCGGCGAAAGGCAGGCTCTTATTGCCAAAGCATTGGCAGCTGAAAAAGACTTTGCCTTATCGATGGGTCTGCCAATTCCTACATCTGTGGACGATCCAAATTGTATAAACAATACTGGCCTTTGGCTTTTTGCGATCGTGGGCGGAGGCGTCCTCGTATTTCTCGGCTACAACATTAAAGTATGGGGCTTTCCCCTCGTTCTCGTATCTTCACTGGTTGCACTCTACACAATTGGCACCGTCACAATGTGGTACTTCTACGGTGCTGACGGTATGTCCAAATATTGGGTAACAAAACTCGGTGGAGAACCTCGCCAATTAACCGATGGCCTGGCGAACGTTCGTGACATTCTAATCAATAGTTCCCAGGGTTTACTTGGTCGCTTCATCAGTATTTTGATGGATCTGGTTTTCCCCTACATAATACTCGGTTCGTTATTTGGCGTCTCCGCAGGTGGGCGCTCCCTTATTAAAATGGCTTTTCTCGTCACTCGAAATTTGAGAGGCGGACCTGCCCATGCCGCCATCGTCAGCTCCGCGATGTTTGGCACAATATCTGGAGGGCCAGTTGTAAATGTCCTGTCTACTGGTGTTTTGACAATCCCGATGATGATTAAACGTGGTTTTAAGCCAGAGTTTTCTGGCGGTGTCGAAGCCGCGGCCTCGTCGGGTGGACAAATTATGCCGCCGGTCATGGGTGTTGCAGCGTTTGTTTTAGCTACCGTGACAGCGGTCTCGTACAGTTCAGTGATCAAGGCCGCGGCGATCCCAGCTTTAGCGTATTTTGGTGCCCTCTTCCTCGCCGTGATATTTCAGTCGAGGAAACAAGGCATTGAGGCCTACGGTAAAATTACGGACGATATGAGATTAACCGGCAACGATAAAATTTATCTATTAATGATCTTTGCGCCGATAATGTTAATCCTCCTCTTGCTGCTTACCCCAAAAGAAACGGTCACCTGCGGATGGATCGGCAATTTATTCTCTGTAGAACAAGTATTTACCAACGGCGCATGTTCATCCGCAAAACTTCCCTGGTTATTGGCAGTATTAGAAAACTCTGCTGGCGATGCGAGTTCAGCTGGTTGGTGGGCTGTCGTTCTGCTTTCCGGATTGTTTTTCTTAGACAAAGATATGCGGGCTAACCCAGGCAAACTTGTCACCGCTTTCTCGGACGCCGGCGTTATGATTTCAAGTTTGTCTCTGATGTTACTCGCAGTATCGGTAATAGATTTCTCGCTAAATTTTACGGGCTTAGCCGGTTATATTGCGGGTGACGTAGTCCACTGGATGCGGGAAACTGGTCAAAGCATGGGGGGCGGTGGGATTTTCACCTTCATCGCACTGATTGTCACAATGGGCTTGGCAATTTTACTTGGCATGGGGATGCCGACAGTTCCTGCGTACTTAAATGTTGCTCTTTTAATGGGGCCCCTACTGGTAGGTCTTGGGATTGCAAACTTCACGGCACATATGTTTGTATTTTATTTCGCGGTTGCGTCAGCTATCACGCCACCTGTTGCGATCGCGGCTTTTGCTGCCTCTTCCATAACGAAAACTGACCCGATGATCACTGGCTTCTCGGCAGTTAAGGTTGGCGTTGTAATGTTTATTATCCCATTTATTTTTGCTTTCTATCCGGAATTATTGCTGATCAAGGAAGCACAACTAGACCCTTATTCGCCAACAGGGGGATACCTCCCTGGGTATGACGGGAATATTCACTACACAGGCCTTCTTTGGCTCTGCCTTCGCCTTGCTCTTGCACTCTATCTTATCGCCAGTTGTCTTGCCCGTTTTGACCTGACTGCAATCACGCCGTTCGAACAGGTACTTAGGATTGCAACTGCAATATTACTAGTATGGAAAGCACCAGAGATTTACAGCGTCGGGTTGGCTGCCACTCTCTTAATATTAACATTCCACTTCTGGAGAGCGGCTACTGCTAGACGCAGTTTGGCCGATAGTCCAATTGGAGCCAAATTAGACAATTAGATCGTCGCTGGTCGTATAATTCTGACCCGCCAGCGAGAATCACTAATCGTTAAGTATGTGAATGAGCTGTGATCTCGCCCATAAAGTCCATCAGTGTCTCAACAGCCGCATCCGATGCTGTTTGGCCCCTAACTTCAGGGTAGCTAGGTTTTAATAACGCCATTCAAAATCAACGTGGCGACCGTAAAAATGAAAACGTAACCAATAGCGTAGTAAATATATACCCACCGGGGGGCGCCATACCTTTGATGCAGGTCTCTCATAATTCCCATAACCGAACTCCCATAAATACTTAAAAATAATGAAGCTACATGATGCACCATCCGTTAGACACTATTGGCCGCAACGCTGATGATCCGATCATAAATCAATAACACGCATAAATGGTATCGAACTAACACAAATCGTCTCGTATATATTTGCTCATCGAGATCTATCTATCTGATGCAACTACTCAATCCAAGGCATCGTCTTTTTTGAGAATGTCATAGAGATCATCCGTTATTCAGAGTGTCTTCTCTGACCATTCCAGTTGTAATTTATTTCGCGATTTGCCATCCTTTCCAACATATCGGCCCGAGATAAAGACAAAAAGGTGAACTTGTTAGGCCCGCCAATTGAGGAAGTACTTCTCAGCTTTACCAATTAACCAACCTACGGTCAGACCCAGCATCGACAACAAGGCAACGCCCGCAATAAGTTGATCAGTTGCCATCAAGCTGCCAGCCAGCAAAATGTAGGCGCCAATACCAAATTCAGCGCCAATCATCTCTGCTGCAACCAAGAGGATAATGGCAATGGAGGCAGAAATACGTGCACCCGAGAGTATCGCGGGCAGGGCTCCGGGAATAATGATTTTTCTAACGATGGAGAACCACGTGAGACCAAAGGACTGACCCATTCGTATCAGGTTCCGATCCACATTATCAACACCACCATAGACCGTAATTATAGTTGGAAAAAACGTCCCGAAAAGTATTGTCGCGACCTTCGATCCCTCTCCAATACCAAACCAGATAATAAACAACGGTAACATTGCTATTTTTGGAATAGGAAACATCGCTGACACCAACGGAACGAGACCGGCGCGAGCAAGCGAGAATAAGCCGATGGATAGCCCCACGAGCAAACCAAGAACGGTTCCACTAATCCAACCTGTAACCAACCGCGTGACAGATGCACTTACATGTTTCCACAACAGCCCCGACACCACCAGTTCCTGGAAAGCGGCAAATGCTTCAGATGGGGCTGGCAGAACTAACTGGCTGATCCAACCAACGCGGGAGCCCCACTCCCAGAAGGCAATCAAGAAAACAAACACCATCGCCCCGACCAATCCTATGGGCCGAGGTGCAAAACCACCACCCCGGAAAGCAACGGTTTCCGCGTTAGCAGACTTAGACTGTGATGTCGGAGTTTTAGGCATCAGAGAGCTCCAAATCAGCTGCCAGAGCCTCATCCTTCATAAGCCGCCATAGGTAATCTTGTCGATCAATGAGTTCAGGGTCGGTAACCTTACGATCAGCTAACGGTGTTCCTATCTTTACCACCTGACGGATTTGTCCAGGCCTGCGAGAGAAAACGGCCACGCTGTGACCCAAACGAACCGCCTCAGCTAGGTTATGAGTGACGTAAACGGCCGTGAAAGGCTCTCTAGTCCAGAGGTCAACGAGATCCTCAATCAGGAGCTCTCGGGTCTGGCTATCTAGAGCTGATAGCGGCTCATCCATTAGGAAAACCGCTGGACTTACCGCGAGCGCGCGGGCGATTGCAACACGTTGCTTCATGCCTCCCGAGAGCTGGCGAGGAAGAGCATCGGCAAAATCACTTAACTTTGTGCGCTCCAGTACATTTTCGAGGATATCTTTACGTCGTTGCCTCGATAATTTTTGGTCTTCTAAAACCAAGTTTACATTGCCGGCGACCGTTCGCCAGGGCAGTAGAGCAAAATCTTGGAAAATATAAGTCAGGGGATTAAGAGAGTCAGACGGCGCCTCCCCTATCTGCATAACCTGTCCCGCACTGGGGCGCTCAAGTCCACCAATTAGTCTCAATAAAGTAGACTTGCCACACCCAGATGGGCCAACAACGCACAGAATTTTTCCGTGCTCTATTGCTAGGTTAATGCCCTCGAGAACCTTTAGAGAGCCGTAGTTGTGGCTTATACCCTCAAGCCGCAAATCCATAATCGGCCTCCAAATCAAACATTCTGGGGGACCCATTCCTGGGCCCACCCAAATTGTTTACCTGCTTGTCAGTAAGTGCGGACGAAACTTTTATCAACTAGCATATCAATAGTAACGTCTTTACCGACTAAACCCTCTGACTGGAACCATTGCAACTGATCTCTAACGTTCGTGACATTCAATGCTGCATTCTTATTGATGCGCATGGCTCCATTGCGGATCGAAGGTGCAGCTTTTGCATATGGCCGACTGGTGTAGACATACTTGTGAATAAGCTTAACCATCTTCTCCGCTTCTTCAGCACCTGCCGTTTTATCGACAAGCGCCGCGTTAAAATCTGCAGCACCTTTAGAGAAGGCCGCCAAAAAACGCTTTACCAAATCCCGGTTCTGGGATGCATTCTTGGCGGACGTGAAGACTGTCGTAACCTGATAGTCAGGAATATAGTCGGTTATCTTGCCAATACTGACGACCGCCGGTCCCTTGGACAGTGCCTTCGCGATATGCGGTACAATGGACCAAGCGTCAATCTGCCCAGACTTAAGGGCCCCTATAATCGCCCCCACTTTCTGCAGAGGTTTGACCTTGATCTCAGATCCAGGGAATCCCTCTTTTTGTGCAATTTTGTGTGCCATGTAATGGAAAGAGGAGCCAGCCTGAGTGATGCCATATGTTCGCCCTTTAAGTTTATCCGGCGAAGTCACACCTGCGTCGTAAGCTTTTTTTGACACCAAGATCATTTGGCCGTCTATACCCTTCTCCTCATGGAGTGCACCTCCTACAACTTTTATTGCCCCCTTTTTCGCGAGATTTATGAGACCACCAGAAATAGCGGTAACACCAACGTGGACGTCACCGGATGCAATGGCAACGGCCATTGGTTGCGCCGCTTGAAAAAATTTGAATGTAACATCTAGATTATTGTTTTTAAAATATTCCCGCTCGAATGCTACAAAACTGGCCGAATGGGATGTAAAGCGTAGTGCACCCACATTGATCTTATCTGCCGCTAAGGCTACTTCGCCTCCAATCGCAATGGCCATGAAGCCAGCGGCAAAACCAAGAACAGAACGACGTTTGAGGCTTTGTCCTCGCATATTATACTCCCCTTAAAAAAATTCAATTTGTGTAGACGAACGATCTCCACTTTCATGACCGTTTAATCATCCCCACGCGAGCCTAAATCAAACAGGGTCGACACGCTGAAGCAACAGCAAATTAAACTTGTTTAAGTGGCATCTAATGACGCTGGAGGATAATGCAGTTCTCGGATTTTTTTCTATGATGACACGTGGCACTTAAGTCGTTGTTCTAGATGCACACTAATCATTATTTTATGCTCCTACCTGGATTGGCAAGCCTATTAAAGCTAGGCGTTGGATAAGAGAGGGAAAAGTGACAATTTGGCATTGATTTGTCATAGTTGAGTGGCGTCGCTGACTTCAGGCTCGTGATATTTTTAATCGGCATCTGCTCGCCAGCTGCCCTCGGATTGAACTAAGTTTGTGCTTACTAAAGAACAAAATAATCTGCTTTGCCAAACCGATGCCGGGACACCTATGGGTGACCTTTTTCGGCGTTTCTGGGCACCGTTTTTGATTTCAGAGGAATTACCTGAGCCAGATTGCGATCCGGTGCGCGTGAGATTAATGGGCGAGGATCTCATTGCCTTCAAAGACACGGAAGGTCGCATTGGTCTCATTGATCAATTTTGTGCCCACAGAGGTGTCTCGCTTTGGTTTGGGCGCAACGAAGAATGTGGCATTCGATGCCCCTATCATGGTTGGAAGTTCGACGTCGAGGGTAATTGTATTGAGTTACCATCAGAAGGTAATAACCCGAAGGCCATGGCCAGGGTGAAATTGAAATCCTATCCTTGTATTGAAAAGAGTGGCGTGATTTGGGCTTATATGGGCCCCGCAGAGAGACAGCCGGAGCCCCCAAATCTCGAATGGACAAATGTTCCAGACGACCATTTCTATGTCTCCAAACGCATTCAGGAATGTAACTATCTTCAGGCCTTGGAGGGTGGCATCGACTCCAGTCATGTATCTTGGCTACACAGCGGTTCCCTGAACACAGATCCGTTGTTCAAAGGCAGCAAGGGTAATCAGTATAACGCCGCAGATAAAATGCCCGTCTTTGAAGTCGAGCCATTCGATGGCGGGTTGCTCATCGCGGCCCGGCGTAGCGCAGACAATAACAAATATTACTGGCGGATCACCCCTTGGATATTACCTTGGCACACGTTAATTCCGCCACGAGCCGACCATCCGATTGGTGGTCACGTATGGGTGCCCATTGATGACCACACATGTTGGACTTGGAGTTTTAATTATCATCCAAGCCGCCCGCTTTCGGCAGTTGAACGCCGTGCGATGGAGGCCGGCAAAGGCATCCATACAGAGAATATTCCAGGCACCTTTATCCCCAAGGCCAACAAATCCAATGACTACCTAATGGACCGGGATGCTCAAAGAGCGGGCTCCACATATAGCGGCGTAGACGGCATCGCCATGCAGGACGCGTCCCTGCAGGAGAGCATGGGCACGATCCAAGATCGAACGCGGGAAAATCTGTGTGGAACGGATAACGGTGTGACGATGATGCGCCAATATTTAATCCGCGCAGCAGAGGCGAATAAGCGTGGAGACGATATTATGGGGTTACATCCTGACCACCAACGGGTCCGGTCTGCAGCAGCCGAGCTGGAAAAAGATGTTAAATTCTCCGAAGGTGCCAAAGACGGTCTGTTTGCTGAGCTCGGCACGCCGCCCTCAACAGTGTGAGACCATAAATGACCGAGAAAATTTTACCGATTGTCGCTTTGTCAGGTGGTGATCCGGCAGGTATTGGGCCGGAGCTTTGCATGAAAGCTGCATTGTCTGACGAGGTTACTTCCATTTGCCGCCCCCTCATCTACTGTGATCCAGCGGTACTGCAGGACCACGTGGACGTCATTGAGCTCGATATCGAAATTGATGACTATTCAGATATCGCTCAGATCGATTGGCGTTCACCAGGCGTGAAATGCCTAGGCCTCGATTTATTTGGTGTGCAAAAATTTCACATGGGCGAGATCAATGCTGACAACGGGAGAGCCTCCGTCGCCTGTGGCGCGGCAGCGATTAAGGCCGCTGTAGCTGGTGAGGTCTTCGCTGTGGTTGCAGCACCACAAACCGAAAAGTCCATTCATTTGGCGGGTATTGAGTTTGACGGATATCCCTCCTTTGTCGCGCGCCAAACGGGATTGCCCCCCGAGGACGTCTATTTGATGGTGTGTTTCGACAACTACAGAATTGCGCACACCACACTCCATTCCAGTGTTCGCCACTCTATAGATTTGATTACAGAAGAGCGGGTAAAACACATCATTCAGTCGGTGAATGAAACCTTGAAAAAAATCGGTATCGGACACCCCCGCATTTTGGTTTCAGGATTAAATCCTCATGCAAGCGAAGGCGGCCTTTTTGGCACTGAGGAAGCAGAAATTATCGAACCCGCCATCGCCGCGATGAGAGATGACGGCATCCTTGTTGAGGGCCCCATAGCTGCTGACCTAATGTTACACGAGGATGGGTTCGACGCATTTATTGTTATGCTTCATGATCAAGGCCATATCCCAACGAAACTGTTGGCTAAGCATCGGACAGCGGGTCTGTCGATCGGCAGTTCCATCCTGTTTTCATCTGTTGCCCATGGCAGTGCTCATGATATTGCTGGGCTAGGTATCGCCGAGCCAACCGCGGTCATTGAATCTGTTCGAAGGCTGGTAGGGCCATTGACCAGAGCGCCGTAGCCTTGTACGTCTCCTACTGCTGATTTATATCAATTCCACAGGCATTTTCACCTTTCAACATTTTGGGTTGCCGCTTTTTTGGACGTCGAAAATCAAGCTGTCGCATCCAACGATGCCATATGATCGGCGGCATGAAAGTATGGAAGGTGATCCTTATCAGAACATCCCATCATCACGAGGCGTTCCGTAATTTTTAGAGCTTTCTGATATTTTCTCTCATTTTCTTCTCGCTCATTCACTCGGAACATCTCTCCGCACACTGATATACCGTAATTAGCTTGAAGTGAGCGGATTTTTCTACCGGATAGAAGGCCATCAGCGATTAGAGATAAATCAAATTCTTCTTTTTGTGTAACGCGATATTCGTGCTCAACCAAATAACCACGTATTCTTCCCTCTGCCTCAAGTGCCGCATCCCAGTAATCCGACTCCGATTTAGTGGGAGCACCGGTTACCTCGAGAAAGGCGTGGCAAAAAATAAGAAATGCTTGTTCCTCTTCAGTTGCTGTTTTCCAAGCCCTGGAGCCAAGCGTTTGCCATATGGACAAGTTCATCTCATCATAAACTCGGGGCACCCGTTCGAAAAATACCCGATGCAATCCATTTTCATTCAGCGTGTTATCTAAACGCTGCTCTTTGTAAATATCGGTCGCGGCATTGGTCCCGCAAATTGGACACGTATCCTCTTCGAAGGCACCTTTTTTATAAATGAAAGAGCACCGCGTCCTATTGGGTAACTCGCTCTTGCACAAGAGATAGGTTTCGCTGCTATCTTCATCATCTTGCTGCTGACCAATCCAGTTGAAACGGTTCATGAAACGCATGTGTGACCGCCTGTGGCTCCACAAATTCCATTCCAGTTTTTCTACTGGGCCGAACGTACTCCAGTTGGAACTGACATCGATGATTACGCATTGTTCCTTGCCCGGCGCGGACCGTAGTCCACGGCCCACCGACTGTCCCCATAATACCTTTGAGAGTGTTGGCCGGAGGTGCACGATAATATTACAATGTGGGTTATCCCAACCCTCCGAGAGTACTCCGACTGACACCATCGCCTCAATTTCACCGCTTTCATGACGCGCGAGTAACTTCATTCGCTCCTTAACCGGTGTCTTTGCCGTTACGATGGCGGCCTCGATACCGTTTTCCCTGATGCTCCGTAACGTCGTTTCTGCGACATTCACATCGGCACAAAACCAAGCAGAGATTGGCCTCCCAATAGTTTTCAGACGTTCCTCGTTATAACTCCATATGGCATAGTCTATCATAGAAGACCTGGTGATCGCCGAAGATAGTTTTTCGACCGGAAAATCACCTGAACTGATATCAATGGTATCCAGTTCCAGATCATGTACAAAATGGGGCCGATAAATCGGCTTAACCAATACACCCTCTTCAATTAAATCTTCAATATTTGCGCAATCAATTATGGCATCAAAGGCCAAACCAAGTTGATCACGTTGATCTCCCGTGCGACGCTCCGGCGAAGCCGTCATTCCGATGAACGGGGCGCCTTTCTTCCCCCGTTCATTAAAATCGTCGATTATGCGTTTGTAGCCCGTGCCATTTGGCGATACCCGATGGGCCTCATCAACAATAATGACGTCTGCTTTGGGGATTGCATCTTCTAAAACATTTTTTGCCCGCATCGTCGTCGAGAGCAAAATGTCATAGTCCTCGAATGCCGTCCCCTTATCTGATATTTTTAGTTTGCGAACGCTGTGCTTTTTCTTAAGGGCCTCGTCGAGTTGCTCCAACAACACCAAACGGTGGCAAAGGACGATAATTTATTTGCCCTTATAAAATCGCTCAATAAGTTCACTGGCCATCACAGTTTTGCCTGCTCCGGTCGGTGCCTTTATTATAAATCTACGATATTTCTTCAGAATGGACGGGAATTCGTCGATAAATTTCTGTTGCCAATCTCTGAGATTCATTTTGCTCTTTACACTAAGGGGCAATAAAACAAGCCGTACGGTGGGTTGCTTAAAAGACTTGCTGGGAACCTATAGCCTTTCTCACTTCGCTGTGCAAATAATCTGGCTTGATGAGTCTATTTTCACTCACAATCTATCTTTTTCTCTAAACCACTAAACGTTTTTTGCTTCGCACTATGTTGCGTAGGTTAAGTCTTTCATAGGCGCCCTAAAGACTAGGTGAGGAAAAATTTGCTCTGCGTGGAGCCCATCACGTCGGATAAGCAATTCCTCAATCGCCTCAAAAGCCCCAATGCAGGTAGGCACCAAAGGATCGTCAAATACGATGTAGGAACCTTCACTGAGATAGGGTTTGGTTTGTTCGTAAGCAAATGCCACTGAAGCATAAAGATCACAGTCGATATGCGCCAAGCATACCTTTTTTATATCTTTTAATGCTTGGGGAACGGTGTCATCAAAATTCCCCTCAATAAATGTCAAATTATTGAGTTCGTGCCTTGCAGCAAAGCGGCGAAGTTCAAGTAAGTCCACGGCCTCAAACGAACCCGCCGCATAAGCGTCAATCTCGGGCTTGGTTGCTGGGAATCCCGCAAACGAATCAAATGAGATAATTTGCGTCCCGGGTAAAAGGTGCTTGGCTACATGGGCAAAAAATATGGCGGAACCGCCTCTCAAACTGCCAAATTCAATGATGTGACCAACATCTCGCATATGAGACAGATTTAATTTTATGATGGTAAAAATATTCATCAGATTGATTGGACTGACGATTGTTCGACTTTTTCCATTAGGAGCTTCAGACATTGCCAAGGTCATGGCCCCAGAAAAAACATCATCATCATTACAGAGATCTCTGATGTTTCCATATTTTAAGCCACAACCACGCACGTAGCCATCATACACACTACGACCCTTGCGGCGCTCGTTGGGCATTTCATCTAATGCCCTGAGGAATGGTTTAAGCCTAACCTGCCAATCGGGCATACAAGATTAACCCTTTTTGTTCCTGAAATGCATAATGCACTTTTTTATATTTAAAATGATTACCAACAACCATCTCGTTTCCGTTTGATATTTTACGCCGCTCAAATGCCTTCCTGGGCCAACTCTTCATTGGTCTAAATGTTAAGAAACAACTATTGAAAATCTAAAGAATGTATTTTTTATGACTATCTCGCAAACACCGCTTAGTTTACGAGACTCTCTCATCAGTCAATCTTTCCCTGCCTTCTCGCCACAGGGCAGCTCTCCGCTGATCAGACTCTGAAAATGCTAACACGACGGGCCCTAATATGTTGGCCCACACTTTTGGATAACTAATACCCATACCAGATGGCGTCCGGTAGAGAAGTGAGCTACTCAGATCCTGGTTTTCTTGTGCGATGAAGTTAAACGCCTGGGTCATCTGGAAGTTAATTACATCGTGAAACACATAAACACAGCTTGGATCTGCAACAGCCCGGCATGCATCAAAGTCTTTTAGCATCTGATCGTTTGTATGTCCTCCATCGATAAATACAAAATCAATTAGTCCTTCAAGCTTTTCCTCAGCCACAGGTCGAATAGCATCCGGACTTCGACCCTCGACAGCGAGCACGTTAGCCGTCAAATATTTGCCTAACATGTTTGTTACCTCAATACCGCGTCTTTCCGCCTCTCTAGGGCATAGGTCAATGGCCACAATGCTTGCCGCGGGATTTATTAGTCCCAGAGCAAGAGTGCTCCAACCAAGAGAATTACCAATTACCAAGATATTTTTGGGGTGATAATGCTCGAATACCGCCTCAAAGAAGGCGATTTCTGATAGAGATATGCCACCCCCCTTACTAAGTTTTTCATCACCATCATAAATGTAGGTAAAGGGTATTTCCGCTAGGTTGAAGCCAGGAAAGTGAGCAGGCGATAAACTCGATTGAACGGAAAGACCGCATTTCTCATAAAGAGCAACCAATTTAACAAAGGTACTCATATAATAGACCACACCAATAATTTAAAATATCTAATTTTTTCATCTAATTTACAGATATTTTTATATTATTATTTCTTAATTTATTTAGACTATATTTTTTATCACTTTCTCATTTATTTTCTGAAGCCTCTCGTTCTCTGACCTAAGTTTGTCAATCTCAGCCTCCATTGCAACTTGAAGCTGATCAGCTTTGTTCTTGTATTCGACAAACCGGTTATCCAAGGAGCTTTGTGTATTTTTATACGCCCGCATCTGTTGGGGCCATGTCTCTTCAAAGTGCTGTTTCTTGTTTTTAATTAATTCTTCAATCATTTTTTCATTAATGTTCGATGCTGGATAGTATTCTTTCAACAGGCGCATTGTATTTAATTTAACAATAAATTGAGAAGGGTGTCTCAGGTCAACGTCCCAGCTATTAACCCTATCGGAGAGAATTACGCCCTCATAAACTGGCAAATAATCAACATTCTCGTGAATTAAAGCAAACTGCTCAGATGCTGCACGCAAGCTACTTTTTGAGTAGCTGTTTGCTGTTATCACATCACAATCTCGGAGGGTAACCTGCAAGGGGACAGGAGAAACTGTCAGCAAAATGCGGAAGTTATCCGGAAGATATCGACTCAATAACGAGTGAACAGACTCCAAAGATTGGAATATATCTTCAGCGGATAAAACGTGAATTTCATACTGAGCCTGCTGTTCTTTATTGATATAGTTGCCAGGCCAAGTTTCTAAATATAAATCGTTGGCAAGGTCATAGATACACTCTGCAATCCCCAATGTTATTACGATGATTTCGGTCTCTAAAACAGCCCGGTCATTCTCTGTGACTAATCGAGCGATATTTTCAATTTCGCACAAAGGCCCATCGGTCTTGTGATCTATCGTAGGATCAAAAAAATGACCATTTTTGGTTTCAATAAAGCAATCATTCCTGGAAGGAAGTGTATTTGGTTCCAAAGCCCACTGAAAAGTTTGCAGGATTGTGTGAGGAGAATAGCGAAAAGCTAGATTGTTAACTCTATATCTAGGCTCCACTTGCTGATTAATATCTAACGGATATACGTCAAAACCCTCGCCTATCAGGCCATTTCTTATATTGCTTGCAAAACAAGATCCAATCGTAAAAATTTTTTCTTTTTCTTTGAATTGGAAGCTTGGATCAAATCGAGGCATGCAAATTGGCTCGAGTCGATTGTCTCTAGAACGCACCGGCCAATTGTACTCTCGATTACGACGAGCAATGGAATTTAAGCTTTGGAGTGGAATTTTTTCAATGGGCAACCGATTAACCTCCACAGCCTCAAGTCTGAATAAAAATTACCATACTATTTTGCGCCGTAATTGAACGCCTGGATATCTTCGCTAAAAGACATTGGGTTACAGGTGCTAAACACAGGGATCGCGAAAAAAGGCAAAATAATTAATTTTTCAATTCGCTTTGTACAACACCACTGCACAAGCCGCGAGTCTGTGGACCCAACAAGGGTCAACCCTCTAGAACCCGAAATTGATTACGAACGCCCCCATAGTAGAGCGCAGATGGGGTAACAGCCTTAATTAGCACTAAAGATTTCCTAAAAATCTAAAATAACTACGCACGAGCGGCATTATACTTTTCAAGTTTGGCCCTTGCTTCGTCAACAAGTGCCAGCCCAGCTTTTGCATGATCAGAATTAATATCTGCTGTGTGGCCTTCATATTCATCGAGCCCGAGAACGCTTGGACGTTGACCCAGGTTTTCCCACCAATGAGCAACCCATGGCCGTCCATCAAACCAAATATCAAGCCACTTAATCATATCTAAAACTTTGATAAGGGGTGCGTAGCAGGTTTCTACGAGCGTGAGATTATCGCCCATAATCCAGGGTCTACCATCTGACAGGGTAGCATCCATTTTTCTAAATATACGGTCCCAACCTACGATGCCACGCAGCACCCAATCCGAGTCCATACCCTCTCGTATTACCGATTGCTGTCGCAAGGTTTTCTCGAGGTCAGGCTGCTTTTTCCATCTTTTTTCTAATTTCTTTACGTCAATCACAGATCTAAAACGGGTTACAAAATTAAGTGCTGCAACACCAGGAAAACCTATCTCGTCAGAATCTTTTATCCATTCACGCATGTACGCCCGCTGTAAAGGGTCGCTGGGCTTGAGAGCTGGTTCAGTTGCCAAATCGTCTATATAGTCGCAAATTATTGAGGACTCTCGGATTGGCTGCCCGTTGTGTACTAAAGTTGGCACCACCGCTTTAGGATTAATTTTCAAATAATCGCTCTCGAAGTGATCTTCCTCTAACAGTTTTATATAATGAGGGGTCCAGTCATTAATTCTCTTTTCTGAGAGTGTAACGACTGCTCGGTTGGAACAAACGGAATCCGCTTCCTTAAGATAATAGAGTTCTAACATTCTTCGACCCTCTAAGAATACTTGCTCTTAAGCGACTGCAGCTGGTCCAGGAATTGTCGGGTCAACGCCTGCCGCATATGTGGCCTTCTTCCGCCATTCTATAACGGCCTCCTGAAACTGAGGGCGTCGAGATATTTTTTCGTACCAATCCGTAATGTAGGTGTACGGACTTAGGTCATAGCCCCCCGCAATCATCGTCGTTATCGTTGGCGACCATGAAATATCGGCAAGCGTATATCCATCACCTACTATGTAGCCACCATCCGCAATCGCTTCGTCTATTTTTGAAAACACGGAGTTTAGGAGCGATATAGCACGGTTGACATCCTCTTCCGGAAAACTCTTCCCACCACTATGCTTTCCATGGAAGGCCAACATGTCCGGATCTTTCTGCAATTTTGCATACCGGGCCTCCTCCTCCTCGGTTTTGGGGAGTAACTTTGCATTTATTTTGTGATACTGATAAGTCTTTATCGCTGGCAGGTGAAGGTCACCTGACTGCTGAAGCCAGTATTTTATCTGAGCTTGATATTTCTCTGACGCCACTCGAAAACTGGGCTCTGGGAATTTTTCCTCCAGGTATAGGAGGATATCGTTGGACTCAACAACCACTTCACCATCATAGACGAGAGTGGGCACAACCCCTTTCGGATTAATGCCAAAATACTCTTCAGTGATATTTTCCTTTTTCCCAAGATCAATATGATGACCGACCCAATCGAGTTTTTTCTCTTCAAGGAGCAGGCGTACACGCGCAGCACAATTAGAGCGAGCGGTATGGTACAGGTGTAATCCCTTGTGATCGAGCACCGTTTTGTTGATTGGCGTTATGACACTCATAACCTAATCCCTTCATCCTGTGTCGCGGCCCTCATGTTAATTTTATAAGTTCTGTGCCACGTTGCCCGGGCAATGTGACGTTTGGTAAGTTTTTCTCCTGCATTTGCAGCAGAACCTATGGTACGGGCAATTACACTCTTATCATCAGGCCGATAGGATAGCGTTTCCTCCAAAAACAGGTCTGACCCCGTTACCCGAAGGAACCGTGCGCCAGCCTCAAAATGTATTTGATGAATTTCATGCGGACCAAATTTTCCAGCCATGCCCTGAGCAAGTCGGTACTTTTTTGAGAACTCTATTTCGGCGTAACCATCTTTAGATTTATCATCCAAACGGTTCCACTCGGTCATATCTGTGTATTTCCTTGCCTGTCCATAGACGGCCCATGAAGCGCCATGATCATGAGGCGGTGAAGTTTTTCCCTATTTGTAACCATGGGCATAAACGAGAAATCCTCTATCCTGATCCTCGTAAAGCTCGACGACACCATCATCTGCCCCCGGTCCACAATGCTCGTCAACAAACTCCGGATTTTTTTGAATTAAACGCTCCAAGTTCAGCCGTATAATTTCTAAATCCGCTTTATCATTTTTAGCGTACGCGGCCCTATTATCTGCGCAGAATTGTTCAAAGCTGTAGGCCATTATCCACTCAACCCCCGATTGATTGCATGCCAACAATCCCAATATGCTAGCCAGATCATCTAATCTCGTCCAATTTTTATTACTTACCCGAGGTTTTAGAATTTCTATTTATCAACATCTGATAACCAATCACGCGACGAGTTCTCATGACTTAAGTGAAACTCGATACAGAGATTAGGCAAAATAAATGGATAGTAGCTCGTAATACGTATACTAACTGAACAGGCGATATCTTACAAAACCACCGCTAATTGAGTTCTATTTTCTTGAGGATCGGCAGAATGCAAATACTCAGCACCGGCGAGGCTATTGTAAGCTCACTCATCCAGCATGACGTGGACACAGTTTTTGGAGTGCCCGGGGCACATACGTACCACCTCTGCGATGCCCTCGCGCGCGAAAATAGCAAAATCAACTTTATTACGGCCCGCCATGAGCAAGGAGCTGGTCATATGGCCTTTGGCTATGCCAAGTCGTCGGGTCGGCCAGGTATTTATACAGTAGTCCCGGGCCCAGGTGTTTTGAATTCATCCTCATCACTCTCCATTGCTTATGCGACAAACTCCCCGGTTCTATGCCTAACTGGCAACATTATGTCGCATTTGATCGGCCGGGGTCGTGGCCAACTCCACGAACTGCCAGATCAACTGGCAACTCTCCGCAGCATTACCAAGTGGGCAGAGAGGATCAATCACCCTTCAGAAGCGCCCGAGATTATTTCTGAGGCTTTTCGGCAAATGATGAGCGGGCGCCGCGGCCCGGTCTCTATCGAGGCCCCCTGGGACGTTTTTGGAATAAAAGCGCCAGTTAATCTTGACGTAAAAAATCATAAAAAACCGGCGTCAGAGCCAGATCCCGAACATATCGCAATTGCGGCTGAGATCATCCTAAATGCCGTGAACCCAATGATCGTGGTCGGCGCAGGCGCCCAAGATGCCTCCAAGTCAGTTCAGCGCCTTGCTGAACTGATCCAGGCTCCCGTTACTGCCCACCGCAGTGGCAAGGGTGTCCTCACAGATGCTCATGAATTAAGTCTCATGTCAGTCGCCGCTTACGAGTATTGGCCAAAATGCGACTGCGTCATTGGTATTGGTAGCCGTCTTGAACTTATCCATTTCAAATGGCGAGCGGAACCCACCGTGAAAACTGTGCGTATTGATGTCGACCCCACAGAGATGCCGCGCATCCCAGCCGACGTTAAGATTGTCGCCGATGCCACGACGGGAGTTGATGCACTTATCAATGAACTAGAAGGGTCTGTTGGTCCGCGGCAATCGCGGGCAGAGGAATTCAAGGGCTACCGAGAGGTTGCCCAGAAAAAAATCAATAACATACAACCGCAAGCCGGATATTTGGGGGCAATCCGAAATGTCTTGCCCAAAGATGGTATTTTGGTTGAGGAGGTCACACAAGTCGCCTTTACCGCGCGATACGGTTTTCCAGTCTATGGCCCACGGAAATATATAACCAGCGGTTATCAGGACAGTCTGGGTTTTGGGTTTCAGACGTCCGTCGGGGTGAAAGTAGCGAACCCAGACACATCGGTAGTTTCGATTTCTGGTGACGGCGGATTTATGTTTGGAGTACAAGAATTAGCAACTGCGGTACAACATCAACTCAACATCGTTGCGATCGTTTTTAATAACAGCTCTTTTGGTAACGTTCGCCGGGACCAAATTAATAACTTTGATGGACGATTGATCGGTGCCGACTTAATCAATCCAGATTTTGTAGCTCTAGCAGAGAGCTTTGGTGCAAAAGCCTTGCGATCCAACTCTCCTAGCGAATTGCAGGCTTCCCTTGAGCAAGCCTTTGAAGAACCTGGCCCTGTTCTCATAGAAGTTCCTATAGAACGTGGTAGCGAAACATCTCCCTGGTCACTCAGTCATCCCTTGGGCACAGAGGTTTCTAAGCCCGTCACTATGTCCGACTAATCAAAATATGGTCTTGGAATAGATTGAGGGTCCACTTAACAGTCAGCATAGTTCTCTGGACTAATTACTATTCATGATCATCTGGAAATACGGTTTCCGAAATCATTAAATTTCAACAAAATAATTACATTCGTGCCGAGAACATTGTTGCCTAGCATGAAGTTGGTTGCGCTAACGGGAGAGTTAGGTGAGAACACTTAATCTTGAAAATTTATTCAATGAGGAGATAGTCACACAATGGCAATATCGATATTTCATCTCGTCCAAACTGAAACAGAGCAAATGATGACAGCGATGCTAAACGTCCTGGAGCATGCCGACGGACTGGTAAAAGGGGGTTCGATAACAGAGGACGCTCTGATGTCGAGCAGCTTAGCACCAGACATGCTTTCCCTGTCCCATCAGGTCTGGCGAGGATCAGATAATGCAAGAGCCGCCGCGCGGCTCGCTGGAAGAGAAGTGCCGCACGTCCATGATAAAATGGGTGAACTGTCGATCAATGAGGCACGGACGCTTGTAAACGACAGTCTCGCGCTTTTGCGTTCGATTTCGGAAAACGAATTAGAGGGGGCGGAAGACAGAACAGTGGAGATAATTGCCAAAGGAAAGCCAACGCGCTTCAAAGGGCAAGATTACCTACTTCGATTTGCTATCCCTCAAATGGGGTTCCACGTGACGACAGCCTATTGCCTGGTTCGGAAGGCTGGTGCAGATCTTGGAAAGAGACACTACTTATGTGACGTATTCGATTACACGTTGCCTTAAAAGCGAATGGCGCTCAAAACTTTTGTGTCGATGCCCTCTTAATAATTGAGATCCGTGAGCATGGACGGTCGTCGCGCCTTCTCTTGAACCTGCTTTTACCGTGTTATCATAGACAACAGTCTTCAATCGTTTTCTGTAGGCTTGTGGATGCGTTGCAAAGGACTTGTTTGAATAGGTCCTGTCATCATTGCTACATATTTCTAATCTTATGTAGAGAAGCATCGGTTCTCCAGGTTTCGTCAATAAATAGTTCGGACCTTACTTGATCAGAGGTTGGCAGGTCTCGCAGACGAATGTCCGCCGCCCGCTGATCTCGAAACGACGTATGGCTCCCTTGCATTTTGGACAATAGTCCTTTGCAAAAATGTTGACGCGCTCTCGATAACGTTTTGTCGACGGTCTTGCGCCGTCAACAGTGATGATGGCGTTACGTTTGACACCAATCTTTAGCAATGCCTTCGCATCTCTCCAAATTCGATCAAAGGTTTGCCGGCTAATAGCGCTCCCAGGCGTTTCCGGGTGGACAGCCTGGCGCCAAAGTATTTCAGAACGATATATATTACCAACCCCTGCCATAACAGACTGATCCATTATGAGGCGACCAATTGGCGCTTTACTTTTTGCTATTTTCTCAAACGCAAGGTCTGGTTTGGCATCGGCCCGGAGGACGTCGGGCCCGATACGCGCGATGAGCATCAAGACGTCTTCTGGACCCAGCACTCGACAGATAGTTGGCCCATTTATATCCACAGAATGCGTACCGCTGACCAGTCGGACGCGCACTTCACCTTGAGGAGCAACCAGGGGTAATTTCCGCTTCCGAATTCGCCCAAACAGCCCAAGATGGACGTGAAGGGCCTCGCCGTGATCAAAACGATACAAAAGATGCTTTCCAAACGCTTCAACCATGAGACAGAGATGCCCGGTGAGAATGGTAGCGCCGTCTGTGAATCGGCCCTGCGGTGATGACACGGTCAGCTTTTGACCGGCGAGGATTTTATGGTGATCGCGCGCAGCGCGATGGATGGTGTGCCCCTCTGGCAAAGTGTTCTCCTTCAACCCGAAGATGAATATTTACTTTTTGAGACCTCTAAACCCGGCGTTTTGTGACATGTATTTTTGTGTGATTATGGATATCCCTGGAAGTGGATATAACATTTATTCAACTCCGCATGTAGCAGATATTGAAAACACAAATGGCAGCGAACAACCCTCCAGGAGGAAATCGGTCAAAGGTGCCCCGATGGACACTTGAAAACGGGTGCTATAATGATGATGGCCCTAGGCCAGTATCGCAAGTACCTCGACGCGTTCGATTATCGCGAAATCAAGGTAACGAGGAGCCTATATTCATAATTAAGTGTTAGGCTCTGTCGTGACGATGATGCTCAGCCGTTTCATAGTGCTGACGGATTAGGTCAATCCCATAGTCATTGCCATTAGGCGTTCGGGTAAGGGTGTGGACGTGGAAGTTGGCAGGCTCTGTATTGGTTAAATAGACACCTGCATGGTGATCAAATTCTATTAGTATCACGGGGCTCTGGATGCGGTAGTAGAACGGCTGGTTTTCCAAACGACTACCGATCCAACAGAAGTGGGTATCCGATAGATGCCGCTCAATATCACCCATCCGCGCACTTCTAGGGCTTGGCGGCAAGGTGATCATATACTCCTGCACCAAATCGAGGAGACTGTTCTGTTGAGGCCTTGATAGGTTGTTACCGCTAAGACCTTCATAAGGGATGATACGATTATCCTGGTAGGCACCACCCAGATGAAGGCCATCCGCCAGCTGCCGACGGTCGTTGGGTAGGTCTCCTCCCATCATCGAATCAGATATCAAAGCCAACGATTGCTGTTTATCCGATAGTGAAAGCATAAATTCTAGGCCTTTGCGTTCCTCGTCCTGGAAGGCGTTCAGACCTTTGAATGGGCCCTCATCGGCCCACGTGGGCTCTGCACCCATAAATGTTGGACTTAGAACCATCTGGTCGCCAATAAAGAGGCAATTGAGAGCAAGGTGATGGCCAAAGAGTTGCCAGCCCCAAGGCGAAGCTAACGAAGGGGCACCAAACAGACAGAATAAATAGCTCCATTCATTCATCACAGAAGGGCTGTCTACCAAGTCACCCAACACACGGTTGAGGCGCATGACTTCTGATGTTTTTTCATAGCCCCTCGGGCTGAGACTTCGACGAACGACATTCATTACGGCATCTCGCTTGGGCTCTTGGATCTCATCCAAACGCAGACCATGTTCCTCCACGTAGATTTCAGTGTTCTGCCAATTTCGCCATTGCTCTGATTTGACATCGAAACAAGCTCTGGCTTTTTCCTGTGGCGAGAGCAATCCGATCAGAGTGGCCGCTGCCTTTACCGCAGGCTCGACGGGCGCCCCATCCGGTTCCAGCGAGTAAAGGTTTGGAATGATATCACCGCCCGCAGTTATCCCCTTGAAAGGCTCTTGAAGTAGCATTTTCCAATTCCCAAAAATCCTTTGAATCCGCTCGACAGTTTGAAGCCTCGCAGCGTGCTCATGCGATGAAATACCGGAGGCCTTAGATTTACCAGACGGCGGGACATAGGGGCGAAAATCTGGTTTTAACATGTTGGAAGCCTACTCCCCTCCTCCCGCTTTGTCAGGAGAATTAAACTCGACTGAAATTCTAAGAGGTCTAGAGTAGCCGCTATTCTTGCTTTCCTTGAAGGGAGATCAATCATGATCGATAACAGATTTGATGTTAAAGACCGCGTTGTCCTTATCACTGGGGCAGGGCAAGGTATCGGTAGAGCCTATGCAAAAGCGTTTGCGGAAACAGGCGCTATCTCCGTGATTGCGGAACTGAATGGCGATAACGCAAAAAGCGTAGCCAATGAAATTACGGATGCTGGGCATCGGGCCTATGCAATACAAACGGATGTGGGTGATCCCGCCTCGGTTCAATCCGCCGCCAAAGAAACCATAGCCAAGTTCTCAAAAGTTGACGTACTCATCAATAATGCAGCCATCTTTACACCCCTGGAACGACGTCCGTTTTACGAAATTCCATTGGAAGAATGGGATGAGGTGATGAAGGTCAACGTGACCGGTTGCTTTTTAGCAGCCCGCGCTGTGGCACCTTCCATGATAGAAAACAGGTCCGGCAGCATTATCAACATATCGTCTAGCACCGTACCTATGGGTCTACCCCTCTTTATGCACTACGTGACCTCCAAGGCTGCCGTAGCCGGAATGACCAGGGTCATGGCAAAGGAACTTGGCGTGCATGATATTCGGGTAAACGCCGTCATGCCAGGGCTGACTGAGACAGAGGTAGCCAACGTCGGGCGAACAGACGAGCTTGTTTCTCGCATTGTGAACACCCAATTCATAAAACGGGTTGAGACGCCGGAAGACTTGGTTGGTCTTCTTATGTTTCTGGCCTCCCCCGCCAGCTCCTTCATCACAGGCCAGAGCATCATCGTAGATGGTGGCATCGCGTTTTCTTGAGACACATATTAATCAATTCCGTTTGATAGGCTGGATCACAAGCAACAAAAAAATATCATCAGCATTCGGATGCATGTAAATGTAGGGGTGCCAATATCTATGGAACTAATGTTCGGCTATATCGCAGGACTGTTGACGCTCATCAATCCATGTGTCCTACCTGTATTGCCACTTATACTATCCTCCGTAATTCGTCGTGAACCGCTGGGACCAGTGGCTCTTTGTGGAGGACTAAGCCTTTCTTTCGTCCTGTTGGGCGTCAGCGTAGCTGCGCTGGGACCGTTGATCGGATTGAACTCGGACGACGTAGCCAGGACCGGCGCCATAACCATGATCGGTTTTGGGTTAATAATCATGGTTCCGGAATTGAGCGCTAGGTTCGCCTCGGCAACCTCACGTCTATCAAACTACGCTGATAAACTAGCAGATGGCACAATGTCAGGTGGTATTAGTGGTCATTTTATAAGTGGAATCTTACTAGGTGCAGCCTGGTCACCATGCATCGGACCGACGCTAGGCGGAGCAATATCTTTAGCCGCACAAGGACAGTCAATAGCTTGGGCAGGCGCAATTATGACGAGTTTTGCACTGGGCACGTCGACAATTATTTTGCTTTTGGCTTACGGTGCTCGAGATATGATAAACAGGAGACAGGTCAAATTTCGAAAATTTGCGGAGCACTCAAAAGCCATCACAGCTGCTTTACTGATAAGTGTGGGACTTGCGATCCTACTGGGATTGCACAAGTTAGTGGAGGTTTGGTTCATTAAGTCTGTTCCTCTGTGGTTCCAGGATTTATCGGTAACATTCTGACCAGTCTATAACGCAAGAGGAAAAACGCATGAGAAAGTATGTGATCAGTTTTATTGGCGCGACCTTCGTCATCTTAGGAATTTCAGGACCGGCTCAATCAGTAGGAGGCTGGATCAATTACACACCCGGCGTTGTCAAATCTGCTTTGGCAAATGGTAAAACTACCCTCATCTTTTATAAAACGAGCTGGTGAGGGACCTGTGCACGTCAAAATCGCGTGCTCAACAAGCTCCGTGAGAGCGAACCAAAATACAACCAATTTATCACTTTTGTTCTTGTCGACTGGGATACCTACAAAAAACATGAGGTAACCACTAGTCGGAAAATCCCTCGACGGTCGACGTTAGTGCTGATCAAAAACGGCGGAGAGGTGAAACGACTGGTTGCTCAGACTAGCGAAGAAAAAATCAAGACTTTGTTAGATATCGGAATTACAAAATAATCTGGGCGAGTCCTTAAGGTCGATGATAGAATTTTCTTTTGGTAAAGATTGGACCTGACGCATTTAGATTCAGCTATCTCGGGGTCGAGAGGTCGAGGAGTGGTGAAGACTTATGCCGACCCAGATCACGGCGCCCTCCCAATGCACGCACCCTTTCCAAAGCTCTCTGGAACGCCTGGGACGGTTCGCACCCCTGCACCCATGCAGGGCGAAAACACTGATGAGATCCTTGCAGAGATTGGCCTCGCCGCAGTTCAAATTGCAACACTAAGAGACAAAGGAATTTTATGATGTGGCGCTCGCTGCTCTTTGTCCCGGTTCTCAACGAAAGATTGATTGAAGGGGCGGCAAGGCGCGACGCCGATGCGATCGTTCTTGATCTGGAGGCGGCTGTGCCGCAGACCCGAAAAATGAGGCTCGCGCTTTATTGTCGGAGGCCGTCTCTCATCTAGAGGCTGCTGGTGGCGATATTGCTGTTCGCATCAATCCACTACATTTGGGAGGAATAGACGACATCAATGTATCGATGGCGACGGGTGTTGAATTGATCGTGTTGCCTCAGGCAACAGGCACCGCAGCGCGCCAGGCCGCCAGGCAAACGGGTGCCATTCGTCTTATTCCACTGATCGAATCTCCTCGCGCCCTAATCAATGCGCTTCCCATCGCAGAGGCTTCTACTAACGTTATCGGCTTGGGCCTAGGCGTCGAAGACTACTCAACCAAGATGGGTGCCCCGCCCACACCTGACCTGCTTATACCTGCTGCGTTCCAGGTGATTCAGTCAGCCCGCGCCGCGGGGTGTGAACCTCTTGTAATTCCGGACACGATAGCAGAATACACGGACCTGACGCGATTTGAGACGGCTGCAAAAAAAGCGCGCGCGTTAGGTGCCTCGGGTGGTTTTGCGATCCACCCCACCCAAGTCGAGATTTTAAATAGGGTCTTCATGCCGACTGCGGAGGAATTTAGCGAGGCGCAAGAGATTGTTAGGTTGGCGCAAGAAGCTAGTCAAAAAGGTGACGCCATTGCGACCAAAAATGGCAAAATGTTAGATGAGCCTGTAGTGGCTCGAGCGCAGTCTACGATTGCCCGCAGGGAACACTTTTCAAATCAGCCCTAACTGAAAAAAACACCTCGTTGAAACGGGTGTTATTTTCCGAACTCGGTACTTTTTGAGAATTCAAAATCGCAAGCGATGTGAATTTTAGGAGGCGTTGATAGGGCCTTACTACTTGAAGAAAGTGATTTATACTCCCAAGTGCCGAACAATGTCCTCGCGACTTATAAGATCTTTTCTACTACTAATCATTACCTTGCCCTGATCCATAACTAGAACGTGGTCCCCTACTTCATCCAAAAGCTCAAGGTTTTGTTCAACGATCACAAATGTCGCCCCGGACTTCTTCCTTTCCCTTATCAATTGAGCAATGTGCAAAATGTTCTCCCGTTGCACACCCTCCGTTGGTTCATCGAGCATCAAAAGCTCTCGCCCCTCACTCAATGCCCTGACGAAAGATAGAATTTTTCGCTCACCCCCGCTCAACGTCCCGGCGTCCTGAGATAATCTCTCAGCGAGAATCGGGAAATGCTCAAAGTATCCTTCCAAATGAGTAATGTCGCGATTACCCCTCATAAGAATAAGATTTTCTAGTACACTTAGTTCGCCAAAGACCACACGTTCCTGTGGACAGAATGTGATACCTAACGAGCTCATTTCTTCTGGCTTTTTGCCCACTAAGTCCATTTGTTTGAACCTGACACTGCCCCGAATTAATTGCAGGTAACCAAAAAGCAAATGGAGAAGCGTGCTTTTCCCAACGCCATTCCTTCCCAAAACGAAAAGCACCTGACCCTGTTCCACGCAGCCACTGACATCATTTACGACTATGCCACCTCCGTAGCCACCAGTAACACCATCGAAGCTGTAGATCGGGGACGTCATATCGAAACACCAACATAGACTTCTCTAACTCGGCTATCCTTCTGAATATCTTTAACTCCACCAATCGCTAAGACCGCTCCCTGATGCATAACGATCACCTGGTCCGCGATATCCTTGACCAGCGTCATATCATGTTCAATGACCAAGATCGTGCTGTCAAATGTGGACCGTATCCAACGAATAGTATCAATAACTTTGTCGGTCTCTTCCGAGGAGAGACCCGCGCATGGCTCGTCCAACAATAATAATCTGGGCTCACCTAAGAGAGACATTGAGAGCTCTAAAACCTGTTTCTCTCCATGAGATAACTCTTTTGCTGGCTTATTTTCCTCAATTAAAAATGGGAACCTCTCCTTTAAATCGGTATTTATGGTATTGGTCCAATTAAGCGGCGTATAATGAAACAAATCCATCAATGAACAACGACCTCCCCATAACGCCGTGCGGAGATTCTCGGAAATTGTCAGGTTAGGCAATATACTGGGAACTTGGAATTTCCGTCCAATCCCGCGCATCGCAACGTCGTGGGATTGAAATCCAGAAATCGACTCATCGTCCAGGTTAATACTTCCAGCCTGAGTTTTGACAGCACCAGTGATGGCGTTGAAGGTGGACGTCTTTCCGGCACCATTGGGACCGATCAAGCAATATATCCCCGGTTGAGCAATACGAAAACTCAACTGGTTTAGGATATCGACAGTGCCGATGGACAAACTGCAACTGGCTAATTCAAGTTCAGGGGATTTCTGCCCAATTTTGACGGCAAGGTTAACTTCGTCTCCTGAGAAACGACGACCCAATACACGCTGAAATAAGCGCTCTGGCCACCCCGCTATCCCATCAGGCAGAAAAAGAACCACAAATATAAAAAGCGCCGCAACCATTAACTCCCAAATGGGAATAACGTCGCGTAATTCTGCCGTCAAGGAACCAACCAGTATCGCACCAATCACAGGCCCAAACAGCGTTTTTCGGCCACCAACGGCCGTCCAGATTAACAATTCGGCAGAAAGGATAAAACCGGCAAGATTAGGGGTGACGAGACCTTGATGAGGCGCATAAAGGACACCTGCCACTCCACCAAGCACACCGCTTATCCCAAATGCCAAAGCCTTAAGGAACGCTGTATCATAGCCAAAAAACGTCAGGCGCTTCTCATTTTCCGATATCCCTCTCCAGATCACGCCTATTGGCGCTTTGATAATCCAGGCAACCACTCCTATCGAAATTGTCAAAACCGCCGCTACCACGTAATAGAGGCTCTCAAATCCCTCGAGTCCCGGCAAACTTGGAATACCTCCGAGGCCGTTGAAACCGCCTGTGACATCGACCCAATTGGTTGCAATCTGAAACGTGAGAAGGCTCAAGGCTAGGGTGATAAGTGCAAAAAATGGACCGCTCTCCAAATGGCCACGAAAGACCAACAAGCCAATGACGAATGCTATAAAACCCGGTATGAGTGCAGCCGCTGGAAGTAGAAGCAATAGCAAAAAACTGTCTTGAAAATGTATTAGGGAAAAACCGGACAAGTAGGCCCCGATACCGAGGAACATAGCTTGCCCTAACGGTAAAAATCCCGCCTGCCCCCAACAAATGCCTACGCCTAATGCCGCTATCGAATATAGAAAATATAGGCCCAGCTGGTACGCCCAAAAATCACCAAGTAGTGTTGGCAGGGCGAAAAGGCCTAAAAGCAGGATTATGCTACGACCGAGAAATAAGCCCATTGGGTTTTAACCAAAGAAACAGAATCGCGATTAAAAGGACACCAAAATAACCCGAAGTTTCGCCAAAAAGATTAGAGACAACACTCTGAACGCCGCCAATGACGCCGGCACCCGAAGATAATCCCAAGATCGTACCGACACCGCCAACAACCAAAACAAAAAACGATGTAAGGATGTAGTCAAGGCCCATAAAAGGTTCTACACGCGTCAACGGAGCTAACATGACCCCGGCAAGGGCCCCAAAGCAAGTTCCAACAACAAACGTATGACGAGCAAGATTGTCTACGCGAATTCCCACCGCACGTGCCAACTCTGGGTTTTCCACCATGGCTTTTACGCGAGCGCCTGTGAGGCTCCGACGGTACCAGACCCAGAGCACCAAGACAGATAGGATAGCAATGACCATCACTAATGCGCGGTAACTGGGGTACGGTTCACCGAGGACATCAATCGACCCTGGGATCGGATTGGACAGGCTCTGGAACCCCTTGCCGTAGACGAGTTCTATCACTTCCCGTAACAAAAAGCTTAGGCCCCAGGTGACAAGGAGAGTATCAAACGGCCTCCTGTATAAATGCCTTATGAGTGTGAACTCGATTAGGTAACCTAAAATAGCGGCGATAAACAACGCAAAGGGGATAGCCATAATATATGGCCACCCCTGATCCTGACAAAAATATGCTGCATAGGCACCAACCATAATGAACTCACCGTGTGCCAAGTTCATTACTTTAAGCAGCCCAAATACGATCGCCAGACCTAAAACGATTACGAATAAAGTAGTGATCTCGTAGATGATATTTAGGGCAATGGTGACCGCTATTGGATCCAATGGTTTTAATCTCCTAAGTGCAAGTTTGTCCGGAGGGCACCTTGTTAAAGACCTTCGCGATTTTGAACTGTGTCCCGTTACATTTAGCAAGGTACATGTTCTTATCCGTGTGACGATTTCTCATCGTAACTGCCCCAGTGGGCGTACTTACGGTTAGACCCTCGGCGGTTGCTGCTAGCTTAGCTGCATTCGTAGAGCCCGTCTTGTTGGTCAATGCAGCGCCAAAAATAATCCCCGCATAATTACTCTCAGCCAACGTATTGAGAACTGGTGCTTTCGCGCCGAACTTAGCTTTATAGCTGGACACAAATGCCTTGTTTTCCGCCGACTCAATATTGGCAAAATACGCCATCGACGAATACAAATTACCGCTGCTCTCGGCACCAACGCCCATAAGAGTATTTTCCTCCAGTAGAGAGGCAACTCTGCTTATATTCTTATCAAGGCCAAACTCAGCAAAAGTTCGATTAAAATTGACATTATCCCCCCCAACGAGCGTGATCACGACCAGATCCGGTTTTGCGCTTTTGATCCGCGTAACGGCCGACTCAAATTTATTGGCGGGGCCGAAGGGAATATATTCTTCACCAACGACATTGCCGCCGGCCGCAGCAATATATTTTTTTGCCAGCTTGTTTGTTACACGCGGCCAAACATAGTCATTACCGATAAGATAATAGCTCTTTACGCCCTTGGTTTTAGCAAAATGATCTATCGCTGGCATTAGCTGCTGCTGAGGTGTTTCGCCCAGCATAAAAACATTAGGCGAGCACTCTCCGCCCTCATAAACCGGCGAATATACATAGGGTATTTTACCTTTTACGGCACCAACGATTGCCTGCCGTACCGCACTATCATGGTTGCCGACAATGAGATCGACCTTGTCACGGAGCATTAAACGCACTGCACTTTTGGCTGCTTCTGCAGGCGGCACGCCCGCGTCCGCAATATAAAGCTTTGCCTGACGACCGAGCACCCCACCCGACTTGTTAACCTCATCAATCGCCAGCTCTCCGCAATTTTTAGCTGACGGGCCAAATAAGGCGGCAGGACCACTTAACGGGATGAAAAGACCTATTTTAAAATCACTGGCAGCATTGGCGTACTTGATGAGACCTGGCGCTGCAGCGAGTGCAGCTCCGCCCAGTGTAGCTTTTAGCACAGTACGACGTGAAGTTTTCTTTCCGTTCAACATTATTTTCTCCCAGTTAAGTTATGTGGTTTTCGTTATAAAAGTCGCAAAAAGCCCTCAGATTTTTGAGCATTATGGTGCAGGTAAAGGCTCCACTAGCGCCTCTATTGTTGAAGCAATAGCAAGTAAATGCTCGTCTCGGCCAGGCAAACCATCAATTTCCATCCCCACGGGCAGTCCATTACCCAAACCAACGGGCAACGAAATCCCGGGCGCCCCTACATTGCTGCCCAAATCAGTGTTACGAATAAATATAGGAAATGTTGGCTCCTGGTTACCATTTAGCTCGACGGTCTCATCATCTCCTATAGGCCGCGCGGTCAGAGGTGTCGTCGGAAAAAGTATGGCATCGACCTCGTGTTCCGCAAAATAATCACGATATATCTTCTGCATCTCAGGACGATGTTGCTCCATGGCAGCAGCATATGCCGCTTCCGGCATTGCTTCATCCCCCAGTTGGCTTGAGAGAATACCCTTCACGTCTGGACTTCCGATGCCCTCAATTAACTCTTCGATTGAGATATTGTATCCGGCACTCTGCAGGTATGCTGGTAGTTCGCTCATGACTTCAAATAAGGCTATCGGAAATCCTGTATTATCATTTAATTCCCAGATGTTCGGAAAGTCGGCCTCGATAATAGTAACACCCTCTCCCTCAAGTATTTGTATTAGCCGCTTACCATGCTCTTCCACATCGTCTTCAAGGTTTTCCCAGAACCGCGTCCTCGGTAATCCAATTCTAATTGATTTAAGGTTAACCTCCATTCTTCCTGGAGAGGCCTTGTCAGCCATTGCCGCGTCCAGCAATGCAATATCCTGCATTGTTCTAGCCATGGGGCCAATCGTATCCCTCGTTTTGGAAATTGGTATCACACCATCTCCTGGGTACCTTCCCACCGTGGGTCTAAAACCAAAGATACCGCAGAGCGCAGACGGTATTCGAACCGAACCTCCTGTGTCGGTTCCCAAACCCGCTGGAAACTGCCGCGAACTCACAGCCGATCCCGTGCCACCCGAGGAACCACCTGGGATTTTCGATTTATCGTAAGGATTACGAGCCGGGCCAGTCACATTATTGTTTGACGTAATTCCAAATGCCAACTCATGCATCACGGCCTTTGCCGGAATTATCGCACCAGCACGTTTTAGCGCAGTAACGGCGGGGGCATCTTTTGAGGGGCTTCGCCCGGCCAAGGCGCCGGTTCCACCTGTTGTCGGTAAATCCTTAGTATCAATATTGTCTTTCAGAATGAGCGGTACACCGTCGAGGCTCTTGGAGCCGCCGGCTTTCCGACGGACATCAGCCTCTCCAGCCTGCTTGAAATATGATTCTGGATCAAAGGTCGCGATACTCCCCAGATCGCTGTTTTGCTGGATGTGCTGTGTTAGGGATTCTGCCAATTCCACCGCGCTAAATTTCTTCGAAGCAAGCCCAGCGCATAACTCAACAACGGAAAGCCCATTTAATGACAACGCCACGTCCCCCATAATGTTTTTTAGAGACCAGGCCCCAAATTGCAGGCTTGGTGCATATAATTTTGTTTGCGCAAATACTGACACATGGAGAAAAAAATTGAAAGTGACGAAAAACCCGGCACAGCGCTCCAACAGACGATCCCCAGAGTTCTCATGATGCCAAAATCTTAGGGCATCGAGCCGATAAACGGCAGGTTGGCCCGCTGAACACCTGCCGCCCAATATCCCTCATAGAACCTTTGGATCCAGCACTATCAGAACTGGGAAACAGACAACGATACTAGAGAAATGAGGGCAACTGTTTTAGGTTTTTACTAGACGTGACGATTATTTAGTTTAATCAGTTTCGTTGATGCATTAGCTGTTCGATACACTCGCGTCTTTGTAAAAAAGGTCAATGGACACCAGGGTCGACACTGCCCTTTTCAGAAAACCGCTTCAACAACGGTAATTGACTGACGACAAAAGTAATGGTCAGACCCGTCAGGCCGAATACCTTGAAGTTTACCCAGAAATCAATGCTCTGTGTTCTCCAGATCGCTTCATTTAAAATGGCCGAAAGATAAAAGAATACTGAAAAGCGCATAGTCAGAATTTTCCAACCTTTATCGGTCATGTGCCAAACAGATCCCATTAGGGATTTAAGAAACAGGCGGTTCGCCAGCAGGCCAACGAATAGGACAGAGCCGAAAATAGCTTGAATGATAGTCGGCTTCATTTTGATAAAAGTTTCATCGTTCAGCCAGAGTGTTAGCCCCCCGAAAATTCCAACAAGCGCCGCCGTAATTAATGGCATCATCGGTACACGTCGTTCCACCACATATGAAAGCGCGAGCGCTAATGTCGTAGCGATCATAATTGCCGCCGTCGCAACAAATAAATCGGCCAAATTAAATGCGACAAAGAAAATGGCGATAGGTCCGTATTCGACAGACGGCTTCAACCAGTCAGGGGGCGATTTCTCCTCGGGCATAATAGAAATATGAGAGCACCCTCGAAAAAGATCAAGCGGCTGTTGAGCGCCTGAATTCACCAGATCGATCTTGTTTCATTATCGAAAGTCTTATTGCAGCCTCACACGACCCTGGCTTGGATATCCCGCGAACCCACAACCTCTACTCCGCCCCGATGACCCCACTGGTACAGGCTAGTCAATCTATGGAACGCGCCTTACGGGGGACCACAAAGCATGTTTTAGGCCGTTAACCCATGTACTATTGGAGATACCTCGCGACGCTCGGGTTACAGTAAAGAATGGGATACAGGGCCATCAATTAGCTACCATCGCCTGGCTAATTCGTTGACGGGCAAGCAATGTAATTGATAGACATCCTGCAGAGATTGGGCGCAGTTAGGTGAGGAGAATACGTGATGCCGGGCATGAGACCGTCGGAACGGGTACCATTTACAACCATCGATAAGCGACCGCACCTCTCAATGCCGAACGGAGAGAGAATAATAGTATGGCCAATTTTGGCACTCGAGGTTTGGAATATTGATAGAGCTATGGCCCGAATGGTTATTTCCCCACCTCAAGGGGTTCCGCAAACACCGGATCATCCAAATTGGTCATGGCACGAGTATGGGATGCGAGTTGGATTCTGGCGGTTAAAAAAAATGATGGAGTCCTTATCTATTAGACCAACCGTCACGCTAAACGCGCGTGTCTGCGAGGAATATCCTGAGGTGGCCACAGCTTGCCTTGACGCCGGCTGGGAATTTAATGCCCACTCCTATGAACAATTACCAATGCATCAATTGGATGACGAGCGTGCGGTTATTGACCATTCGATGGATGTAATTGAAAATTTCTGCGGTAAACGGCCTCGAGGATGGTTTGGACCCGGCTTAACACAAACTTTTGATACACTTGACCATTTATCGGCAGCGGGCGTCGAGTACATTGGCGATTGGGTACTAGACGATCAACCAATATGGGCGCGAACATTGGATAAACCGGTGGTTGCCCTTCCTTATAATTATGAATTGCACGACATCGTTTCTATGAACATTCAGAATAATGAGTCTCAGGTCTATCGGGACCGTGCGTTGGATTATTTTAATACGTTATATCAAGAGAGTGAGGACGGTCATCCAAGAGTTATTGCACTTGCCATGCATTGTTATTTATCGGGTTCTCCTCATAGAATTGCATACGTCCGTGAAGCCTTTGAGTCGATATTGTCCCAGCCTGGGGTTGTTTGCTGGGATGGAGAGCAAATCTTGGACTGGTTCACAGAACAAGTTCCGGCTCCCACCGAGTAATGAGTGCGCCGATGGACGATCCAGCAAATTGCTTGGTGCCTGAGAACCTTCGTTCACCTATAAAGGGAAAACCCTCCGGTCCATTGTCAGGCCTTACATTTGTAGCGAAAGACCTTTTTGACGTAGCGGGTCACCGAACATCTAATGGCAGTCCCGACTTTCATCATCATGCAAAACCCTCTCTGACCAATGCTATCGTTATCAGCAAACTCCTTGCGGCTGGCGCAACTCTCACCGGAATGACGATTTGCGATGAATTTTTTTACAGCCTTACCGGAGCGAACGCGCATTATGGAACGCCAATAAATTTTCGAGCGCCGGGAAGATTACCAGGCGGGTCATCCTCCGGTTCAGCTGCTGCGATGACTGCGGGAATATCAGATTTCGCGGTAGGTTCCGATACCGGTGGATCGGTCCGAATACCCGCCTCCTTTTGTGGTTTGTGGGGTATTCGTCCCAGCTTGGGACGAGTATCGCTCGACGGCGGCAGAGCCATGGCGCCTAGCTTTGATACAGCTGGCTGGTTTACCAATGACGCCGAACTTCTCTCTGTAGTTGGAAGGGTCGTTCTAGAGGGCGGTCCAGATCGGAGCGCGATTGAGCGGTTTGTCATTGCAGATGATGTTCTTGCGCGAACTGACGATCCGATAACCTCGGCTTTTAGTACCTGGGTAGAAACAGCGGCCCTTGATGCAGTTAAGAGTCTGACGATAGCCTCAGACGGATTAGATAGCTGGTGGAACGTATTCCGTATTATCCAAGCAGGAGAAATAAAAACAACTAACCTGCCTTGGGTGCGAAAATATAAGGCAAATCTTGGCGAAGGTATCAAAGAACGTTTCTTAATGGCAGAGCAGGTTACCGACATAGAACTGAACAAAGCCCGACAAGAACGCGAAGAAATTGTAAAAAAAATAAATGCGGTAATTGTACCCGGGACTGTATTAGTGATGCCCACAGCGCCATGTATCGCCCCAAAGCTGGATGCCGAGAGTGCTGCGCTAGAGTCTTTTCGTTCTAATACAATGGCCTTGGCTTGCATCGCTGGACTAGCCGGTTTGCCGCAGGTTTCTATGCCCGTGTTAGCTGTCGACGATTGTCCCGTTGGTGTTTCCTTAGTTGGCGCACAAGGCTCAGATGAACAACTCTTAAAGCTGGCGAGTTATTTTGGCACAAATACGGTTATATAAGGGTAGACTAGGCAGGAAACAGCACCACCTTATGAGTACCTGTCTCCCAGATATCGTTAGTCGTTAAGGAAAAATGTTGAATTCACGGAATTTCTCCTTCACCAGGTGAGCGTCAAGAGGCGGAGATCTGACATTAAATTTAGGACTACACGCGAAGTTATCCAAACATCAGTTTATAAGCACCGGCGCTTTACCCACATAGGCCTCATCTTTGATTTGCTGAACCAGAAACTCGGCAACATTTGCGCGTGAGATGACCCCGTTGCGCCACTGTGATGGCTCAGAGAGAATTTGGTAGCGACCTGTATGCGGTCCATTAGTCAAAACTCCCGGCCTAGCAATCGTCCAATCAAGCCCGCTCTCCTTGATGAGTTTCTCTTGTAAAGTCTTGTCCCCATAAGCGCGACCAAGAAAGATCTGAAATGGCACACGTTGCAAACAACTGATGCCTGCTTGGCTGTCTCCTGCTCCAAAACCGGTAACACAGAGTAGCCGCTTGATGCCCTCTTTTTTCATCGCGCTAATCACTATTCTGGTGGCATCCGAGAACAAATTGATAGGTTGGAATAACTCGCCTAATCCGACACCAAGGGTCTGGATCACAACGTCGACTCCAACAACAGCCGCTTCTACGTCCTCTATTTTCAGGCTGTTTCCTTGGATCTTTTCGAAGCTAGAATGTGAGACCGCGATTGCATTTGCGGATCGAGCCAAAGCGCGCACATCGTGACCGGCATCTAAAGCCTGGCGTGCTGTCTCCAACCCTATTCCCTTGCTGGCACCACAAATCAAAACTCGCATACGGGTTATTAATCTCTTTGCAAAATGGGGGAGCGCGTAAAAGTGAAAACGTGATCAAGTCCAAAAGGGCTCCACGCCGCGAGTACTCCATACCTTTGGTCAAGGGAACTCACAATTCTCTACCGCAACTCCGATTATTGTCTGCATACTCTTGTATTTAGATTACGAAGCCGTCAAAAGTCGGATCACACTGTTTCTCATAAAAAACGAGAATGTTACAAAGACAGGTGATAATTTTATAGGGAAATTCGGAGAACTAGTGACCCTTTTGGGTCAGTAATGGATTAATCACAGTGATGCCTTACAGTAAGGGTTAGAGAGAATAAATAAAAAGCCACGCGACTCGGCACCGGTATACGCTGCTCCGCATTTGTGTCCAGGTTTTCGGCTACCTATCGCTTACTCAACGCCAATAATGTATTTATTTTACTCTGTGTCTTAAATTTTCTGGGCTCAATTCACTTACAGACTTACAACCCATTAATCGCATATCCCGAATAATTTCGGCCCGCATTAATTCTAAAGCGCGTTCCACACCATTTTGCCCCGCGGCAGCAAGAGGGAATAAATAATAGCGGCCGATGCCGACAGCTTTAGCACCCAAAGATAGCGCTTTTAATACGTGGGTACCTCTTTGAACCCCACTATCCATCAATATGTCAATTTTATCACCAACAGCATTGATGATTTCTTGCAATTGATCAAAAGGCGAGCGGGAACCATCAAGTTGCCGACCGCCATGATTAGATATCACTATGCCAGTGCAACCAATATCTACCGCCTTCTTCGCATCATCCACACTCATTATACCTTTCAGGCAGAACTCCCCGTCCCAATATTTGACCATCTCCTCCACATCTTGCCAGTTTAATGCGGGGTCGAGCATTTCTGTTAAGTATTGGCTGATAGAAACTACCGCATTCCCCATGTCCAAATGATTATCCAATTGTGGAAGTTTGAATTTCTCATGAGTTAAATAATTCAACCCCCACATGGGTTTCATTAGAAATTGGGATATCCCATTTAAATTTAATTTAAATGGGATAGAGAAACCCGTTCTGAGGTCCCTCTCACGATTTCCACCAGTGATGCTATCGACCGTCAGCATCATGATGTTGACCCCAGCATCCTTGGCGTCTTCCATCATTGCTCTATTAAGGCCTCGATCTTTATGAAAATAGAACTGATATGCTTGCGGGTTTTTATGTTTGCGAACCTCCCTCAAACTAACGGTACCCAGAGAAGACACCCCAAACATCGTGCCGTATTTCTCAGAAGCAGCTGCTACTGCTCTCTCCCCTTCATGATGAAAAAGCCGTTGCAGCGCAGTCGGTGAGCAATAGAAAGGTACCTCGAGTCGCTGCCCCATCACCGTAACGGAGGTATCCACTTCCTCTACTCCGGCCAACACATTTGGAACAAGATCACAATCGTCAAAGCTTCTGGTATTCCGGCGATATGTAATTTCATCATCTGCCGCGCCATCGATGTAATTGAAGATGGGGCTGGGCAACTTTGCTTTCGCAAGCCTGCGAAAATCGTGAAAATTATGGCATTTCTCAATGAACAAAAGTCTTTGCTTTCACATGGCCCAGTGCGGGGTCAATTTTGCATGATGTTCTGATTGTCGAGAATAAAAAACAAATCATAAGTGGAGCAATCTTGAACCCAACTACAACATACACATAACGACGGGTACAGCCCAACCTATTGAGTCGCCTCTGCTTACTTCTGCAACCGTCGAGTAGAAAAAGTGAATAACCAACTAGCACCTACGGCATCTAATTTTTTTAAAAACAACATCCCACTCATCCTCTGACTCAGCAATAAAGTCGAGAAGACATCTTAGTGCTTTTGACGAATTAGGCAGTTTATATTGCTCCGTAATCGAATTCAGCATTTCTACCGAGTCGGGGTCAATTTCGAAGTTCACCGTGATTTTCTCACCAGCCATAAATAAGCCTCTATTAATGATGGGCACGAGTCTCAGAGTGCCCCAAGTCTCTAGGTTGGACCAACCGTAATCTCAGTTTCTACTTTTACGCAGAGAGACCAAATTGAGAGCAAGTTCGAATTTTAACCGAACCCCACCTTATTTGGCTAACTCCGCAATAAGCTTTTTAGCCAACTTCTTAGATTTGCCGGCAAATTTGACTTTCTTAATATCCGAGAGGTTGCTTTTATCATTTCCCACGACGACGAAACCAATCATTCCAAGTGTTTTGTGCGGGGAGCACCAATATGCGTATATACCAGGAACGGTAAATTTATATGAGGCATCCTTGGAGATACGTGATTTAAATTTTTTAACGCCTTTGGGGACGCCATTCTTTCGGATGAATTCAACATTGTGCCCTTTACTTTTTGACTTCCACGTCACGGTATCGCCAACGTCGACGTAAACAATTTTCTCTGAATAAATGTTACGCTCTTTTCCTTGTTTGTTGAGCATGTCGATGGAAACGTCCGCGGCAAGTGCTGGAAATCCAGTAACGAGGGATAGGAACACAGGTAGGATTAATTTTATCATTACAATTCACCATTTCTCTAGTTGTTAAAAAAAGTAGCACTACACCAACACAGTGATCGAGAGGCACCAAACGGTTAAATTGATGTGCCAATAATCACAGTGGTAGTCCCGTGTATTGTTCAGCAATAGCAGCCATAGCTTTTTCTGATCTGGAGAGATATTCCAACTCACTCTCACGAGTTTTTTGATCAAAGGGTTCGTCCCCTGGAAATCGATGCAGCAACCTGGTCAAGTTCCAGGAGAACCGGGCGGTATGCCAAACTCTATCCAAAGCTGTTTTGGAGTAGTTATCCAGGTAACTGCTGTCGTTGCCATGGTAAAATCTCTCTAGCGCCCGGGAGAGGTAAAAGACATCGGCGAATGCGAGATTGAGCCCTTTTGCACCTGTTGGCGGAACGATATGGGCAGCGTCACCAGCTAAAAATAATCTACCATATCTCATTGGCTCGTTGACGAAGCTTCGAAGGGGAGCAATAGATTTTTCTATGGAGGGGCCGGTCTCAATTTCATCAGCCATTTGACGTGGAAAGCGTGATTTCAACTCTTCCCAAAACTTATCGTCAGGCCAGTCCTTGATATCGGTGTCTAAGTCGCATTGAATGTAATATCGACTGAGCTTTTCATTCCGCTGAGATGCCAGAGCAAACCCACGCTTGTGATTGGCATAAACGATATCTTCAAGTGGTTTTGTCTCAGACATGATTGCGAGCCAACCAAAAGGGTAGGTTTTCTCATAACTGCGGCGTTTCTCAACTGGTATCGAATTTCGACTAACACCATGAAAGCCGTCACATCCCGCAATGAATTCGCATTGGATCTCCTGTCTATTGCCGTTTTTCTGATAGGTCACGGTTGGCTCGTCAGTGGCGATATCTTGAAGCATTATATCTGTCGCCTCTGTGATGATTACGCCATCTGATTTGGCTCGGGCATCGTACAAATCCTCAGTAATCGCGGTCTGTCCGTAGGCAGCCATCGGTTGCCCGGTATATTTCATCGTATCGATCTCTAACCGTTCAGATCCTGCCCAGACAATAAGTGTACCATTATGAAATTTTGCCTCCTTATCGAGTCTGGTGCTCAATCCAACGTCCCGCAATAATTTGACAGAACCGGGCTCCAAAACCCCTGCCCGGATACGGCTCAGGACATGATCCCGGGTGTGCTTCTCAAGGACAACATTATCTATCCCATGCTCGCTTAAGATATGCGAGAGTAGCATCCCGGATGGGCCACCACCAATTATGACAACGCTAGTTTTATGCAATTAACTTGATCCCTTATAATGTAACTATAAGTTGATAATGATAATCACTATCATCTATAACTACAGAGTCAATGGCGGGCACTGGCACAGAATTGGCAGAGGGCCCTTAGCCAGAATATGTATTCCATCTCAAGAGGATCAAGTGCCGATGGTTTTCACGCCGACCCAACAGAACCCTCGCACGGCCTACAATGCGACATCCATCAGTCTTACTCGATATATTGCTCGGCATCCCCCCGTACCGCCTTTCAACCCTCATAGGGCCTATCTCACTGATTTGTTGGGAATCAGGATAGCGCTAACCTTACGAAGTAATGCGTTATGAGGTAGATGGTGACCCCTACGAGATCACGACAGTTCGTTGATTTTAATGATTTAGAGAGAAAGTGGGGCCACAACACCTTTGCAGACCTTTGCAGCGCTGCGTTTCGGTGGTCTCACCTTTTAGTCGTGAAACGGCGGTATATGACCCCTTTAATTTTGTATCGCGGGCATGAGATAAGCAGGGATCACACGCAATACCGCACTATATAATTTGATGAGCAAATAATAGTATTAATGACGGAACAAACCCAAAAGAACGCGCTTAAATAAGTATCGATCTCTGAAGACTCGAGTAAATAAATGGAGGTTGTATAAATGAAAAAAGGAAGGGGTGAACCTCGCGAGCTGGAGGTGATCAAGTCCAAGTTAATTTCGCAAAATATGTTACGCGTCACCCTCGGCGGAGTGGGTATGAATAATTTCCCGGAGGGGTTCGCGGGGGGTTACATCAAATTACGATTGACCGGTGAGGAAGAGAGCGAGGTTGTGACGCGAACCTATACTATCCGAAACCAACGAAATAATGAAATAGACGTGGATTTTGTTCTTCATGGTCATAACGGCGGTCCAGCATCTCGCTGGGCAGCGAAATGCAAGCGAGGTGATAAGATTTTAATAGGAGGCCCGGGACCCAAGACAATCGTGGATAGCAATAAGGACTGGATTTTAATAGTTGGAGACATGACAGCGTTGCCAGCTATCAGCGTAAATATTGAGCAACTCCCACTCGAGACTATCGGTTACATAGTTGTCGAGATATTTGATGAAGCAGATATACAAGCCTTGCCGGTTCCGAAGGGTGTCCAATTAAATTGGCTATTGAATCCAGAACCAGGTAAAAATTCTTCTGTCCTAGCTGATTTTGTAAAAAAAATAGATTGGCTAGATGGCCAAGTATCAGCGTGGGTAGCATCTGAATTTAACTCGATGCGAAATTTGAGAGATTATCTACAAAACGTTAGACGGCTGAAAAAGGAAAATCTGTATATCTCGAGTTATTGGAAGTTGGGCAGTAACGAAGAATCCCACCGCAAAGCAAAATCTAGAGATCGGCAGGCCGCTAGATTATAATTAATGAGACCCAGTAACATTCGATCCCAATCTCAAAGTACTACCTCAAAACCCTCGAAAACGGGATGCTCAATGTAAACATCGCTATGCTCACCGGCACCCTGATGAACTTTTCGGAAAGCATCGGATTTGGTCCAACTAACGAAAAAATCGCGAGACTTCCATGTACTATGAGATGCGTAAAGAGTGTGTGACTCTTCCTTAGCACCCCGCACAAGATTGAATGCTACAAATCCAGGAACCTCGTCCAACAGGGTCTCTCGGTTTCTCCAGATACCTTCAAAATCTTGTTCACGGCCGGGTACAATTTTAAAACGGTTCATTGCTATGTACATTGTTCTCTCACCTGTGGCTTTGGCGTCTTCTGGACTAACTAGGATTTGGGGAATTTTCCTGCTTGGCCCTGTTTCCACGCTTCTGTAAATTCATGCCTAATAATTTACTAACGACTAGGAAATATCGCCTGATTGAGATAGGTATATTACTATTTCGTACGCGATAAAATCCCAACCGATGCAAAGAAAAACAGTTAGTGTAATGTTTTCGTATTTAACACTTTTGTGCATGGTTTAGTGGGACCTTTAGTTAACACTGTATAACCCTCTGAACGTAATCGCGATAAAGTAAGATTAATTATCTGCGCCTGCAAATCGGCCATTGAAAAAGCAGGCAAACCAGCGGTGTTGAGTTTTCGGGCTATTTCGTGAAGTAATGTTAATCCAATAATGGAAGCACCACGGGGCAACCAGGATGATAGCAACTCCTGCACGACTTCCTTACTCTCAACCCGCAACCCGGCAATCGAAAATAATACTTGCAGCTCAAATATTGTAACCGAGGGACAAGACTCCAAGCCGAGCTCCAATCTATTTTGATCGGCACGTTGCAATAAACCTAAAAACCGGCGAAGCGGTTCCACAATCGGTGTTAAGGCCTCATTTTCCAGATTGTCTAGGGTTATACCATCGCTACTCTCGCGTATTTGACGCATGATCCTAATGACGTCCATTTCCGTGCTGCTTAACTCGGGAGTATCGGCTGAAATAATAGGCATCACAGATTATCCATTAGTCAGATACAGATTACGATGTCTGAGGATTGATTCCTCGACGTTAATTTTCAAAGCAACGGATTTTTGCTTCAGCACTAGTTAAAAGCAGTGACCAACCGTGTCTCGAGATAGGCCTCAACAGCGTCCGACCCTCCCTCCGTTCCGTATCCAGAGTCCTGAATACCGCCGAAAGGAACTTCCGGAAGACCAAGACCAACATGATTTATGGCCAGCATTCCACTTTCAATATTCTTTCCCAGACGTTGAATTTTTTCTGCTGAATTAGTAAACGCGTAGGCTGCTAATCCATACGGTAGACGATTGGCCTCTTTGACAGCCTCATCTTCGGTTTTAAATCGATTTATAATCGCGATTGGACCAAAGGGTTCTTGATTCATTACCATTGCATCCGTCGGGACATCGGACATCACGGTTGGTTCAAAGAAGTAACCCTTATTGCCAATTCTCTCCCCACCGGTTTGAAGGCTAGCTCCTCGCGATTGAGCATCCACTATCATCTCCTCGATGGCCGGTATACGTCTATCATTTGCGAGAGGCCCCATCTCAGTTACTTCCTCAAGGCCGTTCCCAACAGTTACTTTCTTCATTGCAGCTGTGTAATCTTCGATGAATTTATCGGAAGTTTTTTCTTGGACCAGAAACCGAGTTGGCGAGATGCAAACCTGGCCAGCATTTCTTATTTTAGAGGGGACCATTGCGCGGATTGTCTTTTCGATATCAGCGTCATCGAACACTAGTACTGGAGCATGCCCACCCAATTCCATGGTCGCTCGTTTCATGTGTTGACCTGCGAGCGAGGCGAGGTGCTTACCAACGGGCGTTGAACCAGTGAAGGAAATCTTACGAATGATCGGATGCGGGATAAGGTATTCTGATATTTGAGCAGGGTCACCATAAACCAAACCAATTACTCCGTCAGGCACGCCCGCATCTACAAAAGCTTGGATCAATCCTGCAGGGGAAGCAGGCGTCTCCTCCGGCCCTTTAACTATGATAGAACAACCAGACGCGAGGGCCGCTGAAAGTTTACGAACAACTTGATTTACTGGGAAATTCCACGGGGTGAAAGCTGCTACTGGACCAACCGGCAATTTAATACTCATTTGCGTGATGCTTGTGTGGCGGCTAGGTATGACTTTTCCATATAGTCGCCGCGCTTCTTCAGCGAACCACTCAACTACGTCTGCACCTGCAGCTATCTCCAACTCCGCTTGAGCTAGAGGCTTTCCCTGCTCTTTTGTCATGAGCCAAGCCAGATCTTTTCGCCTCTCTCTAAGCAGTTGAGCTGCTTTCCTCATTAGTCTGTAACGATCAAATGCTGACACTTCACGCCAAGTCTCAAACCCACGCTGGGCGGCATCCAGCGCTATATCCAGGTCAGGTTTTGTGGCACAGGATAATTGACCAATTTCTTCTTCAGTCGCAGGGTCGATTATTGGGAGTTTTTGCCCTTCAACACCATCACGCCAATCTCCATTTATAAACAATTTAATATCTGTGTAAGAAGCCATGAAAAAAATGTGAACCTCTATCGGCAAACAATGTTCAACCAAAATAATTAGGTGACTACAGGGTTTTCTCGCCAACGGTCGAACAAGCTCAACCTTGTGAGTTAATGCGAGTAATAATGATAATCATTATCATTATTTTATACAAGTAATTTTATTTTCCGAGCGATCTGGTGCCAACCCACAAAACCGGGGCCAGGTGAAAACAAATTACGTCAGTGGGTGGGTGGAAAAATATGCAAGATGTGCAGATCTATATCGAAAAAGTGAAGCGAAAACGCCTGGCCAAAGACGCTATTTCGCTGCTCGAGCGGGAACAAAAATAATCCAAAGTGGTCCCGCTTTTTTATTGAAGTGGTCCCACTTTTAAATTTACCGGTATGAACATAAAGTTACAGGGGAGTGGTGACCCCTACGGGATTTCGCGTTTTCAATGATATCAATGACTTAGCAGAATGGTTACCACTTTAATTACCCATTGTAACATACGAAAGTGGCAACCATCTTTCCTGCAAGGGGTTATTCTTATTGGTTCTGCAACATTATCATCTGCACCGAGTATAGCCCTCTCTCACCTCCTCTACATAACCAGAGGCATTATGGTGAGTTGCCCTGACCTGACAATAAAGCATGAAGTTCAGAGTTAATCGCTAAATTAGCTATCAGGTTATCGTTCGGGACCGCTGAAATATCGGGTGATTGAAGAAAAAATTAATAGTAGCGGCAATTAATGCAAGGATCGTTGCTGCACCTACGATTATTACCAAAGTATTTACCGTGCCATCGGCTAAAAATCCATAAAGCTGGCTGAGAACGGCAGCTCCAAACATCTGTGCGAAGGCTCCGATACCGCCCGCGGTACCAGTTAAATTAGAGGGAACGCGCAGGAGACCCGACTGAGCATAAGCGGTGCTCATGCCTTGGCCAAATGTCAGCGCGCTGCCAAATCCGAACAGGGTCATAGGTGATAAAATTCCGGCAAAGGTGAATGTGGCAAAACTAGAAATTGCTGCGACCATAATGGCGGTGGAGACTAATACCATAGTTTCGATGGAAACCCGCGAACCGACTCGACCCGAGACAAAGTTGCCCAATAAATATCCACAGGGTAACAAGGTAAAGTACAACCCGTATTCCGTCGCCGGTCTGCCAAGATTCTCCATCATAATGAAAGCAGCGCCGGTCGCTAGCGTAAAAAAGGCCCCGGTACTCAATCCAATCTGGAATGTGAGGCTCGTAAACTTGATGTCCCGGAAGAGCAAAATGAAATCCTTGAGGATCGACCGGGCCTCGTTATCCTGATCGCTTTTAAGTGCTTTTGTCGGCTTTGTTTCATCAATGAAGAAGTAGACCAGGGTAACGATTTTCAGGCCCGCGACCAAAGCGAGTATCAGGACACTTCTCCATCCGAACATTTCAACTAAATACCCGCCAATAGGAGGGGCAAAAATAGGACCGAGCGAATAGCCCATCGTAAGATAGGCGATAGCCCTCACTAGCTGATCTTGTCCATACTTGTCTCGTGCAATGATACGTGCCAAAGTTATCCCACAAGCACCGCCCGCGGCTTGAACGAGACGTCCGAAAATTAAAAACCAGATGGTCTCCGCCGCTATCGAAATAGCCCCACCAATGGAAAATAGTAAAATCCCTCCAATCAGGACCCGCCTTCTTCCCAGTCGATCTGCTAGATAGCCAAAAATCAGTGTCATAAAGGCCATCACAAACATTGGGGCGCTCACAGAGAGCTGCGCCACAGACTCACTTACATTAAATTCTGCTTTGACTGAAGGTGTGGATGGGAAAAACAGGTGTAATGAGAGAGGGCCAATAATGGTAACTAGGACCAGCACAAAGAAAAAAAAATTTCCAAATGGCCTTGGTTTGGGGTCACGAGAGATCGTTTTGTGGGCAGGGGTCATCTTTGCAGGTAACATCGAAATTCCAAACCGCGAAGATAGATGACTTATTAAGCATAAACAATCATCTCGACTTTAAGAACTAGAGATTACTACATTCGACTATCAGTTATGTTGCGTGCAAGTAAGTCCAAGATGATAATTTTGTTACTACCGCAAATTTAGCTTGATTAATGACAGAGGACGGAACAATCGCTCATACCACCGAGGGTGCTTGCAGAATGCAAGATTTGCAGTTGACGAGTTAAAGGAAAGTAGATGTTTTCTTATTGCTGGCTTAGAAATGGAAAAGGTGGGTCGTACAGTAGGGTTGTAACTACGAGATTGGTTCGATTAAACTGCATGCAAGATAAAAGTGGCGGTCAGCGTCTCAACCCGAAGGACCTCCGTGATAAAAAATTTAAATGTTCAATGGAGTAATTAACTAACGAAATGGTTAATCAAAGAAATCTGGGTGGTTCAATCAAAAACACTTATGTTTTTGATCTAGAAATGAGCGAGAGGGGACGGAGGATAAACGACTTCGCCGAGAGCCTAAACCTAAGTGCAAATAGAGATAAATTCAAATTAGATAGCGACGCTTTTATGGATCGGTTCGAATTGACCGCGCGGGAGAAGAAACTTGTGATTGATAACGATTGGCTAAATCTCGTTAAAGCGGGGGGGAATATTTACAATGTAATTAGGATTGCTGCTCTATTTAACATCGGTCTTTATCCTATGGGCGCTCAACAGATAGGATTATCTTATGAAGAATTTCTTCAAACCCGAAACGTGAAAGGAGCAACGTGATTTGGCCAGGGTCGTAGCAGGCATAGGCACGTCACACGTTCCGTCCATTGGCGCGGTAGTAGACAAGGGGGAACAGGATAGCCCGGCGTGGAAACCACTCTTTGATGCATATGAGCCAGTTAAGTCATGGCTTGCCGATGAGGTAAAGGTCGATGAAGTAATTGTCATCTACAACGATCATGCATGTGATTTTTCCTTTGCGAAATATCCGACATTTGCCGTTGGTATGTCAGCAGAGTACGAAATTGCGGATGAAGGGTTCGGCGTCAGGCCACTACCTTCTATTAAGGGCAACCTGGAATTCTCAGCCCACATCTGCCGGCACCTCGTTTATGAAGAAGAATTTGATATTACTATTTGCCGGGACATGAAGGTTGAGCATGGTCTCCTTGTGCCTATGAATTTGTGTTTTTCCCACGGAGAAGACTGGCCAGTGAGAGTGATCCCGGTTCAGGTCAACGTCTTGCAACACCCCATTCCAACCGCACTCCGTTGCTACAAACTTGGAAAAGCACTACGGCGAGCTGTTGAGACCTACGGCCATGATTTAAATGTTGCGGTTATGGGGACGGGCGGAATGTCTCATCAACTCCATGGGGAGCGATTTGGACATTTGAATACGGAATTTGATAACTGGTTCCTAAACAAAATTGAAGTTGATCCCCAGGCGTTATGCGATATGACCCACGACGAAATGATGGATCAGGCTGGAGCGGAGGCAGTTGAGCTTATCATGTGGCTGACGATGCGCGGTGCAATAACAGATGATGCACATCGCATACACCGTAACTATTACGCCCCCATGACGACAGGCATGGGTCTTATCACGATGCAGGATACCCTCTAATATCGATGAAGATTAAGTGAGATAGAGACTTCCTGTGTTTACCAAGCTCGGGATCAACAATCGTTCCAATAGCGTCATTCACAGAGCAACTTGGCAATAAATGACTGGAGCGGTCGGGTCATTCTGTGACCGTTATTCTCGAAAACGACTAAGGTGTAAGATCAAGGGTTGTAGCAGCTCTACCCATAGAGGGGGCCCACTGGATGCTTCCTTTGTTTTGCGCTCGATACCTAATAAGTCTGGTTGCAGGTTTACTCCCCGATGTGGCTTTAATTCAAAAGGTTTGCACATGTCTCTCTTGTCACTACATGGGCTCGCAACCTCTTGAACATGCCCCGCATTTATAACCGTCGCATTCAACATGTTTTCTAATCAGAGATGGCGTAGATCGGTCCTTGCTCATTAAGGACTAGTCTCCTATCCGAAACACTGCTCTACCGGATGTTCAGCAAAAGCTGCTCTCCGATGCAACTGATGTGCGAGTTAGCGCAGCCGGTGCAGGGGGTTAACCGCCACTATATTGCGCTCTCACAATACCACTTTTCAATGGCCAATCTACAGCCACGGTCAGATGAGCCAGGATACTAGCCTTTGATATCGCCAAGCCTTATGGCTTTTTCTAATACTGCGACGCTACGGCTATGATCCCCAGACTTGTGTAAGGCCTCACCTTCGTCCCTTAGCTTTTTAACGGCGGCTGTGTTTATAACCGCACCACTAGACAAGGCTTTATCAATCAAAGCGATTTTCATTGGGCAGGAACCAGCGACTGCTGGCGTGGAAATAAATGCGAGAGTAACAGCAAAGATTAGATGTTTCATTAGTTGGTTCTCCATTATTTAACGATACTACGAACGTTGTTTAAGATCAGACCACTTCAATGGGACCCCCTCTCAAATCTCATAGGGCTTCTCTGAATGGTTTATTGATCACAAGGACAAAGCTGGATTGCCAAAGCAGTGGGTACCGCACGGATTAAGGAAGGCGGCGGCGAAGAGATTGGCGTAGGCTGGCGTAGGTGAATTTATGCTGATGTCGATCATGGGGTGGGAAAATCCCAATCAAGCCCGTGTATATATCGAGAGAGCGAATCGTGCAAAGATGGCCAAAAAGGGTATGGAGATGCTCTCCACGGAACAAAATAACGACTAAAAAGTGGCAACCGCCGCCGAAAAAAGTGGCAACCTTTTATTTTTTCTAATTAAATCAATGCGTTATAAGGTGGGTGGTGACCCCTACGGGATTCGAACCTGTGGGGTGCTGCAACAAGAAGTAGCAACAAGTGCCAAATGGTAATGTTTTCTGCCGATTTTAGTCCCTGTTTTAGGACCTGAATTTCACCAGGCATCAGCCAGTATCAAAGAGTTCGTCACACCTTTTGTTACACCTTTTGCCCAAAGCTTATCCCGCGACACAATGTTAGACCAATATATAACTGATGAGACTTCTATTGTGCTGGCGCATGAAACCCGAGCATCGCGAGGAGGCCCGGAGGGTGTGGGGACTGGCCTTCTAGAGCGCCCTGGCGGAAACGATCATAAGGGGATCCGTCCAGCCGGGGTTTGGAGAAATATCGGCCTGCCATGCTTCGGAGAAGCGCTGCGAGTCATCGAAGTAATGTCCCACGAGTTCGGCATGTCCGATGGCATTTAGTTGACACCATATATTGACAGCTTTAGTCGGAAAACAACGGTTAGAAAAGGAAACGATGCAAGGACAATTGGGACGAAGCACTCGTCCAATTTCCTTAAAAACCGTAATTGGATGAACGAGATATTGAACAGAGACCGTGATAATACACGCATCAAATGAGTTGTCTTCGAACGGCAGTTTGGGGTCAATCGCAAGGTTATGGACTAGGTAATTGCTCAACTGCTGATTTGCCTGCAATTCAATTTCGTTCATACCCAGCCCGACCACGCTTTTATAGTCCGCTTCCAGTGGCAAATGAGACGCATAACTTGACATTAAATCGAGAATTTCGCCAGTTGGAGGCAATATCCCTGTAAAGAAATTGGTTAACGCCGCGCAAGCTGGCTCGTCAATATGCTTAACCAACCTGGGCTCAGCATAGAACACAGCATCGTCCGAATTGTCTTGTCTTTGAAGGTGATGGGGAGTGATTGAAAAGCTCATTAACAGAAATATGTAAGGCGATTAATTTCGTCAAGGCAGACAAGCCGAATAATTGTATTCTTAAAAATCGGCGATTACAGCCTGATTAGCCGCTGAAAACACGCCTTCAAGTTATCCACCGAAAAAAGTGCATGTTGAGGATGGTTTTCACCATGTTCCACAGGGGTGTGGACTCTTTCCCTATTGTGGAGCTGAGGGGTCAATCGTATTGTGAAGGTGCCTTCGGGAAAAGAAGCAACCCTCTCCAGGGAAGTGGAAAAGATCGTTGGCCCTGAGGCGGAGGCGCGCTCGCAAGAGGGTACTGAAGTTTTGGGGGAAACGGCCTAGCTGGGAAACCGGCGAGGCCGTTTTCGTTTGTGGAACTACCTTAATCTAAAATTTACCCAACTTGGATAGTATCCAATCCATTCTTGGAGAGGGAAAAAAGGGGCGGCATTCATAGAACCGCTTCATGGAATTTTAGTTACTGGCCTTAGTGGTAGACCACTAGGCCTTTTTTTTTACTCCATCTTGTTTGGCTGATTATCAACCGCTCGCGGGTTGGGAGCATATATCAGTAATTAAACTATCGAACATCAGTCACAAAAATGATTGAAACCGTGACTGCTAATACACCCACCATTTCGACGACGTAGTAGAATTCCTGCAAATACATCTTGTCCTCCACTATTACTTAAAAACTGATGAAGGTGTAGCTATCGATTCTCCGACCCTTTGGCGAGGCCGTTAGAGAACACAACTGGCAATCGTTTGGAGTACATGTGAGGGTATGGTGACCCCTACGGGATTCGAACCCGTGTTGCCAGAATGAAAATCTGGAGTCCTAGGCCTGACTAGACGAAGGGGTCACGAACCCGATCATATATAAACAGGCGAACACGAAATCAAGACCCGTTTATGTGATGCCATTAATTCCAGGGAATACCGGCACGTCAGGGAGAATAGGCCGGATGTTTTTTGGTCTTTTCGCTATTGGATAATGTTTTCCTGCGTCCTACGTTCAGCACGAATTTCCGACGCTAGGTGTTCAATCAGGCAAAGGCAGCGTCATCTATTTGTAGTTGAACCGATGAACGACCTTGCCAGACATTTTCCCGCAAACGCCCGAGAACATTCACGGGCAGTCCCCCGTGGTTGAGGAGACGGTATCCCAAAGTGGCTTCTGCGGACCCGAAAGAGATGGCCTGTAAGCGCGCGCCCCCCGCGTTAGAAAAAATGCAACGGACATGCCCTTTGCCCACTACACTTGCATTCACGACACGAAGTCCTGAATAGGCAAAGCGGGGCTCTGCGTTGCCGCTACCAAAAGGGCCCAGTCGCTGTACCATATTTACAAGCTCAAGGGTTGAAGCCTCCATGGTTAGCACGGCATCCACAGAGGTAGTTGGGACAATTTCCGCTCCCTGAATGAAAGTGGCTACTCGCTGGTTAAGGAAATCGTGGAATTCACCTATCTTATGGGCATCAAGCGTAAAGCCGGCGGCCATCGCATGGCCTCCCCCGGCCCTGAGAAGGCCTCGTTGGCGTGCTGCAATCACCGTGTTCCCAAGATCAAAACCGGGAATGGAGCGCCCTGAGCCCGTAGCCTTCCCATCTGCCACCCCCACCACACATGCTGGCAGGTTATAGCGTTCCTTCAAACGGCTCGCGACAATACCAATCACGCCGGGATGCCACCCTTCCCCGTGTACCATAATGACCGATCTATTACCCTGGGACTCAGCTTGTAGCAGAGCCTCTTCCTGGATGCGCTCTTCTATCGCTCTGCGTTCCTGATTGTACTCATCAAGCAGCTGCGCCAAATGGGCCGCCTCTATTGGATCGGTCGTACTCAAGAGCTGTGCGCCTAGATAGGCTTCGCCAACCCGCCCCCCGGCATTAACACGCGGCCCAAAGATAAACCCAAGGTGATACGCCGTCGGCGCCTCATCCAGATTGGCAACATCAGACAGCGCCTTGATTCCCATATTTCGGCGCTGGGACATAACCTTGATACCCTGCACGACGAGCGCACGGTTAACACCAGTGAGAGGAACAACATCGGCAACCGTACCAAGTGCCACCAAATCAAGCCACTCCATGAGCTTCGGCTCTTCCAGGACCTCATCTAGGAAATACCCGGCGTCCCGGAGGCCACGGTTCAATGCAACCAAAAACAGAAAGGTCACTCCCACCGCCGCCAGCTGTCCACACACACTTGTCTCGTCGAGGCGATTAGGATTTACAATGGCCACGGCCTCTGGAAGACCTGCCTCTGCCACATGGTGATCAAGCACCACAACGTCCAGGCCCTCAGTTTTAGCGTAGGATAAAGGTTCATGAGAAGCGATACCGCAGTCTACGGTAATCACAACATTGGCGCCCTCGGACTTCAATTGATCAAGCGCCGGGATAGACGGACCGTAGCCCTCCTTCAAGCGGTCTGGGATATATATTCGAATATCTTGACCCAGTGCTCGGAAATATCGCTTGAGGAGTGCTGAGGAAGTTGCGCCATCCACATCATAATCACCAAAAACCGAAATTTTTTGTTTTTGCTGGACGGCAACCACGAGACGATTAACCGCCACGGACATATCTAGGAGATGTCCGGGATCCGGAAGATCAGTGCTAAGTTTGGGATCCAGGAAGGAGGCAACCTCATCCGAGCCAATGCCACGTGCAGAGATAAGCCGCCCGACGATTTCGGGCAGATCATGTTGCTGTGCTAACCCGAGAGCCAAGCGAGCATCGTAGGGCCGCTGGAGCCAACGCTTACCCGAGAAGGATGCGTTAACGCCGAGAACTAGTGGATCTGAAGTGTTCGGCGCCACGGTTATCCGTCTACCAGGTCGAGCCCTGTTTTCCGCCTAAAATTATGCTCAGCCTCAACATAACGAACCGTCCCGGATTTGGACCGCATAACCATAGAATGGGTCGTGGCTCCACCTCGGAACCTGCGTACACCTTTTAACATGGTGCCGGCCGTGACGCCGGTGGCCGCAAACATTACCTCTCCACCGGCGAGGTCCATTAGACCGTATTTTTTCCCGAAATCGGTGATCCCTAATCGTTCAGCACGGCTCCTTTCATCGTCGTTTCGGAAAACCAGACGACCCTGCATTTGACCGCCGATGCATCGGAGGGCTGCTGCGGCAAGCACTCCCTCCGGTGCGCCGCCAACTCCCATATAAATGTCAACTCCGGCCTCCTCGCGAGAGGTTGCCATCACGCCACTGACATCACCATCACCGATGAGCATAATTCGGGCGCCAACTTCTCGGCATTTAGCAATAATTTCATCATGCCGGGGCCGATCAAGCACGCAGGCAACCAGGTCATTGATCTCCACGCCTTTGGCTTTCGCTAATTCGCGAAGGTTGACCTCTACCTTTTCATCAAGATCAACAACCCCTTCCGGCAAGCCGTTACCAACCGCGATTTTTTCCATGTAAGTATCAGGCGCGTGCAAAAAACCACCTGCCTCTGCCATTGCGATGACCGCCAGGGCATTAGTGCCGCCTTTGGCCGTGATCGTCGTGCCCTCCAAGGGGTCAAGGGCGATATCGATCTCGGGCCCATCTCCCAAGCCAACTTCTTCGCCGATAAAAAGCATCGGTGCTTCATCGCGCTCACCCTCTCCAATTCGCACCGTTCCCTTGATACCCAGGCTATTTAATGCTGTGCGCATGGCGTCCACAGCGGCCTGGTCCGCGGCTTTTTCATCTCCCCGCCCCATCCAGCGAGATGCCGCGAGAGCCGCCGCTTCTGTCACTCGGACAGTTTCGAGCGCAAGATTTCGATCCATCTTGGTCATTTGTTCATTCATTTTTGACGCCCCTTATTCGTTTGTTCTGAGCCCTAAAACCGTTCGACTCTAATCATCATGGTGGGCTCCAACACAGCCTTGGTTTCATCAATCGTATTGATCGTTGCCATCATGTTGGCTTCCCGGGTTTCGTGGGTTGTCAACACGACCGACACCGACTCTCCCGGAGCGCGCCCTCGTTGTAGAACCGCCTCCATAGAGACATCATGATCCCTTAAAGCGGCCGCAATGTCGGCAAGTACTCCGGGCCTATCGATCACCGTGAAACGAGCGTAGTAAGACCCAACTCTCTCAGACATGGCAACGGTTTGCAATTTTGACAGGTTGCCTGCCTGGATTCCAAAGGTACGCGTATTGCGACCGCTTGCAATATCGGCGATGTCAGCAACGACCGCCGATGACGTCGGTCCCTGGCCTGCCCCTCGACCCTCGTACAATGTGCGCCCCACGTGATCGCCATGCACAACTACAGCATTAAACACGTCCTCGACATGAGCGATTGGCGCACCCAAGGGTACCATGCAGGGATGCACTCGCTGCTCTATGCCACTAGTCGTTCGACAGGTGATACCTAAAAGCTTGATGCGATACCCAAGCTCCGCTGCGAATTGGATATCCAAAGGAGAGACTTGCTGGATCCCCTCCACGTAAACAGCGTCGAAATTCACCTGACAACCAAATGCCAGACTGGCCAGAATTGAGAGTTTATGTGCAGCATCAATGCCATCAACATCAAATGCCGGATCTGCTTCCGCATAACCCAACTCCTGTGCTTCGGATAGGACCATCTGAAATTCTTTACCTGTTTCTCGCATACTGGTGAGGATGTAATTACAAGTTCCGTTGAGAATGCCATAGACACGATCAATGGCGTTGGCAGACATTCCCTCCCGTAACGCTTTAATTATGGGTATGCCGCCTGCCACGGCTGCTTCATAAGCCAATACGAGCCTGGCATTTTCAGCTGTTACCGCAAGGGCACAACCATGATGTGCAACCAGAGCTTTGTTTGCCGTGACTACGTGTTTTCCATTGGCCAACGCGGCTTCAATTAGGTCCTTGGCAATGCCATCAGAACCACCAATTAATTCGACGACAACATCAACGTTTTCGTCCGTCGCAAGTGTTTCGGCATCGCTGTGCCAAGTGCAGTCCGAGAGCGAAATGCCTCGGTCTTTGGCCGGATCCCGGGCAGAGACAGCGGTGACGATAATTTCTCTACCACAACGTTCTGAGAGAATGGTCTTGTTCTGCCGGAGTAGTTTAACCGTACCAACCCCGACCGTGCCCAGTCCTGCAACACCGATGCGCAAGGGGTCACTCACGAGGCTACCGCTCTCTTTCGTTCCAAGGTCTCAATTGTATTTGATGAAGACGACAGGAATATCTTGGCGTTTCGGGCCGCCTGTCGGATGCGGTGCTTATTCTCAACCAGTGAAATCCGCACGTGACCATCACCGTGCTCACCAAACGCAATTCCAGGGGAAACCGCCATCTTCGCCTCACTAAGCAGGAGCTTCGAAAACTCAACAGATCCAAGATGAGCATATGCTTGTGGCAATGGTGCCCAGGCAAACATCGTCGCGGTCGGGCTCGGTATTTCCCATCCCGCCGATGCCATGCTCTCAATCAAGACATCCCGGCGTTCCCGATATAGCGTTCGAATATCATCGACACAATCCTGTGGGCCGTTGAGGGCTGCTGTCGCCGCGACCTGAATGGGCGTGAATGCCCCATAATCCAGATATGACTTAATTCTCGCGAGAGAAGCGACGAGATGCTTGTTCCCCGCTGCGAACCCAATCCGCCAGCCTGGCATGGAATAGGTTTTGCTCATTGAAGTAAATTCAACGGCAATGTCTCGGGCTCCCGGAATCGACAAGATGGAAGGTGGTGGATTGCCCTCAAAATAGAGCTCCGCGTAAGCCAAGTCGGAGAGGATATATATTCCGTGATAACGACAAAATTCGACAACCTGACCATAAAAATCAAGATTGGCACACAACGCCGTCGGATTATTCGGGTAATTTAAAACCAGCGCCGTCGGTTTTGGGGTACTATGCATGACGGCAGTCTCTAGAGCCTTCAGATAATCCGCATCCGGAACAACCGGTACATTTCTCACCGCCGCACCCGCAATAATGAACCCAAATTGATGTATTGGGTAGCTGGGATTCGGGACGAGTATAACATCCCCCGGACTGGTCACCGCAGACGCAAGGTTAGCAAGCCCCTCCTTAGAACCCAGCGTCACGATGGCTTCCGAGTCTGGATCTATAGCAACGTTGAAACGGCGCTCATAGTAATGAGCAATTGCTCTCCGTAGCCCCGGAATGCCCTTGGATGCAGAATATCTGTGGGTACGCGGATCGTTGACCGTCTCAACAAGTTTCTCCACGATATGCGCCGGGGTCGGCGAGTCCGGATTACCCATACCAAGATCCATAATGTCTTCACCCGCGGCCCGAGCACGCGCCTTCATTTCGTTTACTTCAGCAAAAACGTAAGGTGGCAGGCGTTTAATACGGTGAAACTCTTGTTCCATGGTTTCGGTCTTTCGGCATATTTAAGCGTAAGCAATTGACCCATGCACAATCAGGCGTGAGAAGCGACCGGACTAGCGCGCAATGAGACCTTTTAAACAGCCAATTACGTCGGTTTCATGGCGCAAAGCCGGCTAGAAATCGATATATATGTCCGTACGCCGGTTACCGGCTTCCCCCGACGGCATAGTCTCGCGGAACTTAGGTTGATTATCAGAGACAGCCCCGACGAACAGATTGGACGGTTTCGCCCCAAGCCGAACTAGCTCTCTCACCACGGCATCTGCGCGTGCCGCCGATATGGCAAAGTTAACGACTTTATGCTTTACCGGATCCAAGTTGCGGGTTCTTGAGCTGGCGTGACCGACAATTCTTAGCGTTCCCCCCATCGACTTATGTTGGGCGGCAACTTTTTTAAGAATCCGCTTATCCGCCCCCCTCAGCTTGGCGGAACCGTTTTTGAAGAGGATAGTCGCCACCTGATACGAGCCTCGAAGGGTACCGGGATCAAACTCCTCCAATGAGCGAACACCCGATACTGTTGAGTTTCCAGACACGCCCGGGGCAGCGGGTTCGACACTCATTGTCTCAACTCCATTCCCCGAAACAACAACAGTTTGCGGAAATACCGACTCCTCACCTGGTGTTCGAATATTCTCAGCCATCGCTAATTTTGGAGGATTAGGGTTTCGATTAGGGACGACTGCGGACGGTCGAATTTGCCCTGACCGATTTGGGGCAGGCCGTGCTTGCGCAGCAGCCGCGGGTTGGAGTTTTGGCGCCGTTGGTTTTGCGGTCGATAGAACGGGGGCTGCAATTTTTTCCTTGGACGCAGGTACTGGTGCAGGCACAGATATCACTCTTGGTTCCCGAACTAAGTTAGAACTGGCACTCTCACCTTGTCTGCGGATCACGTCGCCCGAGTATTGCCTACTATCGGCTCGCTCTGCTACCAATCCCCTCTCGATGCGTCGGCGCTCGGCCCGGCTAGAGGTGCTAGGCCGTTGCGGAACGGTCGAGAGACTCGGGGTGGGGTCATCCGCACCAGGCGCCGGTTTGTTGCGATCTGCCACCAATGGCTCTGCTGACTTTCGATCTGTTATGGAATTCGGCGTTTTATCGCCCGCAACGACGCCTTTGACATCTTTATACCATAAAACCGGATTCACCGCATCCGGGACTGATGCACAGCCTGCAAGCAGCAACACCGATCCCATCACAGCCATACGGCCCCCTGACCAGAAGGCCACGGCCGACCGGGACATCACATCATGTCTTTCGCTATTCTCTGAACGCCTTTTTCGCACTCGCATATTTTTTACTGCACCAACTGAACAGCCCCTATTTATGACGACCGGCTCCGCTGACACCGGCTGCAGGGCGTAAACATGCTACAATCGCCCGCGCTTTCTTTGTACCTCCGATGCCAACTTGTTAAATTTTTAACTGATTTGGCAGCAACATGAAACAAATTTAAGCCATTGTTAAAATAAATACCTCCCCACATGTGTTCCCTAAGTTCTCAGGACAATGGTCGGACCGCCTACCTCGATTTCTTCCTCAAACCCATAGCCTGCTTCCAGAGGTATCTTAAAAGAAACCCGGTCGTTATCTAGGATCGTTACATCAGGCTCCACAGGGACAATCTGTTCACGTCGCGCGTTTTCCAATGCCTCCACTACCGTTGCTCCTCGCCCAACTTTTGCAAGATTACAACGTGTCGCAAAAACAATGTTATAGGTCTGATCAGCAGCGCCCTTCAGGGCCGCATCCGGGGAGATCCACAAAGAATCGACAGACTCCTCTTGATCGTGGGACCCTGACTGACCCTCCGGCACGGGGGCAAGAAAAAACCAGGTATCAAAACGTTTCGGAGATCTCGCGGGGGTGATCCAGCGGGCGAAAGGCACCATCAAATCACAAGCGAGCGTCAGGTCCTCTCCGACGGCCAGATCCTTCATCGTGAGATCCCCCGAATGAAGGGCTTTCCGGTATCTTGCGCCCAAACTCAGGCAACGATCACCAGAAACTAATGTGCGACGGCCTTTCTCTCGGGCAAGGAGAAACCCTGCCTCCTCGAAAGTCTCCCGAATGCCGCAGACTCGGTTACCTATTCCCACGAGATCAAGGCCGTCCACTCCATCACAATAAGCTGCGGTTTCCTCCGTAAGGTCCGCCGGATCGGATTTGCCGCCAGGATAAACGAGCGCGCCACCGGCAAAATCTATACCAGCGCTGCGGAGCACCATAAAAACCTCCAAGCCAGGGGCACCGTCACGCAGCAGGAGAACGGTTGCGGAGGGCACGGGGGTCGCGGGGGTATCAGTCATGGTAGATCGGACATTTCTTGGAGGGTTTTCTTATAGTTTTGGCCCAATTCACGGTAGCCCTCCGTGCCGTCTGCAAATTCCTGGAATTCAGTTTCATCGATTTTGCGGAAAAATTTTGCCGGGCTGCCTGCCCAGAGTTCACCGCGCTTGACCCGCTTTCCCGGCGTCACCATTGCACCAGCAGCCACCATTGCGCCAGTTTCAATAACCGCGCCATCCAAGATGGTCGCGCCCATGCCGACGAAACACCCGTCCTCCAGTGTAGCACCATGAACAATCGCGCGATGCCCAATCAACACATCACTGCCGATCACCGTATCAAACATCCCACCAGTAACATGCACTATAGTCCCATCCTGCAAATTGGTTCTCTCGCCGATACTAATGGACATGACGTCCCCTCGAATTACCGTATTGAACCAGACGCTTGACTGGGAACCGATCGTGACGTTACCAATCACCGTTGCATTCGGCGCGATAAAAGCGTCTATGGCGATTGTTGGCATGACGCCTTGATAGGGTAGTATGTAGCCGCTCACGTTCTAGTTCTCTCGCTATTAATACGTTGAAGCCGGTGATCGAGCCATTTACACTCGCATTTCTGGTGTGTGTAACCGGGCACTTCCACCAAGTAAAGCATGCAGCCGAGTTCGGAAATTGTGGAGGGGTTATCCCGTCCATAATTGACAACAAACAGAAATTGGCTTAAGTCGCGGTTTCCCAATATTTAAAGACCAGCTGTTTTGAGAGATCTCACAGTACTTCAACTTGGATACATTGAATGAGTTTTGCCGACCTCGGCTTAAGCGAAGAGGTTCTGAGGGCCGTCTCTGACGCCGGTTATACCGATCCGACCCCTATCCAAAAAGGCGCCATCCCAAATGTCCTCATGGGAAGAGATATCTTAGGTTGCGCCCAGACCGGGACCGGGAAAACCGCTTCTTTTACCTTACCCATGATCGATATTTTAGCTTCGGGGCGCGCGCGGGCGCGCATGCCACGAACGCTCATTCTTGAACCCACGAGGGAACTCGCAGCGCAGGTCGCCGAGAACTTCGACACCTACGGAAAATACAACAAACTCACAAAGGCGCTTATAATCGGTGGCACGTCTATGGACGAGCAATCCAGGGCCCTGGATAAGGGTGTTGATGTTCTCATCGCCACACCGGGCCGGCTGTTGGACCTCTACAACAGAGGCGGCATGCTCTTGAACGACGTCAAAATCCTCGTGATTGACGAAGCGGATCGCATGTTGGATATGGGATTCATCCCCGACGTCGAGAAGATTGTCTCCTTATTAAACAAGATCCGTCAGACCTTGTTTTTCTCAGCAACAATGCCACCGGAAATTAAGCGACTGGCCGACGCTTTTCTGATAAATCCGAGAGAAATAACCGTTTCACGACCAGCTACCACGTCAAAGAATATTGAACAGCATTTGATCATGATTCCTCATACGAATAGACGGGATTTAATCGGACTACAAAAAGCAAAGCGAGAAGCCTTACGGCAAGTTATAAGCCAGGAGGGCGTAAAAAATGCTCTTATTTTTTGCAACCGAAAGCGGGACGTCGACATTGTCCACAAATCTTTGCAGAAACACGGTTACAATTCGGCGACCCTGCACGGCGATATGTCCCAACCGGCGCGCATGGAAACCATGGCAAAATTCAAGGCCGATGAAATTTCTCTGCTGGTATGCAGTGACGTCGCAGCCAGGGGGCTAGATATTGATGATCTTGGCCATGTTTTTAATTTTGATGTTCCCATACATGCGGAAGATTATGTGCACCGCATTGGCCGCACCGGCCGGGCAGGCAAAACGGGCCGTTCGTTTACGTTGGCTTCGCGCGAAGATAAAAAATTTCTTGATGCCATTGAAGAGATTACTGGGGAAAAAATTCGTCGCATCGAATTTGGGAACGACCGTCAACCAAAGACCTCTATAAACCGCGACAAAAAAAGAAAAACGAGACCAAGCCGGGACAAAGCCGCTCGGGGTCCTAGCTCTCAGTCCGAATATAATTCCGCCGAGGCCGAGAATTGCCCGAACCAACACGGCGCGGGTAAACAGGATAAGGGCGAACCCGTGATCGGCATGGGTGATCATGTGCCAGCTTTTTTGAAGCGAGTTCCAAAGGTTTAGCTCTCTATCTTACCCAAGCCCTGGCCACCTACTTCTGGCAGCGAGTTTTTCCAACAAGCGCCTACGGCACAATCTAAAATGAAGATACGTTCGGCAACCAACTCGGAGAATTAATGGGTGATCCGGTCAAAAGGATGCGGTTTCCTCTTCTCAAATTTAAATGTAAAACGCCTGACCACTTAATGATCGTCGCAATATCGAAAACACGTCCCAGGAGCTTGTCATGCAAACCATCTTTGTCCAGGTCAAAACAGAACTAGGCCAAGCTTATAAAGTAGCCGAGGAGGCTGTCGAAGCGGTTAGCCAGATCTCCGAAATTCACTCAACATCCGGTCAATTTGACCTGTTGATAAAATGTTATCTGGATGACACAGATGATATCGGGCGCTTCGTCACCGAGAAAATACAACGGCTCTCCAATGTGAAGGACACGTTTACGATGATCACCTTCAAGGCTTTTTCATAACAGACTCTGTTTCATGACGGCGGCAATCAGCTTTGACGGCCACTGGCCAGAGGACGAGACACCCATTGGCATCGACGTCGCCACGCGGCAGTTCCTCCGTGCCCATTTTCGATATGCACAACAGGATAAATTCTTCTGTGTGTGCCCTGATGAGACGGCGGCGACACTCTATCGAAAATTTGGCGCCGAAGAAGATGTAGCCGCTGAGCGTTGTATTGCCATTAATCAGAATGATGCTGAGGCCCTGGAGACCGCGGGCTGCCTCATCAGATATGACCCAGGCATTATCAAATACGCCTGGGCGCGGCGTTATCATGGCGAAAACCGATATAGTCTGTGCGGCATCGCCCACGCCTGTGCGTCCGGCTCCGTCATGGACATATTCGGGCAGTATCTCACAGCACCTCTTCACCCATGGGACGCCGTCATTTGCCCTAGTCAGGCCATAAAGGGGGCAATCAACTCAATACTTGAAGGCTGGGGGGCTTATCTTGATGAAAAATTTGGGATAAAACCAGCGACCCCGTTGAACCTTCCAGTGATCCCATTGGGTGTCGACACAGTCGACATGGCAAAACGTGCGTCCAAAGACGCGCGCGTAGCACAACGAAAAAGGCTCGGCATTGGTGACAGCGAAATTGTACTGTTATACGTGGGCCGCCTCAACCACCTGGCGAAATCCAACCCCATTTCTCTGCTAATCGCAGCCGAGCAAGCAGCAAAGCGATGCGATCATCCGATCCGAGTGATCTTCAACGGCTATTACCATGACGAGGTTAATCAAGAAGCCTTCGAGCAGGGCATACAGGCTTTGTGTGACACTGTTACCGTCTCTCATGTTCGTCATGGTGATCCAGAATTCCCCGATGGCGCCTGGGCTGCCGGTGACATCTTTTGTTCACTGCCAGACAACATCCAAGAGAGTTTTGGCCTGACCCCGGTGGAGGCAATGGCTTCGGGTCTCCCTGTAATCGCCAGTGACTGGAATGGTTACAGGGAGACCGTTCGAGATGGTGTGGATGGCTTCATGATACCAACGTTTATGCCGCCGGCCGGGGCCGGTGAGGTCATTGCCTACCGGTACTTTGCCGGTCAATTCACCTACGGCGACTATCTGGGCGCGACGTCTCAGGCTACCTCCGTAGACTTAACCGCCCTGACCGAGTCGATACTGGCCCTGGCCGGCGACCGAAATTTGCGCCGCAGCATGGGCGAGGCTGGCAAACGGCGGACGCACAGGAATTTTGAGTGGTCCCGCGTGATCACCAGCTATGAGACGCTGTGGCAGGAATTGGCGCACCGACGTGCCTCGGGAAATGCTACCCCCTCTGGACCGACCTCCGACCTCCAACATCCGTCACGGCCCGATCCCTTTAAGATGTTTTCCCGTTTTCCCACACAAGCCTTAGACCTTAGCGGCAGCGTGACCCTCGTGGAAACTACTTGGCCAGTAGTCCTGGAACGTATTCAACTCAAATTAGGGCTGGTTCAGGCCGATGTCCTGATGGAACTTGAGGAATTACCCGGCCTTGTTGGAGAATTAGAGGCCAGAAAAACAATCAGACTTAGAGACTTAGCGGATATTATTGGCACAACCGAATTCTCGAAATTTCTGATCACTGTGGGATGGCTGTTGAAACTCGGCCTCTGCCGATATGACCCGCCAGGTCCTTAGGGCCCGAACCCCGCAGATGATATTCGATTGAGGGTGGGAAAACATCAAACCCGACCGATGCGTAGCTCGTGGTATATTTACCAGCAAACAGAAAAACCACATGATCACCAGAGGTAAAATCCGAGGACAGGTGCTCAAGATTTTTACAAATTTTGGCATCACCCACTTGACATTGTTTCTTCTGGGAAGACAGAAATTTGTCTAGAGGCTGGACATCTAACTATGTTCGGAAAACTGGAAACAAACAATAGAATGACAGGATGCAGCAGCGAAGGGATGACAACCCTCTCACCAGGACTTATATGATGCTTATTCTTGCCACCCGCAAACGACATATTGTCAGGAGCAAAACATGTTTATTCAGACCGAAGCCATGCCTGACGCAGCCCGAATGAAATTTTATCCCGGAGAAGCCGTTTTATCCTCCGGGGTGGCAGAATTTGGGGATGCAGAGGCAGCTGAGAGATCTCCGCTCGCCGTCCGTTTATTTAATATTGATGGCGTCAGCGCCGTGACATTCTACGATGACTTTATTACCGTCGTTCGCGAGTCGGAGGCCGACTGGCAAATTCTAAAACCGATGATTTTGGGGGCAATCATGGATCATTATGCATCAGGACAGCCCATCCTGCTTGATGCCGCAACCGCAGTCGCTCCCGACGAAGAGGTCGGCTTCGATATCCACGATGATCCCGCAGATGCGGAGATTATTGCTCAAATCCAAGATCTAATGGGGACCCGTATCAAACCTGCCGCGGAGCAAATGGGCGGCGACGTGATCTACAAGGCCTATCAAAACGGGACCGTTTATGTCGAGTTTATTGGCCCCACAAAGGCACTCATTGGCGGTATGACCAATGTAATCGGTCATTACGTTCCTGAAGTTCAGACTGTAAGAGATTATCGGGATGCCATTCCGAAGCCTGGATTAGATACCGCCGTTGGAAAAGCCATCCAGGTTGTCCTGGATGAAAAGGTCAACCCCGCTGTGGCTGGCCATGGCGGTCACATTTCGCTTATCGACGTCAAGGGGGATACGGCCTTTATTCGCCTTGAGGGCGGATGCCAGGGCTGCGGCATGGCGGATGCGACCCTTAAACAGGGGGTTGAGGTCGAAATCAAATCAGCAGTACCCGAGATTATTTCCGTTCTAGACGTGACGGATCATGCAGGGGGCGCAAACCCTTATTATTCGGCGAGCTAAATACTATGCGAAATAAACGGGATGGCGCCGCCAGAAGCAAAACCGATCTGAGTAAACGGTAGCGTCTATGACCCCGTCAGCACTTCGGCTATAGCGTCGCCGGCCTCCGTCACTCCCCGCCGATCAACGTCGAGATGGGTCACGAGACGCACGGCCCGGTCCGTCATGACGCCGATGCGGATGCCCCGCGCCGCCAAGGTATCGGCCATCTGATGGGCAGTCATCTTCTCCGATGTCACACGTAGCAAGATGATATTCGTCTCTACCCGGGCCGGATCAATCTCCAGGCCGGGAATGTCTGCAAGGCGATGGGCGAGAAACTTGGCGTTATCATGGTCCTCTTCGAGGCGCGTCACATTGTGTTTAAAAGCGTATAGACCGGCGGCAGCAATGATGCCTGACTGACGCATGGATCCACCCAGCCGTTGTTTCCATTGCCACGCCTCTTGAATAAACGCTGCCGATCCGGCGAGGACGCCCCCGATCGGACAGCCAAGGCCTTTTGAGAGGTCAATCCAGACGGTATCCACCTGGGCGCCATACGCTTTGGCGGAGACGCCCGACGCCACCACCGCATTCATGAGCCTGGCCCCATCCATGTGGACCAGAAGTTGGTGGTTGTGCGCGAACCCGGAAATGGCTTTGAGTTGCTCCAACGGCCAGACGCTGCCGCCCCCCAGGTTGGAGGTCTGTTCGACGGACACAAGTCGGGACTTTGGCGCGTGGCGAAATGCCGGTCGGAGTGCGGCCTCGAGTTGGTCCACCGCGAACAATCCGTTGGTTCCTTTGACTGGCCGAATCATGGCGTTGGCTAGAACCGCTGCGCCCCCTACCTCAAAATTAATAATATGGGCCGTTTCCTCTGCAATAATCTCATCGCCAGGCCTACAATGAATTGCGAGGGCAATCTGATTGCACATGGTCCCAGACGGTAAAAACAGAGCTTTCTCTTTCCCAAGCAGATCCGCCACATGTTCGCAGAGCTCTAAGGTGGTGGGATCTTCATCCGCTTGTTCGTCACCAAGCTCCGCCTCTACCATGGCTTTTTTCATGGCGTCCGATGGCCGGGTTTTGGTGTCGCTGAATAGATCTATCCGGGTGGGACTGTGTCGCATTGTGCTGATAATTTCCGATCTGTTTAAATTTTAATTGACGATCCATTAGGGTACGTCCCACAGGCCCATCAGGCAATTCTTCACCAAATCACCCGACGACATTACGTCCCGGCCCGCTAACATCTAATTTGTCTCGCCTGTGCCTTTAAATGTATTCGCATGGTGCCAAAGCATGCGAGCCATAACACTGCGCCAAGGCCGGTACTACTCGCCGATCTCACGGAAATCCGCCCGGCTTGGGCGTGTACTAAGCCCTTTCAGGCCAACATAACCGTTTAACACGCCCAAGTCGTCCGCTGGCCAGAGGTCCGGACGCCGGAGGGCGAACAACAAATAAACCTCTGCCGTCCAACGGCCTACCCCTTTGAGCTTAATCATTTCAGCAATGGCACTTTCGTCGTCCATATGTGCGATTTTCCTGAAATTTAGATCACCCGACAACACTGCCTCCGCGATCCCTCGCCCATATAGTTCTTTTCGCCGGCTCAGCCCGATAGCGCGGTAATCGGTCTCCTGGAGGGAGAGAAAGATTTCCGGCTTCATGGGCGAGGCATAGAAGTCCAAGCGTCCAGTAATGGCCCGCGCTGCCGCCGTCGAACCCTGCTGCCCGCAGATTATTTTCAACAGGGTGCCAAACCCCGTGGGCCGGATCCGCAATCCCGGTAGGCCATACCCGCGGTAGAATGCCGCTAGGTCGTCATCACGCTCGGCCAACTCCTGCACCGCTTGGAGCATAGTGTTTCGATCAATTTTAATTTTCATGACCTTCTCGTCTACTGAAACGAGAGCCCTGTCAAGATTGGTATCAGGCCGTTGTGACAAAGGCGCGCCACACTAGCTGCTTGTAGCGCTGGCGGACACACGGACAGAGTGATTTACCCAAAACGTTAGATCCTTGAGATGACGGGACCCCCTGTGTGACGTACTATGTGCACCTTAGATTAGCTAAGGAGGCCACTCATGCTCGTAGAACAAATTTGGACCGGTAACAATTACCGTAACTTCAATTATCTAATTGCCTGCCCAGAGACGGGAGAGGCGCTCGCCATTGACCCGCTCGAATTTCAGCAATGCCTGGATACAGCCAACGCCCGAGGTTGGGAAATCACGCAAGTTCTCAACACCCATCACCACCACGATCATATCGATGGTAATCCTGGCATTGTTGAGGCGACCGGCGCAAAGGTACTCGCCCATGCCGGCGCTTCTGATCAAATTCCGAATATGGATGTTGGTTTAGGGGCCGGCGACTTGATCAAGGTTGGCCGGACCGTTGAACTCGAGACGCTTGATACACCAGGCCATACCATGAGCCATGTATGTCTTCTCTCGCGCACTGACACCCCCGCCCTGTTTGCGGGCGACACCATGTTCAATGCCGGTGCGGGTCACTGCGAAGGTGGCGGACATCCCGACTTCCTATATGACACATTCTCGGGCCAGCTCGACAAACTACCAGACGAAACGCTTATTTATCCGGGTCATGATTATATTCTGAATAATTTGGCGTTCACCCTTGACCGGGAACCGGATAATGCACGGGCGCTCTCTCTCAAGGCCGAACTGACAGATCAGGATACCAACAACGCAATGGTCACGACACTCGGCCTGGAAAAAGAGATCAACACCTTTTTCCGGCTGAAAAATTCCTCGATTCAGTCAAAGCTCCGTGAAGCATTTCCAGACCTCCCCCGTGACCTGGATGAGCGAACAGTCTTCTTGAAACTCCGTGAACTCAGGAACCACTGGTAGTTCAACCCACTCAGCGCAAGGCGGTATTTGAGGAAGACGTTTACGCTGACATGGCAGCCCGCGGGGCCATCTCGTCGTGGGCGATGCGTTCCCGCATCATCATTTCGAGCATAAGAGACTTATCCGCTGCCGCCGCTGGATCGTTCCACAGATTGTTAAGCTCTAACGGATCGTTCAACCGATCGTAGAGCTCACCAAAGGCATGTTCCATCCAATAGGTAAGCCGCCAGCGCTCGGTAACAAATGAACGTGTTCTTAGATAAGTGCGGCAGTTCGCGTTCACTGGCAGCTCGTCTTCTTCGATCAATAAGCCTAACCGTGGCAGTTCAGTCCCCGCCCGAACCGCCGACACACTGTCATAGCCTTGTATACCGTGATACGGCTGCACACCTGCCCGGCCCATGATACTCGCAGCGATATCAATGGTGCCAGAGAGTAAGTCCGTTCGCGCAGCTTTATCCTTGGCCTCCGGATCCGACCAGATAAAGGGCGCACGAATAAGACCGTCATTGTGAAAACAGTGCTTCAACATCAGGCCATGGTCGCCCATAAGATCCCCATGGTCCGATGTGAAAACAATCACCGTCTTGTCAGTCAGGCCCAGATCGTCCAGCGTTCCCAAAATACGTCCGATGGAGTCATCGACAAACGAAATCATGCCGTAGGTCAAGGCAACACTCTCCCGTGCCTCTTGCTCCGTAACGGCGTAGGCCGCCACCCTATGCTCCCGATCGTTTTGGCGAAATTCATCCCACAGCATTTCTCGAAACGGTGGCGGGTCATCGGGTGCGCTGTTGATTGAGGCGGATGCCTCGCAGTCCACCGGATCATACATGCCCCAATAGCGCCCGGGTGGCGTAAAGGGATGATGCGGGTCCGGAAACGAGCACTGAATAAAAAATGGGTTACCGCTGCCTTCATTTGCGTGACTCTCGAGGTAGCTGATCGTTTCTTGTTCGACGAACGTAGTGGAATACAATTCTTCGGGTACTCGGGTCCGCCAGGCAAGAGGTGCTGAAAATCTGCCGTCTGGCAGGGCATTCTCGGGCCCAACATAAGACTCTGCATTCTTGTCTTGCGCCAACATCCATTTTTTGTAGGCTCCGCCGACCCTGTCACCATGCCCCGACGCGAGGCGAACTTTTTCGAATCCGTAATATGGCGAGACAACCTCTCGCTCCGGATTCTGTTCCCACAGATCCCGACGTTCGTTTTCATAAATTTCGCCCTGTCGAGAACTCAAATAGGCGTCGCTGTAATCATCCAAGGGCGGAATCGATCCATCCCTCGCCGGCGGATAGTTCCAATCATCCACTCGCAACGGCGCCACGTTCTGCAGATGAGATTTACCAATAAGAGCCGTGCGATAGCCAACGTTCCGCAACATGTGAACAAAGGTGTTGGACCCCCATGGAAGGGATAATCCGTTGGAGAGCACGCCATTAACCGAGGGCAGCCGACCAGTCATAAGCGTCGCCCTATTCGGCATGCAGATCGGGCAGGAAACATAGAAATTATTGAAGGTTAGCCCTCTCGCGGCGACACTATCAATATTAGGTGTCTGAACAACCTTATTTCCATAGGCCCCTAGATGATCCGCCCGGTGCTGATCCGTGATTATGAACAGAAAATTTGGCTGTGCCGTGGACATCAAAAACTCCGAAGTTGATTGCGTTAACTTTACGCCTGCTGGCGAAACGGTCTAAAAGTCCTACCCTGCGGGTTGCGGTTCGCCGTCCGTTGCCAACGCATACTTAGCTGCCGCCAATGCGGTTACTATAGCGAAAAACATGAACAGCGCCGTGCCATAATAGAGCCCCGGGACATAGCCGGTGTCCATGATGAGACCAAAAATAACTGGGCTTACCATTCCACCAAATCCAAATCCCATATTAACGAAACCGAATGCTTTCCCGGCGGCACCTACTGGAGAGACGGCCGAGACAAGCATGTCGCGCGATGGCATAACTAAACCTGAGAGGAATCCCGCTAAGGCAAAGGCTGCAACAACCAATGAAAATGGCAAAACCACCATAGCAACCGCGATGAGCAACGCAATTGAAACACCGTATCCCAGGCTCGCAATCAGATCGAAACGTGTCGTTTTGTCGGCGAGGTAGCCGCCCACAACGATGCCCACAGTAATGGAGAATAAAAACCCAAATACCGCTGTGCTCACACCGGCTTCGCCAACTCCGTACAGAATAGGCAGGGCAGCAGGGGAGAATTGTTGAATGCCCTGTCCGGCCCAGGCGACCATCACATAGAAGAAAAACAACATAAGAATGGGTGGCATGGAAGCAAATTTTTTCATATCACTCATCACGCTCCCGGACTTCGTACTCCGATCCTTCTCAGACCGCGCAGAAATCATCTCGAAGCGATGTCGCTCAAAATAGATAATCGCTGTCATAAACACACCGACGCCCCCCAAAATGATCAGCGTCGCATGCCAGTTCACCAAACTATTCACAAATGGCACCACCAGGGCCGCCGCGCCGAAGCCGGCAAACCCGGCAAAAGCATGAACTGCATAGGACCGCCCCAACCGGTCTTTCTGAACAGCGGTGGTGATGACAGAGAAGTCTGCCGGATGAAAAACGCTGTCCCCGAGTCCTGCGACGAACCCCAGTACCAACAGCATCCAATAAGCCGTGGCCATCCCCATCGCAATATATGCCAAAGCGACGGTCAGCAGGCCGAGTATTAAAAACCAGCGCGGCCCATGCCGGTCCACGTAAATTCCCATTATGAATTGCCCGCCCGCAGATCCCGCAGCATAAAGCGCCGTGATTAAACCAAGCTGGGTAAAACTAAGGCCCATCTCCGCCTGGATCGAAAGAAACAGAAATGGAATCACAAGCAAATAAAAATGACTGAAAAAGTGAGCTGCGGACACCAGCCCGACAGCGGCCCTCTCCTCTCTAATCTGCGTGGCACCAGTCATCTTAGTGGAAATCTCGACCATGGGTCCAAGTATCCTGGTTTAAGGAATTTGTCACGTGATTAGAGCGCCGAGCACCCGGCACCGTAGTTCTTGATTCTTGGTCACTTGGCACCTGCCTTATGAGCCACGCTGTGGGCAAATTCAGCAAACCCATCCACCACATCCTGTCGGCCATAGAGGATGTCGCGACGCTCGCCGATGCGCCTGCTCAACGCCAAGTTATAGTCACGTTCTTTTCCCAGTCTAACAGCGATGGCCACGTACTCCTCAAGCGAGCTTGCGGTGAGCTCCGTGATTTCCATTAATCGATATAGACCCGACGTAACCCTTCCCCTCATGAATGCACTGTCAAGAGTGACAATGGGTTTGGCCATAGCGAAGGCTTCATACGAGGTGTTCCCTCCGCTAAAATGTGGCGTATCCAAAATAACATCTGCGGCAGATTGCAGCGCAAGGAAGTCTTCCGGTGTTTGGCGCGGCAACACAAAGATGCGTGCTGCCACATCAGGGATCGTTACGCGCCAGCGTTCCCGGAGTTGCTCTGTCCAATGACCGACCGCGCCCTCGACCACGTAAATGTCTGCATCGTCATCATTTCTCAGCACACCGGCAAATAATTGATCGATATCGGGATGAAACTTTACCGCGCTTTGTGGGCAAAGATAGAATGTTCTAGTCTGGGAAATCGCAAAGTCTGCTCGGACTTTCAGGCCATCAGGTATTTCTGGAAAGGGGTAATATGTCGGCGGAGCCGGCAGTTGATAAAGCTTTTCACTATAGTGCTCCACGCCGTCCTGTGGCTCGATCTGCTCGCCAGACACGAAATAATCCACATTGGGTATTCCGGTAGTATCCGGATGCCCCCAGGTCACGCACTGCACTGGAGCCATGCGCGCAAACGCTAGGAAATACGTCCGAACATCCATGCCGATATCAGCAAAAAACAATAAATCCAGTTTCAGTTCGCCAATGGTCTTCTGGGCGTCAAAAAAGGACTGCGGTAAATACAAAAGGTCGTCTGCTGCCGCCTCAATGGCGCGGGATATCAGGTCCCCCTTCCCTCGGGTAGTGATAACCACAATCTCAAATTCATCCTTAGGTAATTGCGTGATGAACCCAATCATCATGCGACCAATAGAGTGCCGCCGAAAGTAAGTCGAGAGAAAACCAACTCTTACTTTACCGGGATTTCTGACAGGTTGTCCCTCGCAGTGAGGGGCCGTCCAGGATAACGTGGGACATGAAAGCAGGTGCAGTTGAGCAATGGATTGTTGGAGGTCGCGGTTATTGCGGTTCTGATAGGCCAAGAAAAAATTTGTCGTCGATGTTTCGAGCGATGGATCTCCGATATTGAGTTCGTCTTTGAGTAGTTCCCCCACCTGCGTTTTGAGGCTGGTCCGGCAGTAGTCGATATGGTCAAGGCTCTGATACACCGTGGGGAGGGTCAGGGCCTGTTTAATCCGAAGTCCATCATTGTGGCGAACCCGCAATGCGGCGTCGTATGCGTTGATAGCCTTCTCCGCCAATCCCATACGCCGGTAGGTGTTGCCGAGATTAATAAGAGGCCGGTCCGAACTGGGATTTACTTTTGCCGCTCTATCGAAGCAGGTTATGGCATCTCTCAGTCTACCTTGATCCACCAGAATGTTGGCCATGTTAATTAAGGCATCGAACCGGTTTGGATCCAGCGAGACCGCCTGTTCGTAGGCTAAAAGAGCCTCATCAATATGGTTCAACTGTTTATACAACTTAGCCAGGTTATAGTAGGCGTCTACATTTTCTCTATCTAACTTCAAGGCACGTTGAAAACACCCCTTGGCCCGGTCAAGCTGGCTCAGATTCTGCAGAGTAACGCCCAGATTACAATGGTAGACAGAGTTCCGGGGGCTCTCTTGGACGGCCCGACGTAAAAACACCTCCGCCTTGTTAAACCTGCCGCCCTGGGCCAGGAGCGTGCCCAACAAATAGAGGGCCTCCGCATCATAAGGGTTGTCGTTTACTACTTGGACATAGAGGTCTTGGGCCTCTGCGAACCGGCCCGCCTTATGAAGGCATTGGGCTTGTTTGAACTTGTCCGTCAAATCAACCCGGCAAGTGGTGACGACGGATCGGCATACATCTTCTTCGGCATGCGCCCTGAGAGATAAGCGAGCCGCCCCGCTTCAACGGCGTATTTCATGGCGCGCGCCATTTTCACTGGTTCTTTTGCTTGGGCGATGGCGGTGTTCATCAACACACCGTCGCAGCCCAACTCCATGGCTTCCGCGGCATCGGACGCCGTTCCCACCCCGGCATCTACGAGGACCGGTACATTTGCCTGCTCGATGATGAGACGAATACCCACGGGATTTTGCACACCCAGACCAGAGCCAATAGGTGCCCCAAGAGGCATGATTGCGGCACACCCTAGTTCCTCCAGCCGTCTGGCCATAATGGGGTCATCACTGCAATATACCATAACCTTGAAATCCTCCTTGATCAGAATTTCCGCAGCTTTCAATGTTTCCGTCATGTGCGGGTAGAGGGTCACATGGTCCCAGAGGACCTCCAGCTTAACGAGGTCCCAGCCGCCGGCCTCGCGCGCTAACCGCAATGTGCGAAGAGCATCTTCTGCTGTAAAACAGCCCGCTGTGTTTGGCAGGTACCTATATTTTTTTGGATCGATGTAGTCCATCAGCATTGGTTCTTTCGGATTAGTAACGTTGACCCGGCGCACAGCCACCGTCACGATCTCCGCCCCGGACGCCTCCAATGCGGCCGCATTTTCCTCAAAATTCCTGTATTTTCCCGTTCCAACGAGAAGCCGGGATTTAAATACCTGACCTGCGACTTCGAACGTATCGTCCACGGTCTCATCTTGGTCGTCTGAGACGCCGCCACCGATGAAATGGACAATTTCAAGACGGTCACCATCTGATAGAGATACGTTGCTGTAGTTTGATTTGGGCACGATTTCAAGATTCCGCTCGACCGCAACTTTACGCTCATCAAACCCCAAGGTACTGAGCAACCCGGCAACCGTTACAGATTTGTCCAAATGATGGTTGTCTCCATTTAAAATAATATTCATGCTATGTTTGTTACCTAATTATCGCGCCGCCTGGAGACTGGGAGATTGTCACCCAGTTTAAGAAAATCGTTTGTTAAAAGTATAAGCGGGGTTGGCCTGCATGCAAGCCGCGCCTCCCAAACGGCACAAATTTAATTATTCCTTCATCCTCGTGAACATAGTTTTAAATTAAAATCGCTATTCTATATTCTTAAATTGGGCACGCAGCATGAGCAATTCCGTACTCATATTAAACGGTCCCAACCTCAACATGTTGGGAACTCGTGAACCTGAACATTATGGACAGGACACCCTATCCCAGATTGAGGATCGTTGCCGAAAACTAGGTGCGGAGCTCGGGTGGGAAATTGATTTCCGTCAGAGCAATAATGAAGGCGAGTTGGTAACCTGGGTGCAAGAAGCTACCCACGTACATCAAGCCATTATACTCAACGCCGGCGCCTACACCCACACCTCTATCGCTATTCATGATGCTCTGAAAGCAAGCGGCGTTTCCGTGATTGAAGTACATCTCTCGAATATTTTTCAACGCGAGGAATTCCGTCATACCTCATATATTTCTGGCCTTGCAGACGGGGTAATCTGCGGTTTTGGCGGTGTTGGCTACGAACTTGCGCTTAGGACCTTGGCGGTGAAAAAATAGCGCCACACCCGTGTCAAATTTGATAATATTTTGGCATATAACGACGGAGCGGATTTTCTGGACTGAATAGCGGCGCACAAATGCCCCCCATGGACCTGAAACCAGATATAATACTAAAGGCCTATGCCGCTGGCGTTTTTCCCATGGCTAAGAGCCGCAACGACTCAGACATCTTCTGGGTTGATCCAGATATGCGTGGCCTACTTCCTTTGGATCAATTTCACGTTCCCAGGAGCCTCAAAAAAGTCGTTCGGCGCGGTGCCTTCGAGGTTCGTTATGATACAGCGTTCCAATCAGTTATTTTGGCGTGCGCAGAGTCAAGCTCTAGCAGGGACAACACCTGGATCAACGAGGAAATAGTTACAGTTTATTCAGCGCTTCATCAGATGGGGCATTCTCATTCGGTCGAATGCTGGCAGAATGACTGTCTCGTGGGCGGGCTTTATGGGCTCTCACTCGGCGGCGCATTTTTTGGCGAAAGTATGTTTTCAAGAGAGAAAGACGCTAGCAAGGTGGCCTTGGTCTATCTGGTGATGCGCCTGCGTATCGGTGGATACCGCCTCCTCGACACACAGTTTGTAACCGATCATCTGAGACAGTTCGGCGCCATCGAAATCAACCGGCAGGACTATCACGGTCTCTTGGAAGAAGCCCTATCTCATAAAGGAATTTTTTACGGGGACGTCTCGGCCGATGAAGAAGAGTGTGTTTTAAACGGCCTTTTGCAATCAACGACCCAGACGTCGTAGACAGGATGCTCCATTGCGGCGAGCGCTGGACTAGACGCAAACATCCAGCCCCGATATACGCCCTCTGTCGACTCTCCGAGTTTTATCTCGGAGATATCCAAGAACGCCGCGCTTTCAGGCGTTTCTTCCGGCGGGCGCTTATCGCAGGCCCGGGCGATAATATGGAGGGAGCCAAATCTGACCGAGTCACCCACCGGCGCTTCAAATGTTGAAACGCGGGCCGTGACCTTATCCAAGGCCTGAAGAACAGCAGATCCATAAGGCTCCGCCGCCACTTGGGGGCAGATGGCACTTACAAGCAAAACGGTAGCAATGATATTCTTAAAATATACCGGCATCAGCTTCCCACCATAACGAGAAATAGGGGGTTAATTCGGGGCGTCTCCTCCGGTTGCCAAAAATATCACCTCGCCAACCTGTTCCTCGAGGGACTTGTAGTCGACTGAGCGTGTCAACTCGCTACCACCGCGAATAAATTTCGCTGACTTCCCAGGTTGAATAGTGACATGCACACCCCCAATAAAGCCGCCACTGCCAATGCCAACCGAAGAGTCCTCTGGAATTTTTACGTCCGGCCGGATAGAGAGAGACACCACCGCTTCATATGTTTCCGGATCAATCGACCGGTCAAGAACGGAACCCACGGCAATGCCGCTGATCCGAACATCACTGCCGGCCTGAAGACCGCCAATATTACCAAAGCGGGCAGAGACTGTGTACCCCTGCACTGTCTGAATTTGAGCTGTAGTAATAAAAAAATACAGGAATACACCCGCAACGATGAGAACGACGGCCCCCATCACGGTTTCGGCTAAACTTCTGTGCATCGTCCTACCTCTTTGATCCCAACTGGAGCTTTTTCAACTCCTCCAACTGTTTCCTAATTTTTGATTGGTTGGATTTGGCTTGGCCAATGATTAGATCGAGCAAATCCTGAACATCGACCGAGCCCTGGGTGACCTCGAAGGCGTCTCCCATTTCCATGTAATTTTCCTCCGCGCCTGGTTCCAGCGTCATGTATTTGCCACCAAATATTCCGCCCGTGTGTATCGCGACGGACGTGTCAGTGGGAATGGAAATGTTGGTCTCAATTTTTAGTGTTGCCTCGGCAGAATAATCCTCTCTAAGGTTAAGCGCGCTTACTTCACCTATTTTGATGCCGCCTATGCGGATCTCCGTACCGGCATCCAAGCCGTCAATTCGGTTAAACTGAGCTGTAACTAATAAATCACCCGACTTATCAACGGCGCTGCCCGTAAAAGAAAAAATACCACCGAGCAGAAGGACGGCCACTGTGACCGCACCAATGAAAATATTTCTCAAGTCTTCAGTCATTTTGGATCAACTATTCGGGAGTCCAGGCCTCGTAATCCCCGGTAGCGGCGGCGCGGTTACCGCCTCTGAGTAAATGCCCCTCCGGGCGATAAGCATTAGGTGAGCCCGTCTGGTTCGGCTGATGTGCTTGTTGCCAGGCTCGTGCTTGAGCAGCTTGCACAGTCAGTGGCTCATCCACCGTGAAATGGAGCCATGCGTGCCATTCCGGCGGCACCTTGGAGGCCTCAACATTTCCTTTGTATACAACCCTCCGGCGCTCTCGGCCGTTCAACTTTCGACCCTTGCCCCGGTAGTATTTGTTACCAAATTCGTCTTTACCGACGATGGCTCCGTTTATCAGTGTGTATATCCAGGTTCCCAAACTCATTACAGTTTTCTCAAAGTTACAGGTCGGCACGTTGCACGTAAGTTGCTATACCGAGATTTGTGTTACCAAGCAATGAATATGGTATTTATATTGAACTGATGCCAATGGAGCCTTTTCCAGATTCCCCATTTCAGGATGCCGACGACCGGCAGCGCCAGGCAGGCCTCGAAGGTGAGGTCGCCTTTTATGAACGACTGGTTCTGGAAGATCCTAAACAGGCGGCAGCACACCATAACCTTGCAATTGCCCTCAGAAAACTGAACAGGCCGGAGGAAGCCTTAAGACGATCAAAAATCGCATTCGAATTATCACCAGAACACTCCACCCTCGCTTTTTCCTTGGGACTCTCCTTTGAACAAGCGGGGTATTTGCCAGAGGCTGAGGACATGTATCGGCAGGCTTTGTTGCTCGAACCTAACCACCCTGGCGTTCTGAACAACCTGGGCAGGCTCCTTGATAGCCAGGGACATCACACTGGGGCCCTGGATTGTCTCGAAAAAGCGGCGCTGCTATCTCCCGAGGACCCAGACATCGCTCTAAACCTTGCCAATACGTTTCTAGCGTTGGGGCGCCCAACAGACGCGCAGCGGCTCCTAACATCAGCCCCGCAAACAGCAGCGGCGGCAAATGCCCTAGGTATCTCCTTGTATGTTCAGCGTGACTGGCAATCGGCCTCTGCTTGCTTTCGCCATGCCACGAAATTATCACCAGGTTTCGCCGGTGCCCATGAAAACCTAGCGTTGTCATTGCTGCATGAAGAAAAGTTTGAAGAGGGCTGGCGGGAGTATCAGTGGCGCTGGAGCAACCCGGATAATGGTCTTACTCCACGCCTGCCAGCCATGCCTCACTGGGACGGTTCTTGCTTGGGAGACCGGAAGTTACTTCTCCATGCTGAGCAGGGGTTTGGGGATACCCTTCAATTCGTCCGGTTTGGGTCTCTAATCCCCAAGTCGGGCGGCAATATCACGTTAGCAGTTCAGGCGGAGTTGGTCTCACTCCTGGCGGGAATGCCATGGGCAGACGAAGTCATCTCACTGGACGAAGGCCTCCCTTCAGCCGACGTCCACGCGCCATTGGCAAATTTACCATCACTCCTGAATCCCACTGGCCACCTAGTCCGCAGCACCGGGGCGTACCTGTCCCTTCCCGACCCTTCGCTCCGGTTCCCCGCAAGCACTGATGAGCAAAAAACTGAAGTCCGAATAGGTGTGTGCTGGGCCGGCCGGCCGAGGCATGAGGAAGACCCCTATCGTAACCGCAGTTGTCCCGCTGAGGCCTTTCAACCGATTACGGAACTCGAGGGTGTAAGACTAGTTTCCCTGCAAACGGGATTGTCCTTGGATAAAATGGAGGCAGAGCATGGTGCGGCACTCTTTGACCAACCGGACCTGCCATTGACAACTTTTCTCGAGACAGCGCATGAAGTTCTGAGAATGGACCTTATCATTACTGTAGACACAGCAATCGCCCATCTCTGCGGTGCATTGAACAAACCCGGGATCGTGCTCCTACCATATGCGGCAGATTGGCGCTGGGGCAGCGGAAATGGGCCGGCACCCTGGTATCCTTCGCTGGAAATGATCAGGCAAGAGGTTGCGGGTACATGGTCCACCGTTTTCGAGAGAGCAATTTTACAGATCAATAAACAATACCTCCTGAACCAAAGGTAAGACCCGCCCGAATCGAATTCCGGCTCGCTTTTCGGAATTATGGATAAAATACGGAAATTGTGTGAGTAGATACTACTAACATGCTGTTTTTATTATTTAAATTACCTTAATGGTTTTATCCACAGGGAATCTTTGAGATTACGGTTTGAAGGTAAGTGGCCTAACCTCTTCATTTTATTACAATATTTTGTGTGACACCAAATTTTAAGCGCCACATTTAGTGGCAATTTTGACTCCGATCCAGCGCTGGTCTAGACAATGCCTGTAATTGGGCAACCACTGCACAACATGTAGTGGTTAAAGTAAGCCAAGAGTATTCAGACCGTCCTGGGGATCTGGTTGTGGCAGGAGGTGCCAGCAAGTCGGGGGCTCCCCAGGAACACACATCGGGGGACGCATGCGAGTACAGCGTTATTTTACTACACAAAGATCAGGCGCTTTTGGAAAAACGAATTTCCGGGAAACATCAAGCGAGATCAGAAATCCAGACGGTTCCCTGGTATTCAAACATGACGCAATTGAAGTACCGGCGAGTTGGTCCCAGGTCGCATGTGATGTTTTGGCGCAAAAATATTTTCGCAAAGCTGGCATTCCTGCGAGACTCAAAAGGGTCGAGGAAAATGACCTTCCCTCTTGGCTTTGGCGCAGTGTGCCGGATCCTGACGCCCTTAAAGATCTGCCCAAAAAAGACCGTTATGTCGGCGAAACATCTGCAAAACAAGTGTTTAACCGTTTGGCAGGTTGCTGGACCTACTGGGGCTGGAAAGGCGGCTATTTCGACTCGGAAGCCGATGCTCACGCATATTATGACGAAATGATACATATGCTGTGCCAGCAAATGTGCGCACCAAACTCTCCCCAGTGGTTTAACACAGGCCTGCACTGGGCGTACGGGATTGATGGGCCGTCTCAAGGGCATCACTACGTCGATTTCCAGACCGGCAAGCTGAAAAAGTCATCTTCGGCCTACGAACATCCGCAACCGCATGCATGCTTCATCCAAAGTATTGACGATAATTTGGTGAACGACGGCGGTATAATGGACCTGTGGGTTCGAGAAGCCCGATTGTTCAAATATGGGTCGGGGACGGGAACCAACTTTTCCGCCCTGAGAGGTGAGAACGAACCGCTATCGGGAGGCGGTAAATCATCAGGTGTAATGAGTTTTCTTCGCATCGGTGACCGTGCAGCCGGTGCCATTAAGTCTGGCGGGACAACTCGGCGTGCGGCCAAAATGGTGATCTTGGACGCAGATCATCCTGACATTGAAAAGTTTGTGACTTGGAAAGTAAGGGAAGAGCAAAAAGTGGCGGCGCTCGTCGCCGGCTCCAAAATGGCAGAGAAACATCTGAATGAGGTGATTGAAGCCTGTAATGATGCTGATGCCGAAGATCGGTTCGATCCTAAAAAGAACAAAACGCTTAAGAGATCTATTGCTCGTGCGCGCAAAACGAAATTGCCCGAAAACTATATACAACGCTGCATTGATTATGCCCGCCAAGGCTACACCCAAATCGAATTTCCAGTTTATGACACAGATTGGGATTCAGAGGCCTATCTTACCGTCTCAGGGCAAAATTCCAACAATACTGTCCGTGTGACGGATGAGTTTCTCGAGGCTGTCGCGGCAGATAGAGACTGGAATCTTCTGCGCAGGACAGACGGTGAAACGGCGAAAACCATAAAAGCTCGGGACCTCTGGGAATTGATCGGCGAGGCGGCATGGTCCTGCGCCGACCCGGGACTCCAGTACGACACAACTATTAATGACTGGCACACCTGCCTGAACACGGATCGGATTTACGGATCGAACCCTTGCTCAGAATACATGTTCCTAGACAACACTGCCTGCAACCTCGCCTCGCTTAATTTGATGACCTTTCATCGGGAAGATGGGATTTTTGATATTGAGGCCTTCACCTACGCCGTCCGGCTTTGGACCATCAATCTCGAAATTGCCGTAATGATGGCTCAGTTCCCCTCCCCAGAAATCGCCAAGCTGTCCTATCTGTATAGAACGCTGGGGTTGGGATATGCCAACATCGGCGGCCTTTTGATGGCCATGGGCATTCCTTATGACTCCGATGAGGGTCGCACCATTTGCGCCTCTATCACCGCGCTTATGACAGGCATCTGCTACAAAACATCGGCTGAGATGGCCGACCTACTGGGAACCTTTCCAGGATACTCTGAAAACGAAGAACCCATGCTGAGGGTAATGCGCAACCATCGGCGAGCGGCACAAGGAGAAGACGTTGGCTATGAAAAGCTCTCCGTCAACCCCGTGCCGCTGAAAAACTTGAAAACGGGAGATGCCGACGACATTATCGCGGCTGCTCGGACGGCTTGGGATGACGCCGTTAGAATGGGCGAGCAACACGGTTACCGCAACGCACAAACGACAGTCATCGCACCAACAGGAACCATCGGCCTGGTTATGGATTGCGATACCACGGGCATTGAACCTGATTTTGCCTTGGTGAAATTTAAAAAATTGGCTGGTGGCGGTTATTTTAAAATTATCAATCAGACAGTTCCGGTCGCACTGAGAAAATTAGGCTACGGCGACGACCAGATTGAGGATATGATCAATTACGCAGTTGGTCTCGGCACTCTAGAGAGTGCGCCTAAGATCAATCACGATACCTTAGGAGCTAAAGGCTTCGATACTGACACTATTGGTATCATTGAGGCAGCCCTCAAAGACGCATTCGACATCAAATTTGTGTTCAACAAATGGACCCTCGGCACTGATTTTTGCACGGAAAAACTCGGGTTTACCGAGGACCAAATGGATGACTTGTCCTTTGACATGCTACGAGAACTTGGGTTTACTCTGGAGGAGATAGCTGAGGCTAATAATTATGTTTGCGGCTCGATGACCCTCGAGGGTGCTCCTCACCTTCGGGACGAGCATCTCCCAATATTTGATTGTGCCAGCCCTTGTGGCCGAGAGGGTAAGCGCTTTCTGTCTGTAGAGAGCCACATACGTATGCTAGCAGCAGCTCAGCCGTTTATTTCAGGCTCCATCTCCAAGACCATAAACATGCCCAACTCGGCATCGGTCCAAGAGTGTAAAGATGCCTATATGCTCTCCTGGAAGCTGGGCCTAAAAGCTAATGCGCTTTACAGAGATGGGTCAAAACTCTCGCAACCGCTTAACGCGCAATTAGTTGACGATGCAGATGCGGAGGAAACGCTGGTGGAGGCCATCGCTGAACAACCCTCTGCGGCACGTGCTGGAATTGTGGCTGAGAGGGTTATTGAACGCTTCATGGCACGCCGCTCACGTCTACCTGATCGCCGTAAAGGATATACCCAAAAAGCGACCGTTGGCGGCCATAAGGTCTATCTGAGGACAGGTGAATATGAAGACGGCAGGGCCGGTGAAATTTTCATCGACATGCATAAGGAAGGGGCGGCCTTCCGCTCACTAATGAATAACTTCGCAATCGCTATCTCAATTGCCCTGCAATATGGCGTCCCCATGGAAGAGTTTGTCGAGGCTTTCACCTTCACCCGATTTGAGCCCTCTGGCATGGTGGAAGGCAATGACTCAATCAAAATGGCGACTTCCATTCTCGATTACATTTTCCGTGAATTGGCGGTCTCCTATCTGGGTCGTAATGACCTCGCACATGTGCACCCTGAAGACCTGACACCTGACACCGTCGGTCGCGGCTCGGAAGACGACGAATTCGTCGCGGAAGCGACACAGGAGGCCCTGGGCGCAGTGGAGCGCTATGCTAGTCAAGGTTACATGCGCAGCAATTTGGTCGTCATGAATGGGGGCCGGACAAGTGGCGGTGAAACGCAGGTGAATGCGACTACTGACATGTCCACCAATACTGGGGCTGGCGGCAATGCGGGTGAGACAAGCTTAGAGAGTTTACCGGTGGCTGCATCCATGGTGTCTGCCGTTAATGATCAAATGGATGCTGTACGAGAAGCCAAAATGAAAGGGTATGAGGGCGACGCGTGTACGGAATGTGGCAATTTCACGCTTGTGCGCAACGGCACCTGCATGAAATGTCTGACTTGCGGGGCCACGAGCGGATGTTCGTAATATGATTTAGCAGAATTTCTCTCCTCTTGGGTGAATTAGGATACCGTATCACGTCTCACAAAATCTCTGACGATCGGCGTGTCCTTTTTTTAAACCCAGCAGAGTAGGGCAAAGAAACGAGTTCCTCCCTGGTGAACTAGGGGTGCGTTCCGGAGCGGGCCTGCCAGCCACTACATTACGGGCGCACCCCATTTTTTTATCCAACCATCTTAATCCCCAAATTTTCGGCGAATATTGCGAGCTTGGGGTTACCGACACGGTGCTCGGTTATAGTCAAAAAGTGACGGACCCCGACGCTACTACTCCTATTGTGGAGCGCGCACGGGTAGCACCCCAAGAAAATGTAACGGGCATCAGAAAACTTATGGATTTTCATGCCACCGTAAAGACCTTTTTCCTCTCCACCCTTCCTGCTTCTTGGTTCTTGGTTCTTGGTTCTTGGTTCTTGGTTCTTGGTTCTTGGTTCTTGCCTCTTGCCCCACCCTACTTCCCAAGATATCTCTTACCTTATGCCAGATGGCCGTAATGACGTTTCCGCCCGCGTACTATCCGCAATAAATGAGGTGCCCGCAGACCAGTGGGACGCCTGTGCGGGCCTGTCTAACCCCTTCGTGCGCCACGCCTTTCTAGAAGCTTTGGAAGAGAGTGGTTCGGTAACAGCAGCAACTGGCTGGTACCCCCAACATATAGTGATCGATGGAGATGATGGCCGAATTGCCGCCTGCCTACCCATGTATCTGAAAAGCCATTCTTATGGAGAATACATTTTTGACTGGGGCTGGGCGGATGCCTATGAACGAGCAGGTGGCTCCTACTATCCGAAACTGCAAGCTGCTGTGCCCTTCACGCCCGCAACAGGCCCCCGAATGTTGGTTCGAAAAGACGCCACAGACGACCATTACAGCACACTGATTGCAGCTATGGTTCAACTCTCCCGGGAGCATAAGGTTTCCTCGCTCCATGTGACATTCCCCCCTCGCGAGCAATGGGAGATGATGGGCAAATCCGGTTTTCTCCTGCGCACCAGCAAACAATTCCATTGGGAAAATAGGGGTTATGAGACGTTTGATGATTTTTTAGCGGAGTTGAGCTCGCGTAAACGTAAAGCTATCAAAAAGGAACGACGCCAGGTGATTGAGCAAGGAGTGACCTTACATACGCTCACAGGTGCTGACCTCAAGGAGGACCAATGGGATGCCTTCTACGGATACTATCTCGACACCATTAATCGGAAGTGGGGCAGACCTTATCTCACTCGCGAATTTTTCTCGATTCTTGGTGAGAGAATGTCGGATCTAGCTGTCCTGGTCATAGCAGAACATGATGGAAGACGCGTCGCCGGCGCCCTAAACTTAAGAGGTTCAGACACTCTTTTCGGGCGTAATTGGGGATGCGTAGAGGACTTTAAGTTTCTGCATTTTGAGGCATGTTATTACCAAGCCATCGATTTCGCTATTCAACACAAGCTTTTGTGGGTCGAAGCCGGTGCGCAAGGTCCCCATAAAATTCAACGTGGGTATTTGCCGCAAACAGTCTTCAGCGCCCACTGGATCGAAAACGAAAGTTTCCGCAAAGCTGTGGAGCGCTTTGTCGACGAGGAGCGTCGGGAAATTGAGCACGAGATTGATGGCCTCATGGCGTACTCCCCCTATCGTTACGCGGAAGTCGATTGACCGTGCGTGTAACTTACTGGTCAAGCAGTAAAAAAGAACCGCCAGATATTTCACCAGCTGAGACTCGTCACCGGTAGTATAGCATTTCCCCGCTTCATAAGGTATTGGTTCTGTAGGATAGACAGGAGGCTAGATAAAATGGATCTAGAATTTTTTGTGATGTCAGCGCTTGCCGGAGTGATGGGGACCTATGGATTGCTGACCATGGCGCTTTGGGCAGACAGCTTAGGCCTGCCCCGCCTCGACTTCTCACGGGCTATGGCAAACGTCACCTATGCACGCACCTTTGAAAAAGACGTAAAACCAGGGGCCGGTGTCGACGCCCCCAATACTCCCTATTGGCCTGGAATGGTTGTCATTTTTATGAACGGCATCTTCTTCGCTCTTTTGTATTCAAGCGTCGTGGGTCAATGGATTCCTATTGAACAAGCGCCCCTTAAAGGTGCAATTTGGGGAGTCGCTCTTTGGTTTGTATCGGGTGTATTTTACGTTCCCTTCTACCTCCGGGAAGGCTTCATGCTCTCGGGCATACATCCGCTAGCTTGGCTCACAAGTTTAAAAGTGCACATTATTTACGGCCTGTTCGTCGGCTGGATTGCTCCGATAGCCAGTTAGGAAAAAAGCCGGAAATAAATGAAAGCCCCGGTCGCGCGCGAGATCGGGGTATTTTTTTGTCGCAACAAAACTTGGACCAGGCTTTGTGACTGTGACCGCTTTTGGCGAGACAATAGGAATCTGGTGATGGGACCGCTTTTTTTCAACCGACCGACAGAGAGTAATACGAGAGCGAAGCCCTTTACTCAACAAATTCTGGCTTCTTATCGTCACCGCTGACATCCTTGCCTGAATGCCGTTTCTGCGCCGCGATCTGACGTAGTTTTTTCGCCTTTGGTAGTTTGGGTTTTGGGAATGAAAATTTCAGGCCGTTTTTATCCGCGGCGACCCGAACGCTCCCGCCCTTGGAGAGATTGCCAAAAAGGAGTTCATCAGCAAGCGGCTTCTTAATGTGCTCTTGAATGACCCGCGCCAGTGGTCGTGCGCCGAACCGGCGGTTATAGCCCTTTTTCGCTAGCCATTCGCGGGCTTGATCCGTCAATTCGATGGTTACATCCCGGTCACTAAGTTGCACCTCAAGCTCCATCACAAACTTATCAACGACCTTACTCATCACTTTGGGTGGTAAGCTGGCAAATGGGATAATCGCATCCAGCCTGTTTCGGAACTCAGGGGAGAACATTCGTTCAATGGCCTCCTCGTCGTCTCCTTCCCGTTCCGCCCGCTCGAAACCGATCGCCGCTTTGGCCAATTCTGCTGCCCCGGCATTGGTTGTCATGATGATTACCACATTCCGGAAATCCACTGCCTTCCCGTTATTATCCGTCAGCTTACCGTGATCCATCACCTGCAAGAGAATATTGAATAAATCAGGGTGGGCCTTTTCAATCTCATCTAACAGCAAAACCGCATGCGGCTGTTTGTCGATGGCATCCGTCAGCAGGCCGCCTTGATCAAACCCGACATAGCCGGGAGGCGCGCCGATAAGCCGGGAGACCGTATGTCGCTCCATATATTCCGACATATCAAAGCGAACCAACTCAATGCCCATACTACGAGACAACTGACGGGCAACCTCAGTTTTACCAACGCCGGTGGGCCCAGAGAATAAGTAGCTTCCGATTGGTTTTTCGGCATCTCGAAGGCCGGCCCGCGCCAGTTTGATCGCGCTGGCCAATGCATCAATGGCTTTGTTTTGGCCATAAACCATCCGTTGGAGGTCCGACTCCAGATTGGAGAGGGTTTTCTTATCATCTCGAGAGACGCTTTTAGGGGGAATGCGGGCCATCGTGGCGATTACGTTCTCAACATCTTTTACGTTGACGGTCTTCCGCCGTTTAGCTTCCGGCACCAGCATGCGGGACGCACCGACCTCATCCAACACGTCGATCGCCTTATCGGGGAGTTTACGATCGTTGATATAACGCGCAGATAATTCTACAGCTTTCCGAATAGCCTCCGCCGTATAGCGCACTTTATGATGCTCCTCGTAATATGGTTTTAGTCCGCGAAGGATCTTTACTGCGTCCTCCACAGAGGGCTCATTCACATCGATTTTTTGAAAACGTCGCACCAGGGCCCGGTCTTTCTCAAAGTATCCTCGATATTCCTTGTACGTCGTGGACCCCATGCACCTAAGCGCCCCATTTTGGAGCGAAGGTTTCAATAAATTGGAAGCATCCATTGACCCGCCGCTGGTCGCACCGGCCCCAATAACCGTATGTATCTCATCAATGAACAGGACAGACTCTTCCATATTTTCGAGTTCGGTCAGTACAGCCTTCAGGCGCTCCTCGAAATCACCGCGGTAGCGGGTTCCGGCAAGCAGAGCCCCCATATCAAGAGAATAAATGACATTTCCAACAAGGACTTCCGGCACGGAGCCCTTCACAATACGCCGCGCCAACCCCTCCGCTATTGCTGTTTTACCGACACCCGGATCACCAACATAGAGCGGATTGTTTTTGGTCCGGCGGCACAACACCTGTATGGTGCGCTCGATCTCACCGTCCCGACCAATTAGCGGATCGATTTTCCCGTCTGCGGCTTTTTGATTGAGGTTCACACAATATGCATCCAAGGCGTCAGTGCCCTTTTTGACAACTGTCTCCTCATCGGTTTCATCGTCAGCTCCGTGGACACCTCGGGCTTCTGAAAAGCCTGCAACCTTGGCGATGCCGTGGGAGATATAGTTTACCGCGTCGAGGCGCGTCATATCGTGCATCTGCAGAAAATACACGGCATGGGCCTCTCGTTCCGAAAAAATCGCAACCAAGACATTAGCACCAGTCACTTCTTCCCGGCCCGATGACTGAACATGGATCGCCGCCCGCTGAACTACGCGCTGGAATCCCGCCGTAGGTTTCGGCTCGGTCAACTTAGATGTCACCAGACTATCCATTTCCGTATCAATGAACTCGGTCAGATCCTTGCGCAACTGATCGATCTCGACGCCACAAGCCCGCAACACCGAAATACCGTCCTGGTCCTCTGTTAAAGAGAGAAGCAAATGCTCGAGCGTCGCATATTCGTGGTTCCGATCCGTTGCAAAGGCTAAGGCTCGGTGAAGACTCTGTTCTAAATTTCTTGAAAGCATTCTATCCTGCTAATCCTGTGGGAGTTATCCGTTTTAATCTTTCTCTATTGTGCACTGAAGCGGATGTTGGTTCTGCTGGGCAAGGTCCATGGTTTGGTTCACTTTGGTCTCTGCGATCTCGTAGGTGTATACGCCACACACTCCAACTCCTTTTTGATGAACATGGAGCATAACCTGGGTCGCTTCGTCGTGGGACTTGTTAAAGAAGTTCTCCAAAACATGGATAACAAACTCCATGGGCGTGTAGTCGTCATTCAACATCAATACCCTATACATTGACGGCTTTTTTGTCTTGCTGCGGCTTTTAACGGCCACACCCTGATCATTATCTGCACCATCACCACCAGGGTTCCGAGGCTCATCGTCGTCACGTCTCATAGGTCATCCCGCTTTTCCCTGGATGTCTGCTCACGTTCGGAATCAGCATTTATCTCTCTGGTTTCCAATCTATTCTCTCCATACCACTATATGTGATATTCAAGGGGCTGCGAAAGGGCAAAAGAGCTAAAATCAATGAATTTCAATCTCTTAATCACATTTTTCTAATATACCGGGGGCACCTAGTTAATAGTGCTTTCCCCGACATAAATCGTAAACAGAGTTTGTTGTTCCTCGGCGTTAGTCGTTCCATAAACCTGAGACAAGCTGGCAGCCCGGGGCGGGTTGAAGGGAATGTTCGTACGATCCCACAATGAGAGGAGCTTAGGAAAATCTGCCCCAATAAATGAGTCCTCGGGCCAGACAAAGGCCCTTAAATAGAACTTTCTATGGACACATCCGCTCACGAGCCAATAAAACTTGATAGACGATAAATTGCCCAAAAATGCGGGCTTGCCAAAAAAACTGCTCGACGTGAGTGCGCGTTTAAGCCTCTGAAAATCGTCGGAGCTCAAGCTAACACGCGACACAACCGGTCTCCACGGCGCGAATAAGTCAGGCCGGTATAATTCACTTGTAATCGAGCTGACGTCGGCCTCACTGCTCACCCGAGATTCCAGAATGAAACGACCACTTTCTCGCTGGTTTGGAATAAGATCGTAGGTTCTGACCTGTTCTGTATAGACACCATTATAAACAAACCGCAAAATATCACGTCCCAGGTTTGCGCATTGGGACCTGATGTCGTCACCATTTAAATAACTCAAATAAGTAAACTTGAAAGCAACGGGATGCCTTGAACCCTCGAACGTGCAAGCCGAGGCTAGAAGCCCGCCAATCAGGGCCATACAGCAGGGCCCGCAGCGTGCAAAAAAAGGGCGACGTATTATACGATAGATTAACGCTTTTTTCACGGGGGCTCCCCCATCATGGAAATATGGAAAACTTTTATTCTGCTGTATCATGACGAGGGGATGTCTCTTTCGTAAGGATGCTAGCGAACGGGTGAGTGTTAAAATTAGGCAATGGATAGAAATGTATTCTCACCAAACAACTAATTATAACGCGACGGGAAAAACGCGTGCAAATTAAACCATTCACCTCGCGACTGGGCCAGGTTTGGCGTCCTGGCCCTCGGTGGGGTTTGCTGGGCGCTCTAGCAATGGCCTTCCTGGCACCCCCAAGCGCCTCAGAGGCCAAGTACGCATCCATCGTCATAGATGCAAAAACCGGAAAAGTTTGGCACTCGATCAATGCCAATACCCGAAATTTTCCAGCGTCCCTGACTAAAGTTATGACCCTATATTTATTATTTGAGGCCATTGAACAGAAAAAGTTGACTTTTGATTCGCAGCTCAAAGTCTCCCAAAGGGCAGCGTTGCAACCAGCATCAAAGTTAGGGCTGAAACCAGGTCAGACGATTAAAGTGCGGGATGCGGCGGCTGCCTTAATTGTCCGTTCAGCAAACGATGTGGCCACGGCGGTTGCAGAGGCCCTTGCCGGAAATGAGCGGCGGTTTGCCCTGCGCATGACCCAAAAGGCACGCCAAATTGGCATGAAACGAACGACTTTCCGAAACGCCTCCGGTCTTCCTCACCGTGGGCAAATGTCGACGGCCCGGGACATGGCTGCTCTAACCCGAAAAGTGATCAACCGGTTCCCCCAACATTATCACATGTTCTCTAAAACTTCTTTTACGTACCAGGGGCGCCGCTACAGTAGTCACAACAAGCTGTTACAGACTTACCCCGGTGCAGAAGGTTTTAAAACTGGGTATATTAGGGCGTCGGGCTACAACCTCATCACAACAGCCAAGCAAAATGGTCACCGGCTCATTGGGGTCGTATTTGGGGGAAATTCCTCGCGTTCCAGAAATCGACATATGCAGAGTTTGCTCAACAAAGCCTATGCAAAAGTGCGTGCGATACCCTCTCCAAAAGTTATCGAGACATCGCACCTGCGCCTTGCCCCGCGAAAAAAACCGCTGAGAGGGTCAACCCTTCCAAAAAGGGACATCTGGGGCATCCAAGTGGGAGCTTTTTATACCCGTAAACCGGCTGCGAGTCTTGCCACAGAAATTTCCCGCAAATATGCACGCATTTTAAAAAACGGCCAAGTGACAATAATGCCTCTACAAAAATCCCGGAACCGCATCCTTTACCGCGCCAGGATCCTTGGAATCCGAAAGCAGGAGGCTTACCGGGCCTGCCGCAGCTTGAAAAAATATAGACGGCCCTGCATGCCCGTAAAATTACCGGCTCAGCTGGAGATCGCGGCCAGCTAGATTTCTTTAGGCTCCCTTGTAAAAGCGGCGTTCTTGCCCGATTTAGCGCAGTTCTATTCCGCGTAAAGGCGCGAACATTATTGTGCGCGATTTAGACATAATCACCAATAATCTATGGGCCTTTCCTCAAGATGCTATACATCTTCGTCGAGGGGGTATTCCTTCACCAGCGATATATGCTACGGCTTTGATGGCCACCCCCGAGCTGTCGGGACAATCACGTCCCTTCGATCATCTCCATCATTCTCGCAGCGACCTGAACGCCGCGCGGCTCTCCGTGTGATCCGACTAAAGATTGCGTCAGACATCTTGCAGCCGCCGTGATTGCAATACCTGGTAGTCGGCTGCAGAAACCAACATCTGGCAACGATCCGCTGAAACCGGCTGGCCTCAGGCTGCACAGCGAAAACTTTGATACCGCCTGCCGGGCAAGGGGCCCAGGGCTCCCTTATCCGAAGTCAGGCGGTGCAACGCCGCTAGCGCGAAGTTGAGCTGCCAGTGCATCTTTCAAGCGCTGCAGCCCACGTTCGGTATCTGACTCGCACCTTGCCACAAGGACCGGCTGAGTGTTGGAGGCCCGCAGCAGCCACCACCCATCTCTTGTCTCAACGCGAATGCCATCTATCGTATGAATAGTGACATCCTTTTTTTTTGCGAGGCGCTGTCGTACGTCTTCAGCGATTTGGAATTTCTTTTCATCGGGGCACTCAAATCTCAACTCAGGAGTATTATGCATCTCGCGTAACTGGTCCTTGATATCGTCGATACTCTCTCCAGACAAAGTCAAGATACGTAGCAGTCGGAGGGCTGCATAAACCGCATCATCAAAGCCATAATATTCATCTGCGAAAAATATATGACCGCTCATTTCGCCGGCAAGGGGCGACTTCATCTCGAACATTTTTGATTTGATCAGGGAGTGACCAGTTTTCCACATCAGTGGCGTGCCGCCAGCCTTTTTGACTTCATTGTAAAAGACCTGGCTGGTCTTAACATCGGCAATAATCGTTGCACCAGGATGGCGTAATAGAACGTCACGGGCCCAGACCACCATCAATTGGTCCCCCCACAAGACACGGCCCTGGGAGTCGACAACTCCGATGCGGTCGCCGTCCCCATCTAAGCCGATGCCCAGATCACATCCTTGCCGCCGGACAACAGTTTTCAACTGCTCCAGGTTATCCTCGATCGTTGGGTCGGGATGATGATTCGGGAAGGTCCCGTCAATTTCCTCATTGAGCAGAATATGGTCGCCGCCAAGTTGCGACGTCAGCCGCCTAACGATGTCTCCGGACGCCCCATTCCCAGGATCCCACGCCACTCTCAAATCCAGCCCAGCGCACCCCACACACTCGAGAAGCCGGTCTATATAAGCGTCAGAAACGTCAGCTGACTTGATTGCCCCATTTCCTCGGTGAAACTGTCCTGCCGAGACCCGAGCCCCGAGGTCTTGAATGGCATTCCCAAAAAAAGAATGCCCCAGTAACATCATTTTGATGCCGTTGAATTCCGGGGGATTGTGCGAACCAGTGATCATGAGGCCGGCTGCAGTATCAAGGTGATAGGTTGCGAAATAAAGCATCGGTGTCGGCCCAACGCCAATGTTAATGACATTTACTCCTGTGGAGGCCAGCCCCAGACATAAAGCGTCCGACATATCCGGTGAGCTTGGGCGTCCAACATAGCCGACGACAACGCGCGGATTTGGTCCTACTTTTTCAATGAGCAATGTTCCGAAGGCTTTTCCGATGCCCTCAACATTCAACGCCGTCAGCGTTTCTCCGACGACGCCCCGGATATCATACTCTCGCAGGATAGAGGGGTTTAAGGCCTGTGTGCTATTCATACTCTAACTCACGTTCGGAGGGCTGAGGGCCGACCAATGCTATGATAATCAAATCCAGCCGCTACCATTTCATCCGGATTGTAAATGTTCCTGAGATCAACCATAACCGCATCATTCATCAGATCCTTGATCCGTTGGAGATCCAAAGCGCGGAACTCATTCCACTCTGTCACGATTGCTAGGACGTCACTGCCATCAATAGCTTCATAAGCGTTGCCGCACCACTTGATGCCAGTGATTATTTTTTTTGCCTCTTCCATTCCTTGAGGATCAAATGCCCGTACATCGGCCCCCTGCGCCACCAAAGCGGGGACGATTGCCAAGCTTGGCGAGTCCCTCATATCATCGGTATTTGGCTTAAAGGTAAGGCCCAGCATAGCTACCGTTTTACCGGATAGATCGCCGCCCGTTGCATCCGCGATTTTGTCTGCCAATGCAAACTTTCGTTTCTCGTTAACATCAACAACCGTCTCAACGATTCGAATGGGCGCACCAGCATCCTGCGCTGTTTTCACAAGTGCCAATGTGTCCTTGGGAAAGCACGACCCACCGTACCCCGGGCCGGCATGTAAAAACTTTGCACCAATGCGGCCATCTAAACCAATGCCCTTAGACACATCCTGCACATCAGCCCCGACAGACTCGCACAAATCAGCCATCTCATTAATAAACGTAATTTTCGTCGCCAGGAATGTATTCGCGGCATACTTAATTAGCTCTGCTGTGCGCCGGGCAGTGAATAGGATTGGGGTTTCTATCAGGAAGAGGGGCCGATATATGTTCCGCATTACATCCTGGGCGCGGTCACTGGCGGCACCTATCACGACACGATCTGGACGCATAAAATCGCTGATGGCTGAGCCCTCCCGTAGAAACTCTGGATTTGACACCACATCAAAATCACCGGCTGGGCTCGCCTGTTGGATAATATCTTCGACCTTGTCACCGGTTCCGACCGGAACCGTCGATTTGGTAACAATCACCGTATATCCGACCATCGACTGAGCCACCTCCCTTGCGGCATCATAAACATAGGTGAGATCAGCATGACCATCGCCCCGCCGGCTCGGCGTGCCCACCGCAATAAAAACAGCGTCCGCATTTTCTACTGCCTCAGCCAAGTTTTTCGTGAACGACAGTCGGCCAGCGTCCACGTTTTTAGCCACGAGGTCATCGAGACCGGGCTCGTAAATCGGAATTTCTCCGTTATTCAAAGCATCGATTTTTTCATCAATTTTATCTACGCAAACGACGTCTATCCCAAATTCGGAAAAACACGCACCAGAGACAAGCCCCACGTAACCGGTCCCAATCATGGCAATACGCATAAAACTACCCCCACCTCTCCGGCCACGCTATTCACTGTATTTACTAATAATCTGCGTGACGCGATCTTTCATGTCTTCTCGCACCATCGAAAAGGCTATATTAGCCTCTAGGTATCCAAACCGATTGCCACAATCAAAGCGGGTTCCATCAAATCGAAAACCATGGAAAGGGGTTTTTGGTATTGTTCTCGCCATGGCATCGGTAAGCTGGATTTCGTTGCCCTTTCCCTTCTGCTGCATCGCAAGTTCATCAAATATATTTGGCTGTAAAATGTACCGTCCGATAATTGAGAGGGTGGAGGGTGCATCCTCCGGCTTTGGCTTTTCCACCAAACCTCGCGCGCGAGCTAAATACCCGTCATCCGTTACAACGTCCAAAATGCCGTATTGTAGGGTGTTTTCGCGTGGCACGTCTTCAACGGCGACAACATTACCACCAACTTCCTGATATGCATTGATCATTTGCTCTAGGCATCCGGGACCAGCCAAAATAAGATCATCCGCTAGAAGAACCGCGAAGGGTTCGTCGCCAATATGATTGCGTGCACACCAAACAGCGTGCCCCAGACCAAGAGGCATTTGTTGCCGTGTATAGGATATTTGACCCGGCGCCGGCATCCAGGCCCGAAGCTCCTTGACAGCCTCAAGTTTGCCACTTTCCGTTAAGCTACGCTCAAGTTCGAAGCTATGATCGAAATGGTCTTCGATGGCCGATTTAGCTCGACCGGTAACGAACACAAATTCTTCAATCCCGGCCGCCCTCGCCTCTTCTACGGCATACTGGATCAGAGGCCGATCAACGACGGGTAGCATTTCCTTCGGCATGGCTTTGGTCGCGGGTAAAAACCGAGTACCGAGACCGGCAACTGGGAAAACGGCTTTTCGGATGGCTTGTGCCATTTCAATGCTTTCCAACGAGAATAGGTGCTAATAACACCGTTATTGCCATAGGCCTGCTCCCCCGGCAAGTGGCGGTTTTAGGTTCTGGCCAAAATTACCCCGGACCCCTTCTTCCCCAAGATACCCGTTGGTCACTATTTGGAAGAAAACTAATTGGCAAGACAACCAGAGGAAGTCTCGCCTCTGCAGGGTCACTAGCAGATAGGAGCATTCCCTAAACAAGGGTCAGTTAGCTTCCTTTTTTTCAGTAGCTAGCGGCATTAAATCATTTTTAACGTCTTTGCCCGACTTCCAGCGGTCGATCATGCGCTTGGCGGAGGGGCAAACGTTTAGATAGCCAGAGTCATCCATCGCTCTGGGCGATGCGTTCAACGCTTTAAGCGCTTTGATCTCGTTGATTGTCGCTTCACACTCGAAGTTGATATCCTGTATCCACTGTCCATCCTGATTTTCAATGCCACGGAACCATCGCCGCGCGTAGTCCAAACGGACGTCAATGTCTCTCTTTAGATTATTATGCTGAAGTGATGTTTTTTGACCGTTTTTCTTGAGATTGATCAGGTCCTGCTTAATTTTAGAAATCTCGATTAAATACCTCTTCGCTCTCCGATCTTGAACCGCGTGAGTTCCCTCGTGAACCAAAATACGAACAAAAAAAAGCGGCGAGGAATAGAGCGCGTCTCTGCGAACGAAGATCATGCTCAAGGTATCAGAACTCAAAAATTTATTGTAGTAAGCACCAGACGAGTCCGCGACCCCATATTTCGCAAAATGTTTTGAATGAGGGTTATAATGGACCTCGTCAATGGCTTCAACATATGCTCTGATATCTTCCGGCAAGCGTTTGATCATGACAAAAGCTTGTCGCATTAAATCGAAATATCGTTCGTTGTTAATGTCGGGATAAGCAGAACCAAAAAAATATATTCCGTTAAACTGGCGCATGTGGGGGTCTATAAAGTCAGCGTCCGACATAAGGGCAAAGGCCCGTCTTTTCGCTTCAACGATCAAAGCTTTGGCCATAAATTCAAGCTGAATGTCATCCAAATTCGAACTGGCAAATCTCAAGATATTTCGTTTACTATTCTGCTGCCAGCCAAGGTATCGGTGATACCGACTACCCTGATATATTTCAATTTCTTCGATCATACTCAGATATAGCCGGGCGGTGGGCTCAGTGCGCACAGCCTGGTTTAACAGCTTATTGATCTTCTTTATTAGGGATAACCGATCCTCCCGTTTCACGAGTTTATTAAATCCAACTTTAATAGTGAGCGGCGACTTAATCGATGACGCCTGGCCGTCTATAATTACGCGACCATCCTTGCACCGGATCGCGCGCGCCGCCCAGGCCTCTGCTGCCGCATTGATCTTTTGGCGCTCGTCAAATGCCAGCGCCATCCGGTATGTCTGGGACAATTCACGCCCTTCCATGTCTCCAGAGCGAAAAGCCAATTCCGCCCACAGGGCAGCCTTCTGACGTGATCTCTCAGCCCCTAAGCCACGCGCTAGCGACTTGGAAACCTCCCGCTGCGCAGGACCAAAACCGGCCTTAGCAAGAATCATTAGCTTAGTAAGAGAGTCTGAATACCTCCCTGAAGCGGCAGATTGTAATCCCGAGTTATAGTATCTTGCGACCTCAGAAAAAGAACATTCGGATGCCCGCACTGAGGTGGACCCAAACGGCTGGAGAATGAGCTCACCGAATAGCCCAGCTGCGATAATAAATAATTTAGTGCGAACGCTCATTGCCCAAGGAGAAAATCCTTTGCCTGATTTATCTTTGTCGCAAGATAGGTGGATCCGCCATGGTCAGGGTGGATTTTACTCATTAATCTCTTATGGGCATTCTTAATTTCTTCTTTGCTTGCGCCGGGCTCTAATCCCAAGACCTGGTAGGCTTCTTCCGCCGTAATGGATCCGGTGGGATCAACAGCGCCGCCATTGTCCTTAGAGCGACCCAAACCGGCCATGTCCCTCCAATCATCTAAATGATATCGGTCGAGATAAGCCGTCAAAACTTGGACGGACTGTTCATCCCCCCGACACTCTCCCAACAACGCGATCAAGTCTTTTAGCGGTAGTCCCCTCAGCGTCTTTCCCGCAAACTGCCCCAGAACAACATCTCCATTCATCTCGCCCGAGTCATGATCCAAGTACATCTTGAGGAACTGTGTCTCAATTTCAGACGTTTGACCTGTCGCCGTCTGGGATCCGCCAACTGCCGCCCCCGACATTCGGGACCAATTTTTAGCCATACGCGCGGCCTGCCTCGCTCTCATGAACCACGGCAACAACGCCGGCAGGGCAAAAACCGCCCACATAAAATTCCGTGTCAGGATTAAAACGATTCCCAAGCAAATTAACGCGGCGATCGCTGCCCACTTCACAGCCCGCAAAATACTTGATGGGGGGGCGCTTACGTACCAACGGGCAGCCAAAATTACCCCTATCAGGATTGCGGCTCCAAGAACTAAGTATGGCATAATGACTAGGACCGGCCCTTCACTTGGTGGGCAATTTGGCGGATTGAACCGCCCTCTTTTTTTGCCAGATTTTCCAATGCTCGACGACCCCCCGCCGCAAATACGGCCACGGCTCGTAGCAATTCCTGCAGTGTTTGGGCGCTAAACTCGTCTAGTCGACAATAAGCACCGTTGGAAAGTTTCGCAACTTGCTTGAATGCGAACTCAGCGATGCTGTCAAAGCCTTCTTGAAAAATAAATACCGGAACTCCCAGAATGCCCAATTCACCTGCAACTGCGCCCAGGGCATCGACATCTTCTTCCACACAATCTCCAACAAAAACGAGCGCATCGACGGGCTGCTTTTTCGTCTCGTTTAGCGCATGTTTGAGTACCTTTCGAAATTGTGTCTCTCCCGCTAGGCAAAAGACACTCGTCATCTGTCTGAGAAGCGATTCCGAATCTCTTGTCCACGCAGTTGCCCGGAATTCACCAAAACCTCGGTAGTAAGCCAGTTGGATCTCAAGACCGCCGAGCAAAGCCGTTTCTGAGAACATTTCGCCTTGAATATGGCAGGCGTGATCCCAAGTGGGTTCACGGCTGGCCGTGGCGTCAAGTGCGAAGATTAACCTGCCAGGCCCCGAACCGGACTGCCGAACCGGCGTTGCCGCTACTTTTTCAAGAAAGGCTCGTATATCCTCAATTGAGGTTTTTGCCGGTAATTTTTCGTTACCCATTTCAATACCCGAAACGTTCTGGACGCTGACTAATATAGCCCACTTAGTTGCATCTGCGAGGGTGCTAATATAAAACAGAAATTAAAAGATTAATCTTGCCGCGATTCCAATACAACCAGTCCAAAGAATGGCGCAAGTGATTGTATTTCCTGGCCATCTCATGAGAGGCACTGAGTGTAACCTAAGATGTCACGTCACGACGCTCATCAACCAATCTTGTTTTGGTTTTACGCGGAATAATGGAACCGCCAGTTTTAAAATCCCGAAAAACATTCCTGTATCCACTCGAAATTTAAGCAGCACGCCATGTGAAAAGCATGGCCCCACCTCGATGCAATCCCTTTTAAAAATCGTTCAGTGTAACAGACCGCAATTACCGATTTTAAGTCGTGTGTCCTCGCGACTTGGTGAAACTGTTCGGAAGCGATAAAATAGGTGGCCTAATCGAAGGCAAATGCAGTAAATACCGTTGATGACTTCTCCGGAAAATATCGACTGCGCTGTGATTGGTGCCGGCGTGGTCGGCTTGGCTGTCGCCCGTGCACTTGCGATGGCCGGTCGAGAAGTGGTCGTGCTCGAAGCTGCGGGCGCCATCGGTACCGGTACTAGTTCTCGCAATAGTGAGGTCATCCATGCCGGAATTTACTATCCTAAAGACAGCCTGAAAGCCGAACTCTGTGTCTCTGGAAAACATCGCCTATATGGTTATTGCCAGACTCACGGTGTCGCCCATCGACAATGTGGCAAATTGATCGTAGCCACCTCGGAGACCCAACTGGATACCTTGGCAGACATTAAAGAGAGGGCAGACAACAATGGCGTTCCGGACTTGCGGCATCTAACGGAAACGCAGGTTAACAAGTTGGAGCCAGATCTCACGACAAAAGGCGCTCTGTTATCGCCATCCACAGGGATTATTGACACTCATGGATTGATGCTGGCCTACCAGGGCGACGCAGAGGACCATGGAACGATGATCGCCTTCAACGCGCCTGTCACAGGAGGTTACCTGGAGGAGAGAGGTATTCGATTATTTGTCGGCGGCGCCGACGAGCTGGGTCTCCAATGTAGACTTGTGGTCAACTGCGCGGGTTTGTTTGCTCAAAATGTTGCTGCATCTATCCAGGGTTTTCCCCAAGGTCATATTCCTGAGTCCCATTACGCAAAAGGAAATTACTTTGTCCTCAACCGTAAAACGCCGTTTTCCCACCTGATCTATCCGGTCCCTGAGGAGGCAGGCCTCGGCGTTCATCTTACATTGGATTTAGCCGGGCAGGCTCGTTTTGGCCCTGACGTAGAATGGATTAACAAACTCGAATACTCGGTAGATCCGGCGCGAGCAGACGCATTCTACGATGCCATTCGCAAATACTGGCCGGCGTTACCCAATGCCTCACTCAGCCCAGGATATTCCGGCATACGGCCGAAACTTTACGATCAGGGCCATCCAGCATCGGATTTCGTAATTGATGGCCCGGAAACACATGGCGTAGAGGGATTAATTAACTTGTTCGGAATAGAGTCACCCGGGATCACGGCATCTATGGCAATCGCAGGCCATGTGTCGGAGCTCATCTCATAATGAAATTATATAAAATTCGCCAGAGAAGACCTGCAAACGATGAGAAATTTAGGAGAATAGCGGTGAAAGCTACGACGTTATTTTTCATCCATGCTTTTTTTGCTGCGAGCCTGTTATTCCCAACTACAGCTTCGGCCCAAGGAAGTATCCGGTCCGGTGGCCAGGATTTGAACCTAACTAACGATCTCCCTCCTGGGTCACCCTCTGGAAGCGGTGCACTCGCGGCTGACTATCGGGAGCAGATGAGAGCGCTTATTATTAAAATTAGCCGGTTCACCAGGCGAGTAAATAAAGATTTCATAGTGATGACCCGAGGGGGACTCGAGCTCATGGAAAAAGTCAGCGGAGGCGAGGAGGATGCCGCTCGCTCAGCGGCGACAACATATATTCGCTCAATCGACGGGGTCCTTCTACACAACCTCTTCTTCAGGCCACCCAGTGCCGATGCCGAGGCCGGCCAAACCGATGCGACCGTACGAGAGAAAAATTTACGGCTTGCGAAACTTGGACAGGAAAACGGACTACAAATCTGGGTAACTGATTTTGCCACCAATGAGGACACAGCAAAAAAATCATATGAATTAAACGAGACCAATGGTTTCATACCGTTTACGGTTGAAAAAAGTGGGCGCTCTTTTGATAGAATTCCAGCATATCCTGCCCGTCCAATATCTGAGAACTCGAACAGCATCATCCGCCTAAAAAGCGCGAGAAATTTTCTTTTTATGAACAATCCCTCTCGCTTTGATACCCAGGATGAAATGGTAGAAGCACTAAGAACGACAAATTTTGATGCCCTGGTTCTGGATGTTTTTGACCGTACTCAGAATCCCTTCACCAAAAAGAATGTGCGCAAACTGCAGCTAAAAAAGATCGGTTCAAGACGTTTGGTATTGGCTGTAATGAATATCTCCACGGCAGACAGCTCCCACTATTACTGGAAACCGGGCTGGACAATTGGCAACCCAAGATTTATCGGCTCCCCCGCGCCAGGCACGCCCGATCGTCACCTTACTCAATATTGGGACCGAGCGTGGCACGATATCCTAACCGGCAAACCCGACTCATACGTCTATGGAATTGCAAAACAAGGGTTTGACGGTGTGGTTCTTGATGGGGTTGAAAACTTTAGACAGTACGAGTCTGCCGACAGGTAGACGTGAATCAGTTTTCCAGCTTACGCAGCTTGATCCTTCACCTTCGTAAAGTTGATGTGTTCCAGAAGAATAGGCTGACCTCGAAAGTGTTGTTATCTGCAGAAGCTAACTTCGGATCACTATAATAGACCGAGTTCCCTGAGTTCCTCCGCCATCTCCGGAGGCAAATCGTCAACTTGAAGGTCCGTGACCTCGAGATCCGGAGGAACATCCTCCGGTTTGAAATAACGCCAGCCTTGAAAGGCTTTTTGTCGGCGGGAAACAACTTGAATGGGCTCGGGGTCTAACCGAATGGCACAGAACTCACGACCCTCATCATTTTGAATCCGTTCAAGCCCCAAGATTGGTTGACGTACTCTGATATAACGTTTGATCACCCAAAAGAGCGAACCGCCATCAAGGAGTTCGTCCACGCGCTTGGGTATGTTGCGCGTAAAAGTGTAAAGAAACTTTCCACCATTTCTCTGCTCTTCGCGTAACCGCTCTGCCTGGACTTGTTTAAGATGGGCGATGCTCTCAATCTTGACCGCCATTCGAAGAAGATGAAGTGCCATTCACTTGTCTCCGGGATACCAAACAGGCGTTCTCTTCTCCAAAAATGCCGAAAACCCCTCTATACCCTCCTCGGTATCCCTTCCAGCAGCACTTATCCCAGCCAGTTCGTCGGCAGTTTCATCCGAGAGGTTGGTGCCGGAATATATCCCGATCATCTCTTTGGTCTTCGAAACTGCAATAGGACCATTTCTCAAAATGGCATCAACGGTCGGTTCAGCGGCGTCATCCAACCCGCCAACGGGACAAATCTCATGCACGAACCCAATGTCCTGGGCTCGATTAACATCAAAGGTCTCGGCAGTAACGGCGTAGCGGCGCGCTTGCCGTCCGCCCAATGCCTTGAGCACCTGATTTAATATTGGGGCAGGCGTTATTCCCAGGCGAACTTCCGTAATGGCAAATCGGGCATCCTCAGAAGCGATAACGATATCGCAGGCTGCTGCGTATCCCGCGCCACCCCCAAAGCAAGCGTTTTGCACTAACGCAATGGTAGGCTTGCTACATTCATCTAACGCTCTCATGGCAGCGGTGCTCAATCTTGATGCAGCAATCCTGACACTTGGTTCGGCGGTGGCAAGTTCCTTGAACCAGTTTACATCAGCCCCGGCGGAGAAATGTTTACCAGCTCCTCTCAGGAGAACTGCGCGAATAGAAGGATCCGAGTCCAACTCAACATAAACGTCTCGCAAAGAGGTCAGCAATGCCTCGTTATATCCATTGAAAACTTCCGGGCGGTTGAGTGTGACGGTGGCAACCCCCCGGGCGTCCTTCTCCATCAATACGGTTTTTTCTGTCATCCGAGCTGTCCTGCCCCCTAGTGTATTCGCTCAATCGCCATTGCAGTTGCTTCCCCGCCGCCGATACATAAAGTCGCTACGCCCTTTTTGAGATCGTGTTTTGCCAATGCATTTAATAATGAGACGACGATCCTCGCTCCCGACGCACCAATAGGGTGGCCCAGCGCACAGGCACCTCCATGAATATTCACCTCGTCGTGAGAGAGCCCAAGTTCCCTGATGGCCGCCATGGTCACAACAGCAAATGCTTCATTGATTTCAAACAGGTCAACCCCCGCTTTCGTCCATCGCGCCTGCTCAAGAACCTTATTTACCGCACCAATCGGGGCCGTCGTAAACCACTCGGGCTGAGCTGCATATGTCGCGTGTGCGCGAATGGCGGCCAAAGGCGACAGACCTCTCTTTTCTGCCTCCGAACGGCGCATAAGAACGAGAGCGGCTGCGCCATCAGAAATAGAACTGGAATTTGCCGCAGTAACAGTGCCGCCATCTCGGAAGGCTGGCTTCAATTCGGGTATTTTATCCGGCCGGGCATTCATTGGCTGTTCATCACGTTCGACTTTGTTTTCGCCCTTTCGGTATTTTACGGTGACCGCTGTTATTTCACGGGCGAATGTTCCATCTTCAGCAGCTCTCAAAGCTCGGTCCAACGAGGTTATAGCGAATGCATCTTGCGCTTCTCGCGTGAACTGGAAAGTCTCAGCCGTATTTTCCGCAAACTCCCCCATTAACTTACCCTTGTCGTAGGCATCCTCGAGACCATCGAGGAACATGTGGTCCTTAGCCTGACTATGCCCCATTCGCATTCCGGCCCGAGCCTTTGGCAAAAGATAAGGCGCATTCGTCATGCTCTCCATTCCGCCAGCCACCATGACGCAATGGCTACCTGCCATAAGATTGTCATGGGCAAGCATGGTGGCCTTCATTCCTGACCCGCACATCTTGTTCACGGTCGTCGCCCCTGTTTTCTGAGGAATTCCGGCGCCCAACGAAGCCTGGCGAGCTGGGGCCTGTCCCTGCCCCGCCGCCAACACCAGGCCCATGGTTACATCTTCAACATCTGCAGCCGCAAGACCGGCCTTAACGAGCGCACCTGAAATCGCTGCCGCCCCCAATTCAGGTGCAGTCATATCCGCGAACCCCCCGCCAAACCCGGCGATTGGCGTGCGCGCCGCGCCAACAATAACGACTGGATCATCCTTCATTCATGCGGTCCCCATTCCAAATATCGGTGATGACATTTTAAACCCCCAAGCCACCGTGACAAACACCAGCTTCACCTGATAAAGCCAGACGCTCAACAAAATGATAAAGTAACCATGGATCGAGAAGGAGACATATGTCCTCGCCAACCCAAGGTCACTGCCGCGCTGTCGTTTGTTTAGTGCCGCCCTAATCCAGGTTTAACATTTCGGGTACCCGATCGATAACCATATTTAAGATTTCCTCGGCCTTTGCCCTCTGCTCCATTGCGGCGGAGACAAGGTGTTTTTCGTACCTTCCTTCTCCAAGTATTTTTTCAGCATCATGGAGTGTCTTGAGTTCTTGGACAAAGACATGCTCCGAACCAAGTGGCAAATGATCGCGCTCACAAATAACCGTCAAGTAACCAAGGGCGCCGTCCAGCAGGATTGACCAAACAGCGGCAGTCAATGTCTCAAATTGCTCGAGAAGACGCTGCTTCTGGCCTTCACCTTGCAGGCCTATTCTGCGTTCGATAATGACCATAAAAGAGAGACACTCGGCCATCATCTCCCGGAATTTAGAATAATCATCGAAATTTATCTCGTCAGGATTATTTTTAGGGTAATGCGAGATTGCCTGCAACTCCGCCACTCGCTGTTCCAGTAGAGCCAGGAAGTGCTCCGCATCTTTGTTTTCAACCTTTACCATACTGATCGTGCTGAATAATTAACCAAGAGATTGCGTTCAAGCGTTTGTAACCGAAAAATCAATCCAACGATAACACAGTTTTAAATGTCTGGCCGATAGCTATTCAAAGCAACAAAAATGCAGCGAGCCCCAAGAAAACGTAAAATCCGACAACATCCGTGATAGAGGTAAGAAACGCACTGGAAGCGACGGCGGGATCGAACCCCAGACGTTGCAATAGAACAGGCAAGGCGCTCCCAGAGAATCCCGCCACTGTCAAATTTATCACAATAGCCATTCCAATAACCCCCCCCAGCGCCGGGCTACCAAACCAGGACCATGCGACAGCTCCAATCAGTAAGGCAAAAAGAAGGCCATTTAGCATGCCTACAATGATTTCTTTACACACGGCTCGGAGGGCGTTCGACACCGTCAGTTCTCTCATGGCAATAGCACGCACTGCCACGGTTAACGCTTGGACACTCGCCGTTCCACCCATGGTTGCGACAATTGGCATAAGAACGGCAAGTGCGACCATCTCTTCTATGGTTCCAGCAAAGAAACTGATCACATAAGATGCTACGATTGCGGCAAGTAAATGAATAAGTAACCAGAAGAAGCGAGAACGAGTGGTAGCGATCACGGCACTATAAAGGTCATCTTCCTCACCCACGCCACCAAGACGCATTATATCCTCTTCATGCTCTTCGTGGATCACGTCGACAATATCATCGACCGTGATGACCCCAATCAGCCGCCCGCCAGCGTCGACAACAGGAGCCGAAACCAGATCTCTCTGACGAAATACAAAAGCCACCTCCTCCTGATCCAACGTACCAGGAATAATTTTCATGTCCTCAAGCATAAGGTCACTCAAGGCAACACGCCGCTCTGTCCGTATCACCCGGCTTAACGGAATGCTGCCAATCGGTTTATGCGTTGGGTTCACCAAAAATACATCAAAGAAATCTCGCGGAAGGTCCTCTTCCTCGCGCATAAAATCGATTGCCTGACCCACGTTCCAATGCGCGGGCAGCGCCATGACATTGCGCTGCATAAGACGCCCGGCACTGTCCTCTGGGTATGAAAGCCCTTCTTCAATTAGGGTTCGCTCGCCGATCGGCAAGGCGTCAAGAACGTCGCGTCGATCTTTTTCACCCAGTTCTTCAACGACATCTACGGCATCATCCGTTTCCATCTCAGCAACTGCATCGGCCATTTCTTGAGCGCTCAACTGATTAACAACGCGTTCAAGGACAGCTTCATCTAGCTCCGCGATCATTGCCGGATTAAGATCCTGGCGCAGAAGATCAACCAGGTCTTCTCGCTTCTCCGATGGTAGAGCTTCTAGAAGGTCGGCAAGGTCCGCCGGATGTAATGTCTCAGCTTGTCTTTGCACCTCATCAGTCTGGCACAAATCCATGGCCGCTTTAAATGACTCTAAAAACTCGGAGCTCAGGCCGGACACTGATTCCGCAGGTTCGGCGACGACCGGCTTCTGGCGTTCTCGCATGCTGCCAAGTCTCGCTAATCTTTTGAGTTCACGTTGGCTTGCGCTTCGACTACCGCTAGGGCTGTCATATTTACAAGCCCCCGAACGGTCACGGTTTCCTGAACAACATGAGCAGGCTGCGCCATCCCGACAAGCATGGGCCCTACCGCCACACCATCCGCCAACATTCGCAGCGCATTAAAGGTGATATTGGCAGCATCAAGGGAAGGCATGATCAACAGGTTAGCCCTCCCGGATAATTTTGAGTCTGAAACCAACACGTCCCTCATGTCTTGCGATAGCGCGGCGTCCGAATGCATTTCACCGTCAATCTCCAAGCTGCCATCTAGGGCCCTGATTTTGTCCACAGCATCACGCATCTTCGTAGCGTTCGCGTTTTGCGAGGAACCGAAATTTGAGTGTGATAAAGCAGCCACTTTGGGTTCTATACCGAAACGGCGAACGGTGTTCGCCGCTAATAAAGTAAAGCCGGCAATTTGTTCAGCAGATGGTCCCGGATTGACATGTGTATCGCAGATAAAAATCGTCCCCTTTGGCATAATTAGCATGCTGACAGCAGCAGCCCGGTCAACCCCCTCCCTCACGCCAACGATTTTAAGGACGTGAGGGATGTGTTCTCGGTAGCGTCCAGTAGCACCGCAAATCATAGCCTCTGCCTCCCCCTGCCTAAGCATCAACGCCGCGATAACCGTGTTATTGGTTCTGACCAGGAAACGGGCCTCATTCCGAGAGATACCATCACGGCTCGTTAGAGCATGATAGAGCTCCCAATATACTCTATACCGGTCGTCACCCTCCGGATCGACGAGGTCAAAATCCTCGTCAATCTTGAGACGCAGCCCCAGTTGCTCTATGCGCAGTGATATAACACGCCGTCGGCCGATCAAAATTGGACGCACAATACCCTCATCCAGTGCGTTCTGAACCGCTCTCAATACACGACGAGATTCGCCTTCCGCGTAAACGACCCGACGCGGGTTTCGTTTCGCCTGGTCAAAAACAGGTTTCATCACAGTTCCGGAGCGGAATACAAAATCGAGAAGTTTCTGGCGATAGGCCTCAAAATCGTCGATCGGGCGGCTTGCAATCCCTGACGCCATTGCAGCTCTGGCGACGGCTGGTGCCAGCTCAACCAAGAGCCGCGGATCAAAGGGTTTCGGGATAATATAATCGGGCCCAAATTTTAGGTCTTGACCGCCATATGCCTCGGCCACTCTCTCGTCAGACTCGGCGTGTGCCAGTTCCGCGAGAGCCGTTACGCAAGCCATTTTCATATCATCGTTAATTGCCGTCGCCCCACAATCAAGTGCGCCGCGGAACAAGTAGGGAAAACAAAGAACGTTATTAACTTGGTTAGGATAATCCGTCCGGCCAGTCGCAAGAATTGCATCAGGGCGCACTGCATGTGCTTCTTCCGGCGTGATTTCTGGTGTTGGGTTAGCCAGTGCCAGAATAAGTGGCTGGTCTGCCATTTTCTTTACCATCTCTTGGCGCAAAACCCCGGGTGCGGACACGCCTAAGAAAACATCGGCATCGCTGATTACGTCATCGAGAACTCTAGCCTCCGTCTTTTGAGCATAGCGTATATTGTAGTCATTTATCTCTTCCGTCCGGCCTTCGTAGATAACGCCTGCAATATCGGTGACCCAAATATTTTTTTTTCTTACTCCCAGTTTGACTAGAAGATCGAGACAGGCCAAGGCCGCGGCACCTGCGCCTGACACAACCAATTTTATCCCGCTGATCTGCTTTTTTGCCAGTTTCAATCCATTTAACACTGCCGCTCCGACTATAATCGCCGTGCCGTGCTGATCATCATGCATGACGGGGATTTTCATTACGCTCCTGAGCTTCTCCTCGATGATGAAGCATTCCGGTGCTTTAATGTCTTCTAAGTTGACCCCCCCAAATGTCGGCTCCAAAGACCGAACTATTTTTATCAATTCCTCGGGCTTGGTTTCATCAATCTCAATATCGAAAACATTGATCCCAGCAAATTTTTTAAACAGACCGGCCTTGCCCTCCATCACCGGCTTTGACGCGAGTGCGCCAATATTTCCGAGCCCCAGCACCGCTGTTCCGTTTGAGATCACAGCAACAAGATTTCCGCGAGATGTCAGGTTGAAGGCCTCGGATGGATCCTCATCAATAAGCTTGCTTGCGACTGCCACCCCTGGCGAGTACGCCAGCGAGAGATCATGCTGGTTGGCAAGCGGTTTGGTTGCAACCATCGCCACTTTGCCGGGCGTCGGATAGCGATGATAGTCGAGGGCTTCCTGGTCCAGTTTGTCGGCCATGATGGTCTCCCGGGGGTGCAGGGCTAGTTGGACTGCCACCTCACCTTATAGAGACCAGATTGCTTCTAGGGAAGGCTCTCAAGAGCAGCGACTAGACCCGACCCGAGGAAAGCGACGGTAACGGCTTATGGTAAAAATTAATCTATTACGCGCTGATCTATTTCGAGACCATCAGTTCCCCATCTTCATTCCGGGTCCGCCCGATTTGAGCGGCCGCCTCCACCACTTTTGGGTGCCAATCCACTTTGCCCGCTTCGGGTCCACCGATAATGGTCAGAAGTGTTCCCGTTCCCTCTCCGTCATAACGGAACCCACGATATACGCCGATCGGAATATTGATGGAGTCAAAAGGATCCAAGACAATCTCTTTTTCGCCCTCCCCCGTCATCCAGACAATGGTCCAGGACCCAACCAGGGGCATGAAGACCTCCTCGGTTTCGTGGGCATGCAATGCAGCGCCGTTCCCCGGCTGCGCTTGAATCATGCCCAAATTGAAACCATGGGCCGGCAACGGAATGTTTGGCATCAGCTCAGGGCGAGCCGCCTCCACTACACCCATCCCAATCAGATTAATTTTAAAGCGCTGATGTCCCGGGAGATGGTCGTCAATGTAAGAGTCCTGAGATCCCGTTAAATCATTAAAGCGGGCCACATATTTCGACATTTCGTCGACAGAGAGATTTTGGACGTCCATCGGAACTCCTCCTTAGCAAATTGCTTGTAGCTCTCTTAGCATAAGGTATTCGCGCCCTGCCCGTAAATCCAATCCAAAACACCTAGGCATCAAAAGCTCAGCAAGACCGTGTCTTACTTTGCTCCGTTGCCTTGGAAGATTTCGGGGGCGCCGTGGCGGCGACTGGCCTCAATTGTGCAACAGCTTCTGAATATTGCAGAAGTGCGGCCTGCCCCTCTGCCGTCAATTTGTATACGCCTCGGGAGACACGCTCGAACCAGCCATAGTGATTGTTTTGAAGGATTGATGCCGCGCGCGCGACGCCAGTAACGTCTTTGATGACTTTTAACGCGAGGGAAGAAGAGAACTGCAGGGCGGCTGCACAGCGGAGCGCGTCCTGCCGGTAAGCCGTAATGATTTTAGAACGAGACACGCCACCGGTATTTGGATCGCCAACGCGGGCATAAAATTCCTTTTTTAAACGCGTCTTCAAGCGACGGTTTTTTCGCGGCCTAAAAGGCGCGGGGTCGAGTAGCACCTCAACGGGATGGGCGGTCGCAGGGTTCACTATAAGCAACCCTAGCCCAAGCTTCTTGCAGAGTGTAAGAATAGGCCGTCGTCGCTTACGCCAATTTTTCCGTTTGCTTGGCGTTTCCGGATTCCGGACCGCCAGATAGACATCTTCGGCTAATGCCTGCCGTTCCACTCCCTGCAAGATCAAGTCCATGGAAAACCGCGTCTTTAGCTCAACGATGACCATCGGTGCATCCGGTTTACATGCCACTACATCACAGCCGGTAATTTCGGATTTAACCTCATAGCCGGCGTCTTCTAGGAAGCCTTTTATGGGCTGATATAGATCGGTCTCTTTAGTCATTGGCAGTTGTTTACTCTGGATAAAGCATCGCTAGAGCATACAGCGTCGGTATTGATAAACTATGAAAAGAGAGCCCGGTCCCCAATTCAACCTCTCTCAACCGTCACTAAAACAGGCGGCTCAACCCTTCACAAATTTTCCTAAAATAAGAGAAAGTTGGTGCGGACGAGAAGACTCGAACTTCCACGGCCTTTACGGCCACAGCGACCTCAACGCTGCGCGTCTACCAGTTCCGCCACGTCCGCACACTTGTCTCGTAATTACAACAGCCAGCCTGTAGACTGACCTGACGGCCGAGCGGGGATAGCAAATCCTCCTGCACATATCAAGGAATTGAAAAAAGTATGGATCCAGGAGTTCCAAACCGCATGACTGATCATCCCAAACCGGGAATGCTTATTGAGCTCTCTCGGGAAATCGAATGGCGGACAAGCACGGGGGTAATCGACTATCCCGATGCGCTGAACTTTATGGAGAAGCGCGCGAATGATATTCATAGCGGGCTCGCGCCGGAAACCGTATGGTTGCTGGAGCATCCTCCGCTTTATACCGCGGGCACAAGTGCCGATAAAAAAGACCTACTGAGCCCGGACCGCTTCCCGGTCTACGAAACCGGGCGAGGAGGTGAATACACCTATCACGGGCCGGGCCAACGGGTTGCATATGTTATGCTTGACCTTACGAAACGCGGCAACGACATCCGTGCCTATGTGCATAACCTGGAGTCCTGGGTCATTTCCTCCCTCGCCCACTTTGGTGTTACCGGAGAGCGCCGCGAGGGCCGCGTCGGTATCTGGGTATCGAACGGCATCGCCGAGGAGGAAAAAATTGCCGCGGTCGGCGTGCGGGTCCGGCGTTGGGTGACATTTCACGGCATCGCCGTCAATGTTGCACCCGACCTGAGCCATTATGATGGTATCGTCCCTTGCGGCATTTCAGACTACGGGGTCACCTCTCTCAAAAAACTAGCCGTATCGGCCTCGCTGGGTAACCTTGACGAAATTCTCAAAAAAACATTCAAAGATTTTTTTTAGCATAGGCCACTCATGCTCAAGCCCCTATTTCAGGTGTTTGTCCAGAAAGGCGATGGACTTCTCCCAAGCGTCACGGGTTGCGTTTTCTGAGAAGCGTTCTTCGCGAGTGAAATCCATGAAAGCGTGGCCCGCGTCATCATAGCGGTGAAATTCATACTCGTTGCCGTTGGCTTTAAGGGCTTCCTCTGTGTCGTTTACGTCTTCTGGTGATGGGTTGGGATCATCATTACCGAAGAAACCGGCAACAGGGCAGCCGAGGCCATCAATCAGTTCCAGGGCCGCCGGTGAACCTTCGCCCCAACCGTCTTTGATGTTGCCACCCCAGAAGTCGAGCATCACCTTGTAGCGAGAGTCCCTGCATGCCGCGACCCACGCGATCCTCCCGCCAAGACAATGGCCAAGCACCCCAATCCGGCCATTATCCACACTCTCCAGCGCCTCGAGATGAGCGTATGCGGCGGAGAGATCAACCATTAGCAAGTCATCATGAAGTTCCCCCCGCTTCTGTTGCATGTCTAACTCGAGGGGTACCCGATGAAAAACATAAGGAACTGCGACGGCGAATCCAGCCGCCGCATGGCGCTCACATAAATCTATTGTAAATGCATCTTCCTTAAGTCCCATATGAGCTGGCAGATGCATGGCTATTACGACCGCCGGATGAGGTCCAACACCCTCCGGTTCCGCCACCAACATCTCCATTTGGTTGCCGTCGACTTCAACAAACTCTTGCCTCACCATGCTTCCGTCTCCTGATTAGATTTTAGGTTTTGTTGCAATGAGCGTAATACTGTAGTCAGGCCACAATCCGGTCAATGAAATAAAACGATCAAGAACAGGCGGCAATATTCGAAGCGGCAAAATAACAAGCCACCCGAGGCGATAGTCGATGACCGTCAGTTTCCGCAAGATTTTTGTAAGCCACTGGCTTATCAGGCCGCTGCAAAATCCAAAATCTTCGATCTTCAGCCCCGCTCTCTCGCAGAGCGCGCGGTAACTCTCCGCCGTATAGCCCCGCCGGACATGGCCGCCATCCTCTACCATGGAGAACGGGCCATCATCTTCTGGGGTAATTGCTTTGTAATATTCATAGGGCGCGGTCATTAGAAGCCGACCGCCAGGTTTTAAACACCCAGCAAGATCGATCATGAGTTTTTGGTCATTGAGGATATGCTCAATGGTCTCGGTGCATATTACAACGTCTGCGATTCCCTGAACCTCGCCGAGGCGTGACAAAGCCCGAATGTCATACTCGACAAATGTCGATGAAACATGTGACCAAGCAGCCCGACGACGGGCTTTTTCGTTTTGATCAGTATTAAAACTCACTCCCGTCGCCAAATAGCCACGTCGAGCTGCCGCGTTCGTAAATGTGCCAGAACCGCATCCGACGTCCACCAAGACCGCCCCCCCTTCAGTGCGCGGGAGATGTTTACGCAGCCACAGCCAGCGGTCCAGTACTAGTGTGTCCCCAAATATCAGAGCCGGAAAAGGTCCAAAGAGGCGAAAAAGCAGGCGCAGCATTGGGTCCCCGGGGCAAGGTAGCGGTTAAACGGGCGGCTGTTGGGCACCCGCGATGCCAATCATACTGTCCCGGGTCACCAATTCAGCAAGTTGCAGAATGTTCCACCCCTCCGTCCCTACTGGACGTTTTGGCATTACCAAATAGCGCATGTCAGCATTACTGTCATGCACCCGCACACTGACATGATCGGCCAGAATGGTTCCAAACTCTCGCAGAACGGCGCGCGGTTCATGAACCGCCCGAGACCTATAAACTTTGCTTTTGTACCAATCCGGCGGTAATCCGAGGATGGTGCGTGGATAGCAGGAGCAGAGCGTGCACACGACAAGATTATGAATATCGTCCGTATTTTCAACAACGATAAGCTCTGCACCGGCCATGGTAACACCCATTCCTGCCACTGTAGCAGTTCCATCGGTCATCAGCTGTCTCTTGAAATCCGGATCTGTCCATGCTTTGGCGATGATCTCTGCACCCACATGTTCACCGCGTGAATCCATGAAGTCGAGATACTCGCGCACTTCACTAGCGCTTACTACATTCCTCTCAATCAGCAACTCTTTTAGCGCCTCAGACATCAATTCGTAGCGACCCATCTCATCATAGTCATGAGCGCTGTCGTCATTATATTTCAGCACCTCATGGTCATGATCATAATTATCGCTATTCTCGCCCGGGTTCGATGTCATATTCTGTTCCTGTGAGGCTCTTATTGGTCGCGTGTTAAGCAGGTTTGAGCCAGTGCTCCTGAACCTCCAGATCCAGGGTATCGTGTTCGGGGCCATCATAGGCGTCCCAAATTTCTGTTTGCTTAAAACGGACTCGGTACAAATGCCGCTTGGGTTCACCGTCAAAGCCGTAAGCCAGTTCCTCGGGGTTCTTGAAGGCCCCACAATAGCGTTCAATCACGCCTTTTTTACCCTTGATATAGTCCGGGATACGGCGATGGCCCGGTGGAAAGGCAACGATGATTTGTACTGTATCGCCCGAGCTGTAGCGTTTTTCTGCAATGCAGTCTGGAATTTCAGTCATTTTTATTCTGCAGCCGTTCTTTAATAATCTCCATACGCGCCTCTATCTCTCCTCGAGCCAGCACGCCTTTCTCCTCGAGAAGGTTACACATGGCTTCCCCCCATCGATCGTAATAAGGCAAGTTATATTCCTCTTTGGTCAGCCCTTCTAGATGTCGACGGAGCTCATCAATTGTTACGAGGTCATGCTGGCGCAGGGCCGAATTAATCGCTGTAAATAATTTTCCATGAGGGGGCGCATCCCGATCATTGTAGTCCATCGGACCGGCCGGCGACCCTCCCAAATCATGTTGTCCTGTCATCCGGTTCCTCCTGATGAAATATTGAGAGATGACATGAGCACCGTCAAGTCTCGAGCTCCACCTAATTTAACCAGTGACGCCCGCGTCAGATTTATCGTTCATCCACTGGTTACGAAACCAGAAACCACCACAGGGTTTCAAAATCAAGGAAGCCAAAAGACCCTGATGGGGTTGCTGCCGTAACTATCTCCACCCTAGCCATAAGAGACACATTCGGACAGAACTGAAGGCGCGAGTGAAAATGAATGATCAGCCCGCTGGTTTGTGCCTCCACGCTACCATCTCAACGACATCGAACCCAACCCGCGAAGTCCCGCTTATTGACTTCCTCTCACTCCAGGACTGTTATCCGACCTTGTGTATCGGGCCCGTGATCCCTGCCAGGCGGGTCCTGGAGTCAATAGAAATTATCTCAATTCGAGAATAAGCTCTCCCACGTCCAGACTGTCGCCGGGCGTCAGGTGAATTTTGGCGACAACGCCATCCCTCTCAGCAAAAAGCTGGTTTTCCATTTTCATAGCTTCGATGACCGCCAGAGGTTCCCCGATTTTGACATCCTGCCCCTCCTCGACTTCCAGGGACACCAAGAGCCCCGGCATGGGGGAAGTGAGTTGGCCTGAGGTGTCAGGCGCCTCTTTCTCGGGCATACGGCCGAGCATTTCTGCTGCAAGCGGAGACATCACACGTGCATGGGCGGTGAGACCGGTGTGCTGAACAGAATAGTGTGAGCCCTCCTTTTCGATTTGGAGGGAGATAGGCTCGCCGTTGACCGCCCCAGCAAAGATAGGGCTGCGGGGTGACCAATCGGTCTCGATCCGAAAGTTGCGGTCTCGAACCCGCACCGCTATCTCCCCGTTGGCATCGGACGTGACAATGGGAAAAAAGGTTCCATTCAACACAACGACCTTTTTATCGTCTAGGTGGATGTCCTGTTTGGACATTATATTCCCAGACAAATTGCGAGATTGCAGGCCCAAAAGCTTACCCTCGGCAATGCGGTGAACGGCACCTGTAACAGCCACGATCAGATCAAGATCCTTGTGTTCGGTTTGATCCGGGATAAACCGTTCGCCGAACTCGTCGGCAATAAAATTCGTAGAAAGTTCGCCGCGTTGGAAACGAGGATGGTGCATCACTGCTGACAGGAAGCCCAAGTTATTAGCCACTCCTCGAATATAATACTCATCCAATGCCCAGCACATGTGGCGGATAGCCTCTTCCCGAGTGTCCCCATTAGTTACAAGTTTGGCGATCATGGGGTCATAGAAGCGATTGATCTCGTCCCCCTCGTTGATACCGCCGTCCATACGAACATTCTTAGTGATACCAAACGCCGAGGTTACCGGCTCCCGGTACCGCACCAATCGCCCAATTGATGGCAGGAAGCCCCGCATGGGATCCTCTGCATAAATGCGGGATTCCATAGCCCAGCCTTCCATTCTGATGTCATCCTGGCCAAACGCGAGCTCCTCTCCATAGGCAATTCGGATCATCTGCTCGACAAGATCTAGGCCAGTGACCAGCTCTGTGACCGGATGTTCAACCTGAAGGCGGGTATTCATCTCGAGGAAATAAAAGTTTCTGTCAGCATCCACAATAAATTCAACAGTGCCCGCTGAGACATAGTCCACAGCCTCTGAAAGCGCGATCGCTTGCTCCCCCATTGCGGCACGCATTTTCTCAGTGACAAATGGGCTAGGGGCCTCTTCGATGACTTTCTGATGGCGGCGTTGAATCGAGCACTCCCTCTCGCCAAGGTGGAGCGTATGGCCGTGGGAATCAGCGAGCACCTGAATTTCAATATGACGCGGCGTGGTAATAAATTTCTCAATGAAAACGCGACCGTCACCAAAACTTGACTCCGCCTCCGCCACACATGATTTAAAAGCATCTTCTATTTTTGCCGGGTCTTCTACCAGGCGCATACCCTTTCCACCTCCACCCGCAGACGCTTTCAGCATGACTGGATATCCAATATCACCCGCAAGTTTTTTAGCTTCCGCAGCGCCGCTCAAGGGATCGGAGTAGCCGGGCACGGTCGGAACGCCGGCTGCCTGGGCTAGCTTCTTGGACTCTATTTTATCCCCCATCTTACGAATGGCGTCGGGCCCGGGCCCTATGAAGGTGACATCGGCCGCGGCAAGCCGCTCAGCAAAAGTCGCGTTTTCTGACAAAAAACCGTAGCCCGGATGCACCGCCTCCGCGCCTGTCTCCTCGATGGCTTCTATAATCGCATCCATGTTGAGATAACTCTCAGATGCCTGAGCCGGACCAATGCACACAGAATCACTGGCCATGTCGACATGGAGTGCTCCTCGGTCTGCCTCGGAGTAAACGGCAATCGACTTTATACCCAAGCGTCTAGCGCTTCGAATGATACGGCACGCAATTTCGCCCCGGTTTGCCACTAAAATCGATTTAAACATACTAATTCACTGAACCCATGTGTATGTTCGCTTTTTAACAGATTCGTGACAGAATAAAATCAAATTGTCTGCAATCAATCTCGCGATTAGAGTGGCCTGCATTATCCGAGTAGCAATTAGAATCACATTAATTTACAAAAACGTGGAAAGATAATTGAGTGCGAACAATTCTTTTTCAAAAATTTTCTGATATGTTTGCAAAATAATGTTGCCAACATTTATCGCTTTCATTTTAAAAATGCGGCTGTTTACTTAATTGATAAAATTTTGGTCTGTTAAATTTAGAAGCCCGAACGACACGTCTTGACTCTCAGACCCAGCAGAAGATCACTATTCTGAGAATCAATACGACGCTATGATGCTTCAGGCCAGACACCCTGATATTCTGGCTCCATCGTGTCGATTTAAGGTGGCGGTATGGCCCTGTCTGACTAGTTTCTAATTAGCGCCTCTCGGCGCTGTCTATACAGACTCCGGAGGGCGCCATAGAAATCAATTGAGGTTTCACGCAAATGTTCGAGTTCATTCACAATCCCCGCATAGGTAACTATTCCCCCTAGCGATTTCAGCCCATAACCCGCAGCGTCGAAATCCTTGGCATCCAGGTAATATCCCACTGGATCGAAGAATGAGTCGACGAAAAACTGGCCGATGCCATCTCTTGGGTTGGATGGCCCCAATAGCGGGAGAACAAGGTAGAAGCCCTCACCGATTCCCCAGACTGCCAACGTCTGCCCGAAATCCTCCTCATGCTCTTCAAAGCCCCACTTTTCGGCCACATCAATCATCCCCCCAACCCCAGCCGTAGTGTTGATCAAGATCCTGGTCGCCGTAGTGAAGCCTCGGTCAAATTCTCCCTGCAGTAAATCGTTTGCAAGCGTCACCGGCGCGCCAACGTTATCAAGTAAATTGGAAATGGCGACACGCAAAACATCGGGCAAAGCCGTGTTATATAACTTTGCGACGGGCCCGAGCAGGTACTGATTGATGAATTCGTTAAAGGCGAACGTAACCCGGTTAAGCGGTTCCAACGGATCATTGACCTCTTCCGCCTCCCCCGCGCCGTCGCCAAAATTAAATTCATCCGAATCTGACCCTTCGCTTGATCCGACAGACAGTGGAGCCGTGGATTTTTTCGCCGAACCGGCTTGTGCGCCCGGCGTGGCGACAGGTGAAACAACCAGTGGCGCAGATCGTGTTGATTGATGGAATGCAAAGGGATATGGCTCCGACAATAGCTTGTCCATATTATAGATTGACGGTGCCCCTTGCACTGGCTCGGCAAGCACCCAGAGGACCAGACCAGTAAGAAGCACTCTAATCCTTGCAGCCATAACTGGAGTCCCAGAGTAAGTCATTGGTTTATTGTATTTTTTTCCGCTTAAAAAATTATCCACAGACCATAGCGTTATTTTTCTTACGTACAAGCTTCTCAGATCCATTAGGGTAGGCCATTAAATTAAATTTGGGATATTGCCGCAGCTCTGCGATAAGCAAAATTTAAGTGCTACCCCTTATTTTCAGCGCCCGGTCACCGTGATAAGTTGAAAATCACACTTATTTCAGAGACTTAGTAAATATGCATCAGACGATCATCGATCTTCTTAAAACTGCCGATCAGGACGCCCTCGCGCTGGGCGGCATCGGCCGTCCGGCCCTAACATTTCGAGAGCTCATCGCTCAGGCGGAGGCCACCGTTGCCGCTCTCAACTCGCGGGGCATCGGCCGGAACGACCGGGTCGCCATCGTGCTGCCTAACGGACCAGAAATGGCGAGCGCCTTTTTATCGGTCGGATGCGGCGCGACGACGGCGCCTCTCAATCCGACGTACAGGGAAGAAGAGCTTAATTTTCACCTATCTGACCTCAACGCCAAAGCGCTCTTGGTGGCGCACGGCAGCACGACCCCGGCGCGTGATGTAGCACGGACCCGGAATATTCCGGTATTGGAGATCGACTGGGCTGAAGAGGATCCGGCGGGCACCTTTCGCATTTTGGGCGACTTATCGGCAGCATCCCAGGTAAATGGCGGTTTTTCATCGCCCGACGATGTTGCGCTCGTGCTGCACACATCAGGCACCACATCCCGGCCCAAGATCGTCCCCTTAACCAATCGGAATATCTGCGTCTCCGCTGGAAATATAGCAGAAACTTTGCGGCTTACACCTGAAGACAGATGCCTCAACGTCATGCCACTCTTTCATATACACGGGCTCATTGCCGCTGTGCTGTCATCGCTGAGCGCCGGTGCGTCCGTTTTTTGCACCCCCGGCTTCAATGCTCTAAATTTTTTTAGCTTTCTCGAAGATATCAAACCCAGTTGGTATACAGCGGTGCCGACGATGCACCAGACCATTCTGACACGAGCAGACCGCAACAAGGAGGTCCTAGAAAAAGCGACGCTGCGTTTTATCCGCTCTTCTTCCTCGTCGCTTCCGCCCCAGGTAATGGTCGAATTGGAAACAGTTTTCGCCTGCCCGGTGATCGAGGCCTACGGCATGACGGAAGCGTCGCATCAGATGGCCAGCAATCCCCTACCGGACGCGCCCCGTAAACCGGGCAGCGTCGGCATTGCCGCAGGGCCGGAGGTCGCAATCATGGCTCAGGATGGTGCCGCTCTTTTGGCACCGGGTAATGCCGGTGAGATCGTGATCCGGGGCGAGAGTGTTTTTAGCGGCTACGAGAGTAATGCGGCGGCGAATGCGGAAGCCTTCTCAGGAGACTGGTTTCGAACCGGCGACCAAGGGGTTATGGACGAGGACGGCTATATCAGCATCACAGGCAGGCTAAAGGAGATCATCAATCGGGGTGGCGAAAAAATTTCACCCCGCGAAGTGGACGATATCCTCATGGATCATCCGGCCGTCCAACAAGTCGTCACCTTTGCTATGCCCCACGAAAAACTCGGGGAAGAGGTAGCTGCCGCCATCGTTCTCCGAGACGGAGAGACTGCATCAGAGAGTGACTTCCGTGACTTTGCGAGATCTCGGCTCGCGGACTTTAAAGTACCGCGCAAGGTGCTGATTCTGGATGAAATCCCCAAAGGCGCCACCGGAAAATTGCAACGTATTGGCCTCGCTACCAAGCTGGGGCTCGGTTAAACAGATGAAAATTTGCATTTTTGGGGCCGGGGCAATCGGTGGACTTATGGGAGCGAAGCTCAGTCTCGCAGGTAACGATGTGACACTCATCGCCCGGGGGCCTCACCTGGAAGCCATCCAGCAGAACGGCCTCACGGTCATTCACGAGGAGACCAGCCTCGTGGCCCATCCCACCGCATTTGAAAACCCAGAAGACGCGGGACCACAGGATTATGTCATCATCACGTTAAAGGCCCACTCGGTGCCGGGCATTGCGGATTCCATCCGACCTTTGCTGGGGCCTGAGACCGCTGTCGTCTGGGGCGTTAATGGGGTGCCGTGGTGGTATTTTCATGAACTCGACGGAGCCTATAAAAATAAGCGGCTTGAAACCGTCGATCCGGGCAGTGTGCAATGGGATAAAATTGGGCCGAAGCGCATTATCGCCAGTGTGGTCTATCCGGCAGCCGAGGTCACGGACTACGGCGTTGTCAATCACGTTGAGGGCAATCGTCTCAGTCTCGGGGAACCCTCGGGTGAGAAAACTGACCGCGTTCAAGCTCTCGCTGCGATTTTGGTAAACGCGGGCTTTCGCGCCCCCATACGGCCACGCATCCGAGATGAAATCTGGTTGAAGCTCTGGGGCAATCTCAGTTTCAATCCTATCAGTGCACTAACTGGCTCCACGCTTGAAGAAATGTGCACAGCGCCGGACACCCGCGCGCTGATCCGTGCCATGATGCTGGAAGCTCAAGACGTTGGTGAAAAGATCGGCGTAAGCTTTCCATTGGACGTCGACAAAAGAATCGATGGCGGCAAATCCGTCGGGGCGCATAAGACATCCATGCTTCAGGATTTAGAAAGGGGACGGCCTATGGAAATAGATGCCTTGGTCAGCGCCGTTGCAGAAATGGGCACGTTGACAGATACGCCCACGCCAACGATCGATGCCATCCTGGCGCTCGTAAAAATGCGTGGGCGGCTCGCTGGCTGTTATGATGGATAGTCCAATCTAAATGGCCTTTTTCCCCCTCAAGGACCTGGAACTGCGGGTAAACCTGCATATATTAGTGAGATTACACACCGGAATGTGAGTATCGCATGGGTCAATTTGGAATTGGACAGCCTGTTTCGCGGCTGGAAGATCCTCGCCTTTTGACGGGTCGGGGTAATTATTTAGACGACAAAAAAATTGAGGGAGTTTTGAGGGGATATGTCCTTCGTTCGCCTCATGCACATGCAAAAATCGTCTCCATCGACACCTCGGAAGCCCTACAAGCACCGGGGGTCCACCTCGTGCTTACCGGCAAGGACTTTGAGGCCTCCGGCCTTGGGTCGCAAACCCCCCGTATTCCGCGGAAACGCCCCAATGGAGAGGATTTCTTTGTTTCGCCTCAGCCTGCCCTAGTAAGCGATACTACTAAGTTCGCCGGCGACTATGTTGCATTCATCGTCGCGGACACGCTCGAGCAGGCACTGGATGCGTCTGAACTGGTCTACGTGGACTACGCCCCTTTACCCTCCGTAGTGGATACGGTTGTTGCCTCTGATGAGGGCTCCCCGGCAGTCTGGGAGGGGTGTCCGGATAACATTTCTTTTCTGCATGAATTGGGCCCCCGGGAGGCCACAGACGCGGCGATTGACGGCGCTCACCGTGTTGTAAAACAGCGTTTTATCATTAACCGGATCGCCTGCTGTTCTATGGAAGTGAGAAGTTGTGTGGGCCATTACTACCCCGACGATGAGCGCTATGTGCTCTATGCCGGAACACAGGGACCACACGCGGTTCGGGCCGCACTTGCCGATGAAATTTTCGACATTCCACTCGAGAAGGTACAGGTGATTTCGGAAGACATGGGCGGCGGATTTGGCACGAAGGCTGGGAACTATCCAGAACACACTCTTTGTCTTTGGGCTTCGCGGGAACTCGGCGGCAAACCTGTCAAATGGGTGTCGGACCGGACAGAGGCATTGCTCACCGACAACCAGGCGCGGGACAATGTCACCGATGCCGAGCTTGGTCTCGATGAGAACGGGAAGTTTCTTGGTCTCCGGGTTCGAACAAAGGCCAATCTGGGGGCCTATTACGCGACCGACCGGCTAGCCTTCCCGGCTATTACACACATCGGTGTATTGTCCGGTCCCTACACAACAGGTGCGATCCACGACGAAGTGACGCTCCAGCTCACCAACACCAATCAGACGGCACCCTATCGGGGAGCCGGCCGGCCCGAAGCGGCCTATGTTCTGGAACGCATGGTCGACTTGGCCGCACAGGAAATGGGCATTGACCGAATTGAATTGCGCCGGCGCAACTACATCCCTGCAAACGCTCTGCCCTACAAAACCGGGTTCATGTACACCTATGATTCCGGTAAATTCGAAGAGAATATGGATTTTTGCATGGAGAAAGCGGACTTTGCCGGCTTTGAGGCGCGTCGCGCAGACGCCCAGTCTCGCGGTAAACTGAGGGGCATCGGCCTGTCCAACACTATTGAGCTTGCTCAGGGGCAACCCACTGAGGCCGCGTCAATTACGTTTGATGCGGATGGCAAGGCCACCATGGTGCTCGGCACCAAAGGTAGCGGCCAGGGTCATGAAACCATGTACAAGCAAATGCTCTTTTCCATGCTCGGCATTGATACCGACGACGCTACTTTTGTAGATGGTGACACCGCTCAAATCGGCGAGGGCAACGGGACGTTCGGCTCACGCTCGACGTTTATGGGCGGGAGCGCATTGCGGCTCGCCGCAGACCAGGTCATCGAAAAAGGCAAGGTCATCGCATCCCACGTCTTGGAGGCTTCTGCCGGTGACATCGAATTTGACAAAGGCGATTTCACCATTGGCGGGACAGACCGGTCGGTTTCTATCCAAGAAATCGCCAAAATTGCCCACACCCCTTCCGAGCTACCTGACGGTGTGGAACCAGGATTATCCGAGACTTCGCGTTTTCAAACGGAGGCACCGACCTTTCCCAACGGGTGCCACATCTGTGAGGTGGAAATCGACCCGGACACGGGATGTCTGGAAATCATCAAGTATACTGTCGTCGACGATGTCGGGGTGGTGGTGAACCCCCTCACCCTCAAAGGCCAAATTCATGGCGGCGTCGTGCAAGGCTTGGGGCAGGTGATGATGGAAGACCTCGTCTATGATGAACAAAACGGACAATTGCTGACCGGGTCTTTTATGGACTACGCCATGCNGCGCGCAGAGGATTTTTGTTTGTTCGAGGTGACTGCCAACGAAATACCGACGGAGACCAACCCGATCGGCGCGAAGGGGGCCGGTGAAGCAGGAACAGTGGGATCAATCGCCTGTGCCATGAATGCCATCATGGACGCATTGAAACCGCTGGGAATACGCCATATCGACCTGCCCGCGACACCGCAGAAACTCTGGCGGGCCATTGAAGAGGCAAGGGGCAGCTTAAACTAACCTGCCCAACGTCAGTCAAAAGGCTGTGAAGCACGGAGTTGGCAACAACAGGCGCATAAGTGTCCACACGGCTTAATCGTTCTGAATCATGCGGCCGCATGCGTCGCGCTGGGGTCCTGATGCATGTCACCGGCGGCTCCCTGAACGCGCTTTTCGTTGCGGTCGAGCCAATCCTGGGCCAGCGGAATGGACGGCCCGATCCACATTACATTCTGGGTATGGTCCTCGTAGCCGTTGCCTGTGTTGGGATGGAGAAGGATGCTCAAATCGCCCCTGTTGAGCGAGAGAAACGTCACGATATCGGGAAAAACATCACGATCAAAGCCTACCTGAAAATGGGATACCGGATGAGGGCCCTGAGGTGCTTTGTCCCGCCAGCGTCCAATGTCGATCTTATCCCCAAACAGGTGCGCCATCTCCCGACGTAAATTACCGGCGTGCTGTTTGCTCCTACCATCATAGTAAAGGTGGACATGGTAACTCGAAGCATCCGACACAGGGCGGTAGTTTTTTCTCGTCCGTGACATTGTTAGGTCGTCCTTCCACATACCTCTTAGTTAACTGCGGACCAAACTGCCGTCCGCGCAAGTGAGCGGTCACAACGGAATATTGCCGTGCTTCTTCCAGGGCAGTTCCTGCTTCTTCGTCTTGAGCATACGCAGAGATCGAATGATACGCCAACGGGTGTTATGCGGCATAATCACGTCATCGATATAACCACGCGCCCCGACCCGGAAGGGATTGGCAAATTGATCCTGGTATTCCTGTTCCCTTTCTTTTATTTTTTCCGCATCATCTAAGTCCTGTCGGAAAATAATTTCAACAGCGCCTTTAGAGCCCATGACTGCAATCTCAGCACTCGGCCAAGCGTAGTTGACATCGCCGCGTAAATGCTTTGATCCCATCACGATATAGGCCCCGCCATAGGCCTTGCGGGTTATGACCGTGACCTTCGGCACAGTCGCTTCCGCAAAGGCAAAGAGAAGTTTGGCACCATGACGAATGAGCCCGGCATATTCCTGCTGGGTCCCCGGGAGAAAACCTGGAACATCAACTAGCATGACAATGGGAATGTTGAAGCAATCGCAAAACCGGATAAAACGGGCGGCTTTCACAGACGCATCGATATCGAGACAACCCGCCAGAACCATGGGCTGATTGGCGACGATGCCTACGGTAGACCCCTCCATTCGGCCATAACCAATTATAATATTTTTGGCGTAATCCGGCTGGAGCTCGAAGAAATCACTCTCGTCTAACAGTTTGACGATCAACTCCTTCACATCATAGGGTTCATTGGGATTTTCGGGCACGAGGCTGTCCAGGGATGGTTCCTGCCGGTTTGGGGGATCATCGGTTGGAATGACCGGTGGATATTCCAGGTTGCTGGCCGGGAGAAAATCCATAAACCGACGTAGCTGTTCTAATGCATCGATGTCGGTTTCGAATGCCATATCGGATACACCGGATTTGGTCGTGTGCGTTGTGGCGCCTCCCAATTCTTCCTGGGTGACATCCTCATGGGTAACGGTTTTGACCACGTCCGGGCCAGTCACGAACATATAGGAAGTGTCCTTCACCATGAACACGAAATCTGTGGTGGCAGGTGAATACACCGCGCCGCCTGCACAGGGCCCCATGATCATCGAAATTTGCGGCACCACGCCCGAGGCTTCGACGTTACGGGCAAACACTTCCGCATAGCCGGCAAGAGACGAAACCCCTTCCTGAATACGCGCACCGCCTGAGTCATTAAGACCGATAACCGGTGCGCCCACCTTCATGGCTTGGTCCATGATTTTACAGATCTTCTCCGCATGGGTCTCGGAGAGAGACCCACCGAACACAGTAAAGTCCTGACTGTAGACGAAGACCGTGCGGCCGTTGATGGTGCCATGTCCGGTCACCACCCCGTCGCCTGGAATATGGGACTTATCCATGCCAAAATCGGTGGAACGATGTTCCACGAACATATCCCATTCTTCAAAGGACTCTGGGTCCAGCAACAAGTCAATCCGCTCCCGCGCAGTTAATTTTCCGCGCGCATGTTGGGATTCCACCCGCTTTTTTCCACCACCGGCCCGGGCTCGGGCCCGCCGTTCTTCGAGCTGTCGAATGATGTCAAACATGGCATGAACTCACTTTTGTATCTGCTGGATTATTTACCGAACCACACAGGCGAGTGCCACCCCTCAAAAATATCCTACCTAGTTTCCTCACCTCGTATTTCACCCTAAAGTCTGCAGAATTTCTCCAGATTAAGAGAGAAGTCCCAAAAAACGGGCGGATTCATTGATCTCCTGACGAATGGCCGCATGTCGCTCTTGGGTTATTTCGTCCTCTCCCCATTGTTCCATCTGGAACAACTCGTCCAATAATCCAACATTGGCGGCTTCAATTGGCGAGAGACGACCATGTTTCACCGCGAACCCAATGACCAAAGAGCCGGTTGCCGCCGCGATCCCGGAAACCGCCGTCACCTCGAGATCAGATAGCCCAGTCAACGCCGCGCCGAGTCCATTCAACGCCTCATGGGGCTGAACCACGGGCACTACCCCCTCTGTTATTACAAGTGGCGCTTGTAGGTAGGAGTCTGCCCAATCAAGCAGCGGCTGCCAGGATTTTTCTTGTCGTGCAGCGAGTTCCGGCGGCTGCCCAGCCCGGTAACACAAAAGATCCGTCTCTGCGAATTTTAACGTCACCGCATCAACCTCTGCGCGATTAATGGCAACCCGGTCGATGGCCGTAGCTGCAAGGCGGAGCATAGCCATGGCAGGCAAATCAATGGTTTCCCCCTGTTCCTGCCATTCCGCGGCGATTGCTTCTGCGATTACCTCCAACGGCACCACCAAGTCTCTTTTGCCCGGGGTTTTAACGGGCTTTCCATCCAAGACGACGGTAAATCCATCGTCCGTCTGTATCGCGCTAGCCTCCTTATAAAATCGTTTAAGATTACGCCAATCGGTCATGTGCCGCATCCACTCTGCCCACATTGATATGTTTGGAAAATCATTCCCTCATACGCTATCGCGGAGACTAAAGTGATGATCATATTCGATCCCCGATCGTGCTCTCCAAGGCGCCAGGAAGGTCCTGGAAACCGTGTACAATGACCCGAGCGCCTGCCGCAAGAAGGTCCTTATCTGTATGGTATCCCCATGAGACGCCAATTGCCGACACCCCAGCATTCATAGCCATCTCCATATCAAACGTCGTGTCCCCGATCATCACCGTATTGCGAGCCTCAACACCGGTCTCTCGCAACGCTCGATACAGCATGTCCGGGGCTGGTTTACCGGGACCGATGTCTGAGGTTTGCGCGGTAACAAAATGGTGGCCGATTTCGTGTGTGTCGAAGACAGCATCCAGTCCCCGCTTGGATTTCCCTGTTGCCACACCCAACAACCACCCTGATGCATTCAAAGCCTGAATAACCTCTTTTGCATCTGGATAGAGAGGATTTTCCCATTGGCCGCCCGCACGGTGCTGGGTTGCGACTTCCCGGTAAGCGTCGACCAAAGTTGGGATCTTCTCCGGTTTTTGCCCCTGCAAAAGAACGTCCATGGCATCCGCCAAATTCAACCCGACAATCCTGACGATCTCTTCCGGTTTGGGTGGCGCCAAGTCTACATTCACAAAGGCGGCCGTCATAGACGTAATGATCGCGGTTTTCGAATCGACGATTGTGCCGTCACAATCCAAGACGGCAAGTTTAAGCGGCACTGTATTCATATTTTGATCTCATCATAAAAGGGATGGGGTTCCAGACCTTCCTCAAAACCTAACAATTTCCATGTTTTTTTCATGTGGTCGGGAAGCGGGGCGTTCACCTCCAGTATGCCGCCACCGGGGTTTGGAATACGAATGGCTCTAGCATGAAGATGAAGCTGACGTGCGGCCTTGCCTGAGCCTTTGATAAACGCCTCTGTACCGCCGTATTTACCATCCCCCAGGATAGGCGTGCCCAAGGCGGCACAATGCACCCGGAGTTGATGGGTTCTGCCCGTAACCGGCTCTAGGGACAACCAAGCAGCTGAACGACCGGCATGTTCGATAACCCGATAGTCAGAAATGGCGGGTTTGCCATCTTCGTCCGCGACGACCTTCTCACCCCCCTTGCCGGCCCGCTTATCAAGTCCAAGATTGATCCGTCCCATGGCTGGACGGGGGACACCCGTCACGATGGCC